>CAYQXY010000034.1:0-55840 GCA_964421595.1 uncultured Bacteroidales bacterium | reverse complement strand
GGAATTAAACAAGCTATCTTTTATCTTTTTTTGCATAAATCGCTCAATCTAGGTTAAATCTATAAATAAAGATAAGAGTTTTTTGTTGGATTATTTCATTACAATAACCTCCTGCCAAGACTAAACCTTCGCATGACCTGAATAAAAAATTCACGGGCATTTTATTCCAGTCATTCCTAATCTCTTTCTTATCACGAAATAAACCCAACACCTTAACGCTTGTATTACAACTACATATGAATTATTCTTAATTTTTTAGTAAAATAACTAATAAAACAGTTGGTAAACTGATAAATCAGTTATACATTTACTCAAGATAACAAAAACCACAAATATGGATAAACTAACAAAAAAAGAAGAGGAGGTAATGAAAATCCTCTGGAAACTTGAAAAAGCCTTTGTCAAAGACATTGTAGCCGAATATCCTGACCCTAAACCTCACTATAATACCATTTCATCTTTGGTGAGAATCCTTCAGGATAAAGAATTCGTCGGATTTAAGCAATATGGCAAAACCTACGAATATTTTCCCCTTCTCCCGAAAGAGGAATATAGAAAAGTCTTCATGAAAGAGATAATAAGTGATTATTTCGACAACTCTTTTTCCACGGCAGTGGCCTCTTTTATAAAAGACGAAAAATTAAGTCCACGTGAAATTGAAGAGATAATGAAACTGATAAAATCCAGATAATCATGGAAAATATCCTTTATTACCTGCTTAAGGTCTCAGTTGGAACAGCGGTATTTTATTTAACATACCATTTCCTGTTCAGGAAAAGCAAACAATTTGTGTTCAACCGCCTGTATCTTGCCGGATCATTCCTGGCCTCATTCATTATTCCACTTATCACTTTCAAAAGGAAAACCTATTTAACGGAAACAGCATATTCATATATCACTGCAGAGACAAACCTAATTTCTGAAAACATTATATATGTTCCGGAAACTGCCGGTACAATGGGTCTCCATCATTACCTTCTGATTATTTATTTCGCAGGTGTAATATATTTTCTTTTCCGGCTGGCTTATGCATTTATAGTCGCAGCGCGCATCAAGGCAAACAGTACCACTGTAAATATTGCAGGAATGAATATCAATATCTCCGGAAAAAATATCCGGGCATTTACCTTTCTGGACAGGATCGTTATAGGCCGAGAAATTCTTGGCCATCCATCGCTGAATATGGTATTGGTACACGAGGCTGTCCATTCAAGAGAAAAACATTTTGTAGATATCCTTACAGCAGAACTTCTTTTCATGTTGCAGTGGTTTAACCCATTTGCCTGGCTGAAAAGAATGGCAATAAGGAACAACCTCGAATTCAGGGCCGATGATGTGGTTGCCCGCTCATTTGATCCAATTGAATACCAGCTGGCAATGCTTTCTATGGCGCAGAAAAGTGTTAAATCCCCTCTTTTAATCGAATTAAATGCCTCAAACCTTAAAAAACGAATCATCATGATGAAATCAAACCGCAACAACAAATTTTCAGGTTTTGCACGCCTGGCAATCATTCCAGTAACTGCAATCCTGTTACTTTCCCTTTCGGGGAAAGAAACGGTCATTATCCGCAACAGGGAAAATGTAACTAACCAAACTGACATTGCCGAACAACAAAAAGAAACCCGAATAACTTCACCAATGAAAATATTATTGGATGAAGTTGAAACTGTGGATTCTTTAAGACGATTCATAGCTGAAAACATAAGATATCCCCGGGAAGCTGTTGAAGCAGGCCAAATGGGACATGTAAGTCTTTTTGCAAGCGTGAACAATCTTGGGAAGATAACTGAACTAACAACAACTGAGCCTACAGATGATTTTATTGAAATTAAGGAAGTCGTCATAGTTGGATATTCCATACCAGAAATTGAACTTGCAGAGTCACCCACTCATGAAATCCTTATCACAGAAGGCAAAAGAGTAATCAATTCCTTCCCTGAGTTTAATATTCCCCAACTGAATGGTAAAACAGCAAAGTTCAATTTCAGGTTTGTATTGCAGCCATCAAAGAGTAGTGAGACATCAAGAGAAAACACACAACAAGATGCCATCCATGAAGGATCAGCAGCCCTAATGAAAAGGCATGATGCTGGTGGCCATGGCCAATTGTTACCTATGGCAGTAACCTGGCCCAGGCACTCCAGGGAACTGGTAAATCTTGATGAGATAAGGAAGTATCTTCAGTTTTATTTGAGATATCCAATGTCAGCGGCAGGTAATCTGGGTTCGGTCGAAATTTATGCAAGGATTAACAATGAGGGATGGGTAGAAAATGCTTCCGAGCGGAAACTGTCAACTAATTATATTGATTTGGGAGAGCCTGCTGTATTTGCTGGATTTGCTGGAACTGAGGACAGGAGAGCTGTAACAAGTGAACCGGCATTAGTCCGCGAAGGAAAAAGCCTGCTCATGTCACTTCCAAGAATCGATATGCCGGAATTACAAGGTAAAACAATTAAGGCGACCCTCACCTGGTGACTGACTAATAAATAACCGGTTAATCTGCCACTGACCACCACTGCTCCTGGTGTCAGGTCACTATAACTTCCAGAATAATTTCCATTAGAACCCTTTTGGTTTATAAGCCATCTCCCCTATCAAACGAATATCCAGGATAACCAATAATATCCTGCCCTCCTTCGATTCGCAAAAAGGGCACTTCTGCAGTAATCTTGATTTTATAACCGAATTGCGAAAGTTCCTGATGCCCTTAACTCTTCGAAATGAAAAGTAACTGAAAATATGGGTTAAGCTATTCAATAATCTCCATACACACATCTATTATTTATTTTTCTGCGCCATCTCTATATAATAGTGAAATGCGGCGGGCGGAATTAAATCAGAATAGGTAAATGTACCTTCCGTGGTTAAAGCAATGTCTGAAATTGACCATCCGCTTGTTTAAACCCATCTATGTTTGTTGCACCTGATTAAATTAGCCGACCCTCAATATCTTTTCCATCTTTTTGCCTTTGGCCAGTTCATCAACCAACTTGTCAAGATATCTCACCTGCCGGGTTAATGGGTTTTCAATTTCTTCAACCCGATATCCGCAAATCATTCCTTTAATAAGGGGAGCGTTAGTATTTAATCTGGCTTTCCGGAAAAATGTTTCAAAAGTGGCCTCTTCTTTAATCAGTTCTTGCTGCATGCTGTTATCGAATCCGGTCAGCCACTCAATAACTTTATCCAACTCTTCTTTTGTTCTTCCTTTCTTTTCCACTTTATTCAGATAATGTGGATATACAGAGGCAAAGGTCATTTTTGCCATTCGGTCATCGTGTTCGGGTGTTGTTTTCATATCTCAGAATTTAATTTCCAGGCCTCATTTGCAGGAATTATAGTATAAAATGATCATCAGCTGAAAATTACGGCACTTTCCTTACTCAGCATAAAGTGCATCCTCTGCGGTAATCTTAATTTTATAATCGAATTGCGAAAGTAATTTGATGCAATTATCCCTCAACTCTTCGCCATGAAAAGTAATTAAAAATTTGGGGTGATATTTTTCAATAATATTCATACAACCCGCTAATATTGATTGTTCAGCACCTTCAGCATTGATCTTAATGAAATCCGGCGGAAGAATTTCACCGGAACTCAATAAATTATCCAGGGTATTTACCCTTACCCTGAGCTTCCCTTCCGGGGATAAATGGCCGGTGGCACTCCCCTCTGTATTGTCAAAATATTCCTCACCAATAGTATCTGAAACGCAGATGTCGAATACTTTGATGTTATTCGCCCTGTTTATTTTAATGTGTTTTCGAAGGAACAACAGGTTCATCGGTACCGGCTCAAATGCATAGACCTTCCCTTCATTACCTACGATATCAGAGCATAATATTGAAAAATATCCGACATGAGCACCTATGTCATAAACTACATTATCCTTAACGACATTTTCATTCAATATATCAGTATCCCGTTTTACATATTTCCCCTTTATATATCTTATACTGGTAGTAGCACACCATTTTTTGCCCTTTAACGGTCCATCCTGTATTGGCAGGGTGAACCCCGAAAACATTACTTTAAAAAAATGTTTTAATTTCATTTGAATTAAGTGGTATTATTATATTTAATATAACTAAGTTACTCTATTATGTCACGTGGTTACCATGGATGAATCAACATTGCTTTATTCATTTCTTTTCAAAACCAACCCTCATCTGAAGGTCCTTTATGCCTTGCTGCCAAATATAAATAAGCAAACCCGCCATCTTTTAGCTGTCGTTTTAAAGTTTCGACTGACTCATCACACATTTTCTCAACAATCAGCATTCATTGTTTCAGCGGTCAGCAAGCTATCTCACCAGTCAGGACTAATTGACTCAGCAGTCAGCAACCTTTATCTAACCGGTCAGGACTTATTTTTCTCACCGATCAATTCCCATTATCTCAACGATCAGCTCTCATTATCTCAGAGATCAGCACGCATTATATCACCATTCATCATGCATTGTATCACCATTCATCATGCATTGTATCACCGACCAGCTGGCATTGCGATACCCGGAATTACCGGCTGTACCCAGGCAACCTGCTTCCCAAGAACTTCTCCTGTAATCCTGTCTGTCTTGTCGGCCGAAGAAGTGATCCTGACGCGGACATACAATTCATTCCCGGTAAATCTATAGCTTGAGCTCAGATCATTTGATACGGCAAGCACCTGACCAATCTCCTCGCTGTATGTTCGCGTGGTATTTGAAATTACGTTTCCTTCCCCGTCAAGGGTCGGTGTACTTGATGTATCGAATCCAGCTAATGTTCCAATATACTCAGTGGTATATGTAACCCCATCTTCGGGTATAATATCAACCTCTATCTTTCTACCATTCATTCTGATGTCTTTGAGCATTACACCAGTGGTACTGTAGAAATCAGCCCTGTCCAAAGCATCGAGAATTGATCCTGTCTCAAGATCATTGCTGCGCACCATTACCCAGCCCCTGCCGGGAGTGGCACCTTGTGTATGATAGTTGTGGGTGTCGTCTGTTGCCAGTCCGTAAAGTAATTTCCCGTTTGCCGAGGACAGACGCATGGAGAGAACTATATCCCAAATCCTTTCGGTTCCGGCGCGGTAGTCATCACCTTCATTATTTACAGCCGGATGACCGTTATACAGCTCAAAATACCTCAGATCTTCAACCTCCAGCATCTTCTCAGCAGTTATAGCCCAGGTAAAATTAGGATGTGCAAGAACAGGCCATGTTTTACGGCCGGATCTTTCCCTGTAGTCATCAACACGGCTTACGATCTCCCTTATCATGTCAGCCCTCTGGCCTGGGCCTCCTCCCACTGTCGGTATTACCTCATCCTGGTGAATGGCCACTACATGAATAGCCTGCTGATCGGTGATCTCGTTTCCCATGATAAGCATAAACTCTCCCGGCTCTTCAAACATATCACGGAATTCGTCCAGGGGCCTGAGCCGTATCAGAACATTGTCATCTTCTTGCGGACTGATATCAGGCCACTCCTCGCCAAAGGATCCAACATACTTTTTAACTGCGGGATGATCTTTGGATAGTCTCTGCCAGAGTTCTCCGTCAATAAGCTGGTGACTTCCACGGACCGGTCCCTGAGTTGGTGTCTCAAGCAAAATATTGTGATCGGTGAAGACCAGAAAATCATAATTATTTTCTTTATACCACTTTGCTGCAGATTCGGGAAAATCATCACCATCGCTCCAGAAAGTATGTGTATGCATGTTACCCCGCAGCCATTTTGGTTCCTCATGTATCTGGCATGATGATATGACAGCCAGAATAATGAGGGTAGAAAATAAAATCCTGAAATTGAAAAATACCGGCTTGTTCATTTTATAATTTTTATAGTACCAAAAATACCTATTTTGAGTTAACAAGAAAATTATATTTCAATTAAGCTATAAAACGTAGCATATCCATAAGACAACTATTAAACACTCCATGAGCACCACCTCCCCCTATATATTATTCCGTATGTTGCGTTACGCAATCAACGTAACCTTCTTTGATTTATCCATTCAGCACAAAATAATGTGACATTCATCTTCAGCGGAAGCCGTATACACACTCTTTTTGTTGTTTTAAAACTATCGCAATTGCAAAAAGTGAAATTTCTAAAAAATTGAAAGCTGAATGATATATTTTGCAAATGACAGGCTTATAGATCGATCAGGCTATTGAAAGGTATTGAATTTTAAAACATTTCCAGTAGTAACTATATAGCATATTCATGTACAGATGTGTGCCGTAACTTTTGATGCCTGATTATTTCAGAAACATGCACTCACAGGGCACAATTTTAAAATTTTTGGGCATCTTTGTAAGAATCTTAAAACACCATCCTAAATCTCTGTCTGTATGCCCAAACACGAAGATATAAACAAAATCCTGATCATCGGATCCGGCCCCATCGTCATAGGGCAGGCTTGTGAATTTGACTACTCCGGCACCCAGGCCTGCAAAGCCCTGCGATCCCTGGGTTACCAGATCGTGCTGGTAAATTCCAACCCAGCTACGATAATGACCGATCCGGAGATGGCCGATTTCACTTATATCGAACCTCTCAATGTGTATGCGCTTACTGAGATCATCAAAAAAGAACGGCCGGATGCCCTGCTGCCCAACCTGGGTGGACAGACCGCGTTAAACCTCTCTTTTCAGCTCGCTAACCTTGGAATTCTGGATGAATACAATGTGAAGGTAATCGGCGTGAACCTGAAGGCAATTGAAAAGGGAGAAGACCGTACAGAATTTAAAAATTCCATGGCCAGGCTTGGCATAGAGATGGCCAGATCGACTGCGGTCAACACCGTGGCCGATGCAGAAAAGGTTGCTGCTGATCTTGGCTTTCCGGTGGTTATCCGCCCTGCATACACCATGGGGGGAACAGGTGGCGGACTTGTTTATAACATTGAGGAGCTCAGGGTTATTGCTGCCCGGGGACTGGCAGCCAGCATGACAAACCAGATTTTGGTAGAGGAATCTGTTCTTGGATGGGAAGAGTTGGAACTTGAAGTGGTGCGTGATTCTAAAAACCAGATGATCACGGTGTGTTTTATTGAGAACGTCGATGCCATCGGGGTTCATACCGGCGACTCATTCTGCACTGCTCCGATGCTTACCATTACTGAAGAGCTGCAGAAGAGGCTCCAGGATTATTCCTACCGTATTGTAGAGGATATCGGCGTGATTGGAGGCACCAATGTACAGTTTGCACATGACCCCAAAACCGGCCGTGTGGTAGTGATAGAGATCAATCCACGCACCTCCCGCTCCTCCGCACTGGCATCCAAGGCAACAGGGTTTCCAATTGCTCTCATATCCGCACTTCTTGCCGGGGGACTGACTCTTGACGAAATTCCCTACTGGCGTGAAGGAACTCTTGAGAAATATACACCCTGGGGTGATTATGTGGTGGTGAAATTTGCCAAATGGGCATTTGAGAAGTTCGACGGACTAAAAGATAAGCTGGGAACTCAGATGCAGGCCGTCGGTGAAGTGATGAGCATTGGCAAGAACTACAAGGAGGCTTTTCAAAAAGCCATTCGCTCGCTTGAAACCGGGCGGTACGGACTTGGTTTTGCAAAGGATTTCAATTCAAAAACCCTTGATGAGTTAATGATACTGCTGACAGACGCGTCAAGTGAAAGGCAGTATATAATGTACGAGGCACTCAGGAAAGGTGCCACAGTGGAGGATCTTCATCAGAAAACCTACATCAAGGCATGGTTTATTGAACAAATGAAAGAGCTGGTGGAACTGGAGGAGAAGATACTTTCATTCAAGCAAACCAGTCTGCCCGATGATATATTCATCCAGGCGAAAAAAGATGGTTTTGCAGATAAATACCTTGCCCGGCTTCTCGACATCCCCGAAAGGGAGATTCGTGACAGGCGACTTGCCCTTGGGCTTGAAGAGTCATGGGACTCGGTACCTGTAAGTGGCGCCGACGCGGCCTATTATTATTCAACCTACAATGCCCCAGATAAGGTTGCGACAGACGACCGCAGGAAGATCATGGTACTTGGCGGGGGGCCAAACCGTATCGGACAGGGTATTGAATTTGACTATTGCTGTGTTCATGCCGCCTTTGCCATCAGGGATGCCGGCTATGAATCGATCATGGTGAACTGCAACCCGGAAACTGTGTCGACCGATTATGATACTTCCGATAAATTGTATTTTGAACCACTTACCGTGGAAGATGTGTTAAGCATCTACAAAAAGGAAAAACCCGAAGGCATGATCGTGCAGTTTGGGGGACAGACGCCGCTTAACATCGCCCGGGAACTTGAAGCCAATGGAGTGAAGATAATAGGGACCAGTCCGGAAACGATTGACCTGGCAGAGGACCGTGACCGCTTCCGGCAAATAATGGAAAAACTGAATATACCCCAGCCTCCTTCGGGAATGGCCAGCACACTTGAAGAGGCCATTGAGATAGCCCGCAATATTGGCTATCCGCTGATGGTTCGTCCATCTTATGTCCTGGGTGGGCGCGGAATGAAAGTAGTGCTGGATGAGGAAATGCTGAGGCAATATGTAACGGCTGCCGTCGATGTTACCCCCGATCGTCCCTTGCTGATCGACATGTTCCTCGAAGATGCAATAGAGGCCGAGGCAGACGCAATTGCCGATGGTACTGATGCCTTCGTTCCTGCCGTTATGCAGCATATCGAATATGCCGGTATACATTCCGGCGATTCAGCTTGTGTGATCCCACCGGTTATCATTCCGGAAGATGCGATCAGAACTATCGAAGATTATACCAGGCGTATTGCTATTGAAATGAAGGTTGTGGGACTGATGAACATTCAGTATGCTATTTACAAGGATGTGGTGTATATCCTCGAAGCCAATCCACGCGCTTCACGCACTGTTCCCCTTGTATCGAAAATCTGCAATATCCCTATGGCCAAGTTGGCCACGGAGATCGTTCTGGGGAAGAAACTGAGCGATTTAGGTTTAAAACGCCGGAAGTTCAAACATTTTGGTGTGAAGGAGGCAGTCTTCCCATTCAATATGTTCCCCGATGTTGATCCGGTGCTGGGGCCTGAGATGCGATCTACCGGCGAAGTGCTTGGTATGGCCAATTCATTCGGACTAGCCTTCTTCAAATCGCAGGAAGCCACGAAAGTACCCTTACCGGAATCGGGTACTGTGCTAATTACCATTGCCGACCGCGACAAGGAAAAAATACTTAAAACTGCCCGGAATTTTAAGGAAATGGGATTCAGGATAATGGCTACAGGCGGCACCAAAGATTTTCTGGAGGCCAATGGAATCCAGGCATTGTTTATCAATAAACTGCACGAGCACCGTCCGAATATCATCGATGCCATAGTTAACGGACATATCGACCTGCTTATAAATACACCGGCAGGCAAACTTAGTGAATACGACGACTCATATATCCGCAAAACGGCCATAAAGCACTATGTTCCCTACATCACCACAACCGCAGCCGCTTTCGCTGCTACGCAGGGGATCAAGGAACGATTGGTCGGAAAGTACCAGGTGAAGTCATTGCAGGATTATCACAGGGAGATCGAGGAGTGATATAAATCCCGCAACAGAAGCGGTTTGCTGAACGCGAACAATCTCAATAGTTCCGATTGGTATGCATGCCTCATCAACTCCCTGTACCTGCATCAGTCTCGCGATCTGAAGCTATTGCTTTTCTCCAGCCCTTAGTTTGCACCTGCGTTATTATTTATGCTGTAGTTTTCTCACTTCTGCTATATAAAAGTCATTCACTCCAGTTAGACCATTCCGATCAATATTAACAAATCACATCACGAGGTCCATGAAACATCGACAGGACCTGTGGAACTTGTTTACAATTTTCGTGTGACGGGCTGGATAGGAGCTCCAACGGCAGGAGAATAGAAGCCAAGTATCGCACCTCATCATCGGCCGGCATAGGATCTAGAACTCTTTCTCCATAGATTCTATAAGCCAGCCTGCCTCGGCAAGAACTCCAGTTTCAATTGGACTCGGCTTCTCAGAAAGGTATGATTCGGCGAGCGCCTCAAGCTGCTGCCATAATTCCCGGGCTTCCGGCTCGGTTTCAACCAGCAACCTCAGATTCCGGATAACTTCTGAATCAGGTACACCAACTGGAACCTAAGCTTCCAGCCCATAATACCTGTAATTATTAATTTGTGCTTCTACACATGAGGCCTTTATTGATAATTGTACAATGCAGGTAAGGCATAATAATATTAAAGTCTGTTACTTTTTCATTTCATAGACACTTAAAAGCAGGTTCGGAAGACTCTCATGGCTTGACTTTCCATATTTTGTCTGAATAATCAAGGTATACCGGCAAAGCTGCTGAACCATACCAGTTGTAAATCTCAGCATTCAGCAATCCCTCCCTTATCGCAGGGTCAGTTTTCAATAATGCTTCAGCCTCTTCTGTAGTAGCTGCATTTAGTATAAAAATTCCACGATAATTGTTTTTATTACTGCCAAGCGGTCCGGCAACGACCAATTTTCCTTCTTCTGCCAACCGGCCAATATTGTCAAGGTGTCCCCTGAAACTTTCATTGATAAATTTAGTATCTGTTGTTTGATTGGGTCCTGTTTTCAAAATTACCAGGATGAAGCCCTTCATTCCATAATCGTCGGCTCCCAATTTTTGAGCTAACCGGGGATCATAGTTTGGGTTTAAAACGGTAGTGTCTGATACTGTTTCTTTCTCATGTTGCCTTATAATCTTGTAGGCAAACCCTTTTTGCTTCCCGTCAGAAACCTGCACAAATACTTCTGCGTTGTTAAGTTTTTGGTATACAATTTTCTTAGGAAAATCATGATCAGGGTTATCAAATGTGTATGTACTGTCTGTCTTGGTTAACTTAAAGTTTATTGGTTTACCCTCATTTTGGTTTAAAACAGTTGCTGTATAGGAAATTTCACCATCAATTTGTGAAATTTCCAAATATTCTGAAATCGACATCTTCCCATCCTTAACAATGTATGAAAATCCTTTCATTGAACTTTCATTGAGCCTGTCCCAATGCTCGTAAACTTCATTGTTTTCAATCTTCCATGTACCTTCCAGAAAATCAGGAAGGCTGGATTGCGGAATAACCAGGTCAGTCATAAAAAGACCAACAATCGTAATAGTAACCTTAATTGTCATGGAAATTTTATGTTTCATAGGTCATTAGGTTTTTTTATATCGTAATGGGGAATTTTCTTGAACTCTGCATTGACAGAATTTATTGTTTTCCGTGTTTCGTTTGTAAATAGGTTATCGTTGCTTGAATTAATTTTTTTAGCTCGTTCTGGTCTATATCATCAAGTTTCTTTATATAAATGCATGCTTTACCCATTTTAAACTTACCGAGGTTCTTTAATAAATACTCGTGTTCCGTATCTCCTGAATATACATAAAGCGAGATGGCGGCTTTTCGGGGTGAAAAACCTACCAAAAACCAATCTCCTTCCTGCTTGCTTCTCTCTGATTTGTAATGATAACTGCCAAAACCAATTATGGACGGCCCCCACATTTTTGGTTCGTGTCCGGTGAAATCCTGCATTAGTTTTAATAGTTTAAAACTATCATCTCGTTTTTGGTCAGTATCTGCAAACGAATTGATAAAACCATGAACGTCTGCATCATTTTGTTGAGTCTTTAATTCAGCCATAATATAAATATTTAGAATTATTAATGGTGAAACCCTGATTTAAATAACCAAAATGCAATCGATGCCAGGAATTAATGAGTAATTAAGAAAAGTTCCGGAGAACATCTCTGAAACAGTGCCATCAGGAAACTCTATTCACCGGGTTTCCTGAATTTTACCTTCATTATTACCTGTTTTTATGCCACTGCAATACCGCCTTCTCCAATTTATCCCGGTCGTCAGGATTTGAATCTAGCAGAATCAGGTTGTCTTCAAGTATAATATCTTCCTCCCGGGTGTTATTGTAGCGTACCGGTGGTATGTCATCGCCGCAGCTAAGTATATTATTCTTAATCAGGTTGGTAGTTGCCCGGTGAAACCGCAGGGGAGATCGTGCAATGTTGTAAATAATGTTATCAGCCACAGTAATATCTGTCGTTCCTTCGTCGAGGAACATGCCATTGCTTTCGGCCCTGCCGGCATTGATGGAAACATCGTGAATCAGATTACCCGAGATAGTGCTGCCAGGCTGGAGTCCAAGCATATATATTCCGCCGCCATCACTCAGTTTTTGCATGATATGGTGAATGTGATTAGCTGTCAGATGATTATCCCGACACGGGGTAGGAATCGGGCTCCACTCCCATCCCACGGAAATCCCGGTATAAGGCAGATTATATAAATGATTTCCACTAATAACGGTTTCAGCAGTAAATCCGCACCAAATTCCCACGGCACCATAAAATTGTTTCCCGATGGCAGTTATGGTATTATTAACCACGGAATTGCCCCGGGCTGTCTGCTCAGGCACGACCCGCCACCATACCTCGCCGTCTACCTGGCGATCACGCCCGTCTCCCACCATTACAGCATTCCCGGAAATGTCTTCAAAATGCGAGTCAGCAACAGAGCAATCATTACAACCTGAGGAAAACCAGATGGCCGATCCTCCAAGCTGAGTGAAAGTGCAGTTGGTAAACGAGCAGTTCTCGGCCCATTTAAAATAAACAGCAGCAGGAACTACAGACCATCCTTCGGCGGTCGGTCGGGGATCAAAATGACAAGCCTGGATGCCGGCATAACCATTTTCAGGTATCATCCATGAACAATGGCTGAAAGAGATGCCCTCGAAACTTATGTTCCTTACTTTTTGCTGTTCACTTCCCTCAATGATCATAAGGTGTGGTCCGGTAGCGGGGACTATAACTTTCATTTGTCCCGGATCTGCCCCTTCGGGCAGCATCAGGTAAAGATTGCTTTCATTACTGTCGAAGAACCATTCTCCGGGAGCATCAAGGAAAGAAATGTCGTTTTCAAGGTAGTAACGGGGATTTTTCTCCCAGTTATCCAGGTTAAAAAAACTGAGGCATTTTGCCCCGATTGAATCGACAGCGGTAATACGATTCAGACTATAATCAATTTCACTCAGGGGAATACGGGAAATAGACCAGTCATGGATCAGGACGAGTTCAACTTGTTTCAGATTTTCGGGAACCGGAAAATCACCCGGGTTAAACCGGAAGTTAGTGCGTCTGTCGGCACCTACCTCTTCAACCCTCATGTATTCAGAATTGGGATGACGGGCCCTGATGGCCCTCTCCCCGTCAACAAACAATTCCCTGAAGCCCTTCTTAACAAGTTCATGAGATACCTTTACCATCCATACTCCATCACCGCGATGTTGCCATCCTGAGATCTCCGCACCTCCGGAAAGGACCGGATTAGCCCCTTTTAATGCTTTGTACCTTACTTTGTATTCACCTTTACCCGAATCATTGGCATCAAATTTTAATGGCCTGGTGATTAAATATGTGCCATCAGCCAACCACACTGTTACCGGAATATCTTCCGGATGAGTTTTCCGGTAAGCCCTGACCGCATCACGAGCCCCTTCCAGTGAGGCTAGCGGACTGGACCGCTTACCCGTGTTCCTGTCATCCCCACCTGGATCAACAAAAAATTCTATACCTTCATCATCAACATGCCGGCTCCAGACAATACTGTTTCCATAAACAAGAAACATCAGAAAAACAAAACCGGTTATAATTGTCACTGTGAGTATGGCCCTTTTGATTTTCATGTTTTAATAATAATTTACGACACAACGGCCGGATTTATTTTAAAGGGACTATAGTTAGTAATCTGCCAATTTATCGTTTCATAAATATACAACTTTCGTGGAACGAGATCTATCTTTTAATCTATCTGATTACGTGATGACATTATTTCACTAATGAAATCCCTGAAGGTCGGTTTCTTATCATCGATCTATAGCCAGGCAAACAATTATTTCTTCAGATCACTGTAGCTAATAAGTTCTATTCCGCTTTCAGCGATAAAATTCTTTACTTTTTCACTGGTCAGTACATGTGTCACATCATCCCTGTCGGCAGCCACATTGGTATAGCCGGTATGGAATGTAGCACGCATTTCAGGCTCGTCATATGCAGGGTGTTCAACAAACAAATATGTGCCTGGTTCGAGTGCTTTCAGGTTTTCGATGAATTTATAGATCTTTTCTTCCAGGGTAACCGCTCCCCGCCAGCCGGGAAACCTTTTCACCCCATGATCATCCGGATTGATGTCAATGCTGTATTCAGCACCAAGTTTCCGGACAAGCAGCGCCACCTTTTCGTCCATACTGGTGAAGCCCATATGAGCTGAAAGGTGGCT
Source organism: uncultured Bacteroidales bacterium (assembly GCA_964421595.1). GTDB lineage: Bacteria > Bacteroidota > Bacteroidia > Bacteroidales > PUMT01 > PXAP01. Next base: position 41,538 of record CAYQXY010000034.1, on the reverse strand, counting down.
TACCTGTGGAATGTGTTTTATGGCAAGTTCGATCTGGGCCCTCAGCTCCTGCTCAATCTCCTCCAGATTCCAGTCCGCGTGCCTCAACGTCCTGGAAGGCGGGTAGTTATCATTTGGCCATATCATGGGATAAAAATAACCATCTTCATCAACAAGTGAAGGACTATTGGTAAGGGGACGCCATTTCACCATATCCCATTCACTCGTAAGCATCAGGTGAACGCCTACGTCATACCCGGGATGCAGTTTAAGCATCTCGACCGCCTCGGGAAACCATGGGCAGTTTACCATAATTTCGACCGAAGTGGCGATCCCGTTATCATAGGAATCTATACATGCCCTGTTGGCAGCATGGGATGAACCTATATCATCGGCACGGATGATCAGGCGGATTTTGTCATCATCAGAGGGACTGGCACTGGTGCCTAAAAAGACCAGAAGAGCAAGGTACAAGCTGGCTATTAAAAATGTTCTCATAGGACATGTATTATTAGGTTTCACAAGTTTTTTACATAGAAATATGGCAACCGGGGCTCTTATTGAACGACGAGGACTTTCACTTGTGCAACCTCTAAATCCATATGGCAGATTGATCGTTAACGAGGCTTCTCCCGCTATGTCACTAAATTGTATAAATTATATTATTTTTATTCACTACGCCCAATTTAACTTCAATGGTACTTTTTTAAAAAATCTTTTTTCTTAGTCTTTTATCGGTTTCTCAGTATTATTAATGCTGCACTTTAGTATTCGTAGCCGGTATCAGAGTAATTTGGTGATGTGTTGCACTTCCTGATCAGTAAACCCTGAAATATATGAAAGAATATGGACAATCCCTTTTTCTGCCTCTTTAAAAAACCTTTTGTCCTGCTCGAAGAGATTTCCTCTTTCATCAACAGCCCTGAATGAAAGTCCCGCAACCATGGCTTTCAGTATCATGTCAAAAGGCTTATTTAACCTGATAGCTTCCCTTATCGGGGAAGTGAACCTGTCTTCCGGGCCAAGCTTTCGGCAGAGGTCGCAGCCTACCCTGAACAAGGTATCACCAAGAGCCCTGTTCCTGAATCTTGACAACAGGTCATCTACATGATTTTTTAGCTGGTCAGGAGTAAATTCATCGGGATACATGGCAAGTAATATGTCGGCCGATTGCATCATTGTCTGCCGTGTGGTTTCATATACTTCATTTATATCAAGTGCCTCATAAAGGTAAACAAGCCGGTTATTTGCTAGGTAGCCGGTGTAGGCTGCACAGGCATGGCCGAGATTATGGATAAACAGCTTCCTGTCAACCCATGCCTTGATATTCTCTTTGGGCGACAGGTTGTTAATAGCAGGAACCGGATTTTTAAATCCGGGACCGGAAACGATTAACTCATTATAAGGTTCTGCAAACACTTGCAGAGGGTCCTCATCAATATCCTTTTGCGTCATTATGGGTACCATTTTCCCAATACTTGTTTCAACCATCCCGGGTAGCAGAGCGCCGGGAAAGTCTTCAGGCAGCAACGGCATCAGATGTCTTAGGAAATACTCATCGGCATTCCGCATGTTCTCGGCAAGGATAACATCAAGGGGCCAATTGCCGAATTTCTCCCGGCGCAATAATAGCGCCTTTGCAAATACGGGAGTTACTCCCCGAAGCCCCTGCTGACCCACAGATATTGCCGCTACAGGTGCGTCTGCCAGTTCCCCGGCTACCATTTCAACGTCTTTAAGCACTATTCCCCTGGCATTTTTCAAAATTATATCCTTATCGCCGTGATCGCTTTTTATTACTACCCTGTACTGCCTGTGCTCATTGATCAACTTGATAATACTTTCGTTAATATCAACAAATACAAGTTCATAACCGGCAGTGCCAAAAAGTTGCCCAATAAAGGACCGCCCTATTTTCCCTGCACCGAAAATGATGATTTTTTCTATCGCCTTCATACTTCTTTTCTTTCAATACTCGCTTTCAGTTTAACCGGAAATTACAGTTCCGGGAAACCTGCTTCTGTGACCGGTTATTTAAAAGGTTTATCAATTTGCTTAAGATAGGCATCATAATATTTGGTAACAAGTTGCAGCTTTTCTCCAGGAAATTTTTCATGATAGGTGCCACCATGATAAAAACAGGCAAAACCACCTGACGCCACGCCCAGGGCAATAGCGGACTTCAAATCTACCGGCTGGCCGGGAGTATCGATCATCTGGCGTGCTACCGATGCTATAACTCCGCCGGTAAAGTTGTCGCCACAACCGGTTGTATCACCTGCCAGAGCGGGATTATTGGCTATTTCATCAATCACCTTCCTGGAAGCAGGAAGACTTCCCGGTTCCAGGTTGATGAAATATTCATGATCTGCATAATAATGGATGGGATGAGGCCCGTGAGTTATAATTACTGCGCCAGCTCCTGAATGCCTGAAAAATTCAATGGCCTCTTCCGGAGTTCTGGTACCGCTGTGCCTGAGAGCTTCCTCCCTGTCTGCTATAAGCAGGTCGATATACCGGTAAGTCTCAATGGATTCTCCCAGGGGCCATGGATTTTGAGGATTTCTTCGTTCACTCAAAAAATCAAACACGGTGTTTACAATGGTCAACGATCCTTTTTCCCTGGCTTTTATAAGAAGGTTCTTAAGATCGTTATGGATATTCGGTACCAGTGCCGTGCCACCGAATACTGTTATCTGGCTGTTAAAGAAATCTTCTCCCAGATCTTCGGGAAATAAATCCCATGCAGCACCAATGTTGTTTATGAAAACCCTTTCACCGTGGCCTGAATCATAATGCGGGTCAGACAGAACATCGGTAAAAGGAGTATGGCTGTCGACTGTCTTGTACAAACCGGTATTAAGCGGTGTTGATGACAGCTTTTGCCTGATGAATTCACCTGAATCATCATTTCCGCTGCACCCGTAAAAGTACACCCCGGCAGTTTGACCGCATATCTGGGAGGCATGAATTAGGGAGACTATTGAAGGACCTCCAATATTTATGGCCACCGGTTCCATCCCTTCAGTTAAATCATGCCTTATTAACGGGTATGCCCTGCCGGCAAAATTCTCCAGTTCTCCTGTAAAAACAAGTCTGCCGGGAGACAATCCACCATCACCAGGCTTTACCGACAGATATTCTTTAAACCTGTCGCCCGTAAAATCGACTGGTTTATACAGGTAATCAACCAGTGAGCAGCCTGTCCCCGATATCCTGAAAGGTTTGTCAGCCATCGGCTTAAAGAAATTTTTTATAATCGGCAACAAGCAGGTGCAGTGGTGCTGCATCTTCGGTTATTTCGGGGAAACGCCCTATGGGTTCATGGAAAAAGTTGTCTGTATTGTCGTCGTTAACTGTACTGACTTCTCCTACCAACACTTTCCCCTTACCAGATTCTCCATAGAAACGGTGGAATATTCCCTGCTCAAGGCAGATCGATTCCCCCGGTTTAAGAACCACCGACCCTCCTGCTTCAACTATCCGGCCTATACCATCGGTTTTGATGTGAACCGGATGTTTAGGGTCGAGTTGTTTTTCACCAGTTGAATTAAACAGTTCAATAACCAGGTTACCCCCTCCCCTGTTAATTATATCCTCCATTTTTGACCAATGATAGTGCATCGGAGTCTCCTGGTTTTCTTCAACGATCATTATTTTTTCGGCATAAGGCTTATTATCGACCTTGTATTTCCCGTTCCTGATCGTGAAAAGAAACAATCCGCGAGAGGAGAAATCTCCTGAACCGAAATCGGTTATATCCCATCCCAGCATATTTTCAATTACTTCAGAAGCATTTTCCCTGTTTTCCTTCCATTGTGACACATTCCAGTATGCCCAGGGGGGAAGGTGAAACTGCCTTTCTGCCAGAAATGATTTGGCATTGCTTATTATATGGTTAATCTCTGAGCGTTTCATAAATTTTGTTTTTCAGAATATTTTGCTGACATGAGTAATCCGCTCATATAGATCAAAGGAGTTCAGGCAGGCAGGATTGTTTTTCATGTCAAAATGCATTTAATGAACTTCAGTTGGCGTCATAAGCGCGCCCTGCACGGAAAACCTAAAGTTAACTACTTTAAATATTTTTCCAATGCCGTCGTATAATGATTAAATTATATATTTCAAAAATTCAATTCTCCTTCGCTACCGTACCCTATAAAACTTAAATCTATTATGGTTCAATTCAAACCCCTCTTCCCGCAATAATCTTCATATTCGCAGATTCAGGCAGGGAAAGGTCTCCATAGCCTGTCATTGATATTTCTTCTAACCATTCACGGCCAATCCAGGAAAAAATTTCATTTTTAACATATTTGTCAATGGAATCTTTAAGTGATTCAAAATGCGGAATAACCAGACTCACAACCTCATCATAATTCTTCATCCTACTCTACTGTCTGCCCGAATCGTTTTTCGGCTTCATCCAGCATGGTGGCAGTTGCCGTGGCTCCGCATCTTGTGCATCCGGCTTTCTGCACTTCGATAAGCCCGTCGAGAGTGCGCACACCACCGGCAGCCTTTACTTTAACACCCGGTCCCACGCTATTCTTCATAAGTTTGAGATTGGGAATGGTAGCGCCTTCATAGGAAAACTTCCCGTCTGCTCCTTTCACAAATCCAAAGCCCGATGAAGTTTTAACATAATCGGCCCCTACTCGGGTACAGATTTCGCATAGTTTAATAATTTCTTCTTTTTTCGACACATAATCGGTTTCAAATATAACCTTGACAATCGCGCCGTTTTCGTGGCAGGCATCTGTTACCGATCCGATCTCCCTTTCTATATAGTCCCAGTCACCCTGAAGCGCCTTGCCAATGTTTATGACCATATCAATTTCCACTGCGCCGTCCCGGCAGGCAGTTTCGGCTTCAAAAACCTTTACGTTTATCGCAGAATTTCCGGCAGGAAAACCGATAACGCATCCAATCAGCACATCTGATCCTTTTAAAAGTTCAACAGCCTGTTTAACAGCATAGGGTTTAACACATACGGAAGCTACATCATATTTTTTTGCCACTTCGCATTCTTTTCTCAGGTCATCATCAGTCATAGTCGGATGAAGGATTGAATGATCTATCATTTTTGCAAGTTCTTTTACTTTGTTCATAAATTCTTGTTTTAAATTTGAGTGTTATTATATTTTATTTCAGCTATTTAATCTGGTTTGGCCGGGAAAGTGATTAAACTTTAACCGGTCCTGTATCAGAGATAGTAACTGTTTCCTACGGGGAACCTGGAAGTGTTGCAATAAAGTTCGCTGTAAATTGTTAACCGTGGATTGGAAGTTTCAAACATTACCGATATATGCAAAACCGGAGTTCCCGCTTTGATATGAAGAATATCAGCCACTTTTCCTGTCGACTCTTCCGCCCTGATTTCCTGTGAAGAGCCCACTATTTCAATTAAGTATTTTTGACTTAACGTCTTAAAAAAAGATCCGCCGGCAAACTCTCTATCCGGAAAGTCTGGCAAACTGCCCCCTGGCAACCAGTTTCTTTCAAGCATTACTGGCACGTCATCAATTTCACGAAGACGCTCGAAGAAAATGCATTTTTCATTCCTGTCTTTAATTTTCACAGGCATCTTTATTTCTTCACTCCACTTTGTAAATAGTGGATTTTGCAAAAAAACAGTTTTAATATCTGCACCAACCGCTTCGGAAAATCCCTTAACCGTAAGCAGTCCCAATGATTTCCTTCGTTCGCGAACCCTGCTTCCCTTACCCTGTAATTTTTCTATGAACCCTTCCTTCAGAAGCTCATCCAAAGCCCTGCGAGAGGTTGTACGGGTTACCGAATAATGACTGCACAATTCATTCTCAGAAGGAAGATAATCGCCCACCCCGAAAATCCCCTGCTGGATTTTCTTTTGCAGACTATCTTTTATTATCCGGTATTTTAACACAGTATTCACTCGCAAAATATACTCAGTTTATCATTGCCGCAAGTGCAGCGCCCACCAGACTGGACTGGGGTACTTCCGTAAACTCATAATAGCGCTTGATTTCGCCGCTCAGGTAACGGGAGAAATACTTCTCAAATGAAGGCTTCAGACCCTGTAATTTATAAAACGTGGTTCCTTCTATGGTAATCAGAATTGGCCTTTCAGGACTTTTACCCTTTCCGCTTTTTAACACTACTGCTGCTAAATTTCCTGCAACCAGCAAGGAAGAGCGGTCGATAAGGCTATTTATTATCCTGGCACAGCTTTCTCCATCTGAATTATCTTTCATTATCAATTGCAATGGACCACGGTCGGCCAGACCGGAAACAAACCTGCTTACATCTTCCGTTGTCAATTCTTTTAAAGTCTTAATTTCAGCAGCCGTAACGGCAGAGAACACTCCTTCCGCGGCAGCGGCTTTAAGAGCGTGCAGGCAAAGGCCTCCAAAATAACCGCCTGAAAACATCTTTTCAAATGAGTAATTACCAGGGTTGCTTGTGGTGTTGTCGAATGCTATATCAATATCAGTACGGGGAGCCTTTGCAAAGTTGCCAGACTCGATATTGATGATCTGACTTTTTGATTTATCCAGTTCCGGGTTCTTAAAAATCTCACTGTTGTTTTCAATATAACATGTATTTGTACCTGTTCCCAGTATATATCCGATAAACGAATCATAATCATGCCCGAAGGCAGCTAATTTTCCGGCGAGCAACGTTGCCACGGTATCGTTCAGTAAAACTATTTGTTTATCGGGTGTTCCAAGAGTTTCCAGAAGGTTTTTGCCAATCATTTCTCCAACTACCCCGGGTGCCTGTACCTCTTTGCAGAACTGAAGAAGTTTTCCGTCTTTGTCAGGGAATATTTCCGTTGGGTAGGAAAAGCAAAAGCCGATCCTGTCTGATTTTGTCACATGATCTTTCACATGGGATGCCATGGTCTCGAAAAACTCTGTTTTCGAAACCTCACGGTCCAGACCTGGCATCCCCGCATTAACCATACTGCTTATTTCAAGCTTGCCCTGTACTGAAATTTTAACGTTAGCAGCCCTGAAATTAGTTCCTCCGGCATCGATGGCAACTACAGGAACTTCAGTCAGAAATTCATTGTCGGCCTCAATGTATGTAGGAATCATCCGCAATGAACTTTCCTTACCTGTCAGGCCCATGATCATCTCGCCTGAAAAATCTTCTACCAGTTGCTGGATATCTATATCAGCGGCTCTTAATTTGTGTTTTGTCAAAAATTCATCTGCATTCATAATAGTATTTTGTTATTAGATTTTAAGCCCATATGAATCCTTCATTTCCGGATTCTTCATGTGGAGATTATAAGAATTAATCATAGCTCTTGCCTGGTGACAACAGGTTTGTTTTTGCTAAGATAGAAATTTTACTTGTACGTACAAGTAAAAATAGTAAATAAAAGTACAATAGCTGGCCATAGAATTATAAATACGTTTAAAACGTTAAATTTTAAACGTAACAAGCTTTTGCTCATTCAGCTCATAAACAACGAAATCAAATCAAATTCCCGCTTTTAATTGTGGAACTCCTTTTCCATAGATTCTATCAGCCAGCCTGCTTCGGCCAGAACTCGCATCCAGTCATAAAACCGAATTTCCGGGTTACTATCCTTTTACTATTCAAGGTTCATCAGGTATATTAACAAATATTTATACAATTACCTCTTACCATAAATCATTTTAGTCATATGTGTTCTTTATGGAACCTGTTGAATACAGCCCGCATTCCAGGCCAGGGCGCAGATCTTCAATCAATTTATCAGGCATTTAATCCGGGGAACCTGCTCAGGCTTGAGTTGGTCGCTGGAACCAGAATGCATAACAAAATTCGCTAAAATAACCAGGATCTTTTTAAACTTAGTTTTTATTTGCTTATTTTTTATGTTAGATTTGTTTTGTATGGCTGGCCGACTGAATAGAAGTCTTGCCGTTTCGGCCTGTTTATTAAATATGAATACAATGTATAATGACATAATTGCTTCACTCTTGGTTTGCTGTTAAGAAAAGTAGGCTGTAATGAGATAAATCCTTTGCTAACTATTTGTTTAATGTCAAAAAACAGAACCATTGATGATCTACTTTTCAGGCAGATAAGGGATGGTGATGAGAGGTCTTTTGAATTGCTGTTTAAAAAGTATTATGCGGGCTTAAGTTCTTATGCCATGGCATTTGTAAAATGCGATGATCTGGCACGCGAACTGGCTCATGAAACATTTATAAAAATTTGGAAAAGACGTGATTCTATTAATATTAAATCATCATTTAAGTCCTATATCTACAGAAGCCTTCACAATAACTGCATTAATTTCCTCAAAAAAAGCAGGCAACTGTCAAATTTGAATGAAACGGCAAAAGCTGAGATTTTAAAGCAGCATGAAATAAATATGCAGTGTTTCGATCAGGAAAATTTTGACAGGTTGCTGTCTGATGATTTTGATAATGTATTTACAAGAGGACTTAATGCATTGCCCGACCAATGCAAGGAAATTTTTATCCTGTGCCGCGATGATAAGTTAAGCTACCAGGAGGTGGCCAGTCGCCTGGGAATTTCTGTCAATACGGTAAAGACCCAAATGAAGAGAGCACTTGCAAAATTAAGGGAACAATTTTCATTGAAAAAAAACAGGTAATCCTGTCACCCCACCACATAAAGTTTTTGTCTTTTATAAGAACAAACATTATTATGAAACATAATTTCACTTTTGATGATACCGCAGAAGAGGCGGCCTTAAGGTTTTTAAATGGAGATATGCCACTTGAGGAAATGGAGGCCTTTGATGACTGGATCAACTCATCTCCGGATAACCGCCGATTGTTTCAGTCCTGCCAGGAAATCTGGCTTTGCAGGGCTATATCATCTCCAGATGATCGGTTTAATCCGAATACCGGTTGGAAGAAGATACAAACCGACATAAAAAAAGGAACATACCGTCAGAAATATGTATCAGCTTGCAGAGATAGAAGGCTGTATTTTCGGATTGTATTGAAAGCAGCCATTTTTATCGCTCTCATTGGACTTGGTGCGTTATTGTCTTGGTTGGTCTTTACAGGAAAGCATAATGAACAGCCTCCTGGAATATGCGAGATCATCGTGCCTGCCGGATCACGGTCACAAACGGTTCTGCCAGATGGCAGCAAGATATGGCTTAACGCGGGAAGTTCAATAAAATATGATCATAATTTCAATAACCAGGCAAGAATTGTAGAGTTGTCGGGGGAAGCTCATTTCGATATAAATACTAATCCACATAAACCATTTATCGTGAGGACCTCTCATCTGGATGTGAAAGCATTGGGCACCATTTTCAACGTCAGGGCTTATCCTGAAGATGATGAGATACTGACAACCCTGGTTGACGGAAAGGTAATAATAGAGATTTTCGGCATGGAAGAAAAGCAGGCATTTACATATCCCCTGGAGCCTAAACAGAATTTCACCTACAGGAAATCGGGTGGTTCGAATCTATCCGATGTAAATAAAGTCAGTCCCTTGCCGGTTCAAATTGACAGTGTCGATGAAAAGGAAACCATGGCTGATGCTGTTCCAATAAGTTCGTTGATTGTTACAACCAGCATAATACCGGAACTTTATACCTCATGGAAGGATGATGAATGGATAATTAAGGGAGAGTCGCTCGAAAGCATGGCTGTACTGCTCAGCCGCAGGTATAATACCTCTATTGACATCAAAAACCATGAGCTTAAAGAATACCGGTTTACAGGTACAATTCGGAATGAAACACTTGAACAGGTACTCGAAATTTTACGATTGACCACCCCATTAAGATTTGAAGTAGGAAAGGGAGAGGTCACATGGCAGTTAGACAGAAAACTTGCAGAAAAATATGACAGTATACTTGAACGTAAGAATTAAGTGCCTTGTGCATAATTAAAGAACCATATTAATATGAATTTAACCAAAACCTAAACTATGAAATAACCCGCAAAAAAACCGGGGCCAAAGCCCCGGCAGAATTAAGTGATGTTAATCCCTGCACGGAATAACATCCTGGTGAATATTAACTTAAAACATTACAAAATTATGAAAAAAAACCTACCCTTGCACTCTTACTTTCCAAAAGAGGTGCAAAAAACCTTTCTAATCATGAAAATATCGTTGTTAATATTAACATTGACAGTGATCCAGGTCTCCGCTTCGGTATATTCTCAAAACACGAGTCTGAGCCTCGCAGGAGAAAATCAGTCAATAAGATCTGTGTTCAAGGAAATTGAGAATAAGACAAGTTACCGGTTTTTCTATAATGATGAATTCGGCGATTTGTCAAAGTCCGTTTCATTCGATGTTGAGGATCGGCTACTGGGAGATTTGCTTGATATAGTCCTTGAAAACTCTAATGTAACCTACAGGATTCTTGATAACAATGTTGTAGTAATAACTCCGCATGGTTTGCTCCAGCCCCAGGTCAGGGGACAGGTGACAGATGCAAATACAGGAGAGCCTTTGCCCGGGGTAAACGTTTATGTAAAGGGAACTACAACTGGCACCGTTACTGATATTAACGGAAATTTCACAATCACTATTCCTGACGATCAAACTGTCCTGGTTTTCTCATACATCGGATTCCATACTGAAGAGTTAATTGTCGGAGACCAGACGATTGTTAATATTGAGCTCGTACCTGATTTTGCCAGGCTTGATGAGGTAGTTGTAGTGGGATATGGCTCGGTAAGAAAGAGTGATCTTACTTCAGCAATTTCATCAGTAAGTATGAGTGATCTTCCTCCGACAGCAAATCTCAGCGTTAACAATATGTTGCAGGGCCGTGTACCGGGTGTTGAAATTACACCCATCAACGGCATGCCGGGATCAGGTGTATCAGTTAAAATAAGGGGGGTGAGCACAATGAACAACTCAGAGCCTCTGTACGTCATTGATGGTGTGCATATACGGAACTCTCTGGGCACTAATTCGAACATCTTTTCAATGATAAATCCAAATGATATTGAAAGAATTGAAATACTTAAAGATGCTGCATCAACTGCCATATATGGAGCAGGTGGTGCCAATGGAGTAATACTTGTTACAACAAAAAAAGGAAGTGCCGGTGCACCCAGAATTAATTTCAGGACATCATTCGGCAGTTCTTCAATACCAAAGAAACTTGATCTGTTAAATGCAAATGATTATGTCGATCTTTTATTTGAACAACAGGCCGTAGCTTACCCTGAATCTCCGCTGAGTGAAGTAATAGGACCTGTTCTATACAACCAGCAGTATTCCAGGGTTGATCGTACCGACTGGCAGGATCAGGTTTTTCAGGATGCCACCACTTATCAGGCCAACCTTGATGTAAGCGGGGGTACTGAATATGCAAATTACATGTTTTCTTTAGGATATGCCGATCAGGAAGCAATTGTAAGAGGTGCGGATTATTCCCGGTATACAATGAGGCTGGCCACAGATTTCCAGGTAGGGTCTCGCGTAAAACTCGGTCAGAATTTCAACCTGTCATATGCTGATTTTGTAGATGCTGCCGGCGGAGGTAGAGATCTTATGGTAAATGCATTGCGAATGGCTCCCTATGTACCGGTAACGAATTCCGAAAACTGGTGGGGTTATGGAAATAATAGCAATGTTAATGATAATAACAATTCCACTAACCCGGCATCTACTGTTCATTACAGATCAAACCAGAATAGAAATTTCATATTTTTTGGTAATGTATTTACACAGATCGATATACTCAACAGTCTCAGCTATTATGCTACTGTAAGTATGAACTACAGCAATAACTACCGTGATAATTTTGTTCGCGAGCATGTAAATGGTAATTTACAATTGCCACAGGCTTATGATGAGATTTATTCATGGGGTTTGTGGCCAAAGTTTGAACAGACACTGACCTTTGCAGAGTCCTTCGACCAGCATAATATCACTCTGTTGGGGGGAATGTCGGCCGACAGATACGGTTATGGCAAGAGTATCGAATTAAATGCCACCGAATTTCCAAATGATTTGTTGAATAATATTACACTTGCCAGTAACATAGGAATAAACAATGAAAATATTTCAGTCGGAACAAGTTTGTCTTATTTCGGACGGTTAAATTATGCTTTTGCCGATAAGTATTTATTGACTGCAATAATCCGGAGAGATGGTTCAGACAGATTTGCAAGTGAAACCCGCTGGGGCACTTTCCCATCTGTTTCGGCAGCCTGGAAACTACATGAAGAAAATTTATTCAGAAACAATTTACAATCTGTCAGTCAGCTTAAATTGCGTGCCGGCTGGGGCAAGGTTGGTATAGACGCGATACCTTCTTTCCTGTATAATTCCTTTATCCATTCCGTTGGAATGTTGTACCCCACCGGAACCGATGGCTGGATGAGAGGTTCAACGATCAGGGCACTTGCTTCACCTGATATTAAATGGGAAGAGTCTACCACAACAAATATCGGCCTCGATATTAGCATGTTTAACAACAAACTTACACTTACAGCAGATTATTTTACAAAGGAAACATCCGACATACTTGTTGGTATTCCCACTTCTCCATCTATGGGTCTGGGTCTCTCAGGAGGTTCTAGTGGAGGTAATCGTATATCTAACGCCGCAACGGCAATAAATAAAGGGGTTGAATTATTGCTTGGTTATATGAATTATGAGGGTACTTTCAAATATGGCATTTCAGGCAATTTTACTTATGTAAATAATGAAGTTACCGGACTCGGATTATCAAAAGAACCCCTAATCGGACCCAGTTACCATGGTCAGGCCGGAATTACCCGAACAGATATCGGGCACCCGATAGGTTCGTATTACGGATATGTTGCAGATGGGATATATAAATCACAAGCTGAAATAGATGCCGATAATGCCTCCGCCCAGGCTGCTACTGACGGGGAAAGAGAATTTTATCTGTCCGAGGCTACCCGACCCGGCGATATCAGGTTCATGGACCTTGACGGCAATGGTTATATTGATATGGAGGACCGGACTTATATTGGAAGTCCAATACCAAAATATACTTATGGTTTTGCATTCGATGCCCAGTTCAGGAATTGGGATTTTTCAGCCAATCTCTCAGGGATTGCCGGTGTAGAGATTTACAGTGCCCTTTATACATGGGAACTTTTGGGAATGCGTCTGACAAGCAATCACCTTGTTGATGTCAACAACCGATGGACTGCTGATAACCCGAATGCAACATTGCCCCGGGCAGTCGCAAATGATCCGAACAATAACCTGCGCACTTCCGACAGGTACATCCATAATGGATCATTCCTTAAACTACGGAACGTAGCCATCGGATACCGTTTACCTGCAAGATATGCCTCAAGAGTTAACCTTGGTTCAGCACGTATTTACGGAACGTTGCAAAACTGGTTCACTATATCAGACTACATCGGCTATGATCCTGAAGTTTCTTCATATAATGAATCTTCAAGTGGTTACAACCTGGGCCGGGGGATTGACCGCGGCAATATACCTAATCCACGGACTTTCATGGTGGGTATTGAAGTAGGCTTTTAATTTTAATTTTCAATAATCATTTGAATATGAAAAACTCAAAATATATTATGCTTGTTTTCACGGTTCTGTTGATTTGTTTCCAGAGCTGTAACGATGACTTTCTGGACATTACCAATCCCAACGCGTATACCGAAGATAGTTACTTTAACACTCCTGACCAATTGGCCGCAGCAGTTGCATCGGCATATTACGGGTTTTATCACGTCGGTCTTTTCGCACGGGAATGGTATTTTTATCACGATTTACTGGGCAATGATGCCATGGCTGCACCGGCTATAGTAGGTACCGGTTCCATGGGGCAGCTACCCTCGCTTACATATGACGGGACTAACACAGAGATACAGAACCTCTGGAGGGCTCTTTACCGTATCGTTCTTCGCTCCGCCATAGCGCTTGATAAATCAAAGGATTTTGAGCCGGTCAGGGATGCAGATATTCAATTAAAGAAGGATATTATGGGTGAATCAAGTTTCCTTCAGGCCTGGGCGTATTTTACATTATACAGGTTCTGGGGCCAGGTTCCCCTGAGAAAGACAATAGAAGATATGGCTGTTAATAATTTTCCACGTGCATCATCAAATCAGGAGATGGCTGATCATATACTGCAACTGCTTGTTGCTGCGGAAGAGAACCTTCGGGTATCATGGCCTCAGGAATATGCAGGTCGTGCGACCAGGGGTGCCGCAGTTGCTTTACGCGGACAGCTTTACATGTGGGAAAAGGATTATGCAGCAGCACTGACTGAATTCAATAAACTTGCTCAGGCTCCATATAGTTATGAACTGGTACCGGATTTCGGCATTTTAACAAGCGTAGAAGGAGACAACACTGTTGAGTCAATATTTGAAATTCAACACAGATTCAATCCAAGTGCTAACATATGGTATATGTTCGGAGGACAGGAATCCTGGGGCCCGGATCAGGCTATAACTGGCCGTGCAATGGAATTCGGGTTCAACGACTGGTTCAATGTGTTTGTATCAAGGTCACTTGTCGATGCATTCACTTATGATATCAATGGTATTACCGATTATGTTGATCCACGAGCCTATAATACATTTTATGGCAATGCTGCATCCGGGGGTGATACTGATTTTTATTGCGGTGATTGTGATGGCAATGTGCAGCCATACCCTTTCGAAGAAAAAGGATACGCCTACAAGAAGTATCAGAGATATGAAATTCGTGAAAATGAAGGTGTACCGGAAAGCCCGATTAATTCAAAATATCTTCGTTACGCCGATATATTGCTACAGAAGGCTGAATGTCATCTGATGATCGACAACAACACAACACAAGCTCTCGCCCTGATAAACGAGGTACGCGCGCGGTCGGGAGCCGAATTGTATAATGAACTTGGAAGCAATCCCATGGCCGTATTGAAGCGTGAAAGACGACTTGAACTGAGCGGAGAGCAGGTAAGGTTCTGGGACCTCGTCAGGTGGGGAGAGCTCGAGCAGACTTTGAATCCTGAAAAACAGGCACAGGGCGAAGGACAGCCATACCAGGAAAAACACAGGTTATTCCCAATCCCCACTGATGAACTTGAGATCAATACCGAGATGCGTAACGATCTAAACTATCCGGGATGGAACTAAAATCACCGGCACAATTTACCGGTTGAGAATGGTGTGCCGTAAGATGCATGGCAGTAAGGCACATTACTGGAGTGACAGGTTCCCCGATTCATGGCGGGGAACCGATCCCGGAAACACTTTGGTATCCCCTGGCCGGTGAACAAAATCAGAATAGAGGTTAGGAAGATGGTTAGAGGAAAAGGCCCTTGAAAGATGAAGGTTTAGGTGGTTCCTTCATTTCAGGGGCTTTTATTTATTTTGCTTTTTCGAAATACACATAAAGTAATAACTGTATAATAGAATATGTTTCCATAAAGTTCATTGTACACGTGTTGATAGGTCTATTTTTCCAATGCTGGATTTTTTATGATTATCAATAAATAGGAAATTTACCTGCGTGAGATCAAAATCATGTTGTTAATTAAATTATCCAAATTGAAAAAAAATTTCTGGTCAAGTGTGAGAATTACTAATCAATGATGATTTTTATGCGTAAATATCTTTATATTCGGATGAACATGAATAATCAATAATACATTCTCAAATAAAGCTCCAACGAAACAGGGACACATAAATAAATGATAAAGCATGGTTGATCCATCCATTGCAACCACGTGACTAACAAAGGTACCTTACTTATTTTTAGATTAATATTTTTAAATTTTAAGAATGAATTACAAACTCCTTATTTCCTTTCTTTTATGCGGCTTCTGTACTATGTCAAAAGGGCAAACTACCAGTCCACAAGACAATGTGGTAATAACCTCCAACAGAAATAAAACCCTGGTTAGCATAAATGAAAATGGGGAATTACTTATAAATGTGTCCAAAAAGGATGTCAGAAAATTTAAGGCGAATGGGGTGGTCAGCTACAGAGATTTTGGTGCCAGAGGTGATGGGAAAACCGATGATATAGATGCCATCGCTGCGACCCATGCATTCGCCAATCAGAATGGATTTTGTGTGAAAGCCGATGAAGGGTCCATGTATTACATCAGTGGCAAGGACCGCACGGCGGTCATCATGACCGACACTGATTTTGGCACGGCCACTTTTATCATTGACGATACCGACGTTGAAAACCGTAATGCACATGTTTTCCTGGTCAGTTCCAACCTGCATCCGTTTAAACCTGAGGGATTATCATCCCTTAAAAGGAACCAGGAAAAAATTGATGTCTCCTTGCCCGGTCCATGCCTTATCACCGTCAACAATTCCCAGATAAGACGTTACATCCGATTTGGGCCAAACCAGAATGATGGTGCACCGCAGACTGATATCTTTATCGTAGACAAGGAGGGTAATATCGATATGGACGCCCCGGTTATCTGGGACTTTGATCAGATTACAGACATAACCGCACTTCCCATTGATGAGACAGTACTAACCATCACAGGAGGACATTTCACTACAATTGCCAACAGGGCCGAATCAAGGTATACATACTACAGTCGTGGCTTCGCAATAAGGCGTTCCAACGTTCTCGTTGACGGACTGGAACATCGTGTAACCGGCGAAGGGGACCATGGCGCACCTTATGGGGGATTTCTGAATATCAGAGACTGTGCCTATGTAACGGTAAAGAATACCATCCTTACCGGACGTAAAACTTACCAGACAATTGGCTCGGCAGGTGTTACGGTCTCCATGGGCAGCTACGATATCTCCCTGAGCCGGGCCCTTAATGTGTCATTCGTGAACTGCAGCCAGACGAATGACATCAACGACCGCACTTACTGGGGAATAATGGGGTCCAATTACTGCAAGAATCTTGTTTTGGACAATTGCACCTTTTCCCGGTTCGATGCCCATATGGGAGTTGCCAATGCTACCATAACCAACTCTGTCCTGGGACACCAGGGAATAAATGCCATCGGCAGCGGCACCTTTACGGTGGAAAATTCCACCATCTACGGAAGGACCCTCATCAATCTGCGCTCCGACTACGGTAGTACTTGGCAGGGAGAATTTATCATCCGCAACTGTGTTTTCATACCCGCAGGCGGCGCAAATTCAAGTGCCAGCCTGATCGGCGGATCTTATTCGGGACAACATGATTTTGGCTACACCTGTTATACACCGGAAAAAATAACCATCGAAAACCTTCATATAGACGACTCCAATCATCCGGATGATTACCAGGGACCGGCAATTTTTGCAAATTTCAATCCACAAATGACAGACGATTCCTATGTTGAGAAGTTTCCCTATGTCAGACCCAGGGAAGTAATCCTCAGGAACGTGACCACCTCAAGCGGCAAAGCCCTTAGGGTTAGTGATAACCCTTTCATGTTCAGAAAAGTGAGGTTAAGGAAATAACCAAAACGGAGCGAATTCTTCCCCCTCCCATCGAAATCCGTTTTTCATTCATTCAATAATTTTTTTGACCTTTTTATTAGGTCGTCAAGGTCATTCTTTTCTTTGATAGATTCTTTACCAGCATTCAATGTCATTTTTACATGTTTAATAATGGCCAGTTTGTAACTTTCTTTATTTGCAAATGCATAAATAATTACCAGAACTTCCATTAATCTGATTAGCACTGCCGGGATCCCTGCTGAAAACTGTCGAATCTGGTTGAATGCCGCATCAAGAACACTCTCAAATTCTAAGGTATCTGCAATAACCCGCAGTTCCTTTTTATCGTCAACCCGGTATTTTGAAGGATATTTTACCTGAGCAAGATAACACAACGGGGCTGTTAAATTATCGATGCAGGCAATAGCTGTATAAGGATCATTAATCCCTGGCGAAAGTGCACGTGAAGCAATTTCAACCATTTGAAAAATGGAGAACTTTAAGTCTTGTTGAGCAGTTTTAGTTTTACCGATAAAAAATTGAAAAAGTATCCTTTTTACCTTGTCCTCTTCTATCTTTTCGTTCGTATATAATTTTCCTATCTCAATATCTCCTACAATATAGTCACCGGGTCTGTAATTTACTTCAAATAAAGCATTATATTTTATCATTAAATCCAATAATGATTCTCTATCAATGTATTGAAGGTAACCGCTTTCTTCACTTTTCACGGAAACAGTATTTGTATATCCTGCCTTGATATCATCGACAGGTAAATCATTTTCAGTATCTGGTGCATCGCCCATTTTTTCAGGGAACAACATCTTGACTTGTTTTGAAATTATTACTGATATATCAGAAATAACCTTATCTGCCTGAATGCTGATGGCTATATTGTGAATAAAAACAATAAGCAGAATAATATTTAAGATTGCTGCAATAATGGCAACAAGGATGGAAAGGACCGGAATAAAGGTATCACCGTTATTATCCTGTATAGCATTTAAGACAATCAGGCAGTACAAATAAGTAGATATGTATGAGCCCAGCACAACTTGATTAAGCCTTACATACATAAAGTTTTTTATAAGTCTGGGGCCTAATTGTGAAGAAGCCAGAGTTAATGCTACAAGGGTAACCGAAAAGACAGTTCCTGCCACACCAATCATAGCACCCGATATGGTAGTTAATATACTTCGCGCTGAATCTAAACTGTTTACAAAAAAGAAGCGTCCCAAACCCTCCCGGGAGAAAGTAGTTATTTGGTCTGTATAAACAAATCCAATTGCCATTAGGATTGAAAGAAGCATAATCATAACAGGGACAAACCAGAAAGATGCCGTCAATTCATTCCAGAAAAACAGTAATTTTTTCATAAGTTAAAAGGATGTTGTTTTACCTTACGCCAATTAAAAATTGTCCTGCTCTCTCCATAATCTTATGCAAAAGGATTAGAGTCTGTTACAGGCGAGGAATCTTTGTGATTCATTTCAACCGCCCTGCTTATTCGGACGGATAGTAAGTTATAAAATAATTAAAAGGAGACCGCATGTAATAAACACCATGCTATATTTAAACCTGCTTAGCAGATGGATTTTTTAAAAAACATGATTCTTTCTTTTTGGGGTCAAAACTTCAGTGTACACCCTCTCAATCATTGCATTGTCCTGACTGCCGGATATACTATTGGCTTTAATTCACAGCACCTTCCTCTTCGCCATCTTCAATTTTTTCTTCAACTTCCTCTTCCTCGCCGGCATCTGTTTTTTCCAGACCTTCTGTATTATCATCACCTGGTTCATAGTTTAAACCAACCAGTAGAGGAAAATGGTCTGATCCTATATCTTCAAGTTTCTTAAGATTTAACAGTCCAAAATCGTCGGAGTAAAAAATATGATCCAGAGGATACCGGAGCAAAGGCAAATTAACGCTATAGGTATTGAATAATCCTCTCCCTTCACGAGGGTCGGCCAGCCCACTATACTTCCTGAAAAGCTTTGAAGTAGAAGACCAGCCGACATCGTTCAGATCGCCTGCTACTATAGTTGGATTATTAGTTTCTCTGATCTTTTTGCCTATAATAAGCAATTCTGTATCTCTTTCATAGGTATCGGTACCCGGCTGTGGAGGTTCCGGGTGAACACCATAAAAATCAATTATGCTTCCTGAAGGTAAGATAATCCTGGTAAAAATAGACGGGATATCATCTTTAACTAAAAAATTTACAGCGCTTTCAGTCAACGGAAGTTTTGACAGCAGCATCATTCCGTAGGTATTGTCGAGCGGATATTTGATTGAATACGGAAAATTATCGTCAAGTTTTCTTATAGAAGAAGCCCAATCCTGATCAGGTTCATTGATAAGCAGAATATCAGGATTATATTTTTTTACAAGTGTATGGAAGCTTTCCTTATCATCATTATCCATTCGCACATTTGAAACCAAAAGGGTAAAGCTGTTTTCTGCAGTGGGATTACTGCTGTCTTTTGCCTGAGTTTTGTATAGGGGCGTATATACCACGATTAATTGTACCTGGTATACCAGGGCAACTAAAAGGAGTAACAATAATGGCAACTTGTATTCCCATTTGAAATCTATAAAAAAATATGCCAGGATTAAGGCTAATAAGGTTAAAACGGTAATCTGTAATCTTGGGAAATCAAACATTCTAACCCACCACTCTGCCGTGTTGATTAAAGGCAATCCTGTGGCGATCAGAGCTATAGCGCATAATATAAGAGTAAGAATCCGCATTTATCTAGATTAATCTATCTAAATTACAACCAGCTAAAGTTTGTTTGGTAAATCTTCAAGCTGAATAAACTATTTATCGTGTTACTTAATCTGTGTGTTAATTCAATATTGTTATCTAAAGATTATAAACCTGATTTTAAATATATAGTTCAAGAAAAAGAGATATTTATTTGTATTAATATCATTTAACTTCTCAATTTACTATTTTTTCATCAATAAAGCCAATTGCTGTCTTTGCAATTATTACAGTGGATATCCCACTTCTCCAAAACTTGCTACAAATTCGTTTTCTTTCATTTGGCTCTGGGTAGTCACTTTGCTATACCATCCCTACGTAAACAACTTCAGGGAAGGCATTGATCTACTCAGCCGGCTTTCACCGGTCTTCTCCCGTAAAACAAAACAGAAACACTATTATGCAATCCGGCGGTTAGGGTATCTGCCGGGTGAGGGTATGTGAAACTAATCTTGTCTCCAATTAAACTCTGCTTTTCGCAGTCTGTCCATTATTGCTTTTCCAATACCTGTTTCATTCACTGGTTCTGCTATTATTATCTCAATCTCGTTATCATCTTCATACGAGTGCATGGCTTCAAATAAATTTACTGCATAATCCTTCAAATCTTTTCTTTCTGAAACTCTTATTACTTTATGATAACCATATTCTAAGTCTCCGGAAAATGAAATAAGCCCTGCTTTTGATTTGTCTATTTTCAATAGGGCATTATCTGCTAATAACAGCTTTTTTCGGGGACTGTAATGTGATTTTAACATTCCCGGTGCTGATAATTTTTCAATTAAGGAATTACTATCAAATGGAATGATTGTACTTAATTCCTCTTGTGTAATAGTTCCAATTCGAAGTATTTGAAAACCATTCTCTGTAAGTCTGATTATAGTAGATTCAATTCCAACGGTTGTTTTGCCTCCTTCAAGAATATAGTCTACGTCTGGTAGTTGCTTTCTCACATGAGCTGCTGTTGTCGGACTAATACGCCCAAATTTATTTGCACTTGGAGCAGCAATCGGGCAACCAGATTTGCGTATCAAATTTAAAGCAATTTCATTGCCTGGCATTCTAATGCCTACTGTTGATAAGCCCGATGTAACAATGTCGGGAACAATATTGCTTTTTGGCAATACTATAGTTAACGGTCCTGGCCAAAATTTTTCTGCTAATTGATAAACTCTTTCATCTGTGAATAAAACAAGTTTTTTCAATTGATGTAAATCGGAAATATGGATAATCAGAGGGTCGAATGAAGGGCGTTCTTTGAGTTCAAAAATTTTTGCAACTGCCAATGCATTAAAGGCGTCTGCTCCTAATCCGTAAACAGTTTCGGTTGGGAATGCAACTAATTTTCCTTCCCGAATGTACTTAGCAGCTATTTCTACGTTGATTGAAATATTCATCTTTTCCTGATGTAATAAATTGATCCAAAAATAGCAAACTCCCCGCAAGGCTCATGAAACTTGCCAGAATAATCGCATAGAAAAATGAACCTGAAAAATCGTAAAAAAAACCACCGCTAATGGGACCTGCAATACCTGCAATTGCATAACCAATAAATACGTATGGATAAATTATACCGAGATTTTTCACTCCATACACCTGTGCTGTTTCCTTGGCAAAAAGAACAAAGTTTCCACCAAATCCAAAACCAATAAGAAAGGCAATAAGTAAATACGAAATATCAGATATGGTAAATATATTCAATGAAATAATCGACATTGATTGAAATAAAAGAGCTAAAAATATACTTAAACTAGCTCCAAAATGGTCACTAAAGAAACCCCAGATAAGCCTGCCAGAAAAGTTTGCAATGGCAAATAATGCAACACCAAGAACCAGATTATGGTTTGAGATGTTGTACTGACCGCCAATAATTCTCAAACTTCCTATAATAAGCAAGCCGGCAAAGGTTCCCAGAAATATACCAAGAAATAGTTTTCTGAAAATTCCTGTACTTATAAAATGGGATGCTTTAACAGGTTCTTCTCTATTGTCTGATGTATTTTGAATTTGAAAAATTAGATTTGAAAAAGCAAAGATAATCAGGCCATAAGATATCCCAATTATTTTCAGCAATTGCAGTACATTATAGCCATGGTTCAGGATTATTTCAGATACTTCAGACATAAATACTGCGCCTAAGCCAAAACCTGCGGCTGCTATGCCTGTTATAAGCCCTTTTTTTTCGGGAAACCACTGAACGGGCGATGTGAGTGCGACCCAATAGCCAAAGCCTGTGGCTATTCCGGCCAGAAGGCCAATACCTAAAAGAATCAAAATGAAATTTCCTTGCGAATAGCTTGCTAAAAAATATCCAATAAAGAATAGCAGACCCGATATGTAGCCGAAATATTTATGCTTTATTTTTTTACCTGATTGTCCGACAAAAATCATTGTAGCAGGGAATACCGCTATTATCATTCCAAAAATTATCTGGGACTGGAAAGCTGAAAACCCATATTTTTCAATGAGTTCATAAGCGATTATACTCCATGCGTATACGCTGCCAATACAAAGCATTATGATAACTGAAGCAACTGCTGTTAAAATTTTTCTCATGTTTTGCTTTAAATTTTAAAAAGTCACTGATTTGGGGGTCTTTAAAATGTTCTTTATTTTATTAGTTAGTTCTTCATCATCCCGTGCTTTTAAGGCCGCTTGACAGTGCGGTAGTAATCATCAGGAGAATGTCGAGCAGGTTATGATCCCGGTCTTTTTGGCTTTCAGGAAATTGTCTCCACTGGTTAAGTAGGTTGATATGCAGATGGTGCAGTTTCAGCAATGCTTTGTGCCTGCGTTTTATGTTGGCGTGAAGGCTGTAACGACGGTTTCCAGCTTCTTCGCCCAAAAAATCAATAATCTGTTCCCGTGCCAGGGTGTATTCGTCTATTATGAGTTTAATAAAATCTGCCCGAATTACGTCTTCTTTTACCAGTGCGGCATATTGTTTCATAAGCTGCAGGTCGGCATTAAGCAGGTTAGTTTCTATATGGATAAGTGTGTAGCGTAAAAATGGCCATGTATTGGCCAACTGCTTTAGCTCATTATACTGTATCGGAAATTCATTTTTTAGTTCTGACAGGGCAAATCCAACGCCATACCAGGCGGTAAGGTTAAACCGCGATTGGTTCCAACTAAACACCCATGGTATGGCACGTAAATCCTTGAGTGTTTTTGCCCCGGTACGCTGCGCCGGTCTCGAACCTATACGACTGCACTCCAGTACATCAATGGGTGTTGCCTGTCGGTAAAATTCAAGAAAACCCGGTCGGTTTATAAGTTCCTGGTATTTTTGAATAGAAAAATCTGACAACATTCTGACAGTCTCAAAGGGATAGTCACGTTTTTTTCTGATACGCGTGGTGTAGGATGTTTGCAGGGCAGTGCCCGAAAGGAGCATTTCAAGGTTGTAAGTGGCGTTGAGCAGGTTGGCAAACTGCTGTGCTATGGTTTCTCCCTGCACGGTTAGTTTAATTTGGCCAGAGGTTGCATACTGTGGCATCCCATCGAGAAAACGGTGATATTTCCCACCACCACGGCTTATTGTTCCGCCAATTCCGTGGAAAAACCTCAGTTTTAAACCATGCCTTTCGGCAACTGTTGTAAGACTTTGTTCTGCACGGTAAATATTCCAGCGGCTGGCCAATATCCCCCCATCTTTGTTGCTATCACTGTAGCCAAGCATAACTTCTTGAATATTTTGACCTTTCCCTGTTTTTACTTGTATTACAGGGTGCGATATGAAAGCTTCAAGGATTTTGTGCGATTGCTTTAAGTCTTCGATCGTTTCAAATAAGGGCACTATCTGAAAAGGCATATTCTGCATGCCAAGTTCCCTGAAAAAGAGATAAACTACCAACAGGTCGCTCAGTTCACGGGTCATGCTAACAATAAAAGAGCCTATTCCGCTGTAACCAAATGCACTTACATGGTCGCGAACAACACGATAACATTCAATAACCTGATCGGCCTCCGGGCCAATTTGCGAACCACTCACAGCAAAAGGTCTGTCACTTTGTAGTTCATGGTTAAGAAATTCCATTCGTTTTCTTTCGTCCCAGGTGCTATATTCCCAATCGTTAAATGATGCAGCTTTCAGCAACTGTTCGATTGCTTTTTCGTGAAAGGCACTGTTTTGCCTTATGTCGAGGGCAGCCAAATGAAATCCAAAACATTGCAGTTTTCTTTCAATAGGGAAAAGCAGGTCTTCAGCAATTCGCACCATGCCTGTTTCCAACAGACTTTCTTTTATAACATCAAGATCTTTTTGCAAATCTGCCGGTGTTACGTACCAGGTTCCGGGAGGTATTTTTTCAAAGTTTCCTCCCTGTGTATTATTAAGTTTTGCAATGATAAGGTTAATGAATTGTCTCCATGACTCGCCGGGATTCCGCTTTAATGTTCTGGTACCTGCATTGTCCATTAAAGCAATATCACTTTGTAAGGCATCGCTAAGTATTTTTGGAACAACTTGCTGTCCATCGGTAAAAGTAGTGCGGACAGCCACGTGCATTAATGCATCACTAAGAATAGAAATTGCGGCCTTGCGATGAGCCAATAGGGTAGAGCGGGTAAGCGATGCTGTTATCAAAGGGTGACCATCGCGATCGCCCCCCACCCAGCTGCCAAATTTCAGGACAGGAAACTGATTGGGCGAAGAAAGACGTTTGGGGTTAAAACCCATTGATTTCCACGTATATTTAAGCCGTTTATCGCTTATTTCAAGGGCAAGTGGAAACACCTTGCTTAAGTAATAAAGCAAATTGCTCCGTTCCGATTCAAGGTTTGGCTTTTCCCGGTGTACTTCGCGAGTATGCCACCAAAGTTCAAGAATGGCTTTAATGTCATTATCTATGGCTTCAAGCTCTGAAACCGACCAGATTTTGTTTTCCTTTTTCACCAACAACAGGTACAGGTCGCGATGCAAATCCAGAACCGATGTGCGTTTGGCTTCGGTGGGATGGGCGGTTAGTACAGGCATTACCATCACATTAGGAAGGACATCAGCAATCTGTTCTTCGGTAAGTCCCTTTCCCAGTAACTTCTTAAATGTTTCGCCCCACCCCCCCCTTATGGAATCTATTCCCACGTGGTTTTCAACCTTGCGGCGAAATTGCACCGAGGCATTTTCTTCTACCAAGTTCATCAATTGAAAACTTATACTCAATGCCTGGATTATTTTCTCACTATTAATATTGTTCAGAACAGCCCCTTCATTTTTTTTGTTGCCATAAATATTTTTCAATACTACTGCAATAGCTTCTTCGCCTTGCCCTATAAGAATATCCCTGAAAGCATCCATAATAGCTATAAGGTCGGTATTGATTTTTTTTAACCCCTGTTTTTCAATCTCTTCTTTCTTCATGAATTTCTTAAACAGATTAAGTAAAATAATCCACAATTATTAAATATAAAGGCATCCCAATGGTAATATTGAAGGGAAATGTTACACCAAGGGCCATAGGTAAATACAGACCCGGGTCGGCTTTGGGTGCCGCAAGCTTCATGGCTGCAGGAACAGCAATGTATGAGGCACTGGCGGCAAGTATTGCAAAGAGGAATCGGTTGCCGGGATCGGGTGTAATAAATTGACTGACGAATGCCACCACACATCCATTTATTGCCGGAATGAAAATAGCGAAGAGAGTAACGAACCATCCGTATTTAAGAAATGCTGAAAACCTTCTTGAAGTAACCATTCCCATTTCTAAAAGAAAAATGGCAAGAAATCCCTGGAAAATATCGGTGGTAAACGGCTTGATACTTTCGGCCTGTTTTGCGTCGGCTATTATACCAATAATTAAGCTACCCATAATCATTAGCACGCTGCCGTTGGTGAAGGAGTGGTGAATAACAGTTTTGAGTTTCACTTTCTCACTGCCTGCTTCATCTTTGTTAAATAGCATCAACAATATTACACCTACAATGATTGCCGGCGATTCCATCAATGCCATTACCGCCACCATATGCCCTCCCGAGGTAATATTTTGCATTTCTAAAAACGAAATGGCTGCCACAAAGGTTACTGCACTTACCGAACCATAAGCGGCAGCAACAGCAGCAGCATTGCTTACACCTATTTTTCTTTGAAGTAAAAAAAATGTGTAAAGCGGAATAAGCGATGCTAATGCCAGCCCAAAAATGAGTGAATATAATATATCAGTGTTAAACCCGCTCACGGCCAATTCCTGTCCGCCTTTAAATCCAATGGAAAACAGCAGGTAAAGCGAAATAAACTTGCTGCTGTTGGCCGGTATTTCTAAATCGCTTTTCAGGCTTGCGGCAACTATTCCTAAAACAAAAAATAAAAGTACAGGATTGGTAATGTTGCTGAACAAAATTTGGAATTCCATTACTTATTGGTTACTTAATTTCTTTGATTTTGCTTTCATTTTTGACAGTTTGCAGGTTGTGTAATAGAATATTTCCGGATGCAATTTCTTTTCCAAAGAAATTTTCGCCACGCAATCTATTTGCCTGCTCCTTCAGTATTTTTAAGGTAAGTGAACAGAGTGTGTCGTCAGCGGATTTCAATTTTTGAATTTCAGTCTCCCATGGTAGTCCTGAATGATTTGTATTGTCCAACACATTTTTTGTAAAGTTGCAAGATGTTTCACCCACAAGATAAATGCCTCTGATATTTTCTCTTTTAATAAATTCTTTTATTACTCCAAGTTCTTCACTTCCAACATGAAAAATAGCCGCAGATACGGTGAAAAAAAAGACTTCCCCGTAATGTTTTACGATAAAATTCTCCATTTGGCAGAATGGGCAAACGAGAAAAAGTTTATTGCCTTGATGAATACCGTTGCTCATGCTTTATTAGTTATAAAGTTTACACTAATCACAATACATGGTTTATTATTGAGTTTTTGTGTCATTTGAGATAAATCAGGACTTTTCAAAACCTCATTTTTTACGGTGCAAGCTTACACAACGTATTTCATAAGTTTTTATTTAACTTTACAATGTTCAGCATAAAAATATTTTATGAATTACACACTCAACCAGTTACGGGTTTTTTTGAAAGTGGCGCAAACTTTAAGCATTACCAAAGCAGCCAATGAATTGCACCTAACCCAACCCGCTGTTTCCATTCAGTTAAAAAATTTTCAGGGACAGTTTGACATTCCATTGATAGAAGTGATTAACAAGAAAATATATGTAACCGATTTTGGTAAAGAAATAGCCGAAGCTGCCGAAAAAATCCTTACCGAAGTTTATGCCATTAATTTTAAGTTACATGCCCACAAAGGACAGCTTACCGGCAGACTAAAAGTTTCAGTTGTTTCAACAGGAAGTTATATAGCACCTTATTTTATTGCAGGTTTTATAAAACATAATCAGGGCGTAGAATTGCAAATGGATGTTACTAACAAGTCACAGGTAATTAATAGCCTTGAAAGAAACGAAGTTGATTTTTCGTTAGTAAGTGTTTTGCCCACAAATATGAACATTGAGAAAGTTGAACTTATGCAGAATAAACTATTTGTAGTTGGAAACTATGACAAAAAATTTGGAAATAAAGAACACAACAAAAAAATATTTGAGAATATCCCACTCATTTATCGCGAACAAGGCTCAGGAACAAGGCATGTAATGGAGAATTTCATCAGGAAAAACAACCTCCCCGTTAAAAAGAAAATGGAACTTACCAGTAATGAAGCAGTAAAGCAAGCGTTAATAGCAGGTTTGGGCTATTCAATTATGCCACTTATCGGTATAAAAAATGAGTTGGAAAACCGGCAACTGCAAATTTTAAAGGTAAAGGGGTTTCCAATTCAATCAACATGGAATTTAATATGGTTAAAGGATAAAAAACATTTGCCTGTTGCTACAGCTTACTTAAATTACATCAAAAAGGAAAAACAAAAAATTATTAATGAAAAATTTGAATGGCTAAATAAATATTAAACTTTTAATGGGTTACAAAAATCGCACAATTATGGGTCAGTTACCGGAATGAGCAAAAAAAATATCCAATCCGTTTATTTTCAAATTAGTCCCAACTCATTTTCAGGAATTGGGGCAATTACTTCTTCCTTTTTATGTATGGTTACAATTACCGCTTTTCTTACTTTAAAAAGCGCAATGCTATGCTTTCAGGTTCTTTGATTTTTCAAGTACCTGCCCTTTCAACTCTTGTTTATACTTTATAATCATATCCCTGACCGAACTGTCGGCAGCCGACACAATTTGTGCCGCAAGAATACCTGCATTTTTTGCTCCATTCAGCGCTACCGTTGCAACGGGGACTCCGCCAGGCATCTGCAAAATGGAAAGAACAGAATCCCAGCCATCAATAGAATTGCTTGACTTATTGGCACACCGATTACCGGCAGAGGAGATATGGCTGCAACCATTCCAGGTAAGTGGGCTGCACCGCCTGCCCCTGCAATTATTACAATAATTCCCCGATTATGTGCATTTGATGCAAATTCATATAACTTTTCGGGTGTTCGATGTGCCGAAACGATATCAATCTCATATCCGATACCGAATTTATCGAGCATTTCAGCTGCCTGTTTCATTACAGGCAAATCGGAGTCAGACCCCATTACAATACTAATCAGCTTTCTTTCCATGATTTCACTCTTATTAATTGTTTCACTTTTTCTGCCTTTTTTAGTGCACACTCCAACAATGATGACAGAACGGTTACGTGCCCCATTTTTCGGTAGGGTTTAGTAATTTTTTTCCATATAAATGAATCTTCACGCCGTCAATTGCCATACTCTCTGTTAATCCTTCATAAATTACAGGACCTTCGTATCCATCCGCACCTAAAATGTTTATCATTACCGAAGGAAGTTTAAGTTTTGTACTTCCCAAAGGCAGGTTTAGTATTGCACGTAAATGCTGCTCAAACTGTGATGTAATAATGCTTTCGATGGTATGATGACCACTATTGTGTGGTCGTGGGGCAATTTCGTTTACAATTACTTCGCCTTGTGAATCTATAAAGAACTCAACAGCAAGCAAACCTTCCATATTCAGCAAATCTATAATTTCGCTGGCAAAATTAACCGCTTTTTCGGATTGTTCAACTGTTATAGACGAAGGGCAAATTAATTTATCCACAAGATTTGCTTTAGGATCAAAAAGCATTTCGACTATAGGATAACATTTGATTTCACCTTTTCTGTTTCGTGCTACGATTGCTGAAATTTCCTTTACTATCGCTACTTTTTCTTCAATAACTGATGCTCCGGAAAGTATTTTTATCAAATCTCTTTTTTCGTTTATAACTGCTACGCCACGTCCATCATACCCACCCTTCCTTAATTTTTGCACAAAAGGAAAATTAATTTCTCCTTTTTCAATACCATTCAAAATAGCTGTTTCCGATTCCCAAATTTTAAAGATGGAGGTTGGAATTCCATTACTTGCATAAAACTCTTTCTGCAGGCCTTTGTCCTGTATTAACTCTAATATTTCAGGGTCGGGTACAATTCTGTGGCCTTCTGATTTAAGTTTTTTCAGAGCTTCAATATTAACATTCTCAATTTCAAAGGTCAACACATCTACCAATTTCCCAAACTGGTAGACAGAGTCAAAATCAATGTTGCTTCCCTTAACGTAATGAGAGGCGATACTCCTGGCCGGACAGTTTTCATCGTTGTCTAAAACATATGTTATTATGTCCCACTTGCTGGCTTCCTGAATCAACATTTTTCCAAGTTGCCCACCTGCAATGATTCCCAGTTTCAAATTTGATGTTACTAATCTTTCCATTTTCGCGTCTTTCTTAATTATGTTGGGTAATGTAATCTTCGCATATCAAACTAGCTACCAATGATTTTTACACACTGATAAACTAAATAAGCTAGCAGATAGCCCTTTAAAAAAAATACCGATACTGCAAATAATCTAAATTATTCAAAACTAAAATTTCTTGTTATGGTACTTTCAGTCTATTTTCGCCCTCCGGCATAGATAAACCCACTCAAGCAGATTAGTTCCCACCTCCGCACAAATACCAATAATGCTCCATTATATCTTCGGGAGTTTTAATTTCTTTTTTCTCAATTTTTCCTACTAATTCAGGACAATCACTGAAGTATTCCGAAAGCACTTTCTTTTTCAACCCCAGAATACCTTGTGTAGCTCTGACCATTTCAGTCGTTCCTTCTTTGTGAAACAAAGGAATATAATCCAGGGAATTAAATTCATTATCAATATACTCCCAATAGTAATAACTAAGATTACCTTTGTGTACTACTCTTAAAAAGGATTTTTGGCGTGTGGAAGTGATTAAGTATAGGGTTCTTAATAAATGACTTTTTTTTTCTATTCCAATACTTTCATAAACTCTTTCACCTGCTTTGTAACCCATTATTTGATTGGGACTGTATTTCTTTTTAAAATGCGATCCTTCCTCTTTGAATCGGATTTTTTTATAAATCTTTGGAAACGGTCCATGTTTTATGTCTTTGACTTTTCCGTAAAGTGTGTCGTTTTTCAAGTTCACAACATACCCATTTTCAAAATCTTTTTGTCCATAAAGGCTGGTGGAAAAGAGGAGAAAGACTGTCATCAATTGAATAATTCCTACATACATAATCTTATCACCAATAAATATATTTAATATATCCCACAATTGTTTTTACCTGCATACCATATAAACCGTGTTATCCATCTGTTTTGTTGTCAAAAATCTGACTAAAAGATCCCGGGAAATTGCCATGAATATCGGTTTGAAAAATTTATCCCGTGATCTGAAGCACCTGGCAATCCGGAAACATATTATTCACTACTCAATGCCTGTACATTAATAATCATGCGGCGATACGCATACAAATTGGGCATACCATTATCATGTATTTCCAATATTATATGGATAGTCTTTCCACTGGCATCCATTGGAATTTCTACTTTAACTCTTGATTCAGAACTATTCTGAATTGTTACAGTCCCTGCATAAGAACCAGGTTTCTCATAAAAAGACCAGGAATAGATTAATGAGTCGCCATCAGGATCGGCAGATCCATCTGCGCTTAGCTCGACGACAGACCCATTGGTGGTTGTCATGTTTAACACTTGTCGGGTTTTATCCCCATTCAGCACAGCAATAGGGTGGTGATTGGCATCTTCATAATTATTTGTAATGCTCCAGTCCATACGTACTGCAAAGTCGTTATCGTATCCTTTATTCCAGCGTTTTATGGCACTGGCCTTTCCCGGTGTATTTCCGTACATGTAATAAGGGTCAAATTTTGATTCTGCATTTTCATCAATTTTAGCCACTTCCGACATGCTCCGTATCCCCTCCTCTTTTTCAAAGCTGAAACGACCTCCCCATCCGCCCTGGTCGATTTGTTCAGGATCATTCAGACCATTTGGGTATACATGCATGAAAGCCGGTGTATCGCCTTCTGTAGCCCATTTCCTGTCAGGATATACAGCTCCAAGAGGCCCATGGCTATGGATGTGTTCATCCAGATATTCATCAGAAGGCTGCCAGCCGTACACACCCGTTGCACGGATATAGAATACTTCAGGAAAATTTTTGGCAATCCATGCACCGGCATCATCCTGACCTAAAATATCAAATAATCTTAGTTTACTTAAAAATTTTGCTAATTCTTCCGGAGTACGGGTCTCGCGCACTTTCCAGATAGCCTGTGCAATGTTATTCATGCCTCCCCAACCCATTACCCAAACCGGGCGCGGGTCATCTTTATCTACAGAAGCAATAATCATTTCAGAACCCGGGCTGTCTTTGCCTGTCCCAACATCGCTCATGCCATAGCCTGTTTGTCCCATAACAGATATGGATCTTAAATATTCAGGAGTTGGGAATCCTTAGGCATGTACAATCAGGTTATCATATACCTCCTCATAAGCATTGACAATCTTGTCAAGCATATCGGTGTTGCTTTGTGTTTTCTTCCAGCAACCGGTAGAAACAATTAAACCTTCAATATCAAATTCGTTTGCACATACCAGCTGGCGTACCATCGATTGCTCATCGTCCGGGTCGGCACCCAGGTCTGTTGTATTTATTACCCTGGGTTTTGTATAACTTGACTCTGATCTTGGAATTATGCACCTGTCTGCACGCTCTTTAAATTCTTTCTGGAAGTCAGCACGCCACCTGGAAATGCTCGTACCGCCAGGGCCATCGACATAGTGACTGGTATATGCCTTGTGAACATATTGTCCACCCCAGCTGGGTTGCGTGGGATCTTCGGGATCGTTAATACCTCGATTGGCGCTGACAAGATAAAGGAAAGCAGGTGAATCTCCTTCACAAACTCCGGTACTCCCCATACCTTCATGAGGATAAACCCCGCAAAGCGGGCCATGATTAAAACGTATATTCTTGTTAACCCATGCGAGATCAGAAATTGAATCATGTCCACCGAACATGCCCTGATAAGTCTTTTTAGATTCGATAATGAACAAATAGGGAAATTCATTAATTAGCCACTCATGTGAAGCATCCTGGCATGCGATTAGAAATACCCTGAGTTTGCTGATAAAGGCCCTTAATTCTTCTTCGCTGCGGGTATTTTTCACATCCCAGATTGGCTGAGCAACCTCTCGTGGTCCCGGCCCAACATGTTTAAGAATATAGAAAAACTAACGTTTGACAGCATGAAAAGTTGACTATTGTGGGCGATTTCCGATCATTGAATCGTTAGTGTTGAGTAATCAAAACTACAAACTGTTTTTAAGTCAATAGAATTAATGATTTCATTATTCAATGCAATTTTCCGATTTGAAAAATATTGTGATTTCTTCAGCTTTAAATCAACTGGCTCTGAAAGCTTAATTCTACTGGTCAGAAATTAATACAACATTAGTTTTGTCGCATAACGAAATTGAAGCATGCACCTGAATGCACAATCAATCAAAATTACTAATCGAATAGAATTAACGAAGAGCTCTTGCGGCAATTTGTACCGGATCCCAGGCGGTCGAGAATGGAGGGGCATATGCCAGATCAAGATCCATTAATTGCTGAACGGTTAACCCGGAAGAAACTGCCGTTACAATAGTGTCGATACGCTTGGCTGCACCTTGGAAGCCAACAATTTGCCCGCCTAAAATTCGTTGGGTTTGTTTGTCTGTTATTACCGATTTCACTCTGCCGTCTTCATTCTTTTCAATTTTCACCAACTTCTCCTGCAGAAAAACTTTTACATGCTGTTCCTTCATGTACTCAAGAAGAAGATCAGCCATATCCTTATCGAGAGTAGCCATTAATTGTGGAGCCATATCGATCAGTGTAACGTCCAATGAGCGCCCGAGAAAAGCTTCAGACATTTCAATGCCAATATATCCACCCCCCACCACTACTGCCTTAGCCGGTTTATTTGCCTTTATAAAATTGAATACATCTATCCCGCTTTGAAGCGTTGAAAGAGCAAAAACTCCATTGGCATCAATATTTTCCATTTTGGGAACAATTGGTGACGCTCCTGTAGCTATAAGCAGGTCATCCCATGGTTCCCAGAAATCCATTTCTTTACCGGGATTTCTGACCTTCACGCACTTATTCTTATGGTCAATTTCAGTTACTTCATGGCGAATTCGAACATCAATATTATGTTCCTCCCTGAAAATTTCAGGTTTACGGGCAATCAGATGTTCTGCTGATTCAACCTGCCCGCCAATGTAATAGGGCATTCCACAGGCAGCATAGGAGGTGTGGTTCCCTCGCTCGAATACAATAATCTCACGCTCAGGCTGCTCTCGCCTGACCTTCGATGCAGCTGTCATACCTGCCGCGTCTCCGCCTATTACAACCAATTTTCTTTTATTCATCATGTAAATCCTTTTTCTTTAAAATTTTATATACTTCGTGCAGAATTTAATTTTAGCTTGATTACTGGTGACTCCAACGGTTCCAAAATAATGGACAGCTTATTAAAACCATTTTTTCAGCTGGGTTTCCATAATGAGTTGTATTTAAAAACCTGCTTTCTCAATCCATACCAGTATTAAAATAATAAGCACAGCAGCAGGTACAACCACCACCCAGTCGTTCACCTTTAACAGGTGCTGTATGGTAATATCACCAAAATAACCTTTTTTCAGAATGTTATCCTTTAATTTTGGGTACATCACCGCAAAGATCCAGGTACCCAGAATTATCCCTGCCAGTCCACCAACTATTGCATCCAGGTATCCGTTGCCAATGGCACCGGCTATGGTACCGGGACAATAGCCAAGCACGGCAAAGCCAACACCAAAAATAAGGGCACCAATCACATTCATGCCCACCGAGCCGTCCTTGAGCGATAGCTTAATCCATCCCATTGATTTCATAAAATAAATCCCTATCATCCCGGTGACAACTGCCGAAAGCATAATTTTCAAAACCGTAAAATCGGTGAGCAGCAACTGGCCTGCAATTACATCATATTTGGTTGCTCCGCCTTTGTGTAATAGAAAGCCGAACAGGATGCCAAAAATCAAACCAAAAAATAATGGTCTTCGATCTTCCACTGCTGCAATATCCTTTACATCTTGCGATGTTCCCGAAACTTTGTTTTTTGTTTCCATATTGAGACCTGGCTTAAGTTAAGCAATTACAAAATAAATGATATGGGCAGTTATAATTCCCCCGATAAAAAAGAAGATGGCCGAAACCAAGCTTGAAACGGCAAGCTGCAGTGTGCCGCTAATGCCGTGCCATCATGCTTAGCATGGCTATAACGGCATTGCTCGAAAACCCGGAAAACATCTCCTGCTGATTTAGAATGCCGGTCCAGCCCAGTGCCAGCATACAACCAATGGCAATAATGTCTATGCGAACTAAATCGAGTACCAGCATTAGTACTGTTACACTAAGAATGATTAAGACAATAATAATACCTGAATCCATTATGATAATTTAATCAAAAACCCCACTGTCTTTAAAGTTAATATTGTTCTTTTCGGGTAACTTCATAAAATTAATTGCATTTAAAAAAAAGAATTTACACAATTACCGAAATGATTTACATTATTCAACTTTTAGATCCGGATGGAAAACTAACTAATTGTGGAGGTACCTGAAGATGCCTGTGGAAGTATTATATCCAGCGAAAAATAGTGGACTTAACCGATAAATTTATTTTTTCTATATTCATTTATAATTAGTTTTCATCCATACCTTCATCCTCCTTCTTTTCTTCTGCAATGTGGGCGATATCGCTTTCCAGAATCCACCCTTTAAAAACTGCATGTTGAGAGGCTTGAATAGTATCAGTAACCAGCATCATTTCGACCCCATGATTTTTGATTTCACCGGCAATCTTTAGCACCTTATTATGACTGGTCGGATCGACATCACGAATGTAAACCATCTTGACCCTGCCGGGAAAATCTTTGATCACCTTGAGGTAAATTTCGGCATCATGCTGGCCTGAATCACCGATCAAAATAAAAGGAATGTCACGGATGATACTGAATATTCGTTCAATTTGAACAAGCTTATGTTCTGTATGACTGCCGGCAAAAAAATGCTCCCTTGACAATCCTATATCTCTCAACATCAAAGGTCCTTGCGGAAGATTGTGAATGTTCATTAACTCCCTCAGAAAATCGTACAAATTCCAGGGAGAACTCGAGACGTAGAAGAAAGGATTGTTTTCGCAGCCCACAAGTCCGCTTGACAGTGCCTGATAAAACGCAGCTACTCCAGGAAATGGAACCCTTGTTTGTGCATTACCCAGAAAAGTTGTTTTTAGCATAGCCCAGAGTCTGGTTGCACCAGTGGGCACAATAGTGTCGTCGATATCGGAAATTACACCGAATTCTACATTCTTAGAGGGAATAAAAACATTGCTGTAAACCACCGGAGTTTTCTGGTTTTTGATCACACTATTTACCAGTTCTATCCGAATTTTCTGCCATGGATTGTGACCTCTTACTTGCTGAGGCAGTTCCAACCTGAATTCAAAATAGCCCTCCTCGTCGGTGGTCACCGATTTTGTAATGCCATTAAAAGATGCCTCCAGCCTCGCTTCCGGAATTTTCCATGTCATAAAGCGCTTGTACATCCTTTTGAAGTTTAGCCATCTGCTGTCTTCCAGCTGCGAAATGCCTATCCCCCTGTCCATCAACACTCTTCCAGGGAAATACAATTCCTTCCCATTACCAAAGCCCTGATATGGCATGATCATCACTGAACGGATCAAACCAAGTTTCTTCCCAAACCATAACTTCGCCATGGATAGCCTGAATTTTATGGTATATAGAACGGAAAGTACTTTTTTCTTTACTTTGGCCATATGATTCACCTCCTTAACCTGACACCTGATCAGTATCTAAATTAATGAACCGGATTAATTATTATGCAAACATGTATTTGCAAAAAATATTCACAGAGTGCACTAAATTGATTGAAGCCAATTTTAGCCATTCAGCGCGTATTGAGTTACCTTTCGATTTTGTTCATTTTATTCATAAAATCTTCTTTTCCGCAATTCTTTATGAATTCTTGATTTTCAAGTAAATTTTGTCCGTGCTTTAGCCATGTATCTGCAAATTTTTTAAACCTGCTACATGGATAATTTGCACATTGATAGCAAAATTCCAGTCCTTTAATTTCTATGCAACAAAAATATATTCCCTTGCATTTTCTCGTTTTGCAGCCAACTTCTGCACCTTCACAGCGATTGTTGTGTCTAATAAAATTTGGGCACCTACCACAAAAGATTCCACATGGAGGAACAAAACCTTTATATTTTAATTTGTGTCCGTTTGACATTTTTGTGCAACTATTTCAGCCGGTAAAACAGTATATTCGGTTTTTAATTCTTTATTTCCCTTAATATTACTCTCAATCCAACAGAATCATCTTCTTTAAAAAGAAGCAGCTTTTTATAAGAAACATCCGACCTCAAATTTCATTTATCCGTGCAGTATATCTTTTTCGTTTTATTGAGTAAAAATATGACCCAAATCCTTCTAAAATTTCCGTAAATTTTATTTCCTTTCCTTATTATGATCAAATCTCTTGGCATTTATGACAATAATCGTTGTTCCAATTAAAGTTACAATCACGACCATAAAATTTGCAATTATTTTGAGACCAATCCACTTGAAGAGAAAATAACCGATTATTATTACCAATCCTATTACAATCAATCCATTGCGGATATAAGTCGATAATCCTTCAATATCAACATTTTTCTTTTTGTCTTTCGGCATTGTATTGTACCCGGCAATCAAATCAGGTACAGATTTAACTAAAAATCCGATACCAATAATGAAAAATCCAACTATCAAATTAAGTACATCCATTACCTAAAAGTCTTTTATATATTATGCCAACACTCAAGTGATTGTTACGGGCAGAAACTCTAACCACTTCAAAATGAACTACAACGATTTAGAAAACAGTTTGCGATAGTTGTTCCTAATCATTTCCCGAAATACTTTAGTATCATCGCCTGCAATTCGTTTTCCTTAATGGGTTTTGCTAAATAGTCGTTACATCCCGATTCTATTGATTTTTCTCTGTCTCCCGTTTGGCCATATGCTGTTTGTGCAATGATGATTACCTCTTTGTTAAATTCCCGGATTTGCTTAGCAGCTTCGTTTCCACCCATTTCAGGCATGCGAACATCCATCAATATCAGATCAATGTCAGGATTATCATGACAAGCCTCAACGGCTTCAACTCCTGTTCCTGCTTTTAAAATTTCTTTGGCAAAAATCTTTACTGTTTCATCCAGCAACATTTCCGACACTTCATCATCTTCGGCAACCAGTATTTTTAGTTTCCTCAACACATCGTATCTTCCTGAAGGCTCAGGTTGCCGGTCGGTGGTCTCTGCAGCCGGCTGAGTATTGTAAGGCAGAGTGAAATAAAATGTTGAGCCTTTGTCCTCTTCACTTTCAACCCAGATTTTACCACCCAGCATTTCCACATAAGATCTGGTGATTGCCAAACCCAACCCTGCTCCCTGATTTGCCCTCTTATTAGAAACATCAGCCTGTATAAAACGGTCAAAAATGGCTTCCTGCCTGTCTTTTGGAATGCCAATGCCGGTGTCTTTTACAAAAAACTCCAGCTCGCCTGGCTTCGTGTCCGTTTTTAGATTATAACCCAATTCGATTGA
The DNA here is from genome assembly GCA_964421595.1 of uncultured Bacteroidales bacterium. Classification (GTDB taxonomy): domain Bacteria; phylum Bacteroidota; class Bacteroidia; order Bacteroidales; family PUMT01; genus PXAP01. Next base: position 3,388 of record CAYQXY010000034.1, on the reverse strand, counting down.
TCCTTTTTCACTGTATTTTATAGCGTTTTTTACCAGGTTGGTAAGTATGGCATTCAGCTTTTCGCTATCGGTTTTGATGATGGCCTCCTTTGCAGGCAAGGAGCTCTTAAAAGAGAGTTTCATCCCTTTGGCTTCCGCTTCAGGCTTGAAGAATATGTATATATCTTCGATTTGCACATTAATATTCGATTCATCGATATCGATTTTCATCAGCCCTGCTTCTATTTTGGAAATATCAATAACATCATTGATGATATTTAACATCCGCTTCCCGCTTTTCTCTATGATTTCAATAAACGCTTGTTGCTTCTCGCCTTTAAGACCCGGCTTTTTTAGTAAATTGGCAAACCCAAGAATGCCATTCATCGGCGTTCGGATTTCATGACTCATATTGGCCAGGAAGGCTGATTTCAGGCGGTCGCTTTCTTCTGCTTTTTCTTTAGCTTTTATAAGTTCTTTTTCTGCCGTATTTCGCTCGGTGATATCGTGTATTATAGAAAACAGCATTTGCTTTCCTTCATGATGAATAGGTGTTGAGTGCACCTCCACTGTCCTGACTTTGCCATTGGAAAGTTTATGAGGGAAAACAAAAAAGTTTCGATTCTTTTTTAACGCACTTAAGCGTTCTTCTCTAATTTGTTCATGATTTAATTGATTAATATTTTGAATATACATTGATCGTAATGTTAGCAAATCATAGCCGTAAAATTCAACAGCCGATTTATTAGCATCGACAATTCTACCTGTATCTGGTTCAATCAGAAACATTATCGCACTATGGAACTCAAACATGTTCCTGAAACGTTTTTCGCTTTCTTCGGCTTTTTCTTTGGCAATGATAAGTTCCTGTTCTGCTTTTTCCCTTTGTTTTATCTGCTGTTCCAGTTCAAGTGTGTGTTTCTTTAAACTTGTATAATTTTTGACATTGTCGATAATATGTGCTGCCTGGTTAGCAAATGCCTGAAGCAGCATAAGGTCATCGGATGTAAAATTATGGAGGTTTTCAATTGAAGATAAAATCAATGCCCCTATAGACTTTTCCCTTATCATGATTGGCTGGTAAAGAATTGTTCTGAGTTTTATCAGGTCAGCAATCTTTTTTTCTTCAGATGTCAGTTTAGCTGATAATGAATCTTCCATCAATACATGCCTGCCGGTTCGCAATGCTTTACTCAAATGCGGATGATTCTTCAAATAAGCAATCCGTAAATCATCAGGGAAATTATTGGGAAGAGCCGGTGTGGTAGCTGAAAGTCTTATGGTTTCATCATCGCTTTTCAGGTAAACGGCACCAGTATCAGCCCCCACGAGCCAGATGATATTGTCAACGATCATTTGCATGATCTCATCCTGATCAATGGTTGATGTAATTTTCTGGCTTATATCAAGCAAAGATTCTAGTCTCTGATTGCTTTTGCGCAATGCTTCTTCCGCCCGCTTGCGCCCGGTGATGTCTATTGTCACTCCAGACCAGCGGATGTCGCCGTTTTCAAATAATCTGGGAGTAGATTCTATGCGCAGCCAGCGAAGATTGTTGTCACCAATGAAAAACCGCCCCTCCCAGACAAATGGAATCCGGTGGCGAAAAGACTCCTGGTTACGTGCCGAGAAATCATCTTGCTCATCAGGGTGGACCTGGTTGTTTACCATCCTGACATCGGCCAGAACGTCTTCGCGCTTAAGCTGATGGATTTCACACCAACGGTTACTGATGTACTCAAATTCCAAATTCCCGTTCGCCCGCATCCAGAAAACATAGACGCCCACCGGCACATTTGCCACCAGTTCATCGTAACGATTCAAGCTCTCCTGAAGTAACTCTTCCCCCTTCCTGCGCTCGGTAATGTCGCGCGAAACACCACGCAGCCCAACGGGTTTTCCAATTTTATCGCGTACAAAGCTAATATTTGATTCCATTAGAACTATGCTGCCATCCATTTTATAGTATTCTAATTCAACCAAACGACTACGGCTTTTACTTACACAGGGGTCATTTTCTTTTTCCAGCTCTTCCTGTAGAAGTGAAAGTGCAATTTGTAAGCTTCCAGGTGATATACGTTCTTCTAATGTTAGAGGCATGTACGCTTCAATACTAAAGCCTAAAATCTGATTAACAGACGGACTGATAAAGATGGTATTGAATTGCAGGTCGGATTCCCAAACAAGGTCTGTCATGTTGTCGGTGATTGTTTTGAGCCTTACCTGTTCTTTAATTACTTTTCTTTCATCATCTATCCTGCTTAGCAGCATTCCTGTAATGTCGGCATAAGTTTCAATGTTTTCGTGGTTTATCAGCTGGCTTCCACGTTTAAAAATAAGTGTGAAATCACCAAGCATGATGTTTTCGCGGGTGGTTTTTACCACAGCAACCTGTCCAATGGTAAATGTTTTGCTTAATAAGGAGATGATTTTCGCCGGAACTACTGATTCGGTTAAATCGGTAAGCTTTTTAAAAACTGTTGTTTTTTGGTTATCGATCTTTTTCTGCCGCACGGGGTCATAACCCCATTTTTTGCCCCGGAAGTCGAAACCTAGCATAGAAATGCCTTCTTCTATATGCTTATTCATACCCGAAAAAGCAATGGTTGAAAAATCTCGCCCGTTTTCATCAAACTTGTTTAACACGACAAAGGCAGCGCCGGATATTTCCCGTGCCTTGTCCGCCACGTATTGAAGGTCGATGGTTTGTGCTGAAAAATTATTAAATGCGGCGGCAATATCTGAAAGGGTCTTTCGCGCTGTGGTATCAGTAAAAACGGTTGAGAAATAGTACTTTTGGTCTGAATAAACATGCACCTTGTACCAATTACCGAGCTGTTTGGAATATTGTTCAAACTCGCTTTCACCTCCACTAAGGGCAATGTCGCCATAGTTTTTTATGCAGTCAGAATTGTTTTCGCGGAAACCGGGAAAAATATGGCATATAGTTTTTCCGATTATTTCTTTGGCTTTTAGTCCGGTAATACGTTCAAAAGCAGGGTTGACTTCAAGAAATTCATAATCAACAGGGATTCCCTGATTATCAACTATAATCTTATGGTAGGCAAAGCCAAAAGGGCTTTTCCTAAGAATTGATTTATAGTTTTTATCGTCCATAACATTATTCTTTTATTTTTCTCCTGTTATTGATTGCATTGGTGTTCTCAGCATTAGTATAACAGTTTGAGTGCATGGGTTATGTTGGTAATTCAAAGCACGGGCCAGTCAAACCGACACACAGTTTATTTTTAGATGAACTGATCCTGGATTCAGCATTATATGCCATATGCATTATAAAATAAATGGCCATGTGCCATATTTTTCTGTCGTTTAGTAGTCGGCTATTTTATAATAATTTCCCGAAATACTTTAGTATCATCGCCAGTAATTCGTTTTCGTTAATGGGTTT
>CAYQXY010000033.1:0-56199 GCA_964421595.1 uncultured Bacteroidales bacterium | reverse complement strand
TAAATCAAGTGAGATTACAGGGAAGGGTGAAATTATGAATCGCTCAATTTAGGTTTAATTAATCCGCACAGCCCGAAAGTCCGGTAGAAAAGTTTATTCGCATTCAGGTCATTCCTATTTACAGAAACTTTAGCAGTCTTGTAAAATTCAAAACTGCAGGTATAATCAGATAATCAAACAGGTATAAAGACACCAGTAATAAGAATAAAATGGGGAAGGTAAGAGAACCCAATATGCAGGTATAATTAAATAATCAAGTAGGTCGAAAGTACAATTACTGGAATAAAAAGTAAGGATGGAAAGAGAACCGGAGACGAGAAAGAACGAAACGAGAAAGAACCGGAGACGAACCAAAGACGAGAGAAAAGCAAGATTAAAGAGAACCTGACAACTCCTTATTAACCAAAAATTCTAATTATGATCAAAAAACTCTTATTACTTATTATAATAGTCTTCATAGGTGCAAGTGTTACTGCTCAGAATGAACCATTAAGAATTGGTGTAGCAGGTTTAACCCATTCACATGTACACTGGATACTGGGACGTGAAGATCGTGGAGATATTACAGTTGTAGGCATCGCAGAGCCCAATACAGAACTGGCTCAACGATATTCACGGCAGCATGGATTTTCGATGAGTTTAGTTTATAATTCACTTGAGGAAATGATTGCAGAAACTCAACCCGATGCTGTAACCGCTTTCGGTTCAATTTATGAGCATCTTGAAGTTGTAGAAACGTGTGCACCTTTGGGGATACATGTAATGGTTGAAAAACCCCTGGCTGTCAGCCTTGAACATGCTGAAAGGATGGCATATCTTGCGAAAAAGCATGGCATTCAATTGCTGACTAATTACGAGACAAACTGGTATCTGACCAATCACCGTGCTTACGAATTGCTTAAGGAAGGTGCTGTAGGTGATGTACGTAAAGTTATAGTGAACGACGGTCACAGAGGCCCCAAAAAGATAGGGGTAAACAGCGAGTTTCTGGAATGGCTGACAGACCCTTTACTGAATGGGGGAGGTGCAATTATGGATTTTGGTTGCTATGGAGCAAATCTTATGACATGGTTACAGGAAGGGAAGAGGCCAAACTCAGTTACGGCCATAACAATGCAACTGCAACCTGAGAATAACCCTGAAGTAGACGATGATGCAACTATAATACTAACATACGATAACTCTATGGCAGTATTACAGGCCTCCTGGAACTGGCCGATCGGAAGAAAGGATATGGAGATACACGGACTGACCGGTGTAATATATTCCGATAACCGACACAACCTGCGTGTACGTTATGCCGAAGGTTATGATGGTTTCAGGGAAGAATCCTCAACCCTTGAAGAACTTGATAAACCATATGATGATCCCTTTGCATTATTCGCCGGAGTGATAAAAGGTGAAATTGTGCTCCGACCCTATGACCTGTACTCCCTTGAAAATAATATTATAGTGATGGAAATTCTGGATGCAGCACGAAAGAGTGCTGGTTCACAAACTACAATCAATCTTAATTGATTATCAGTAAGCTTAATGCAAAGTTTTTATATTTGCAGGACCTGGATAGTCTAATACTAGTTTTATAAAGATACAACGTTTATAGCTTCATTTATCCAGGGAAATTTAAAACGCATACAACTACCTCAATATTAATACAAAAAAGTAACCTTAATACCTTTCTTCCGTATATAATTCTAACCGATTATCAATTTGATATTGATAACCGGATTTTTTAAAATAAATTTTTTGTCTGTGATACAAATTTTAATTTAAAGGCCATGAACGGTAATCCTAATAATGAGCGTTATATTAATAATGAGGAAAGTGCTTATAGTCAGGAATATGAAGCAGTATTAAATGCCAGGGCATTGGGGTTTGTTATCCCATTTGTTGCATTAATGATTATCGGCATTGAAGTTGGCAATGGAACTGGTGCTTTGATCGGTTCAGTGGCAGGTGGAATAATTGGTATTACATTCAATTCCATCTTAACAAGGTACACAAAATGGTTTAGTTCCATTTTAATTCTGGCTGCACTGGCTGGAGTTATTGCAAATCTTTTCAGAGGGTTTTAATCGGAAAACTACAAGTCGATGCTTATAAATGCAAAAAAAGACCTGGAATATATCAGGGAAAGGTATCCGGAAATCATTGAACAGGGAGATATGGAAGCTATGCAAGAAATGAAGCATAAGCACACAACAATGATAAGTCTCTTCAATGCCTCTGAATTGAGCCGTCAACTTGCAGAGGCCATCGATTTCCTGAATGATAATTCTTCAGATAGCAGACTGGCGGATTTAAAGAGGGAAACACTAAATAACCTTGATGCCTTAAAGGACAGGATCGACAAAATGATGCAGGAGGCAGACATGGAAGGCAAATCCGATGGGGAGGGAGTCTGATTATGCCGGGTTATGAAGACTTGCTATCTTTTAAATCAGACTTACAAAAATATGGCGGTAAGTATTTATACAGAAAAATTAGTTGAGCCGGATGATAAGACGCTGACTTTTGATTTGGCGGAAACTAAAAATTAAAGTATCGGAAACTGAAAATTCCCGACGGTTAGAAGTCATATATTAAAGTATTCTTCAAGTGTTGCCAGTGTTTCTTCACTGGTATTTGTATCGCTTATAATTATTCCATTTTCAAGCAGAAGCACTCTGTTGCAGACTTCGGTTACATGCCTTAAATCATGGCTTGATATTAAAATTGTAGCTCCTTCTTTGTTAAGAAGGGTTAGCTTTGATTTAAGCCAGGACTGAGAACGTGGATCCAGATATGAAAACGGTTCATCGAGAATAAGTATCTCCGGTTTTGAAAGCATTGCAGCCAGTATTCCAAGTTTATTCTTGTTACCTGCCGAAAGTTCACGGATATATTTCCTTGAAAAAACATCTTCGGTATAAAAGTCAGAATTCTCGTTTATAAAAAATAAAACTTCAGATTCATTTCTGCCATGAAGGTTCCCTATAAATTTCAGAAACTCGAGAGGAGTGAGAAACGGGATCAGGAACTTCTCATCAAGATAGGATCCTGTGTAACTTTTCCAATCGTCCGATTTAGCTACATTAATGTCTTTTGATTTTACATTACCGGTTGTAGGCTCTATTAAATCAAGTATTAAACTTAGCATCGTTGTTTTTCCTGCCCCGTTATTTCCGACAAGTCCAACAAATTCCTGGCGGCCGATGCACAAATTATCAGCTGTAAGAACCATCTTCCCTCCATAGAATTTTTGAAGGTTGTTAATTTTTATCATAATAAATTATTTTTGCTTGAAGCCAATTGCCATTTTGTATTTCTTTTTTAAAAACTGACTGACCGTAAGCTTTAATAAAAAGGTATTAAATATTATTGCAATTAATCCGACAAATGCCAGTGCAAATACACCATACTCCGGAATACCTGATAGCAGAAAAATCAGGTATACCAACATCGGTAAACCAAGGATAGGAAAGATCATTAAAAATTGGGACACTCCTGTACCCTGATAATTGAAAAACTGGCTCTTGCCAAGTTCTATGCTGGAAGTGTTATAGGTGGCAATCAGAATTAATATTATAGATGAAACGCCGGTATTAAATAAGAGCATCGCCATATTTGCAATAATAATCTTGTAACTTAAAAATCCATAAGGCAGGGTTAAAATAAACGCTAAAACACCCGAAATTGAGAAGATAATATATTTAGATCTTATATAATTAATTGGGGTTATCTTATTGACAATAAAACTGTCAAAGAATGACCCCTCCCAGGAAAAAAGGAACTGCCCGTAATTAACTGAAAAAGCAGCGGTGAGAACGAAACCTCCAAGTATCAGGGTAGCATAATTATCAAGACCGTTGTCTCGATATAAAAGCAAGCCATAAGCCAGAAGGAAAAAACTTAAGTATAAAACTGATTTTGGACGTTTATTTCTCAGTATCATTTTTAGTTCAACACCAACAAGGTCTCCGACTTCTCCATATCTTGACAGAAAGGAAAAACTTTCTGTTCGTTTACGAATGACGGACTGTTTATTTTCGATATAGGAATTCTTCTTAAGGAGATAATATGCATGAGTATAAACCAGAAAGGTAATTGTGACCGGTATAATTACAAAAAAGGGATTATTTCCGATAAAGATGATCATCATTGAAAAACCACCTGACGCTGATATACTTCCCTGAATATCAAAAAAATAAATCAGTCCGGCAAGGATAAATAAAAACAGTATCATCAATGGCCTGACAGTGAAATATTTCTTAAGTGAAAAATTCAGAAAATTGCTGGTTGCAACTAAAGAAATTATTGTTATTAACCAGGTAATAGAGAAAATAAGAGTATTTGATGAGCAGATTACCTTAAAGTAGAATGGCAGTATAAACAGAAATGGTATAATATTAAAAAAACTGGAAATACTCCTGATCAGAAGATAATGCAATAATTTACCTTTTTTAATTGGAAGTGCGAGGTAGGGCAGTATTGACATAATTGGGAGTTGCTGCACAAAAAACCTGAATAGCAGATCAGCAACAAAATAGTAAAACAATACCATCGTAAAAGTTTCTGTCAGAGCAGAATTACCATAAACTTCTGTGAGTATTGCCTCTGCTGAAAAACCAATTCCTATTACTATCAGGAACAGGATAAACCCCAAAATACCCAGTAATATATTCAGCAGTATATTCTTTTGCCACAATGTTGATCGTTGCTTTTCTTTTCGGTGATGGTCAAGTAGTGAATACATGCTGATGTTTAAGTAGTGAATCTTCCGGATTTGAGCTTTTTTGAAATTCAGAAACAAGGTAAAAAAAAAACCTGATTTACTTCATGGAATAATCAGTTTTTTCCTCTTGCAGTTATATATTTGTTGTGCTAAATCATATTAAATTTAAAAATGAAGAATATGACACACCTGGTTTATTGTGATGATATAGAAAAAGTGTTGGAAAAGATTCTTGCCGGTACCAAAACGATGGTTGTAAGAGGTGCAGCAGGCAGAAAAATTCCTCACAGCAGAGTATTTGAAGGTGAAGAGCTTTTCTTTATGAAAAAAGGTTCCGGAAAGATTTCAGCAAAAGCGGTTGTGAAAAATGTGCAGAATTTTATCAAATTAAAAGAAGATGAGATTAATGCTGTTTTTGAAAATAACAAGGAAAAACTTGACCTGTCTCCTAAGCAACGGCAACGCTGGCATAAGAAATGTCTTTGTCTGGTAGAATTTGAGAGTGTTAAGATTATTGAACCACTGGATTTTGAACACCAGAATAATATGGATGATTGGCTAATTATTGACAAAATAGAAGATGTTGTAGCTGGCACGAGCATTCCCTATAATTATGAAAAATCCAAATTTTAAAATATAGATTTAAATGCACCTATCAGATTAGTCCGCAACCATTGACAGGAGCTTACAGGTTTATATAAACCTGTCTGAAATATCTTGTAAATTATCCTTGAACAGGGCATATTTAAAACAAATGCCATGATTAGTAAATTGAGCAAAAAATATATGTAATTTTGAAAGAAAAATGGTAGCTCTAATTTCATATCTTTTCCTTGCATTATTTGTTTCATTCCTATGTTCTATAATGGAATCGGTTCTTCTTTCTACTCCTCAGTCATTCTTGATGGTGAAACAGGCAGAAGGTAATGCATGGGCAAAGTCGTTCATTGAGTTGAAATTAAATATTGACAAACCGTTATCAGCTATCCTGTCATTAAATACAGTTGCACATACAGTAGGAGCTGCCGGAGTTGGAGCCCAGGCAGTTTTTGTTTTTGGTGATGCTTATTTCGGGATTGTATCAGCTGTACTGACTATTCTGATTTTAGTTTTTACAGAAATAATACCCAAAACTATTGGTGCCAGATACTGGAGAAATTTAACAAAAAGTTCATATATTATAATCAAATTCATGATATTTCTTACCTATCCATTGGTATTAGCGTCTGCAGTGATTACTAAAGCCATTTCGAATAACTCAAAAGAAAACACTACCAGTAGAGAAGAAATTGCGGCCATGGCCAGTATAGGTGCAGATGAAGGAATCTTTTCAGATAAGGAAAATAAAATTATTCAAAACATACTGAAACTAAAAAATGTTAAGGTTACAGACATTATGACACCAAGAGTTGTTATGGCTGTAGCTAATGAAAATCTTCTGTTGAATGATTTTTTAAAGAACAAGAACTATTTAAAATTCTCAAGAATTCCTGTTTTTGCTGATAATGAAGAAAACATTACAGGATATGTCTTTCGCCAATTGGTTTTTGAGCATTTAGCTGAAGACAAGCATAGTTTGAAAATTAAAGATATCAAGCGGGAGATTTTAGTAGTTCCGGATTCTATGGTGTTGTTTTCATTATGGGAGAAACTATTGGAGAAAAAAGAGCATATAGCTCTTATCGTTGATGAGTATGGGGGCGTAGATGGAATAGTTACAATGGAAGATATAATTGAGACACTATTAGGACTTGAAATAGTTGATGAAAAAGATACTATAACCGATATGCAGAAATTTGCCAGGGAGAGATGGGAAACAAGGCAGGCAAAATATAACTTAATTGATAAATTAGGCTAATAAAGACCAGCAAAAACTTTCAACTTGACATTTGAAGAAAGACCGGCCAATAAAGGGTGAAATCTAAAATACAGAGTACTACAGGCAAGGTCAAATTACCTTACAATATTAATTTCAGATAATTTGTCATTAGGCTGCCTTATTTAAAATACAAACTCTATATAGTCAATAAATTTAAGCTTTCAAGAGTCAATGTTAATCTGCGATTTCAAAAATATTGTGATTATTTTATCTTTTAATTTCATTAAAAATTCACGTTCTTAGAACCTGGTCATGTTCTGGCGGGGCTATGCCCGAAAGGCCTGTGCGCTAGAAAAATTCGCGGTGCGCAGCAAAAATCGGGCTTAAAGCCACCTACTCCGGTGGTGGATAGTTCGATTTTAGCGAATATTTTAAGCAGCTTATTAATCAGGATTAATTTTTTTTGTTAGAAATCACTGCAATATTGGCAATAACTTGTCAAAAATTTCAGATAATCTGTCCCAAAACTTTTCGTGATTTTTTATGATAATCTAATTGATTTTTTGTAAATTTGTTTATTCTTAAGGGAGAATAATTCTTATTAAGGTATGAGTCAATATACGGAACAGGCTTTATAATTTGAATTTTCAATTACTAAATATTATAAAAAATCAGAACTATGGAAGAACAAGTATTTGCTATGCCACGAATTGGCGAAAAAGCTCCGGAATTCAGAGCTGTAACAACACAAGGTACAATTAATTTTCCTGGCGATTATAAAGGCAGCTGGGTCATACTTTTTAGTCATCCCGCTGATTTTACTCCAGTTTGTACCTCAGAGTTTATGACTTTTGCAACTATGGAAAAAGATTTCAATGATGCAAATTGCAAGCTGGTAGGTCTTTCAGTCGATGGGTTGTACAGCCACATTGCATGGTTACGCACCATTGAAGAAAAGATCGAATACAAAGGAATGAAGAATGTTGAGGTAAATTTTCCTTTGATCGAAGATATTACCATGGAAGTTGCTAAAAAGTACGGAATGATGATGCCTGGGGAAAGCAATACAAAAGCCGTTCGGGCAGTATTTATAATTGATCCTGTCGGCATTGTAAGGACTGTTCTCTATTACCCCCTTAGTCTGGGCCGTAATTTCGATGAACTGTATCGCATAGTTATTGCGTTGCAGGCGGCAGATGAATTTCAAATTGCTACACCGGCCGACTGGAGGCCAGGTGATGAAGTTATTGTTCCAACTGCTGGTTCTTGTGGTGTTGCAAAAGAAAGAATGGAGAGTCAGGATGAAGATACAAAATGTTATGACTGGTTTTTTTGCACAAGAAAAATAGATAAGGATACAATACTAAGTAAGATACTGGCTAAAAAGCCGGAAACACAGAATATTTAGAATTCTTCATACACCTTAAAACTCTGAAAAGGCAGCCGGTATTTGCATTCCGCTGCCTTATTCTTATTTCTCCAATCCTGTTAAAAACCTTATGGTATACTGGAAACTGGAAACTGAAAAATACAAGGGTGATTGACAAATTCGAAACATCTCTATAATCAAACAATAACAATATGGTTAAGTGACTTATATAAGATGATTGACTTTACATGGGTCTGCAGGTAACTGACTGTCGGCTCCCGGCTTAATTACTGAACTTCCAGACATGGTGATTAGTCAGGAGATTGCCCCGGATTGTCCCTCAGAGTGATTATCTGATTTCATTGTCGTTTAGTTCCTGGCCAAAAAAGGGCATGCCATCGTCGGACCATTTTAATATTCTTGCACGGGTATGGCGATTGGGATCATAGAGAGGTTCTCCATTGATCTCTTTATAGTCGCGTGCATGATATATCATAACATCTGTTTTTCCATCTTCGGCAACTGTAAAACTATTGTGTCCGGGTCCGAAACGTTTGAGGAGCTCGTTAGTGAAAAATACCGGTTCGGGTAATTTGTGCCATGAATCAGGATTCAGGAGGTCAGAATTTTCATCGGCCCAAAGCAGTCCAATGCAATAATTTGCATCGGTAGCACTGGCTGAGAACGTCACAAATACTTTTCCGTTGCGAATAAGTACTGCCGGGCCCTCATTCACCCTGTGACCCTTTATTTCCCATGTATATTCAGGTTGTGAAATTACCACCTGTTTATCATCAAGTGTTGTCGGGGTGGTCATCTCAGCAATATATAAGCCTGTGTTGACTACCTCGTCAGAAGCCCTGTCGGTCCATATCATATAACGCTGCCCGGCATGTTTAAAGGTTGTAGCATCCAATGAGAAATCGTCTCTATTACTTACGATCTGACCTTCCTCTATCCAATCTCCCTTTGTGGGATCTTCAGAGATGTTTGATAGTGCATACATGCGCAATTTCCATTTTTCCTCAGCTGAACCTGCTGCAAAATATATATACCATTTTCCATCTATCCGGTGTAACTCAGGTGCCCATATATGATTACCCATGGGGCCTGTTTCATGTTTACGCCAAACTACCACAGGCTCTGCTTCCTTTATCCCATTAATGGTTTTTGAACTGCGAATTTCTATTCGATCATACTCAGGCACAGTAGCAATAAAATAATATGTTCCATCAGAGGCTTTAGAAACAAATGGATCTGCCCTTTGAAAAGCCAATGGGTTTTCGAAATTGTCCACCTTCAGGTTCTGCGATTGACCCGTAAAAGTGACGAGATTTATTGATGCAGTAAAAACCAGAATTAAAATTTTCATGATTTTCATTTTTTTAATAAACTGACCTGATAATATCCTGGTCTTGGTTAAAATCAGGTGGACTTCTTATAAGTATCCACTGTAATTCATGAGGTATTTTGGTATCGAAAGATAAAAAAAATGGATTGCATATGCTTTTTAAAAGGCACTTGCAATCCATGTATTATAATTGCATCAGATCAGTTGACTGCCGGCGTGATAACGATCTTACGGAAGTCTATTGGTCCGTGATCTCCCTGAAGCATTATCGGACCAGGATTTCCTTCATTACTATCCAGTGAACCACCAGTTATTCCGGGTATGGGGCGATTGGAGATTACTTCAATACCGTTATGTACAATGGTAACGTGCCGGCCGACAAGTGTAATTTCATAAGTTTGCCATTCACCGGCTTTTTTAGCAGCAATGACAGCAGGTTCAATAAACCCATAAATGCCGCCAATCATCAGGTCATTAATTTCCCGTCCATAATTGTCTTCAATCTGAACTTCATAACGGCCGCGCAGGTATATACCACTGTTACTTCCTTCAGGATATCTGAATTCAACGCTGAGCTTAAAATCATCATATTTCTCCTTTGTGACGAGATTGCCTCCTACTTCCTCATTTACCAGAACACCGTCTATCATTCGGAACTTGTTGTTTTGCGGAATTATCCAGCTTGACATGTTGTCGTCCAACAGGTTTTTAGGTGTTCCCCATACAGGAGGTTTATCCCTTTTCAGGCTCGGAGCTCTTACACCGGTCCACTGAAGTTTATTGCCGTCAAGAACTTTGAATCCGGACAGTTTATCATCTTTAAGGGTAAATTCAAAATATATATCATCAATATCCATCCATTGAGGTGGGATGGTGAAATGATATTTCTGATCTTTACTTGAATACAACACCTCTGAAACAGGGCGGGCACTGCCCTCATAACCAACATAGTAGCCGATAAGAGTAGAAAAACCAGATCTTTTGACTTCAAGCCATCCGGGAAAACCATCATTATCCATCAAGCCGTGCCGGAAAAGCCCAAGCTCCTCTAAATCATCATCTTCGATGACCACGGTAAGATTCCATCTCCCAATGACTTCTGAACCGTCTTCTGATGTTTGAGCCATAGAGAAAGGATGAACTAACAAAGTTAAAGCTAACAGTAACAGGGCATTTTTTAATATTTTCATAATGATAAAAGTTATAAAGATTATACGTGTGTCTTTGCATCAAAAATACAAAAAATACTTGCATAATCAATCAGTGTCTTATAAACATATAGGCATTTCCGCCAGTTTTACATTCATAATAACCATAATTTATGACTAAAAAATATTTCCGTAAGTCCTGAATTACTTTAATATCATTTATCACTAGTGGGCGATTAAAACCCACTGATTTTTAATTGTTTATTATCTAGTTCTTTGACGTTTTTGTAATCGCATTTTGTAAGTACCTCTCTTATAGATGTTTTATCGAGTAGAGAAATGCTGAGGATTTGTAAAATTTCGTAGATTGTTCGGTCAACTTTTAACTTGTAGCCTACATTTGCCACAAGACAATAAGCAATGACTGCGCAATACATTTGGATTTTTACAGCGCATCGCGAATTTTTTTAGCACACAGGCCTTTCGGGCAGAGCCCCGCCTGGACATAACCACGTTCTAAGAACGTGGGTTTATTAATGAAACTAAATATTTTTTAAAGGTAGTGGACATGAAACAACATGAAAATTGTCACAACAATGAAAGGATAGGTGGTGTTTAATACGGAATTCATTAATGTAAATTTCTGACGACTATTTGGGTCTGCAGTTTGAGAGGATACTTAATGATCCGGTAATATAGATGAGCGATTAACCATGACTAAAGGAAAATCTAAATTAATTATCTGTCCTGAATTCCCCAAGTGATTTGTTCTCGAACGATTTAAAAGCCCGGTAAAGTGAGTTAACAGAACCAAACCCTGACAGCTCGGCAATTTCTTCGTTGGTTATCTGTTTGTTTTCTCCAATAAGCTTTTTTGCATAATCTACCCGGTAGTGATTGACATGATTACAGAAATTCCTGCCATATTCATTGTTGATCATCCTTGAAACATAGGTACGGTTCGTTCCCAGCATATTGCACAGGTCCCATATCTTCAGATCCGTACTTTTAAATATCATCTCCTTTTCAAACAGGATTTCCATCTTTTTCTTTATTCCGGGTGATGATACCGGCTTTTCTTTAATTTCCGAATGCTGGAGTTGTTCAGTATATACCTCCCGCTGTGTATTTCCAAGCAATCCTATTAAAAAAAGCATCACGCTGAAAACTACTGATGGTACGGCAAGGTGGAGGTCACTGGCATTAAACATATCTCTTCCCAGTATGGCGGCAAAAATACTTGCAAGTGATGTCACTGCAAGAGAAAAGTTGAAGAATTGTACCCAGTTGAGTTTGCGTTCTTCAATATTGGAGTAAAATTCCTGCAGGTGATCATTATTTACAGAGATCAGTCGGTAGTTAAGGAAGAGGTATATAATTACCTGAAAAATAAAAACTACTCTGAAAAGAGTGTAAACCATGCCCATGTATAAGGTTATCCCTTGTCCGGTTTCCCTGCCAGGCAGAACATTTTTCAGGTAGTACATTGCTTCAGAATCATCCATCATCAGGTACCCGGTAAGGTGCAATAAAAACACTATGGCTGGCAGGGCAAGATATTTCAGGTGAACCGAAGGTGAAAACCCCCTGTCGACTGTAAGCATCCGGACATATATGTGATACAGTGGGAAAACTGACAATGAAGCCAATGTATATATACTGTCGATATATTGGTAGAATTTAAACTGTCCGGTGAAATAAAAGTAGTGTGAGATGTAAAGTACAAAAGCGACAAACATGAATCTCCCAAGAAAAATTTTTGGAGCGTGTTTTCTGCTCCGGTAAAAACTAAGAACCACAGCCCAGAATAGAGTGACATAAACAGGGTTCATGAGGAGAATTATCTTGATCATCAATATCAGGTTCTTAGTTTGATTGATGGTCTAAATGTAAAAAATAGTTATTCACAATTTACCTTTTGACATAAGTTTTTTACGAATTGAAATATTCCTGTTGGACCATTCAGGTAGATTTATGCCGTATTCATAAACAGCAGGCTTTCATGGAAAATATATTTTATGATAGCATGAAGCATCTGATCAAATTGATATATATAAAATATGATCCTGGGAGTTATGCTGCCAGTTCGATAATTTCATTTAAATGGCAATTTGATTCTGATTATTATATAAAATCAACAATTCCATATTGATACATCTTAAAAAATTAAAAATTATGAAGAAATTTTTTACCTTTTTTATATTTATTCTTGTATTTAATTTACCCGCCCTCTACTCGCAAATAGTTGTATCCCTGCATACTGAAGGAGACGCCGGCCAAAGAATAGTAAATTATTACTACCAGTCCGACGGTTTCCAGAAAGCGTATGCCGATGCGGCCAATGGCGACACGATTTACCTGCCGGGTGGAGCATTTGCACCTCCCTTATCAATTACAAAACAACTCGTAATTTATGGTGCTGGCCATTACCCGGATGCAACCACAGAAACAGGAAAGACTTATATTGATGGAGAAATAAGGCTTGCTGCCGGTGCAGACCACCTTCATCTCGAGGGGCTGCATATCATGTATGGCTTCTCAACCTTAAATAATGTATCTGTCAATCACATAAGGGTGGTAAGATGTTTCATTTCGGGTGTAATAAGCATTCGCGGTGATAAGACCAACCCTTCAACAAATATCTCTTTTATCGGTAGTGTTCTAGGCGGAACCGGGATAAACTATTTTGACAATATTAATAACCTGGTAATCCATAATTCCATAATTGGTGGACGGATTTTCAACAGCGAGGCGAACCTGTTCAGCAACAACATATTCTTTTTCACTTCAAACAACGCTTATATATTTAATAGCTCTGACAACAATACTATCAGGAACAGTATTTTTTACCATAACAGCGAATGGTACTTTACAACAGGTTCTACTGGAAATAAATGGTATAATAATATTATTCCGGCTTCGACCCCCAGGTTCCACAGCACTGATACCGATGAAGGAAATCACAAGGAAGTGGCATTCAGCCCTGTTTTTGTCAGACAGAACGGCGGTGCATTCAGCTATGCAGATGATTACAACCTGGTAAATCCGCTTTCATATCCGGGTACGGACGGGAATCAGGTTGGTTTGTATGGCGGGGTCTTCCCGTACAGGGAGATGGCCGTTACCATTGCTCCCTATATTAAAAGCAGTTCTGTTGGTTCAAAAACAGATGCAGAGGGGAAAATTGAGGTTGAGGTTACGGTTGAAGCCCAGAATGAAAACTGATTTATCAGTACAAAGAATTTTAAATGATCAATGAAAACTGGTATTACCATGCAAGATTATTTCTGCAGATCAATGAAAACTGGTATTACCATGCAAGACAATTTCTGCAGATCAATGAAAATTGATATTACCGTGCAAGACAATTTCTGCAGATCAATGAAAATAGATTCCAGCTAATTGATTTCCGGGGATCATGTAAACTGATTTAAGGATATAAACAACTGTTGATTAAGGAGTAAAAAAGTATTAACTAATAACTTAAAGAATTATGATCTTAAAAAGAGAAACTTTAATAATGATGACCCTTTTAGCGGGTCTGATGATCTTTACAGCAGATGCCCAGAATAAGGTTGTTTTGCAGAGCATGGGAGTGATGACAACTTTCAGCACGGCAAATTCATTCATTGATGCGTACAATGCAGCAGCAGATGGGGATACTATATATTTACCCGGACTGGAATATACCTCTCCAAACCCCTTTAACAAGAGACTGGTGGTTTATGGAACCGGTCATGATCCGGTGGCTACTGCTTCAACCGGCAGGACCATTATAAACGGTTTTACATTAGACCCCGGAGCATCCGGAAGTCATCTGGAAGGGATATATATAAAAAGTGGCATCACTTTCAGAAGTAATAATAAAATAGATAATGTTACTCTTAAAAGAGTACATATTAACGGATCAATTTCCATTCTCGGTACTAATGTTGATAACAGGTGTAACAATATCCTTGTCACTGAATCAATATTCGGAGGGCTCAATGCTCAGAATGCCCCCGGTATAAAAGTGTTCAATTCATACAGCAGTGCAGGGTTTCAAAATCTGAATGAAAATTCAGGGATCTCCAATAGTATAATTGTTGACAGTTTCTATCCTGTCAGGTATGCGTACCAGACTCTGTTTGAAAACAACATTTTTATTGTTACCTCCTCTAGTACATCATATACAGGCGTGGGTGATTCAAATGGCAATACTTTCAATAATAATATATTTAACAGGAATCCCACGACACAGGTAAACAATACCTGGTCAGGCAACCATACTGACGTTGCTCCGTTAGTATTGTTTGTTGATTACCTTTTTCCATTTTCCTACGAGGCCGATTATCACCTTCAAACTCCCGGTGCCTATACCGGGACCACCGGTAATGAGATCGGGCTTTTCGGGGGACTGAATCCGTTTAAGCCCAATGCTCTCCCTGTTGTGCCTCATATCATTGAACATACCATTGCAACATCTGTAAACGAGCTGGGTGAGATAGAGGTGAGTGTTTCGGTTGAGGCTCAGCAAAAATGAGATTATCAAGTATGACAAACGGGCCAATATGGAAGTCATCAAAGTTTCAGCGGCAACCCCTAAGGGGCGCGGCTATTAATTTATGAACATTCTGATATGAAGATACTTTTTACAATAATATTTTACCTGATCCCGCTCACTGCCCTGACCCAGAATACTATTGAAAGTTACCAGTACTGGTTCAACAGTGATAAGGAAAATAAGATATCGGGTTTAACCGGGCAGGACCCCGGTGTTCCTGTATACTCTTTCAGTACCTCAATAGGCAGTGACGGCCTGCCTGAAGGGCTGCATGTCCTGAACCTTCGTTTCCGCGACAGCGGGAAAAAATGGAGCCCTGTTCTGAGCCGCTTCTTTTACAAGATGCCTGCGGCAGTAGCAACCGATGTAACGATTGACAGGGTAAGTTACTGGTTTAATAACGATATTGCCGGAGCATCTGAAGAGGCTGTATCCGGCGGAGGTTCATTTTTGTTCAATCCTTCAATCGCAGCTGGCGGGTTGGCCGACGGGCTGCATGTTTTGAGTATGCGTTTCCGCGACAGCGGGAAAAAATGGAGCCCTGTTCTGAGCCGCTTTTTTTACAAGATGCCTGTAGCAGCTGCAACCGATTTAACGATTGACCGGGTAAACTACTGGTTTAACAATAATATTGCCGGAGCAACTGAAGAGGCTGTATCCGGTAGCGGTTCATTTATTTTCAATCCTGCAATCGCAACTGACGGTCTGGCTGACGGGCTGCATGTCCTGAACCTTCGTTTCCGCGACAGCGGCAAAAAATGGAGCCCTGTCATTAGCCGTTTCTTTTATAAAATGCCTGCAGCTGCAACTGGTGAAAACAGCATTGCCACCTACAGCTACTGGTTTAATGATGATATAGTAAATGCAGTTGAACAGTCGGTTCCGCAATCAGGGTCAATAGTGATAAATGAAATATTTGATGCAGCCTCATTGGCAGACGGACTGCATGTTTTCAATATCCGCTTCAAAGATACTGATGGCAAATGGTCGGGCACCCTGAGCCGCTTTTTTTACAAGATGCCGGTGCAGGAGACGCTGGAGGATAATCTTGTCAAAGCCTACAGGTACTGGTTCAATGAGGATGACAGCAGAATAATCAATATAGACCTTGATGTGCCGGTCAATCCGCTTCACCTGCTGGCAGACATAGAAACTCCCTACCTTGCACCGGGCATGCACAATGTTCATATCCAGTTCCTTGATATGAGAGGTAAGTGGAGCCCTGCGTTAACCTCAGGTTTTGAGACAGAGGGTTGTGCGCCCCCAAGGTATATTAACGATCCTGTCGGGCCAGAGGAGGTGTGCCATGGATCGGTTGAGGTATATACAGTGCAGGCTGCCCTTAATATTGAGGAGTTTGAGTGGTCACTCACCCCAGCCGAGGCAGGAATACTAAACCCGGACGGGTCATCTGTAACCGTTCAATGGAACGAAGGTTTCACAGGTGATGCAGAACTTGTTGTTTATGGCACTAATCCCTGCGGGGAGAGCGAAACAAGATCGCTTACTGTTACGCTGGTGTCTGATCCCCATGTAACGGCTATGGACAATACTTCGGTTTGCGAAGGAGGGTCTGTTTTGCTGGATGTATTGAGCTTTAATGGAAACCTGGAATGGAACGTTGCAGACCTGACAGTTTCACCATTGACGGAAACGACCTACACTGTAACTGCTTCCAATGTGTGCGGCGCGGCAGACGATCAGGTTATAATAAGTATTGTTGCGCCTCCATCTCTCACAGTGATGGATGATGTTGTCATATGCGAAGGTATGCAGGTTGAACTTACAGCTACATCCGACGGTACAGTGACCTGGAGCGGAGGCAGTGCATTTGTTTCGCCGGTTGTAACAACAACCTATACTGCCACGGCCAGCAAAGGGGCTTGCCAGGTTGTGGATGAGGTAACGGTAACTGTCATTCCCGCACCCGGACTTGCCGTGATGGATGATAAGGTGATCTGTCTTGGTGATGAGGTGGTGCTTGAGGCCCAATCAGAAGGTGTTCTTACCTGGAGTGTCGATAATACCACGGTTTCTCCTTCCCAAACAACAGCCTACCAGGTTACTTCATCGAAGGATGGTTGTGAGGCCCATGGAGAGGTAATAATAACGGTTGACTACATTCCTGAATTAACCGTTATGGATAATGTATCCATCTGTCAGGGTGAGCAAGTTGAGCTCACTGCAGTAACAAACGGGGTACTTTCATGGAGCGGGGGTGAGGAGATAGTTTCGCCTATGGCAACAACAGTTTACACAGCAACTGCATCGGGCAATTGCGGAACCGTCGACGACAATGTCACTGTCACCGTCAAGCCCCTGCCTTCCCTCGAGGTGATGCCCGAAACACAAATATGTGAAGGGGAGGAGCTGCTTCTTGTGGCTGAATCAGACGGTGTGGTAACCTGGAGCAGCGGGAGTGACCTTGTGACTCCTTCAGAATCGGCTATTTATACCGCTTTCGCGGAAAAAGACGGATGTGAGGTCCAAAGCGAGCTGTTGGTTACAGTGAACCCTGTTCCCGTTACACCAGCTCTCGGGCAGGATGGGGAGACACTGGTTTCCAGTTCCGGGAGTGGTAATATCTGGTTTTTTAATGGAGGGGAACTTGAAGACGTCAGCGGACAGCAGTATTCACCCGAAGCCACCGGCGACTACTTTGTGCGCGTGATATCAACCGAAGGGTGCATCTCCGTTCCTTCAAACACTATATCATTTACAATAAGTAATATAATAACGATCGGAATGAGTGAAATTACTGTTTTTCCAAATCCCGTGCACGACCAGCTGTTTATCAGTCCGGGATCACCAGGCGAACCCTTCAAAATAGAGCTTCTCACATTGGGAGGACGTGTTATTATGATGAGAAACATTACCAATGAATCTTATATAAATGTCTCAGGGCTTTTGCCCTCGGTTTACATATTGAGGATCAGCCAGGGTGAGGAGTCAAATGTGTTGCGGATAGTTAAGGACTGATATATTAGCTTCTTCTTTGTTTTCTCTGGCAACTGCTGTCGCATTTGTGACCGGCCGCAGTTGCCATTCTTTTTCAGTATAACATCAATTATAATTTACCGGGTAACATTATACTCTCAGGTAAATTACTATTTTAGCCCCCTGCAAAACTCTTTATCCCGTTGCCCGATATATGGCCAGAATATCTGTCATAAAAACCCTTGTTGCCGCAGGGCTGGTGTTACTCTGCGTTACCAGTGCAGGTGGACAGGATAATATAACCGACCTGTACACACGTTTCTACAATATAAGGGAAATAGGGCAGGTTAATGAACCCGGAGTAAATGCTCTTTACCAGGATCAGAACGGTTTCGTTTGGGTGGGGACCGATGACGGGTTGCTTCGATACGATGGCTATGAATTTTTTGCCTACCATCCGGTTCCCGGTGATTCTCTTTCCCTCTCTTCATCGGCTGTCAATACAATTTCCGGCGATAATGATGGCGGTATGTGGGTTGGCACGGATAACGGACTTAACTGGTATGATCGTGCAAATGACCGGTTTGAGCGTTACATGTTCGATCCGGCTGACCAGCGATCGATCAGGCATAATCACATCCGTAAACTCTTCCCCGAAAGGGAGGGCTTGATTCTGGTTGAAACCCTTGATGGAACGCTTACAATATTTGACAGGAACGGGAACACGACGCGGCACTTCAGTCACGATCCGGTTAGACAGCCCTATTACCGGTATCATGCCCTTTACCAGGATGATGAGGGTTATATCTGGTTCGGGGGACGGTCACTTGGCTTACACAGGCTTGATCCGGTAACCGGGAATATTGCTGATTTTCCTGCTGATTCTCAACGCAGCGACAGAAAAAGGGAGAACGACATCTCGCTGGTGCATGTTGGTGACGACGGACAATGGTACGTGGCGGGGCTTGACGGGCTTTACAGGTTTTTCCCCGAAAGGGGTGACTTTGAAAGGATACTTGGAACGACCTCTTACTATGCTGTTAATGACCCTGAGGGAAATGTATGGGTAGGGACAGGCAACGGCCTCGTTAAAGTCGACAATAGCAGTGGCAATCTTGTTCATTTCCGGCATAATCGTGATATCCCCTGGTCCATTACAGGTAACAGGGTGAATGTGGTGATGGCCGACAGGGACGGGAATATCTGGGCAGGCACCGACAGCGGATTGTCTTTCCTGAGTCACAGCCACAGGAGGTTCAGGAACTATACCGGTATTACCGGTGAACCGCGATCTCTTTCATCAGGTAATATCACCGCTTTGCATGAGGATTCATCCGGAAGATTGTGGATAGGAACCATGGATGGCGGACTTAACCGGTGGGATGAGGAGAGCGGCGATTTTATCCGTTACTCTGCATCAGGTGGTCAACTGGCTGCCGATTATGTATCTGCCCTGTATGAAGATACGCGGGGAGATATATGGGTCGGGCTTTGGGCCGGGATGGGATTTAACAGGTTTGATAGCCGATCCGGAAGCTTCTCTAGATATGCCATTGATCCTGACAGCAGGGCGAGGGATTGGTTCAATGATTTTTATGAAGATCCTGATGGCAATTTTTGGCTCGGTGTGTGGGGATCACGGGGACTCCTGGGTTTTGACCGGGAAACAGGGATCATTAGCGAAAACTCTTTTATAGGAGGTTACATTCCTAATTCGCATGCCTTCAGAAGTGCAATCGTATCGGGAGGTTATATTTTTTCAGCCGACCAGAGCCCGGGAATGGTTTCACGATACGATTTACAATCCAAAAATTTTCTGACGGCAGTCAGAATGGATTTTTACGTGCCCCCAAATCAGACTGAAAGGTTTATGAGGGTTTTCCCAGAAGACGCACGATTGATCCAGCATCTTGAGCCGGCTGGTGAAGGGCGGTTTATTGCGGCATCAGATAATATGATCTTTATGATGGATCACAGTCTTCGGATAGTTGCGGTCGCTCCTTCCGATACCATAAATGCTCTTGGCTATTGTATCGATACAGATGAGGTTGCAGTGCTTCATCCCTCAGGGGTTTCTGTATACGATAGTGACCTCATAAAGACAAGCTCTTACGGACCGGGTATAAGATTAACCGGCCCCGGTGATTCTGATTCTATAACCGTTGTATATGATGACGACTTGTCATTCTCTTTTTCTGCCGAAGCAGGTCAGCAGCATATTGAAGGATTGCGATGCCTTTCTGACGAGCGATTATCTTTAATTTCTCTCGTTATACCATTGGAGGATGGAGGGCTGCTTGTTGCCTCAGGCACGGAACTGCTGATTGTAAAATGTGAAGAAGGCTTTATTGAGATTATTAACAGGCCTGACAGGCAGTCGCTTACTTCACACCTGATTACTGCCATTGCAGGTGAGAAAGATGGCACTATGTGGGTGGGGACATCAGACGGTGGACTGAATCGGGTGTCGGCCTGCAGGGATAGTATTATCCATTTTACCGCAGAGGGAGTGTTCGGGGCTGATGGCCCATTTGTCGGCAAGCCTGTTAATATTGGTGACCGTTTTCCTGATAATGCGATCACAAGCCTCTATTTTGACGCGGATAGCAATCTTTGGGTAGGTACGGAATCATGTCTTGTAGTTATTGACAGGATTACAGGTACTTATGAACGTGTAGGAGAGGAATGGCCGGTTGGCGGCATTGCGTTCATAATGAGTGATGCAGATGGTGTTTTGTGGGTTGGAACTGAAGGGGGACTCGTACGTTACCATCATGGTAGTGGTGAATGGCGGCTGTTTACCCAGTCTGACGGGCTCCCGTCTTCTGTGTTTAACAGGGCCGCAGCAAAAAGGCTGGATGGTACCCTGGTTTTTGGAACAAGGGCAGGTATGACCATTATTGATCCGGCACATTTTACCGATGAACCTGGATGGTTCCCGGCACGGATCAGTTTTGTTGAGGTACTTGGCAAGAGGATTAGGACCACCTTTGCAATTCATGATACAATTATTATTGACCATACCAGTAACTACCTGACTATCGGATACTCCACCCTGAGTTATCACCATCCGCCGCTTACCCGCTTCTATTATAAAATGGCCGGATTATCTGACACCTGGATGGAGAGCCGTGGCAATACAGCCAGTTTTACAAGCCTGCCTCCCGGAACATATCGATTTCAATTAAGCAGTTACAGCAACGGTGGGACAGGCAATAGCGACAGTACTCTAACAGTTATTGTCAGGCCTCCCTTTCACCAGAGCCTATGGTTCAGGTTGCTGCTGTTTTTAGTTGTAGCAGGAGGCATTACTGCCATGGTTGCCATATACATACACCAGCTCAAGCTCAGGCACCGGTCAGCTAAATTCGAACAGCGGCTGTTGCTTTCGCAAATGAATCCACATTTCGTTTTTAACTCTTTGTCTGCGATACAAAGTTATATATACACCAGTGATGCGGCTGAGGCCAGCGATTATCTTTCAGATTTTTCAAGGCTTATGAGACTAATACTGGAGAATAGCCGCTCAGAAGAGGTACCTCTGAGCAGGGAGGTGCAGGCACTTAAACTATATTTCAGGTTGCAGAAATTGCGGTTTTTCGACAAGTTCGATTATGAGGTTGTCGTCGACCCTGCAATTGTAATGCAGCAGGTAATGATCCCTCCCATGTTGATACAACCTTTTATTGAAAACAGCATAGAACATGGGATGCTGCATAAACAGGAGAAGGGTTTGATTACATTGAAAATAAGAAGTCAAGGTAGTTATCTGGAGGTAATTATTACTGATGACGGAGTGGGAATTAAGAAATCTGCAGAGATAAATATCATAAGAAAAAGGGATCATGTATCAATGGCAACTTCAATCACCAATGAGAGATTGCATAACCTGATCAGGCGTGGCAGTAAGAGGGCCGGGCTTGAGATAACCGACAGGATGGAGAGCGAAGGCATAAGCGGAACCAGGGTTGTTCTTGCTGTTCCATACACTCTAAGGGAACCGGCAAAAGATAACGGGATAAATGATGTAATTTTCAGGGAGGATTGAGAGTTGGCATTTTGACCACCGATGCGTTGGAATTGATTTTATTATTGATATACTTTTTGTTCTCGCATAACTAATAAAAGCTCCTGCTTATGGATAAGATCAAAGTTTTAATTGTAGATGATGAGAAAACGGCTCGCGACGGGCTTACTGCAATGATATCCCTTGAGCATCCTGCAATTGAGATTGCAGGCCAGGCCGGCGGAGTCGAAGATGGTTACAGGCAGATTGTAGAACTGAACCCCGAACTGGTATTTCTTGATATAATGATGGGCGACGGTAGCGGTTTCGACCTGCTGAAAAAGTTTGAAAAGATCAGCTTCAAAGTAATCTTTGTTACGGCATTTGATGATTATACCCTTGAAGCAATTCGTTTCAGTGCATTTGATTATCTTCTCAAACCGGTAAATACCCGGGAGCTCAGAGATGCCTTGCATCGATTTAATGAAAGCCGATCCGGCCATGACGACCTGAGAATGAAGATGCAGGCATTTATCAGCAATTACAATGAGGGTGAGAAAAACAAAAAGAAGATTGTGCTGAAAACAACCGACAGCATATACCTTGTGCCAGTCACAGATATTATCCGTTGTGAAGCATACAACAATTACAGCTGGATATATACCTCGAGCCAGCCAAGGCTGCTTATCTCAAAACCGCTGAAACATTTCGAAAGCATGCTCGAAGATTACGGCTTCATGCGCATCCACCAGTCCCACCTGGTAAACCTCTCCCACCTGGTACGGATAGATAAGGTTGACGGCGGCATGGTGGTCCTTTCAGACAAAATCCCGCTTCCTATTTCAACCAGGAAACGGGAACAGGTGTTCCGTATTCTCGAGAATCTTTAGTATTTGCATATACCTTATAAAACAGTATAATCTGTAATGCCTTCGGAATATCCAAATGGATTCTCTTCAGATATTCTTTTCATAAAAACTTCACCATCGGGCAAATATTTAATCCTATTCATGTTCGGGCGAATTCTAACTCAACCCCGGCGGATAATCATTGCCTGTTTTTATTCCAGAAAAAGCTCTGTAGGTTCGGCTGAAGATGCTGATTTATAAATTTAAATGATAAATATTTAATGTCTATGAAAAGAATATTTACACTTTTAGCCGGACTTCTTATTGTTGTAGCAATTTTCTCACAAACCCCTCAGAGAATCAGCTACCAGGCAGTAATTCGTGATAACACTAACCAGCTTGTAGCAAGTCAGCAGGTTGGAATGCGCATCAGTATCCTTTGGGGGAGTGCCGATGGTTCTGTTGTTTACAGCGAAACCCAGTCCCCCGAAACAAATCATAGCGGACTTATAAGTATAGAAATAGGTGTCGGGGCAGGTTTTTCGTCGATAGACTGGTCGGCCGGACCCTATTTTATTAAATCCGAAACCGATCCTTCGGGAGGCAGTGATTATACAATTACAGGAATAAGCCAATTGCTGACAGTACCCTATGCCTTGCATGCCAAAACTGCCGAAAGCATCTCAGGAGGTATCAGTATTGATTACAGCGAACTGACGGGAACACCTGTGCTTTCAAATGTGGCAGAAACGGGTAATTATGGTGACCTGACCGGTACACCGGTTCTGGCAAATATTGCAACATCAGGAAGCTTTAGCGATCTTGGAGGCAGGCCTTCAACTCTTTCCGGTTATGGAATAACCGATGCGATGAGCACATCTCACGCCGCAAATGGAATATCATCGGTTGATATCACATCATGGAACGCCGCCCATCTCTGGGGCGATCATTCGGCTGTGGGATACCTTACATCCGAATCAGATCCCGTGTTTACCTCCTGGGATAAGACAACAGGGATAACTATAATCGAGAGCCAGATCGGTGACCTGAAGGCATATCTGACATCAGAAGCCGATCCTGTTTTTTCATCACATGCTGCAAGCGGTATTGTTTCTGCCGGCAGCGGCAACGTGATCAGCATTGAAGAGAGGATCAAACTCACAGGGATTGAAGCAGAAGCCAATAAATATGTACACCCCGTAACCCACCCCGCCTCCATGGTTGTGGAAGAGGCAAATCTTCGTTTTATGACCGATGCAGAGAGAACAAAGCTGGAAGGGATTGAAACCGGTGCGCAGGTAAATGTTAAAGCGGACTGGAACGCGTTGGCGGGATCGGAGGCAGAGATATTGAATAAACCCGTCCTGGCAAATATTGCCACATCAGGAAGCTTTAATGATCTTGGAGACAGGCCTTCAACTCTTTTCGGTTACGGGATCACCGATGCCATGAGTACATTACACGCCGCAAATGGTATATCAGTGGTTGACATTACTTCATGGAACACCGCCTACAGTTGGGGAGATCACAGTGCCCCGGGATATTTAACCGGAATTGCAGGCCAGCCGCTGGGTGATCTGGTTGATGTTGATCTGACCGGACTCGATGCAGGTAATGTGCTAAAGTATGACCTCGTTCAGGGTAAATGGGTAGTGGCGCAAGATCAGGGTATAATTTCAGAAACTGATCCCGCTTTCACTTCTTCGGTATCATCAGGCATAGTTGCCGGGGACATTGAAAACTGGAATACCGCCCATCTTTGGGGCGATCATTCGGCAGAGGGATATCTGACATCTGAATCGGATCCTGTATTCACTGCCTGGGATAAAACAACAGGCATTACCATAACCGAGAGCCAGATCAGTGATCTGAAAGACTATCTTACCGCGGAAAGTGATCCTGCAGTTACTGCAAATTTTGATTTCAGCAGTGCTGCCATTGGTGACCTTTTAATGTTTAATGGCACAAAATGGGTTAAGCATACACCAGATTATGCTGCGTCCATACATACACACGGACAAGCTACTATTGCTGCCGACGGATTTATGAGTGCTGCCGACAAAACCAGACTGGATGGTTTGCAGAATTCCGACGGATCGGAAACCAACATTATAGCTGGGGATAATATTGCCGTTTCGGGGACGGGCACGGCATCTGATCCTTATGTAGTAAATGTGGATACCGGCACAAGATATATTGGTGAGGAGTATGGCGGGGGTATAGTGTTCTATGTAACTCCCGATGGGAAGCACGGACTGGTTGCTGCAAAGCAGGACCAAACGTTAAGTGGAGGTTCAACCTGGTATAATGCACAAAATGTAATCAGTGATCCGGCCAATCATGATGTGGAGGGAAAGACTTACACGGACTGGCGCCTGCCTACATTACATGAGCTTCAATTATTACATGGACAAAGACTGGTAGTAGGGGGATTTAGTCTTTCTACTTTATACTGGACTTCAACTGAAACTCTTTATGACCGTGCCCGGGTAATTAAATTTGATCCTACTTATATGCTATACATTGAATTGAAAACCTATAATCTTGTCAGAATCAGGTCAATAAGATCATTTTGATTTATTAAGTGGATTAAAAGACACTTTTATGCAGTCTCATCATATATTGATTACAGGTAATCCGGCAGTATGCGGAATTGAGGGACTCATTTCAGGTGATGTGCTGGTTAGGGCTGCCTGCAATGAATTAGTTTTAAACAGACCTGTTTACCTGGGCAGTGATCTTCCCCGGAAGGGAAGTGATATTTTTGTGGAGTGTCCTGATAATGAAGATTGCAGGTTTCAAATAGTTTGCAAGGATGAAATAGTGAGGTTTGAGTCGGCAGGGGAGGGGCCTGTTATTTATCTGAATGATAAAAGCCGGATATCAATTGCCGGAGAGTTATCAGTTTTTGTCGGTGCATTGAGAGATCATATGTTTGCCCTTGTCAGTCCGGGAAACCTGATCAACCTGTTTTATATTGAAAAGTTTACCAGGTCGGCCGCCAAAGTAATTCTAACTAACTCGGAATTAATACCTGTTTCTCCAGATGCAGAGATAGAGCTTCTTAAGTTTTTTGATAGGACCGATTTTCTCTGATTTATTTTTAAAGGAATTTTTATGATACTAAAGTCTCGCAAAATAACATGAATTTCACATCCAAAAAATAATTGCAAAACGTTACAAAATAATGCATGTAAAATAGACGAAAAGTCAAGCCAACATCTGATGAACATTGCCAAATGATCATAATAATGTATATAGAGTTGGCGTATGGTCAAAAAACAGTGAAATGATTTTGTTGATCTCACGTGGATAATTATTTTAATCAAATGTCATATGAAAAGAAAAATACTATTTGAGGATTTCATTCAGAACCAGCGGGCTGCCGGGAAATGTTTGTGTAAGGCCCTTCTGTTGGCTATGGTTTTAGCAGGAGCTAATGTGTTTGGTTCATTTGCACAGGAAGCTGTCACAGTATCGGGGGGTAATGCTTCCGGCAGCGGGGGAACTGTAAGTTATTCTGTGGGACAGGTTTTTTACAGTACTTTTTCGGGTGCCGACGGGTCCGTTGCAGAAGGGGTTCAGCAACCATTTGAGATTTCTGTTGTAACCTCCATTGAAGGGACTTCAGGTATAACAGTGGAAATGGCGGTTTACCCCAATCCTGTAACTGACCACCTGATACTCCGGGTAATTGATTATGACAGGGAAGATCTCTCGTACCAGCTGTTTGATATTCGCGGCGGGTTAGTGGCAAACGCAAAAGTGACGAGTATTGAAACAACCATCATGATGGGTGCCTGTACTCCGGGTGTTTATCTGCTTAGGGTTAACGACAATATTAGAGAAGTCAAAACATTCAGGATAATTAAAAATTAAATCTGATAAGTATATAAAAACAGAAAGATTTTTCTACTGTAGCCTGGAGTAGCAATATCTGCAATTATTATTACTCGCAAGCCTTAGATGATTTGATTTATTTGCCTGATGGGGTACGGCACCGAAGATATTGCAGTTGCCATTACCATTACAGTGTTGCTATTGTCAATGCATATGTAACCTTAAAATGCCTAATCCATTGTAGTTACCACTTCTCTTTTGCCAGGTCAGGCCAGATATATTTTTTATATATCTTTTTAATTTTCTCCATTTTGTCTTCCGGCAAAGCAGGAAGTTCAGATGCCCGGAGATTAGACAGAACCTGATCGGGACCTGATGCCCCGGGAATGACGCAGCTTACCTCCGGGAACATCAAAATCCATTTAAGGGCAATAGCAGCCAGATTGGTTTGTTCGGGAAAAAGTTGTTTAATTTCCTCAACGGCTTCCAGCCCCTTAAGGTAATCTACTCCCGAGAAGGTTTCTCCTTTATCAAATACCTCCCCGTTTCGGTTGAATGTACGGTGATCGCCTTTGCCAAAGGTAGTTGTGGGGGATAACTTACCTGTTAACAATCCGCTTGCCAGAGGAACACGGGCAATTATTCCAATGTTTCTCTTTTTGGCTTCGGCGAAAAATTCTTCTGAGGGACGCTGCCTGAACATGTTGAAAATAATCTGGACAGTTGTTACATTGTCATATTCAATTGCTTTCAGGGCCTCTTCCACTTTCTCAACACTAACCCCCAGGTTCAATATTTTCCCTTCTTTTTTCAGGGTGTCAAAAAGTTCAAAAATTTCGGGACGATAAAACGTTTCGGTTGGCGGGCAGTGTAACTGAACAAGGTCTAACGCTTCCAGTCCCATATTTTTTAAACTGTCTTCAACAAATTTCCGCAAAATCCCGGGCTGATAGGACTCATCGGTGTGCGGCGATAATTTTCTTCCGCATTTGGTAGCTACATAAATCCGTTCTTTGCGTGAACCAACCAGCCGGCCAACAGCTTTTTCACTCTCACCATCGCCATACACATCGGCGGTATCAATGAAATTGATCCCATTATCAACAGCTGTATTTAATATGATATCAGCATTTTTGTGACTGAAGTCATCACCCCATTTTCCTCCAACCTGCCATGTTCCCAGTGCTGTTTCAGATATTTCAAACCCTGTCTTTCCTAATAAACGCTTTTTCATAACTTTGATATTCAGTTTAACTTTTTATGAATGTTATGGCTGTTTGTATTCCGGAACGCCGGTTATTCTAAGCCCATGAACCATTTATGATCTATTGATTTTTCATTCTGACCTGGCACGCGGACTGAATTTTATAAAAAAAATAGTCAGTTATTATACCCGGTAGAATATGTGTTCATACAAGGTTAAAATTACGTAATTTTAACCGGGAAAATAATTCTTTTACGAACTGTTTCCCGCAGGACCGGGATATATTGCTGAAGGTCAGACAGTATTTAACTTTCAGGAGATGATAATGAGATAATTAAAACAGGGTTATATTATGGGTCATATTGATTTGCATGTCCATTCAAATTACAGTAATGATGGAGAATACGGAGTTCAGGATTTGATTGTAAAATGCCTTAACAATAAGGTAGAAATTCTTTCAGTTACAGACCATAATTCTGTTTCAGCAGTCTCTGATGCACTTACCCCGGCTTTGAATGCAGGAATAACTTTAATCCCCGGCATTGAAGTTGACTGTTCATTCAACGGAATTGATCTCCATGTTCTGGGTTACAATATTGACTGGAATAGCAATGATTTTAAAGTATTGGAGGATTCCATTCATAAGAAAGTGATGGATGCGTTCCCATTAATGATTGAAAATCTAGCTAAGCTCGGAATATATGTCAATGGTAATGAGGTATTGGAAAAGGGGGGTGGACAATTACCCTGCGGTGAACTGATAGCAGAAGTATTGCTTAACAATAAGGATTATCATACAAACAAGATACTGCTGCCATATATGAGTGGAGGAGAAAGGAGTGATATGCCATATATAAATTTTTATCATGATTTCTTTGCACAGGGAAAACCTGCATATGTACCAATAAATTACATGGATTTCCAGGAAGCAATTGAATTAGTGAAAAGTAATGGGGGGATTCCCATAATAGCTCATCCTGGAATGAACCTTAGAGGGAAAGAGGAAATAGTATACGATTTATTGGATAATGGGGCTGAGGGTCTGGAAATATTTAATAATTACCATGAAACCAGCCAGATTCAGTTTTTTGCTGATATAGCCATCAGGAAGAAAATTCTTATGACTGGTGGCAGCGACTTTCACGGGAAAAACAAACCATTGATTAATATTGGTAAATTCAGAATGATCGATAATTATGAAGACTATTTCCTGAAAAGCACAGATCAAATTATAGATTCAATTCCGTCAAGCTTCTGAGATAATTCAGTTATAGCAGAGTGATTTAGCTGATCTGTAACGGGTATTTTAAAAAACTAATACTAATCAAATAATCAGGCAAAATGAAAAAGTTCGGGTTAATAGGTGGTGTAGGACCGGAATCGACAATTGAATATTACCGGCTGATCATTAAGAAATATAAAGAGATCCTTGAAACAGAAGATTATCCGGAATTGCTGATAAACATCATAAACGTAAGGGATATAATATATTGTGTTAAAAACAGGAAGCTGGATAATCTGGTCGACATCCTTGCAGATAAAATCACTACACTGGAAACATCGGGAGTTGATTTTGGAGCAATAGCAGCTAATACACCGCACATTGTGTTTGACAGATTGGTGGAACGGGTAAAACTTCCTTTAATAAGTATTGTTGAAGAAACCTGCAGGGAGTTAAAGCATAAGGATCTTAAGCGCACTTTATTAATGGGTACCAGATTTACAATGACAGCAGGATTTTATCAGAAGGTGGCAGGGAAATATGGTATAGATCTGTTAATACCTGAACCGGAAAACCGGGAATATATTCATAACAAGTATATGGATGAGTTGATTTATAATAATATTCTTCCTGAAACAAAGCAACGCCTCGTTGAGATTGTAAATGAAGTAAAGAAAAGTGAATCTTTAGATAGTGTGATTTTAGGGGGGACTGAATTACCTTTAATTCTGAAACAATCTGATTTTGAAGATATAGTTGTTCTTGATACTACAAAGATCCATGTTGAAAGCATCGTTAAAAGAATGATTGAAGATTAGTCATTGTTTTCCGGGATAACCTTAAATCAATTGCATTTCAGTCTGACTTCCCTTAAAAGTTTGTGAGCAAAATGCACAAACACGTTTTTCTTTCAATATTTCAAATTCAGGTCAAATTTACAGGCATCCGGACTTGTAAATGTCTCAATTTTCCAATTTTTTGGGTTACCGGCAAAGTATTTTTGCAGTGAAAATTTAAGTTAAACTCAAAAAGTAAATAAAAATGGAAAAATTAGTTTCATGGGTTGAGGTACCGGCAATCAAGTTTGACAGAGCAGTCGGATTTTATAACTCTGTATTTAAACTTGATTTGCAGAAGAATGATTATGGCAAAGAGAAAATGGCATTTTTTCCTGAAGGTGAGGGAGCAATCTCTTTTGCTGAGAATTTTAAACCTTCAGAAAATGGAGTTCTGGTTAGTTTCAATGTTCCTGACAGTATTGATGAAACAATTGTTAGAATTGAAAAGGGCGGGGGCAGTGTTTTACAACCTAAAACAAAAATTGAAGCACCAGAGAGAGATTTTTTTGCAGTTTGTTTGGATTCGGAAAGCAATAGAATCGGACTATACGGGAAATAAAGGCAATTAGAGGGGATGTTTATAAAGGAGTTGTTGAGAAAGACAACTCCTTTTTGTAAATTTGTAATTGTAAGGCGTATACAGATGACGCCATGTTTTATGACAGAATGAGCTGAATAATTTTGATCTCAATCTAAACCAATAATATGATTATTTTTTTAACCTAACCAAGCAGGATAATGGATCATTTTAACCTGGCGAAACCATCATTTTTGCTGACCCCTTATATTAAGCATTACTGGTCGATCGAAAATACCGGAAAGCCAGACGATCAATATGTTCAGAGAATTATTCCGAGTGGAATGATTGAGATGATATTTTACATTTATTCCAGACCAAGGATTCTTGATGGTTGTAAAGATTTCTCGGAAAATGTTATTCTGAGCGGCCACCAGAAAGATTTTTACGACTTGCAATGCAATGGAAACATCACTGTTTTTTCAGTAGTTTTTCGACCCGAGGGGTTAATGAAGTTTTTTAATATTCCATTGAACGAACTGTATAATAAAAATATTCCCCTGAAATATTTAACTGGCAGATTTGAACAAAATATATATTCAGGGATACTGGATAATGTTTCTTTTAAAAAGAGGGTAGAAATAATAGAGAATTATTTGACATGTTTACTTCAGGCAAATAAAAATAGTTTTGATTTTAAAAGGATTAACCACGCTGTTAATATAATCAGGCAATCTCACGGTAAAATATCGATAGAAACTATTGCTTCCGAGGTATGTCTCAGCAGAAAACAATTTGAGCGTAAATTTACAGAATATGTTGGTGCCACACCAAAGCAATATCTAAAAACCATAAGGTTGCAGCTTTCCTTATTCCTGAAAAGCAGAAACAGGACTCTAAGTTTAACAGAATTAGCATTCGATTGCGGGTATTATGATCAGGCACATTTTATAAATGAATTTAAATTTCAGACAGGCCTTACACCTAAGCAGTATTTTGATAATAATGAATCCTACTCGGATTTTTTTGATGATCCCACCACGGTTAATCCTGTCAATTTATAAGTTTGACGAAATTAAATTAATAAATATATTATTCATGATCTCTAAAAACCCCTTAACGATGAGAAACCTGGCTTTTCTGATACTCGTTTTTGTAACAATGATCAACGTAAATGGTCAGTTAAAACTGGAAGTTGAAACAGGTCTGGCATTTGAAGGTTATAACGATGTAAGGATCCCGAATGTGAGTTCAGCTACTGAATTCAGTTTCACTGACGATTTTGAATTGCAGGGTCCGGTGATCCCTTACCGGATTACGGTGAGTTATACTTTTGCTGAAAGGAATCACCTGATTGCCTTATATGCTCCTCTCGGACTTGATTATGAGGGCGCAGCACCTTTTGATATCAGTTTTCAACAATCGGTTTTTGAGCAAGGCCAGTTTATAGAAGGGTTTTATAAATTTAACAGTTATCGCTTAACATACCGAAGAGACTTTCTCGTAAGCAACAGATGGATCCTTGGAGCCGGTTTTACTGCTAAAATCAGGGATGCCAGGGTCCGGCTCACTTCCGGAGAACTGAGTGACAAAAAGGATGACCTTGGTTTTGTTCCTTTACTTCATCTTTTTGCTTCATATGGATCCGACCGCTGGAGCCTTGTATTTTCAGGTGATGGTCTGGCTGGCGGACCGGGACGGGCTTTTGATTTGTTTTTAGGTGGAATGATACCTGTTTCAGGCAATCTCTCTGCTAAGGCCGGCTACAGGTTTCTTGAGGGAGGTGCAGATGTTTCTGAGGTTTACAATTTTACACTTGTTAATTTTGCTGTAATAGGGATTATTCTGGAATTATAAGGTTTTTATATTCATCACAACACTTAAACACCAACTATACATCATTCATACCTCCTTCACTAACATAGGGTGTAACGAAGTATTGTTTCAATCTCACTTTCATGGTTAAGCAATATACCAGGTTTCCAAATCAGTTTCTGACGTAGATCGGGATGGTAATTCAGACAAGAACATCAGCCAGGATGCTGCCAACCTGATCTGTACCTTCTCTTTAACAAGTCCGCGGCCTTCGGGTTATCAACGATTGTCTTCTTTTGGTTGTCCCACCTTACAATACTGTCAGTGTAATAAGCCATCATGGCAAGTTGTACTGAGGCTGTTGAGGCGAAGGCATCCTGAACTGTGCAGCTTACTTTTGCCGGATCCTTTAGTTTGACAGCATTCATAAAATCTGCCATATGAAGTTCCTGCATTCCCCCTTCGGTAACCAGGTTCAGGTCAGTTACTTCACTGTCTTTGTTTACGGGCCTTACCAGGAATCGTGTATCGGAAACAAATATTGAAGCAATATCACCATGAAAGAAGACTCCATTATTGAATTCAGGATTGAGGTCGCCGGCACCCCACATCCGGTGCTGCCATACCACGGGTGCCTTAGGGAAGGCCATGCTGGCAGTAAGGGTATCTGGTGTAGTTATTTGATCTTTTAAAACATATATACCACCTGTAGTTTTAAACTCGGTCGGGATATCATCTTCCATAATGTGTCTTATTATATCAATATGATGAATTCCCCAATCGACCAGGTGTCCGTTTCCATACTCTTTTTCAAGACGCCAGGCCATATGGGCGATGCTGGGCCTGTAATCAAGTTTTGGGGCAGGACCACACCATTCATCCCAGTCAAGAGAATCTGGCGGAGACTGGATGGTAGTATCTCCGGGTCTGGCCTGATAATTTATTTGGGCCACGATCTGGTTTATATTTCCGGCTTTACCTTCGTTTATGTATTGTTTGGCATGATTGAAAGCCTTGCTTTGCCTGCGCTGAAAACCTATTTGTACTATATTTCCAGCTTTCTCTGCCGCCTTAATCATGGCAAGGCCTTCCATGGGGTCATAGGCAAGTGGTTTTTCACAAAAAATATCCAGACCTTTTTCACAGGCAGCAATAAACTGCAAGGCATGCCATTGAGGTGGAGTAGCTATAAAAACTGCCTCAAGTCCCGGCATTTCCAGCAGATCCTGATATTGTTTGAAAGTCTTTGGCCTGGTTCCCTGAATGTTTTCAAGTTCCTGCGCACTTTTATTAAGATGGTCGCTGTCAACATCACACACAGCGACTATCTCGAGTCCGCCAACCTTTAAAGCGGCCTTGCTGATGACCATGCCATACCATCCGGCGCCTATTAAACCCACCTTTAGCTTATTTTCATCTTTTCTGAAGGGAGTATAAAAAGAGGAGGTAGTTATGGCAGCAGTGCCCAGTGCCGATTTTTGTATAAAAGTTCTTCTGTCCATTGTCGGAGTTTTTTATTATTTACAAAAATAATAATAAGGAAATAATTTGAATACGGAAAATAATTTATCTGTTTTGGAGTATTTTGTTTAATCCGATTTGAAATCAGATCCGGAAAGCATATGTTTATGCCTGGTTCCAGTAATTTTACAATGTATGAATTAATTTAGCATGAATCAAAGAAAACCCGTTATGACCCAAGACTGTCCACTTTGCTCAGGTACTACTGATCTTTATTACCAGAATAAAAATCAGATATTTTTTATTTGCCGGGTGTGCAAGGGAATATCGCTTGAAAAGTCTTTATTGCCGGGATATGAAAGAGAAAAAGAAAGATATCTTAAGCATAACAATGATATTGAGGACCCGGGTTATCAGTTATTTGTGTTTCCAATTATAAAGGCTGTTACACGTGATTATAATTTTTTTGATAAAGGACTTGATTTTGGTGCCGGAACCGGACCCGTAGTATCAAAACTATTAAAGGATAAGGGTTATGATATATCGATGTATGATCCTTTCTTTCATGATCATCCGGAATTGCTAACACGGGAATTCGACTATATAGTATGCTGTGAGGTGGTTGAGCATTTTCATCATCCAGGGGAGGAGTTTGAACTGCTTAAAAGACTGCTTGCACCTGTCGGTAAATTATACTGTTTGACTTATATTTATGATGAAAGCATCGATTTTAGTAAATGGGCTTATAAAAATGATCCTACTCATGTTTTTATATATATGGGGGAGACATTTGACTGGATTAAAAAAAATATTGGTTTTTCCAGTATTATGATTGACGATCGTTTGGTTACAATTTCAAAATAGTATGGTGTGCTGAAGTATGATTTTCATTTGTTTTAAAACAATTATTGAGAAATAATTCAAATTGAGAATTCATTAAACAATTAATCCGGCTAAATGGTTAATAAGAGATATCATTACTGAAAATTTTTACTTATCAAGTTTGCCGATCAATCTGAATATCAATTTGTGCTGTACTATAAGATAATTTTAGTAAAGAAAACCTTAAATGGGTGATTCATCGGAATTGAAATACTGAATATGAATTACCTGATTAGCTTAATTAATTGATTATAAATTGGATTAACCTGCTTTATAAAGATGAATTATCACGGGATCATATTTATTCATGGCGCAGGACTAAGTAGTCTGATATGGGATGATGTAAGGTCTTTGATCCGTTTTCCTGCGTTACCAATTGATTATCCAAGCCGGAAACATAACGTTGCTGATGATCTAAATTTCGGCGATTACATTAATGCTATTATTAAGCAAATAGACAGGTGGGAAGTTGAAAAGTTCATTCTTGTTACTCATTCAATAGGTGGTTGTCTGGGTCTGAAAGTTGCCCAATTCTTTAAAAGCCGCATTATTGGGTTTGTTGCAATTGCTTCTGCAATCCCAAAAAAGGGGGACTCATTTATCTCTTGTTTGCCCTATCCCCGGAGGGTTATTTTGCCGCTTATTATAAAGGTTGCAGGAACAAGGCCTCCAAAGAAAGCAATTGAAAAAGGATTATGCAGTGACCTGACCAGAGAACAGGCAGAGAAGGTATATGCAAGATTTATCCCAGAATCTAAAGAATTGTTCTTTGAAAAATGTGATGCAGGCATACCCGATACAAAGCGATTGTATATAAAATTAGCATATGACAGAGAATTACCTCTTCCTGTACAGGAAAGAATGGCTGAAAATTTAAAAGCCCACAAAATATTGACCCTGCACAGTGGTCATCTTCCAATGTTAAGTAAACCTTCTGAATTGGTTAAAATACTGACCAGATTCTATAATGAGGCAATTCTGGAGATGAATTACCTTAAAAACTAATCTTATAACTGGAAGATCACTTATGGAGCCTGTTGTTTCCTTAAAAAGTGTGACCCGGAAAGTCATGACAGAGTAATATTTGCTGTGTATCTTTTAATCTATCAAAACTTTTCACGATCCTGCATACCTGAAACATGTCCATGATAACTGATCTGCGCCCTGTTATTGCTCATTATGATCACAGATGCATCTCCGTTATAACCAATATTCATATTGACTTGATAATATTCCCTGTCTCTCACCTCAAATGAGTAACTAACCCTCATCCTGTCGGGATTTTCTGACACTTCGACATTTTTCAGTTCACCGGAGAAAGTGATGCCTCCTCTTCCCCCGTAGGGAATATTATATGCCCTTCCAAAAAAGGGCAGCCTTGCCTCGCCGGTTTTCTCTGATATCTCTATTAGTCCAGGATTAGTGGTCAGGTCAATTGGACTGCCGGTTTGGGGATAGGCACGGCGCGCTTTGAAAATGAAATCGCCGTTTTCAATTAATTCAACAATATTATTGTATTGTTCCTGTCTTGACTCTTTTCTGTCCGGTGATGCTGCTGAAGTTAACAGCCCGGTAAGAAAAGATACAATTATTGTAATTATCATTATTTTTTTCATTGCAACATTTGTTTTGATTTAAAACAATTTAATACCAAAACATATGCCATTTTAGCTTATAAATTGTTAGTATCCAAAAACAACCTGAATCTTTGGATGTCTTTCCTGAAGAAATTGACAAAACTGATGTGGAAGGATCGGGTACTTTTTAAAAACAATACCCGTTTAATAGAATTAAATTTACTAAAATGAATTTCCCTCGAAACAAGGCACACAATAAGAAGTGAATAATCCCTGGATGATCCATCCCTGGCGACCATGTGATTAATAATTGTAGCTTATTTAAAATTGGATTAGGACTTATAAATTATTCGGATGAAAATTACACATAAAACATCGAGATTTATATTATTTATATCTCTTGGCGTTACTGGAGTTATCCTCCTCTTTTTTCTAACGGTATATCTTGGGGCTTTTGGGCATCTGCAAAATAAAACGGAGTTGAAGAACTATAAGAATGCCACAGCATCAATAGTATTGTCAGAAGAAGGTCGGCTTATAGGAAAGTTTTTTTTTGAGAACCGGACTAATATAAACTTTCATCAGTTACCACCCTTTCTTAATGATGCCCTTATTGCTACAGAGGATGCGCGCTTCTATTCACATAACGGGATCGATATCAGAAGCCTTTTCAGGGTGCTGATTAAATCGGTACTCATGAATGACAAAAGTGCGGGTGGAGGAAGTACAATATCCCAGCAACTGGCAAAGAATATTTTCGGGCGAAAGAATTTTGGGATCTTGACCTTGCCGATAAACAAAACTAAAGAAGCGATTATGGCCTATCGTCTGGAGAATACATTTTCAAAGGAGGAGATATTGACACTTTACCTGAATACTGTTTCTTTTGGAGAAAATGTTTACGGTATTGAAGCAGCAGCGACACGATTCTTCAGCAAGAGGGTTGAAGATCTGAAAGTTGAGGAAGCAGCTCTTCTGGTTGGAATGCTTAAGGCAAATACTAGTTATAATCCCCGACTTTACCCTGAAAATGCCAAAAACAGACGTAATGTCGTAATAAGTCAGATGGAGCGTTATAACTACCTGGATGCACATGCCAAAGATTCATTAATGCTACTTCCATTGGACGTAAAATACTCAAACATAGAGTCTGAAAGCCCTGCGGGGTATTTCCTCTCACAAGTCAGAAAAGAAGCTGAGCATATTCTTCAGAGCCTGGATACTGATTCATTGACAATCTGGAATCTAGAGGAAGACGGACTTATAATCAATACAACCTTGAATTTCGATTTGCAAAATTATGCAACTCAAGCATTTCATGAGCATTTATCTGTTATGCAAAAAAGATTAAATGATCAATATGCAGGAGCAGCTGGAAAAAGATTCCTTGATCAGATTACAGAAAGGGAACTATTAAGATTGAATTTATCACACCGCGCTGATGAGATCAGGGTTAGAAGGATGTTTAACTGGAATGGTTCCAATAGTCAGTCTATTTCTGTTATGGACAGTATCCGGAATGCTCTGACATTGCTCCATGCAGGCTTACTGGCAATAAATCCTGAAACAGGGGCAGTTAAGTCCTGGGTGGGTGGTGTTGATTTTTCAAGCCAGCCATTTGATCAGGTCCTTGCCAGAAGACAATTAGCATCGACTTTTAAGCCAATCCTTTATGCGGCTGCTCTGGAACAGGGCATAGGCCCATGTCATTACTATGACAATGATTCGATCATCCTTGCCGGATTCGATGACTGGAGCCCGGTCAATTATGATCTTACTTATGGAGGCAAGTATTCAATGACAGGTGCACTTGCTAAATCTATGAATGTACCAACATTCAATTTATTTTTAGATATAAAGTTGAATGAGCTCGATTCTTTATGGAAAAAAATGGGCTTTTCATTTAATCTGAGACATTCTCCATCCCTTGCACTCGGGACAGCAGAAGCGAATTTAAGAGAAGTAGCAATTGCTTATTCTGTTTTTGCAAATGGAGGTTACAAAGTTAAACCATTCATTATTTCATCTATCCAGACACCCACTGGTGATATAATTTACAAGAATGAGATGGTTAATGCAGGTGAACGAGTTTTGTCGGAAAGATCAAGTATGTTAATGACTGCAATGTTGCAAA
Organism: uncultured Bacteroidales bacterium; assembly: GCA_964421595.1. Lineage (GTDB taxonomy): Bacteria > Bacteroidota > Bacteroidia > Bacteroidales > PUMT01 > PXAP01. The sequence continues at coordinate 17,973 of CAYQXY010000033.1, read as the reverse complement.
AGGCAATTGACGGAGGTACAGGAATTGGTATGAGAAACATTTATGGCGTATCACTTCCATTAGCAGGAAAAACCGGAACATCTCAGAATTATGCTGATGCCTGGTTTGCTGCTTATAATCCTGATCTTGTAATTGTTAGCAGGGTAGGTGCGTCATCACAGTTAATCCATTTCAACCATGGCCGAAATGGATCCGGATCAGCACTTGCATTACCTCTGGTAGGCTTAACATTACGAAAAGCACAGCAAAACCCGGAATTGAGATCTCAACTATCTGCACCGTTTCCTGAACTACCGTTTGAATTAATAAGCCAGCTGGATTGCCCTGACTATAAAGAAAAAAATTTATTTGAAAATTTCATTGATCTTTTCAGGAGTGATATTGTTGAATTTGAAAAGGAAAGCACTGAAGAAGAAAGCACTGAAGAAGAAGGTAAGAAAAGGTCATTATTCAGAAGGATATTCAGGAGAAATTAGCGAAAAATCATTATCATTATCCGCAATTGAATATCAAAACCTTATTGAATACAATCAAATCATCTATCGGGCTTCACATAAATAAAAGCCATTTTTAAAAATTTTCTTCCGGGGTACAACTCTTCAGAACGGATTTTTAATATCCAAATTTTTTAATTGCCGGTTTAACAGGAATCAAAAATTAGTTCATCAGAAGCAGGAGCAGGTAATTTTAAACTCTTGAAATTACTGCTTTTTCCATTCCATTGAAGTTCAGTAAGAAATTTTCCTTACGTAAGCCGGATGTATAATACTGCCAACTCATATTTATAACCTGGGCAAGAATATTTTTTAATGCTAAAAAGTCATATGGTTTTTTGATGTATATATTTGCACCCTTTACAAAAGCTTCTTCAATAACATTTTCCGTTCCTGTAGTTGAATAAATGGCAATTGTAAGATCTTTAAGTTTGTTGTTTCTTCTAATTTCTGTCAGACATTCCATACCACTCCTGACTGGCATAAACAGATCAAGAAATACTATCTGTGGTAGCCTGATACCTGGTTTATTCAAATAATTCATCAATTGAGAACCATCGTTTACTGTATTAAGAATTGTTCTTACTTTTACCTCCTCCAGGGCCTCTTTAAAAAAAAGGCGGTCATCATCGTCATCATCAGCCAGCAGTAAGTATAACGCATCATAATTCATTATCATATTGTATGTTATAAGTTTTCAGAAGCCGAATAGCGGCTGTTCCTTCTTTCAATAATTCTCTGGAAAACTGTTGGCGTTAAGCCGGTTGTCTTCTTGAACTGGTTGGATAAATGTGCTACACTACTATAATTCAACTTCCATGCCACCTCGGTAAAGGTTAAATTTTCTTCAATAATTAACTGTTTTACTCTCTCAATTCTTTGGAGAATCATATAGTTTTCGATTGAAGTAAAGGTGACTTCAGTAAAGACTTTGGAAAGATAACTGTAGCTCAGATTCAGCTTCGTAGCAATGTATGAGGATATTCTTGAATCAGGTAATTTCTCATTCATATAGACCATTTCAATAATTACCTCTTTGATCCGCTGAACCAGGGCAGTTTTAGGATTATCGATTATTTCTATGCCATATTTTTTAATAGATGTTCCAAGTTTTTCGTATTGCTCGGGAGAAATATTTCCAATGACGCGTATTTCCCCTAAACCGGTTATTTCGAAAGGGATTCCGAATTTAGCCAGATGCTCTTGCATTATGACTTTACATGCAAGATTGATATCGTATTTTATATTTAATATCACATTGTAAGGTGTTGAAAAATAAACAATCAGGGACACTATTTGTTCATGACCGGCATGTGTATCGAAATTGTAATCGTCTTAATTATCCTCTGTCTTTTTACATTTATTTACGTTTATTCATAACAATGTATCTAGCCAAATACAAAAAAATATCCCGATATTTTTTGTGTCGGTCAGTAGTTTTTTCCCGGGATCGGTTGGGCTTAATATTTCATTATGAAGAAAAATATTGCCGGAATAATTCCATAAGTCCCGATCGATAAAAGGCTAGTGTGGAATAATGTAAAAGAATCCGGATATTATGTAATGGTTAATGTTGTTATCATAGTGAACTTTGTATTTATGAATAGATTTATCTTATAAATAAAATACACCTAAAAATTAATAGAAATGGAAAACAGATCTAATTTTTTAACAGGGTCTTTCAGTGACCTTAAAAGTGCAGAGCGTGCATATGACAGGCTTCGTGAAAGAGGGTATGCTGATGATGAGATCAGTATTATCATGTCAGAAGACAGCCTGAAAAAATACTTTAAAGATCATGATAATTCAGATGATCGTGATAAGTCAGATGATAAGTCTGATTTTGGAAATAAAGCTATGGAGGGCGCAGGAACCGGTTCAGCAATAGGTGGTGGTCTTGGGGCTGCCGTTGGTATTGTAGCTGCTATAGGAACCAGCGTAATCATTCCCGGACTCGGGTTTGTTGTTGCCGGACCAATTGCTGCCGGATTGGCCGGTGCTGGTGCCGGGGGGCTGGCAGGAGGTATAATCGGAGCGCTGGTAGGGGCTGGAATGCCCAAGGAAAGAGCTGAGAAATATGAACAGGGAATCAAGGATGGCAATATTGTTATTGGAGTGCAACTTCGAAGTGATGAAGATGCCAGGCTTCTTGAAGAAGATTGGGGTAGTTACGGCCATAATATATACAGGTAATTTGATTTCTGGTAAAGGATCCCCCTAATCAGGGGTCCTTTACTTAATTCATTCTTGAAAAGACCGGACCGGGCTGTCCTGACCTGCTGACTTAACTTAATACTAATGATATGGAAAATTCAGGGAACTTACATGCTTATGATGAGGATCAGTTTTTAACAAGGGATAAGGTGGTAGTTATAACCGGAGGATCCAGTGGTATTGGCAGGGCCGCTGCCCATGAATTTGCAAGACGGGGATACAGAGTGGTTGTCGCTGCAAGGAATAAACCATCACTTGATGAAGTTGTGGAGGAATGCCGCTTGTTTGGCAGTGAAGCGTTGGCTGTGCAGGTTGACGTTACTAAAGAAGATGACGTTAACCAGCTGGTTATTATTGCTAAGGAAAAATTCGGCCGTATAGATACATGGGTAAATAATGCATCAGTTACATTATACGGACGTTTTGAAGAAGTACCAACAGCGGACATCCGACGAGTGGTAGAAACCAATTTGTTTGGATATATTTACGGAGCCAGGGCAGTTATACCACATTTCAAAGAGCAGGGAAGCGGCGTCCTGATAAATGTTTCTTCCATTGTAGCCATAATGGGGCAGCCTTTTACAGGAGCCTATGTTGCAACTAAAGCAGCAGAGAAAGCTTTAAGTGAAAGTCTGAGCCAGGAATTGGCCAATGAAGGAAATATACATGTATGTGCTGTTATGCCCGCATTTGTCGATACTCCTTTGTTTCAGCACGGGGCAAATTATATGGGAAAGGAGGCAATTCCTCCGAAACCTGTACACCCGCCTGAGCTTGTTGCTGAAGCGATAGTAGATATTTCCGAAACCCCGAGAAAGGAAGTATGTGTTGGATCTCCGGGAAAAATGATGTATGTGGCGAGTAAAATTGCTCCTGCAAAATTATTCGATAAAATGGTCAGAAGGAATATCGAAAGGAATCACTTTAGCGAAAATCTGATCGGGGCAACTCCCGGGAATTTGTATGATCATGCTTTGGATCAGGTATCCGGCGGATGGCGCGAACAACTCTATGAAGAGGGATCGGATAAGAAGATCGATTTCGGAATGATGCTTGCCGGAGCCTGTCTTGCCTTACTTGCAGTTTGGGGATTAAGGAAAATCTGAGTTCATGAAAAAGATGAGTTACAGGTGCTGAAATTGGTTAATCAAATAGCAACTCAGGCAAGTTTTTCTATCGATTGGAGCGCTTTATTTAATAATACTCCTTTTTTCAGAACCGGCTTCCAGATGTCACCAATTGATTCAAGACGTTCAGGAATATTTTTAATTGTAAACAATCGGGGACTAAGACTGTGATTGACCTCATCCCATTTCAGTGGAGTTGAAACGGTTGCAAGTGGTCTGGGGCGAACACTATAGGGAGCAGCAATAGTCTGCCCTTTTCGGTTCTGCAGAAAATCAATATATATCTTATCCTTACGCTTTACTGTGTTTCGTTCTATACTTGTTATGTCAGGTAATCTCTGGTGGGTTATTACAGCCATCAATTCTGCAAAAGTCTTAACCTGTGTATATGTGTATTTACCAGCCAATGGGATATAAATGTGTAAGCCGGTTGCACCACTTGTTTTGCAATAGCACGGAATTTTTATTTCATCACATATTTCCTTAATTGCCAGCGCTGCGTCAACTACATAACTAAACTCAATTTTTGCCGGATCCAGATCGATCATCATGTAGGTGGGATTGTCAGGCTGGTCATGGGTGCTATGCCAGGGATTTATTTCTATGCAACCCAGGTTGGCCATGTAGATTAATGTGGCAGTGTTATTGCACAGTAAATAGTTTATATTATGGTCATTTGATTTTGAATACATTTTTGCCGTTTGTATCCATTCGGGCAGTTGGTCTGTATCCATATTCTTGTGATAAAAACTCTTGCCTTTAATGCCATTGGGATGACGGTTCAGCGACTGAGGCCGGTTTTTGAGATATGGTAGAATGAATTTGCTAACAGTGCGGTAATATGATATCAGGTCTCCTTTTGTATAACCTTCGTCCGGCCAGTATATTTTATTCAGATTGGTGCATTTGACCATGTTCCCCGTAATTACAAAAGTTTTATCCTCTTTCAATTGTTTACTTTCTTTGTCCATAGCTTTCTCAGGTTTTAATTCTTTAGCACTTTTATCATCCAGCAACCCCATAAAAACAGGGTTTCTCAAATGCTTATCATCTGACCATTCAGAAAACTTCACACTGCAAACTAATTCCGGCTTTACCCATACCGGCTTCCCTTTTGGATAAGATATCTTTGGAATGGTCCTGAAAGGGCATTTCTCTGCTTTTATGGTAATAAATTTATTGTACAACTCCTTTATTGAAGCATCAGTAAAGCCGGTTCCACAATTACCAATATATCTTAATACATTCTCCTCATATATTCCAAGTATCAGAGATCCAAAATATTTTCTGCTTTTCAATGGTAACGTATAACCACATATTACTGCCTCCTGCATCATGGTAGATTTTACCTTGAGCCATGATTCTGACCTCTTGCCGGGCAGGTAAATACCATCTGGAGATTTTGCAATAATTCCCTCGTATCCTTTTGCTGATAATTCCCTGAAAAGGGAAACTCCATTTCCTGTCTGAAAATCGGTATTGTATATCTTACTGAACCTGTATTTGTTAAAAAAAGCATCAAGCAGTTCTTTCCTGCTTTTCAAAGGAAACCTGGTGACATCATGTCCATTCAGATATAGTATATCGAAAACATAATATTTCAGAACTCCGCTTTGGAAGGTATTATAGTTTTGCAACATCTGAAAGTCACTTACCCCCTTTTCATTTTCAATAACTACCTCTCCGTCAAGAATTATATTGTCTTTTACATTATTTAGTTCTGAGGCAAGAGTTTGAAATTTTTCAGTATAGCTATTGCCATTACGTGATAATAAACTGACTATGCCGTTTCTTATGGTGCTGATTATCCGGTAACCATCATATTTGATTTCATACAGCCACTCAGGATTATCTATGAGTTTTTCAGTAAGTTTGGCAAGCATTGGTTTTAGAACCTTTTCAGGGAAATTTTCGGCACTGACGCTTTTTTTAATTTCGATTATTTTGGGTTTTTTGGATGAACTATTTGTTTTTCGGGAAGTGGTTTTATTTAATGGTTTTACATTCTCAATATTGAATTCAGACAGGGCAAATTCATCTTTCTTTTTTATCAGCAACCATTCATTTTTATCATCATTTAGCCTTACCAGCACGAAAGATCCCTTTAAAATTTTACCTTTCACAGTGAATTTTAAATCACCTTTATTTAATTGGATGATTAGTTTTTCTTCAGGATTGTCACTATCATCCATTGGCCTGTATGTGCCTTTGTCCCATATCTCAACCGTACCGGCGCCATAATTTCCTTTTGGTATCTCTCCCTGAAACTTACCATAAGATAATGGATGGTCTTCAACCATAATTGCCAGCCGCTTTTCTCCAGCAACCATAGATGGGCCTTTTGGGACTGCCCAGCTCTTTAAAACGTTTTCCAGTTCCAGTCTCAGATCATAGTGGAGCCTTCTCGCATCATGCCGCTGAACAACAAAACTCAACTGGGAACCCTTTTTTGATCTGGTATCAGAAGGTTCAGAAGTTTGCTGAAAATCTCTCTTCTTTTTATATGTCTCAATGCTCATAAACAAGTTAGAATGGTGATCCTGTATTTCATAGTATGATCCTGCCAGTAGCATAAATCATGAATCATGAATGACTTTTAAAAGCCTGAATAATTAAATAACTCTGCAGGTGTCGTAATTGTGCCATCGTATCATGATTACAAATACCGGCATTGATCCTTACAGTACAACCCGATTATCGCTAGATGAATGATCCTCCTTGCTATGATCCTCCTGGTTGTGATCCTCCTGGTGATGATCCTCCTTGCTATGATCTTCCTGGTTGTGATCCTCCTTGCTATGATTCAGCAAGGCTTGCCTTCAACTGGTCCATAAGATCCCTTGTCTGGCTGGTCTTAACTTTCATTTTTCTTATTTTACCTTTCTTACCTGATGCCCTGGCTTTTATTACCTTCAGCAACGTATCTGCATATTCATTTTTATATTTAGAGATTTCGAAAGGTTTGGTATACTGATTTATCAGAGATACCGCCATTTTTAGTTCTTCAGGCTTTACAATTGATTTGGTCGGGATCTTAAGTTCTTCTGTGCTGCGGACTTCCTCGGCAAACCTGATTTTACTCAGTACAAGTGCATTGTCCATTGGCTTTAATACAGTAAGTGTTTCGGAAGTTCTCAAAACAAATTGTGCCACACCCACTTTTCCTGATTTTGCAAGCGCTTCACGTAATAATGCGTATGCTTTTTCTCCTTGTTTTTCAGGCTCGACATAATATGAATTTTCATAATATATTGAATCGATCTCATTCTCATTTATAAAGTGGTTGACTTCAATGATCCTGGTTTTCTCAGGTGCAGCTTCTTCAAAATCTTCATCTTCAAGTAAAACATAATCGCCATTGTGCATATAGGCTTTTGCTATATTTTCCCACTCTATTTCCTTGCCTGTATTTTCATTGATCCTTCTGTACCTTACTTTACCCATATCCCGGCGATCAACCATATCAAGATCCAGATTACTCCTTTCAGTAGCACTGAAAAGCTTTACCGGGATATTAACTAAACCGAAACTTATGGACCCTTTCCAGATTGCTTTCATAGGTACAAAGAGGGTTAATCAGGTTAATAATCAAATAATTCTGTTTTGCAGGTAATTCATATTCCGTATTTCGATTCCCATGGATCACCTATGCTTTATTCATTGCTTTTTTTATGTCCGGGCTCATCGTAGTTATACCAGAATGCGAATTTAAACACTGACACAATGAATTATATTCAGGTTTTCCCTGTGATAACCACTGCAAAGATGACACCATTGTAAATTAAATTTTTAAAAAACACTCCTGATAAAGTGTTAACATTATCTTTATTAAGTTGACACATATTCATTTAATGGGTTCTGATGATCGATAAACTTCACGTGAGCTATGATCAGGCTCTTTGCTTGCAGAATCCAATCTCTGCATAAAGGGGGGATTATAATTATTCTGATCGGATTAAAATACAATAATAATTAGGACTAACTACACTGTAGTAACTGTGTAGATAATATTCAAAGATTTCCCCTTTCTGGGTAAAAATGCCACAAATCGTAATTGAGATTTTACTTTGTTTAAATAATTGCAAGAAATTTTTCAGTGAATAATCAGACCTTGCAGCCTCTGATTGCAGATTATGATTTACGATCAAGATTGGGTGGTATTGGTTTTGTATTTCAAATATGCAGTAACCTAAAAGAAAGAATTATGAATATCTTGATTACAGGCACAAGTTCGGGGTTGGGATTTGCCCTGGCGAAAGAGTATCTGGATAACGGTTCAGATGTTTATGGTATAAGCCGTAACTTCAATGACAGATTAAAAAACCATCAAAACTACCACCACCTATCTCATGACCTGTTCGAACTCGATGATCTGCCTTCTAAACTCAAAGGATTCCTTAAAAATGTAAATGTTCTTGATCTTGTAGTTCTTAATGCCGGGGTGATGCCCGGTTTTAAAAACATGCGCATGACCTCATTTGACGAAGTATCAAATATTATGCAGGTCAATGTTTGGGCAAATAAAGTGATAATTGATACTTTGATGGAATCTGTGGCAGAGACATACCAAATTGTTGCAATAACATCAGGATCAGAGATTAATAATGCCTTAAGCCTCCATATTTATTCTCTTTCCAAGTCCGCGCTAAATTCATTAATTAAATTATATGCGGGTGAAATCCCAAATACGCATTTTTCAGCTTTGGCTCCCGGAATAATTGATTCTGGTCTCCAGGAATACATTTCCCGTTTGCCTGATGATGAATACTGCCCTGTTATAAGGAAACTTAAGATTATGCGGACAACCGGTAAATTGACCGACCCCCGGTTTGCTGCAAATTATCTCGTTGAAGCTATGGGAACTATCCTGCAGGAAGAAAGTGGCTCGTTTATAGATGTAAATGATATCTTATTTCCTGATATAGGATTGCCCGGTTATATTATTAAATCCAATGCGAGGGAGGATTATCTTACCAGTGAATTATCCGGATATGAACAAATGTAGTTCATGATACCGGGGAGTTGAATATCATTTAAATATGGCTTTTACAACCGATGATGAATAACTCTGAGCCGGCTAACCTCTGAGTGCAAACAACAGAGCTGCAATAAAGAGCAGTATTGCAGTTAAATCTGCAATTCTCCGAATAGCTTTATATAAAAGTTTCCGGTTTTTCTCCATAAGTTAAATTATTTCAAATCGTTCAGAATAAATAAGCCGCCAGTCCACTCCCAAATTCCTTAAAGAAAATTCAGTAATATCCATAATCGGTTTAGGACCACAAATATAATATGCAAAATCAGATGGGTTCTCAGGAAGGTATTTGGACAGAAGTTCCTCGGTAACAAATCCAGTTTCACCATCCCATTTATCAGGCGGTTTTTCCAACAGATGAATAGTCGTCAGGTCAATATCCTGGCTTAAATCTTCAAGTTCTTCACGATATAAAACTTCATCCCAATTTTCATTACCATAAATTAAGATTATTTTTCGCTTATCATTATCATCCTTGAAAGTTCGCAACATACTCATGCCCGGGGTAAAGCCAATTCCTCCCATTACCATAAAAACATTTTTATCCGGCTTTGGTGTGAATGACCCATAAGGGCCTTCAAGGAATGCTTTTGTACCCGGCTTTATGTCTTTCCATGATCCGGAAAAATCACCCAGATCTTTTGCGGTTAAGGAAATATACTTTTCCCGTGAACTTGAAGTTATTGAATAGGGATTTTGTTGCATTGAAAATGGAGTGGAACCAATTGTAATCCAGACGAATTGCCCGGGTATAAAATTCAGTCTGCTGCGGTTTCCTGCCGGTTCCAGCACCAGGGTATGGCACTGGCACCGCTCTGTATTGACTTCTATAACTTTGTAGGGTTTCTTTTTATTCAACCAAGGCCGCACTATCCGTGTGTGTATTATAAGATATGCGGAAGCGCCGGATAACGCCAGAATAGATGCCTGTTTCCATAGTGGACTAAGATAGTGTGCAACCTGAATAGCATGGCCTGCTCCGATAACCACAATAGTGAATGATAAAAAACCATGAAGTAGTCTCCATTTTTCATAACTAAGGCCAAATGCATTCCTCCACATACTGGAAGTGAAAACAAGGATAAGTGCGAAAGTGGCTATTGACAGGCCAATTGCACGAGGTGCATTTATTCCCGGATCAAAATAATACAGAAACTCAGGGTTTGTAATCAATATTATCAATGGATGAGCCAATACAAATATAAATGCAATTATACCAGCTTCCCTGTGGTATTGAAGAACGTTGTCCATACCGTAATCTGGTGCAATCTGAATGAAGCGGCCTGTAAAAACACACTGAAGAGCAAGCATTCCCAGCCCGATAAATCCAAGTGCAACTCCCAGTTCCATCCAGAAATTCCTGTATTCGGGCAGATCACCCCATAATGCCAGAAATAGTGGCAACAATGCAAGAATAGTATAGATGAAAAGCCATAGTATTCCTTTATGGTAGCTGTATTTCATCCGAATTTAATGTTGATAAATATTTATTATAAGTGTGATACATACCAGATTTAGTGGTTACCACAGATGGATCATCATTAAATTAACTGGTTACTTTTTACAATTGGATTATCAGTATATCAAATTTACAAAAAAATGATAAAATAAAAGTTGAAAGATTTTTTTATCGATAAATGCATCTGCTCATAGATCAGGGTTTTACTTCCTGAAAACTTTTTTGTAATTTTAATGAAACTTGAAATTTGATATTTATTATTTGTAAGCATTAGTATTTCAGCAGGTTGGGGTGAAATGTTTAACTTGTTTGCACAGGTTGGCCGAACAATTATCCCTGTTTTATTCAGTAACAAATATCGTTAAACATTAATCTCAACTTTATGAAAATTTTCTTTATTCTATTTTTTGTTTTTCTGGTATCTGCTACCGGGTATTCCCAGGAGTTAAATATGAGGTATGCAAAGAAAATTCCTGAGAGTTTAACCTTTCAGGATCCGTTAATTAATACTACCACGCCCCTCAATTTAGATTTTAGTTTTAATTATCTTCCATATATGAATATTGGCGGACTGGGAAGGAGGTTAGGCTCAGAAGTAAGTCTGTATTCTACAAGTACATGGGCTATTGAAAGTGAATTACCTTCCGATGCTATTTATGATGAGAGGACCGATTATGGCGATATTAACACACCTATTATCACCAAACCACAAGCAAAAATTCCACTTATGATAGATGCAGGATTTACATACAATGGGTCGCGTATAGGTTTGTCCTGGTTCGGATGGTCGGGTGAGTCATCATTATCGGGAAGAGTTCCTGGTTTTAATGTGTATGATGATGCAGGTGTGTCAGAATTCGCTTACGGATTGGTTAGCTTCTGGGATATGGGGTGGGATCTTCACACAAGCAGAAATTACCCTGCCTCATGGTATGAGGGTATTGTATTTATTGATGAAGATGATTCAGAGTTTTATGATGTTTCCTATTTTCCTGACAAGGGGGTTTCTAAATGGAATGTCACCCATGAGTCCAGTATTAATTCTTTTGAATTTACAATTGAGCATCCTGTAATCAATTCTGACAATATGAATATTTCACTGATCGGTGGCATTCATCATGGCCGGTGGAAGGATAACCTGCTTCAGACACTTGACATTATTTTCCATGGTGACCTCACTTATGTATGGATTGAAGATCAGTGGCCGGTCAATGGCGACACAATTACCGTTCAGATCCAGCAAAACAATATTATTCATAATGATATAACCCTGGAAACAAATTCTTCAACAGAGTTCAATCCTCTGGGCATTTTAGCCGGTGTAAAGGCTGAATTAAGCATATTACCATCACTATCTGTCTCTCTTAAGGCCAGCACCTCCAGGCTTAGGGGAGATGTAACCTATGTTGCCACCGGCATAGATATTGATGATATTGTTGAAGATATAACTTATTTGGTTTTTGCCGAAGACGGAGACCTGATAGAAGGAGCCGAGCTATCCGGATCTGAATTTCTTTCGGGCACATTTGATCTGCCTGAAACATCCTGGTCTGCATCTTCTGCAAGTTACAGACTTAATCTGTCAGCAAGGTATGAGATTAATAATATGATTTCCATAATGGGTGGTTATTTCTTCTCCATGTGGAGAGACCTTCCAATGGCTCCACAATGGAGTTATTCTGATCAATACACAGAGCCTTATGGTGCTTTTGCTGTGGAAAATAGCTGGAATACTGATATCCGTTCAGATATTTCCAGCTCCGGGTTTATGGTTGGTGTAGGCATTCGTTTCTGATATGTCAGAATAATCCGTCAATATCTCCATTCACTCCATTATCATATTGCTGGCTGCTTTGTTCGCGCAAATCGCGGAATCTCCATGTAAATCCGAGCGTAATTATCTGTGATTCGCGAAAGAAACTTCGCTGCTGGTAGAAATTATCACTTGTGGTTTCAAGCTGGAATTTTTTTAAAAACAATAAAGCTTATCATAAGTAAGAATGATCCTGTAACGCTCAAAGAAGAACTATCAATACCGAGGCGTTTAATCCTTTAATACGTAGTGCCGAAGTTTAAACTTCATATAATACAGGTGTTTGCAGACTATAATGGAGACAAGGAAATGTGATGATTTTTAAATAGGGAGTCGTACTTTAAAAAAAGTAAGCCAAACCATAAAAAAAAGTATATTTTTGTGCCGAATTGAAAAAACAGGGCATGGTTTAATAACTGTCCCAATCGTTTTTTTTGAGCCCCGGCTTATGTGAGGTTCATCTAAATCAGAAATCAACAATCAAAAACAATAGATATAAGATGGAGCACTTTTATGATCAAATGGCCAATATGTATATTCTAAACCAGTACTGGCTCACATTTATGCTTGTAATTTCAATGGTTCTGGTATCGCGGACTTTCGTTGCAGGAACACGGTATTCTCCTATTCTGATAATAGTGGTTTTTGGTTTAATAATGGGATATGTGCTAGTTAGTACCGGAATGGGCACCCCGGGTTTGCGTGAATTCCCGATCCTTGATTTTACAAGTAAAGTTACAATTACAGCACTCAGTGCTTCATTTTTTGTTGGAGGTCAGGAAATAAGGAAAATTTTTTCAAATCAGGAAATTGATAAAACCGATATTGTGGTGCCTTCTGATGAGGAGATGTTTCTCGGTACAAAATTTACCCAGTTCATGTTTCTGATTCGTTCATTTTTTGTTTTAATAGGTATTGAATCAATGAAGAGGGTGATTATCGGTCATCATACAAATGAGCCTCTGGATAATTTTTATCCGCTTCTGGGATATCTGGGACTGGTGGGTTCAATTATCCTGATTGACTATCGGGCCAAAATAACCAACAAACCAGCGTACATTCGTAAAGGGATAGTTGAAACCGGCTTGATACTAGGTGTTTTGATCATCTCATGGCACATGTCAGGCTGGATCCGGCCTTATATTGCACTTCCCGAAATATTTTTCGCAATGATCTTTTCAGTTAGCCTCGGAATGATTTTTTCCCAATGGAAATTCGGTCCTACCATCCGTTCATTGCTCTTTGCAGGAATACCTGTTGTACTCGCTGCTAATTTTATGGTTGGAGGTTCAAGGATAGCAGAAGCTTTTTCATTATCAGGTATGACTGCGGTATTGTCCTTTGGTTTTTTCGGACAACTCTTGTGGATGTTCGGCGGACTGGCAATTTTAATTCTTCTGGGCAGAGTAAATCACATGAGGAACCTGGCACCAGGGATGGCCGGCTCTTTGTCACATTCCGGATTAACAGGAGCATGTACTGCAGGAGATCTCGGACCTGATGCTCAATTCAGGGCACCGATTATGATAAATATTCCCTTCATAGGGCATATTTTTGTGTTTTCAGTTTTGGCAGCCAGCGCTACTGCAGGGAAACTTTTAATCCCGCATACCCTGATAATTGTTACAGTTGGGATTGCTCTGACCCTTTTTGCTTTGAAAGTTCTGAGGAACTCAGATAATAAGGAGTCAAAAGAAATAAGGGGGCTGATGATCTTTTCCCTCGGCTGGCAACTTGTTGCTGTGTTTGGTGGGTTGTTTATACTGAACATAGGTGGTATGGGATTCAATGAATCAGTCATGGCAAATGCTTCTGCAATTTCTCACTTTGGACTGTTTGCAGCAATTCAGGGAGGAATGTTTGGTGAGCAGGCTTCGGGACTTATTGCCTTTATATTTGCAATGCCATTTCTTGTCCATCCTCTTGTTTTCGGTATTTTTGGAAAAACTGCTGAAAACGATGGTGTAATGCCGGTTAAAATAGTCTATGCTCTTGCTGCCATTGGAATAATAGGTGTTTCCTATGCATTGGTGTTCTAGCATCCGTTAATCAGTCTTAAAATATTTTTTGACATTAAAGAGTTGCCAATAATAATTGGTAACTTTGAATAGATCTGCATTTACATAATCAAAAATATTATGACAAAACTTATTTTAAACAGACTTGATTTTTTAAGAATTCAAAAATCAATTGATAATGCAAAACTGGTTAAATCAATAAATGCTAATGAAGCTGAGAGTTTGCTTCACGAACTGAATTCGGCAACCATTGTTGAACCAGAGGAAATTCCCTCAAACGTTGTTACAATGAACTCAATCGTGAAAATAAGTTTCCTTAACAGCAACCAGCAAACTCAATTTCAGATTGTTTATCCTCAACAGGCAAATTTAAAGGAAAAGAAGATCTCAATCTTTTCACCTATAGCCACGGCTCTAATAGGGTGCCAGGTTGGCGATGAGGTGGAATGGATTGTTCCGGCTGGTCCCACAAAGATTAGAATTGACGAAATAATTTATCAGCCGGAGGCTGCAGGCGACTTTACATTATAGAAATTTCGCTGCACAATATGTGACTTAGAAAAAAAATCGCTAAAATCAGACTGTCCGCCCCCGGAGGAGGTGGCTTTACCCCGGTTTCTGCTTTGCACCGTAAATTCTTTTTAATCGCACATGCCTTTCGGGCAAAGCCCCTCCAGGACATTACCACGCCCTTGGACATGGGTTTTTGAATTAAACTAAATTATTTCTCTAATAGATCTCTGACCTCCCTTGTGATCTCGTTGGTCTTTTGATTGACCTGATTTATGGTTTCTGAAGCACCTTCAGCAATATCATTCCACTCTTCAAAAGTTGCATCCTGTATATTCTGATATTCTTTGGAGAGTAACTCGTTTTGTTCAACCAGTTCATTCCGGTATTCTTCCATTTGGGCCGTAACCTGATTATCTGCTGTGCCGGCTTCTTCCTCCAGAAATTCTATCCGCTGTTCAACTTCATTTTTAAGATTATTGATTTCAGCAAGAACGCTTTCCTTTACTTCATTAAGCTTATCCTGCTTTAGCCTTTCGGCGGTGCTGGTTCCGTCACCACCCCCACATGACCAGATTAGTGCTGCAATTAAGAATGGTATGACAGCAACGAATGAAAAAAAACTGAAATGAAACTTGTGTTTGTTTGACAAATTTTCCATAATTAAAAAGTATTTAGTTATTCATTATCCGGTTCAGAAAATGATTAAAACACTTTCGTCAATGAAGGCGTGTCAGGCTCTTAATGTGTTTATAGGATTTTGCAAGCAGCAGGTGTGCAACCCGGATACTTTTGCTTATATTCTGACTTTTATCAAGTAGAACCTGTTTGCCCCGAATATATTATTGTATAAGCTAAGTTAACAAAAACCGGAAAAAGAAAAAAGTAAAGGGCTATTAACCGGGCTATTTTTAACCTGTAAAAATTAATGGGAGTATTTTTTATAACTCTGGTAACACCGATTAAATTTTGCCAGGTGACAGAAGAATAAAAGCTCTCTTAATGAAGATGGGTCATGTATTAAGGGACTCCTCTTAATAACCCGCAGCCTGGCCATCTTTACGTGATTCAGAGGCACCATAGTACACCCTGTTTACAGGATCCCACATAATGGCCTGATATCCACCGTATGGGCCTATTGCCCATTCTATTTTATGTCCTTTCCCTATTAAAGTACGAATAGTTTCATATGGAAAGCCCGATTCAAGATTTACTGTACCACCATCTGTCATTCTCTGTCCTGTAGGCTCTGAAGATCCGGTGTGTTGTATTCTCGGCGCATCTCCTGCTTCCTGAAGATTCATCCCAAAATCAATCATATTAACAACTATCTGAACATGACCCTGTGGTTGCATGGCACCACCCATAACACCAAAACTCATGTATGGCTGTCCCTCTTTTGTAATAAATCCGGGAATTATTGTGTGAAAAGGCCGTTTACCCGGCTCGTAAGTATTAAAGAATCCGGGCTTAAGCGTAAAACCTTCCCCCCGGTCCTGCAGAACGAAACCCAGTCCCGGAGGCGTCATTCCACTTCCCATCCCGCGATAGTTACTTTGAATCAATGAAACCATATTCCCGTCCTTGTCAGCTACTGTAAGATAGATAGTATTTGGCTGCTCCAGCAGTCCAGGATCATACCTTCTTGCAGCCCGATCCGGATTAATGAGTTCACGTCTTTTATCGGCATATTCCTTGGAAAGGAGTGTTTGAACAGGTACAGGACTGAAATCCATGTCAGCATAATAATGAGCCCTGTCTTCAAATGCAAGTTTTTTGGCCTCGACGAAGAGGTGAACATATTCAGGACTGAAAAGGTTGAGCGATGCGATATCATATCCTTCGAGAATATTGAGGATCTGGAGGGCAGCTATACCCTGGCCGTTTGGTGGCAACTCCCACACATCAAAACCCCTGTAGTTAACAGATACCGGTTCAACCCATTCGCCGAAATGCGAAGCCATATCTTCATAGCTTAAAAAGCCACCATTTTCCTGGATATAATCAGCAATTGTCCTTGCTATTTCTCCTTTATAAAAAGCATCACGGCCCTCATTAGCAATGGTTTCATAGGTATTTGCAAGATATGGATTACGAAAAATTTCACCCTTGGCAGGCATCCGTCCATCAGGCATATATGTTTCCTTGAAATTCGGAAACCTTGCCAGGCCTTCTGAACGTTCAAGGTAGTATGCAATCAGTTCTGTAACAGGAAATCCGTTACGGGCATAATCAATGGCAGGTTCCAATATAGTTTTCATATCAAGCTTGCCAAATTTACCATGCAGTTCATACCAGCCGTCAACCGCTCCGGGTACGCTTACCGGCAGTGGCCCGTATGATGGTATATATTCATAATCATTTTCCAGAAAGTATTCTCTTGTCAATCCTTTCGGGGAACGTCCGCTGGCATTGAGTCCGTGCAACCTGTTAGTTTCTGAATCCCAGATAATAGCAAAAAGATCACCTCCAATTCCACAACCGGTTGGTTCCATCAGGCCTAGGATGGCATTGGCAGCAATAGCAGCATCAACAGCACTGCCTCCTTTTTTGAGGATATCAAGTGCAGTTTGTGTTGCCAGGGGGTGACTTGTGGCCGCCATTCCATTTTGGGCAATGACCTCGGAACGGGTAGCAAAATTATGTCCTGTTACGCGGTCCTGTGCAAAAACCTGAGACGGTAATGTATTAAGCACCATTAGGATTGTCAGGAAATTGAGAATTATTGGAAACCTTGGATTTTTCATGATTGGATATTTTAGTTATTCCGGCCTGAATTGAACACGAATTATAATTTAATAATAATTGTAAAGACAGTAAATTAAATAAAACTTAAGGAGAATTGGCTAAAATATATTCATAAATCAAGGCATTTAACATAATTAATGCAATCTTTCTGAACTTATGAAAATTCAATTTCTCTAATAGTGCCGGATAACACAATATTCTGTTATATTGGCCCTAGCTCATAAATACAGCCCGCAAGGAAATAATTTATGAAGAGTCACTGTTGAAAATGTTTACCACCAGACCGGATCTTAAAACCCACGTAATTTTGGCGTGGTAATGCTCTGGTGGTGCTTTGCCCCAAAGGCATGAGTGATTAAAAAATTCGCAGAACGGAACAGAAACCGGGGTTTAAGCAATCTCCTCCGGTTGGATAGTCCTTTTATCAATGTTTTTCATATCCGGGCGAATTAAGCATAATTATTAATTCAACTACCCGGATAATAATTATCTTTATGATTATTGAAGTATTTCTCAACTGCTTTCTCTCTGTAAGTAAAAATTGTTTCCAGCTGT
>CAYQXY010000032.1:429-56886 GCA_964421595.1 uncultured Bacteroidales bacterium | reverse complement strand
ATCCGCTTGGCGGAACAGGTAGTTATGAGTATTCTGTTAATGGCGTCGACTGGTTTGTTAATCCACTCTTTGAGAATCTGACACCCCACACCTACGAGGTGTTCATTCGCGATGCAGGTGTGGTGTCATGTTTTGTCGAACTTGACCAGAGCCCCGTTGTGATAGATGAGCCAGCACTGATTGAAATGACAGTGGTACCCTCTAATGTCGATTGCAACGGCAATGCCACGGGTTCAATTGAGATCATGGCAACAGGAGGCAACGGGAACTATCAGTACAGGCTGGATGGCGGTGTGTGGCAGGCTGAGAATATTTTTCACGGACTCATACCCGGTAACTACCTGGCTGAAGTTACCGATCAGCTTGGTTGTACGATTAATGAGTCTGTTGAGATTACTGAGCCTGCTGAACTTATTATCACTTCGGTCACACATGAGAATCTGCTTTGTGCGGGGGCCGGGAATGGCACTATAACTATCACCGCATCCGGCGGAACCGGTACCATATATTATTCTCTGAATAATGGTGCCGATTATCTTGAAAACGGCGGTCTGTTTACCGGCCTGGATGCTGGAATATACAATGTTGTGGTAAGGGATATTAACGGATGCGAAACTGTTTATGCAAGTCCTGTTGAGCTGACGCAGCCTGCGGAAATTACACTTACAAACACTGACATTCAGGATGCAGGCTGTTTTGGTTCTGTCGACGGATCGATAGATGTAACTGCCAGCGGAGGAACAGGGTTGCTTGAGTATTCTCTTGACGGAATTGTGTATCAGCCTGGTGGTCTGTTTTCCGGTTTATCGGCGGGTGAATACGCTATTTATGTAAGAGATGAGATTAGTTGTGTTGCGATATTCAGCCTTACCGTGAATGAACCTGCTGAGCTTGCCCTGACTGCAAATGTTCTTAACACCTCTTGTAATGATGCCGGTGAGCCTCAGATCAGGGCGCAGGCTCAGGGAGGAGTGGCTCCGTATGTTATTACTCTTTATCTGGGTGGTGTGGAGCAAAATTCATTCTCCGGTATAGGTGAAAATGAGTGGGTGCTTTTTGAATCACTTGCTGATGATATGACTGACTATATGGTGACAGTTGCCGATGTATCTGCATGTGGAACTGTAAGCAGCAGTCTGCTAAGTACTGAGCGTCCTGCAGAATTATTGATTGGAACGGTTTCCTCTGAAGATGCCTTGTGTTACGGTGTGTCTGAAGGATATATTGAAATAAATGCTGATGGTGGTTCAGCTCCGTTTACTTATATATTATATAGCAGCGACAACACCGAACTGGACCAGATCACAAGCAGCGATAATGCCCGCTTCAGCGACCTTGTTCCCGGATCTTACTATGTTACAATAACTGATGTGAATGGTTGCGGACCGGTAACAAGTGATGAGATCATCATTGAGCAGCCTGCTGAGCTGGCTGCAGAGAGCTTGTTTATTGAGCATGTAACCTGTAACGGTGGTAATTCCGGAGTTATCAGCGTCGTTTCACAGGGTGGGACCGGGGCTGTCATGTATTCAATTGATGGCGGCATTAATTTTTATCCTGATGGAAATTTCTCTGAGATAACTGCAGGGAATTACGAGCTGGTATTGAGAGATGATGCTGGTTGCCAGGTTTCAATTCAGGCAATAGAAATTCAGGAACCCTCGCTGATGGAGATTGTGCTAATTGAAAAGACCGATTTTTATATCGGATCAGTGAATGAGACCGGAAGTATCCGGGTGGCGCAGGTGACCGGCGGAGTTGAGCCATATAGCTACAGCATTGACAATGGCTTAAGCTGGCAGGTCGATGGGTATTTCGATAATCTTGCCGAAGGTACTTATGAAATTTTAGTGAGGGATGCAAACTTATGTACCGATAGCGGGAGTGCCGATATTGTTGCCCTGACCGGTATTTCGGCTGAATACATAAGCGTGCCACCATCTTGTTTCGGATTTGATGATGGATTGATAAGTATTTCCGGCCTGGATGGTACTGAGCCTTATGAGTATTCCCTGAATGATGGAGATGACTTTTTCACATCGGGTAATTTCTCTGGTCTTACTTCAGGTGTATACCCTGCGGTGGTTAGAGATGGTGCCGGATTAATCTACAGTTTTGAAATCGTGCTGGAAGATCCTCAATTGCTCGGGGCATCAGCATCGGTAACAAATACATGGTGCCGTGACTTTAGCCCATACGGGCCGGATGGTATGATCAGCCTGAACGTAACCGGCGGAACGGGCAGCTACTCCTTTGAATGGTCGAACGGTTCGGATACGAGGGATGTCGGCGGACTGGCTGCTGGTACCTATAGTGTTACTGTTACTGATCAGAACCTGTGTGAAATTTCAATGGATGTTGATGTGGGATTTGAGCATTCTATAAATATAAGTCTCATCAGCGAACAGTCAATATGCCCCGGTACGGGAGCAACTCTGGAGCCTGTTGTCACAATTAGCGGGATGGCGGCCAGCTATTCATGGTCTGCCCTGAATGGAGCAGATCCTGATCCTGTGTTGTCTCCGCAGGTATTTCCTGAAGTATCTGATGTCTACACGCTAAGGGTAACTGATGAGAACAGCTGCTATAATGAGGCTGTGACCGGTGTAAATCTCCATCCTTCCGAGCTTCTTTACATTGGAAATGATACTGTGATATTCCAGGGCACCTCGCTGGAGCTTGAAGCCAAAGGAGGGGAGTTTATAAGCTATGAATGGACCGGACCGGGTTTAAGCTCTTATAGCGGACCGGTTACTACGGCTACCCCTGAGAATGAGACGCTTTACCAGGTTTATGCTGAAACAGAGAATGGCTGTATTGAAGAAGCCTCAATACTGATAGGTATTGTTCAGCCCATAAGTCCGGTTTCAGGGTTCACCCCCAATGACGACGGGGTTAATGACTTTTTTGAAATTCCCAATGCGCAGGATTATCCGGAAATAGTGGTCGAGATATACACCCGTTCCGGACAAAGGGTATTCCATTCAAATGGATATACTGATGATAAGCGCTGGGACGGAACTTTTAACGGTAAGGACCTGCCAATGGGCACTTACTATTTCGTGATAACATTGAATGATATTTTTGGAACCAAACCGGTAACCGGACCGGTAACCATTGTAAGGTAAATGAAAATGAATATAAAAAATATAAGTTGTGATGTCCGGAATGGCCATTTATCGTTACTGAAAGCGGAAAAAAATGCTGCAATCTGTAATGGGGAGCCGGCTTCTTTCATGAAATGTGTACTTCTTGCGCTGGTGATGATAACCTGGTATGCCACTGATGAGGCCTATTCGCAGCAAATGCCTGTATATACCCAGTTCATGTTTAATTCATATGTCTTTAATCCTGCCGTTGCCGGTACACATAATTATTACCAGGTTCGGCTGAACAGCCGGTTCCAGTGGGTAGGAATGACCGATCCGCCACAGACAAACAGCCTGAGCGTTTACGGGCCGCACGCTACAAAAGACATGGGGTTTGGCGGACATGTTTATAATGACATTACCGGACCAACAAGCAGGATTGGAATGTACGGGTCATATGCCTATAATCTTCTGATAAATGAAAGTATGAGGTTGTCGATGGGCTTGTCGGCAGGTGCTATACAGAACAGGGTAGATGGTACAAAGATAGGCTTGCTTGATCCTTCTGATCAGGCCCTGTTGTATGCGGTTTCGTCGAAGTTTTCACCTGATGCCACTCTGGGTCTATATCTTTATGCCTCGAGCTTTCATGTCGGGTTTTCTGCACATCAGCTTTTTGGTAATACCGTGAATCTGTTTGACCTGGAAACAGGACTGAATAAACTTAAGACAAACTTTTATCTGACAGGCGGATATAAGTACTTTATTAACTTCGATTATGCCCTCGAGCCTTCTGTCATTGTTCGTGGCTCTATGCCTGCTGCACCGCAGGTTGACTTCAGCCTGAAAGCTTATTATCAGAATATGGTCTGGCTTGGAGTTTCGGTACGTTCCCAGGATGCTGTATCTTTTTTATTGGGATATACACACGAAAACAAGTTCCATTTCGGTTATTCATATGATATGAGTTTTTCGCCAATACGTCATCATAATTCGGGCTCACATGAAGTTTTTCTCGGTATGCGGTTCAATCCGGTTAAGCAATAAGGTTTTCAGATATTTAAGGTACATTGTTTCTGTCACCGCCATAATTGCTTTTGCCGGCTGCAGCTCTCATCCGGCTGGACCTCCGGGAAAAGATGTACTCAAGCCCGATCAGTTTGTCGACCTGCTAATCGATATGCATTACTTTGAAGGTGTTTATACCCTTTCAACAGACTTTAACAATTACAGGCCCGGCGGCAGAATGGCAACTGACTCGATCGATTTTTACCAGCCTGTGCTCGATTTGCACGGTGTTGGCCGGACAGAATTCAAAAAGTCAATGGAGTACTATTCTTTTAACCCGTCACAGTTTGAGGCTATATATGACAGAGTAATCGATGAGCTTACCATGCGGCTAAGGGAGGCTGATATGCAGGAGGTTGAGCGTTATTCTACCCCTCCTGCCGAATAAAATCAATCATTGAGGACGCCTGCCCCTGCAGTGATTAATGAATAGATGCTGCATTTCATTGACCGGATATCAAAAGGATATGTAATTTTTAATCTTTGAAATGCAGGTCCACTGGTTAGGGGAATGATTTGTCGGGGATTTGCACGCATGGCATGTGTGAGATATCAGGTGGTAAAATAGTTCCGATTTCAGCTAATTTTTTGCTATAATATCAAATCTTAAGTTGCTCAACTATAAATAATTATACTTTGCCTAAATTCGCTGCAAGCCTGGTTTGCCCGGTTGATTCACCACCGCGGAAGAACGCGGTTGTCGAGGTCGGTAATGACGGGGTGATAATATCTGTAAGTGAGGGAACTGATGCTTTCAGGGAATCGGCCGGGGTTGAATTTTATTCCGGAATTTTAATTCCGGGCCTTTCTGATCTTATGTCGGGTACAATGGATCCCCACTGGCAATACAGTCGCGGCATAAGGATAGCGGGAACGTCTGTTATACCTGAAGGTGCCGGTATTGCTGGTAATTCGCATTATTCTCATGTGCCTGGTTTTAAAATAAATGAAGGCCCCTGTGTTACTGTTGACCCAAAGGACTCTCCCCGAAAAGTATCTGCGGGTGATATTCCGGATGACCGGAGTGATATTCACCGAATAGTTACAGCCGGCGATCGCCTGGATAACCGGTATGATTTTTCCCGAACCGTTTCTTCAGGCAATCTTTCAGATGACCGGCCTGAGCTTCCCCGAAAGGGAAATTATGGGTATCACCTGGCGGCAGACAGGTATAAATGGACAGGAATGTACGGTGAGTTGGTAGATTATGTTGTTTTTGATGGAATGGATCAATTTAACCGGCTTTTCAGGGCAGGCGGGCATGAAGGGCTATATCGCAGACTAACGGGCAGTAGCGGATTTCCTGTACTTGCTACCGGTGGACGGACCGATATGATGGGGTTGCTGATTGAATTGCAGGAGGGCCCTGCCAGGATCAGCTTTCCTGCACTTCTTGAAATGGCTTCACTAAACGGAGCTCGTGCAGCGGGATATGAAAAAACATCCGGAAGTTTGTCGGCAGGCAAACAGCCGGGGTTATGTATTATTGAAGGGGCAGATATTGCAAATATGCGGTTACTCGCCGGAAGCAGTTTGAGGAGGCTTCTTTAGACTTCAGATCCCCTTCATTACAATCCGCGCTCCTTTAACCACTCAACTGCCTCAATATCATAATGCATGATGTGGTTGGTCAGCCAGTTTTCGAGATAGAAATACATATCTTCGCAAACCTCTTTTTTTCCGAGACTGTAATCTTCCTTGAATTGTATAATTCTGGCAATGAAGCTGTTGTGACTTTCCTGGTGTTGTGAAAAGCCTGCATACTCAGATTCTTTGAAGTATATCTCTTCGTTTATAAGATAATGTTCTGCATAATGGACAAGTGAGAAAAATATATCTGCTATATTTATCTTACACTCTTTATTGACGATGACAGTTTTAAGCTTGTTGATGATCTCAAAAAACTTTTCACGATGCTCATCAATTGCCTTTACGCCAACCTTATATTCATCCTTCCATTCAAAGGGTTCGGGTGATATGGTTCGGGACATCTTTATGGTCTTTTGAGGGTTAATTTATTGATGCAATAATAACTCTGATAAAGATTTTATACAATGACTATTGTCATACAGATGTTTATAACCTTTCGCAGATTTTTTTTTAAAAGGCCAGTGCTGTCGTACAGCACAATTTTGCCCCGGTAGTGCTGTTTTTTTATTTAAATATCTTAAGTTCGCCGACAATTTCTTTTCAATGGCAACATTTTTATTCGATAAAATAATTTTCGGTCCCGTTAAAAGCAGGCGTCTGGGTATTTCCCTGGGTATTAATCTTCTACCCTCAGAAAGCAAGTGGTGCAGCTTCAACTGCATTTATTGCGAATGTGGCTGGACCTCCGGCGGACCATATATAAAAGAAGGATATCCTCCGCGCGCGATTATCAGGGACGAGCTTGAAAAGAAGCTGATGATGATGAGAGACCGTGAAGAACAGCCCGATACCATTACGTTTGCAGGCAACGGTGAGCCGACGCTGCATCCGGAATTCCGGGGTGTGATTTCCGACACGCTGGAACTTCGTAACCGCCTTGCACCTAAGGCTTCTGTTGCAGTTCTTTCAAACGGCACCATGCTGGATGATCCTGATGTCTTTAAAGCCCTTGAGATGGTTGATCAAAGCATTTTAAAGATAGATTCTGCCCGGGAAGAGACTATGAGGCTGCTAAATCAGCCTGGTGAGGGATTCAGCCTGAAAGGGCTGGTTGAAAATATCAGCAGGTTCAACGGCAGATTTGTGCTTCAGACCCTTTTTGTTAAAGGAACCTATAAAGGAGCGGAGTTCGACAATACCTCTGAAGAGGAGCTGAGCCAGTGGCTTGGCCTTGTTAAACTTTTACATCCGCGCCAGGTAATGATATATACAATAGCCCGTGATACCCCGGCCCTGGGATTGGTAAAAATACCTGAAGCGAAGTTGAATGAGATTGCACTGAGTGTAAAAGATCTTGGTATTGACGTGCAGGTTTCAGGCTAGACCCGAATGAGTCAGAAATAATACATCATAAAAAACGCCAGAGCCAGTCCCCCTCCAAATCCCAGGTAAATCTGTGCCGGTGTATGTGCCTTCAGGCTTAATCTGGCCCAACCGGCTGTCCCGCTTATCAAAAAGATCACTGAAAGGTATAATATCAGATTGATATTGAACCTCATGGAAATTGCCAGCACCATTCCTGAAAGTGCTCCGAGGGCAGTCATGTGAAGACTTATCATCCACTTCATTGAAATTACAGTGCAAAGTAAGACTGCAATGCCGGCAGTGATGGAGTATACAGTTATGAGTCCGGGTGCATTAAGTCTATTCAGCAGATACCAGGTAAATCCATAAAAAATAACAGTAATTGCCAGGGGCAGAACCCTTTCGTGGGAATTTTCCATTCTTATACTGCTTATTTTTCTTTGAAAAAGCAGGACAGGTATTATTGTAAGCGGCATTATGGCTGTTCCGGTTAACAGGATCAGAAAGATCGCCTTTTTCTGATTAAAGGTAAGAAACTCCAGATAGGTACCTGAATTGAAAAGCAGGAGCAATCCTGCTGAAGGCATAAAAAGTGGATGAAAAACAAGTGAAATGATCCTGGCCAGCAACATTTGATTAGATTTTTTCAAATTACAGTTCCTTTCTTAACCTTGCAACTGGAATATTAAGCTGCTCCCTGTATTTGGCTACTGTGCGGCGTGCCAGATTATATCCTTTCTCTTTGAGGATACTGACCAGTTTTTCATCGGTTAGTGGTTTGCGTTTATCTTCATTGTCAATGCATTCGACCAGAATGTTCTTTATCTCACGTGTTGAAACCTCTTCTCCGAGTTCGTTTTGCAAGCCCTCAGAGAAGAATGATTTAAGCGGATATATCCCGAAATGTGTCTGGATATACTTACTATTGGCAACCCGGCTTATGGTGGAGATGTCCAGCCCGGTCTTCTCTGCAATATTTTTCAATATCATTGGCTTAAGCTTTGTCTCATCCCCCTCGTCGAAATAGTCCTTCTGATATTCAATGATTGCATTCATAGTCAGCAACAGGGTATTCTGACGCTGAATAATTGCATCAATGAACCACCTTGCCGAGTCAAGCTTTTGTTTTACAAAAGTTATTGTATCCTTGTCTTCTTTTGTCTTTTTGTTCTTATGGCCAGCGTAAGTCTCAAGCATCTCACTGTAAGTGCGGTTTATACGCAGTTCCGGAACATTATGGGAATTCAGGCTTAGTACGAACTCTCCATCCTTGAGGTCAAGAATGAAATCCGGTACAATATGCTGCGCCGATGGCTGCATGGGATCACTGTAAGAACTGCCAGGTTTGGGGTTAAGCTTGAGGATCTCGTCAATGGCCAATTTAAGGTCCTCTTCTGTGATATTTAAACGCTTTATGATTTTGTCATAGTGTTTGCGGGTGAATTCCTGAAACTGGGTTTTCATTATCTTCCTCGCAAGAGAAACAGAATTAACATTTTGATCCTTACGTCCTATCTGAAGCAGGAGACACTCCTGCAGGTCCCTTGCACCAACACCCGGCGGGTCAAAGTCCTGTATTATCTGGAGTACTTCAAAAAGCTCCTCTTCTGTTGTAATTATATTCTGTGTAAATGCCAGGTCATCGACAATGGCTTCAATCTTGCGACGGAGGTATCCATCATCATCCATGTTGCCGAGTATGTATTTTGCAAGAATTTCCTGCCTCTCCGTCAGCGGACGCAGACCCAGCTGACTCTCGAGGTGGGCATGGAACCCCGAAGATGATGTGAAGGGGATATCCGGCTTCCTGCCATCATCTGAATAGTTGTTGGTACTTAATTTGTAATTTGGAATATCATCATCTTCAATATAATCTTCGAGAGAAAATTCCTCATTATCCTTGTCATTCTCATTTTCGGTGCTCTCTTCATCCTGGATCTCTGTGTCAGAATCCTCATCTTCACCCTCCTCAAGTATCGGATTCTCTTCCAGCTCTTTCTTGATCCTTTGCTCAAGCTGCATAGCAGGAATCTCCAGCAGTTTTATCATCTGAATCTGCTGGGGAGAAAGTTTCTGCAATAGCTTTTGCTGCAATCTTTGTTTTAACATGATTCTGATTTACAGTCCTTTATATAAAACCGGAATTAAATGATATTAATTGGCAATTTACAAATAATTTATTTCATTTTAGAAAACCACCACTTTTAGTGGCGGTAAAGTTATCACAACAGAAGGGGATGTATCACCCATGATCTATTCGTTGCCGTTGATTTTGCGTGCAATGGTTCGTGGGTGATCCATCGGGAAAGGATGATCAACTTATGACTTTATGGTCATTAACTTACAAGCCTGATGGTCGGGATAACCAGGGCTTGGGTGAATGTCAACGCGTTGCAATTATAAAAAAACAAAATATATGGTTGACATTAAGAATATTTCAGGTGAGAATCTTCTTGTATAAAAATCTGACTGGTTGTTAAAATTCTGCATTATTGGGTGTTCTGGGAAATGGAATCACATCCCTTATATTGCTCATGCCTGTAATAAACAGTATCAGTCTCTCGAAACCCAGGCCAAACCCTGCATGAGGCGCACTTCCGTAACGCCTGGTGTCAAGGTACCACCATAATTCTTCGGCAGGGATACCAAGCTCGGCGATCCGTGCCTCAAGGGCCTCCAGGTTTTCCTCACGTTGTGAGCCACCCACAATCTCGCCGATTCTTGGGAACAGGACGTCCATGGCCCTGACCGTCCTGCCATCATCGTTCTGCTTCATGTAGAACGCTTTTATCTTTTTTGGATATCCGGTAATTATCACGGGTTTCATGAAATGCTTTTCAACCAGAAACCTCTCATGCTCCGACTGAAGGTCTGAACCCCAGCTGGTCGGGAACTCAAACTTAACTCCGGAGGCCGCCAGTATTTCGATTGCCTCTGTGTAGCTTATCCTTACAAAATCATTTTCGATAATACTGTTGAGCCTTGTAATCAGCTCTTTATCATACATATCATTCAGGAACTTCAGGTCGTCGGGACAGTGTTCAAGTGCATAAATAATTAGGTACTTGAGAAAATCCTCTGCAAGGTCCATGTTGTCGTCAATGTCGTAAAAGGCCATTTCCGGCTCGATCATCCAGAATTCTGCCAGATGCCTGGGTGTATTGGAATTTTCAGCACGAAAAGTAGGGCCGAAGGTGTATACTTCAGACAAGGCAAGGGCTCCCAGTTCTCCCTCAAGTTGTCCTGATACAGTAAGGTTGGTCTCTTTTCCAAAAAAGTCTTCCCTGAAATTTATCTCACCGGCTTCTGTTTTAGGAGGATTTTTCAAGTCAAGTGTGGTTACCCTGAACATCTCCCCTGCACCTTCGGCATCAGAACCGGTTATAATGGGTGTGTGAAGGTAGTAAAATCCGTTGTCGTTGAAATATTTATGAATTGCATACGACATTGCATGTCTTATTCGCAGAATAGCACCAAAAGTATTTGTCCTCGGCCGGAGATGTGCTATCTCCCTTAAAAATTCAAGTGAATGGCCTTTCTTTTGCAGGGGATATTTCTCCGGATCTGCAGGGCCGTATAACTCTATCTTATCGGCCATGATCTCGACCGATTGTCCGCTGCCCTGTGAGGCGGCAAGCTTTCCTGTAACAGAAATGCATGCTCCTGTGGTAACCTGCCTTAGCAGTTCTTCAGGAAAACCCGGCACATCGGCAACTATCTGTATATTATTTATTGTTGATCCGTCATTAAGGGCAATGAAGGCAATGTTCTTATTTCCTCTGCGGGTTCTGACCCAGCCTTTTACGGTTATCTCTTTGTTTAAGTCGTTGGATGTCAGTGCTTCTTTGACTCTGGTGCGGCTTTTTATACTCATTTTTCAGTAATTGTTAGGTTGCAAAAGTACAATTTTTGAAATTATATCCTCCGATCAGTGCATGTAAATTTTTGTACGGTGGTGTTTATCCGGTTTTCGGGGTGCGAATGGCAGTTATTACTGAGAAAACGGGTTTTTTTACTGATTTTTTTATTCAAAAAAAAAGCATAGATTTAAAAGCTTTTTTTAAAATTATTACTATGGAAAAATCTGACAAAGAACTGATTGTTACTTATGATTTTACTAAAGTTTCAGACAATGCACTGGAACATGCACTGCGTATTTCAAAATATACCGATTCGGGAATAAGGCTGATACATGTTGTATATGACGGTTCCGACACAGAACTGAGAAAAGAGGAGGCCGGAAGTAAATTGCGGCTTATTTGCGATGAGTGTTTCTTAAAGCACGGTATAAAACCAACCTGTGAGGTGCTTTCTGGAACAATATTCAGTGCAATAGGCAAATACGCCTCAGATGTCGATGCCCGGATGGTGATTATGGGTACACACGGTATCAAAGGCATGCAAAAATTAACCGGCAGCCGTGCTCTTAAAGTGATAGTAAACAGTAAGGTCCCCTTCCTTGTTGTACAGGATAAACCATCGGAAAAACACCGTTTTACCGATATTGTATTCCCTATTGATTTCAAGCTGGAAACCAGGGAAAAACTATACTGGGCCATCTATCTGGGGAAATATTTCAATTCCAGGATACACCTTTATAA
This sequence comes from uncultured Bacteroidales bacterium, assembly GCA_964421595.1. Classification (GTDB taxonomy): domain Bacteria; phylum Bacteroidota; class Bacteroidia; order Bacteroidales; family PUMT01; genus PXAP01. The sequence goes on along the minus strand of CAYQXY010000032.1, from coordinate 45,173 downwards.
GCCACCGGTGTCGAGCGACTCGATTGTTAAAAAAATTAACACAAATTTAAATTTTGCCATTCGTTATCTGATCCAGAATAATATCGATTACGAGGTGCATGTAGGGAAAAGTAACGGGAATTTTGGGAAAGAGACTGTTGCCTTTGCCCAGGAAATAAATGCCGATCTCATTCTGATTATGACAACCAAAGGGATCAATGTAACCGATCATGTTTTCGGGGTGCCGGAGCAGCAAATTATAGCAAACAACGCCCGGATACCTGTCATGGCGGTAAATCCGCGGGTTGGATCTTCCACTATAAGCTCTGTTATGTATTAGTCTGCGTGATCAGCCATTGATGGTTCATTCTTTAACATCTCTTTTGCCTGTCTGATCATCTTCTTGCTTTCAGGACCCGGAACCGGGTAACTCAGATCCATTTTTTCCATTGTTTCTGCCAGGATCTCGCAAACAGCCGTGCGCATAAACCACTTCTTGTCGGCCGGGATAATATACCAGGGAGCCCAGGTCGTGGAAGTATTGTTTATAGCCTTTTCGAATGCTTCCTGGTAGGAATCCCACTTTTCTCTCTCTTTAATGTCGTTTATTGTGAATTTCCAGTTTTTATCAGGGTTGTTTATGCGTGAAAGGAACCTGGATTTTTGCTCTTCCTTTGAGAGGTGCAGGAAAAATTTCAGTATGACAGTACCGCTGTCGGACTGTTGCTTTTCGAAATTATTTATATGTGTGTACCGGCTTTGCCAGAAATCTTCGTCTATGTCGGAGGTACTGAAAATGCCGGGCAGTCTTTGTCTGATTATGAATTCAGGATGTACACGTGTAATTAAAACCTCTTCATAATATGAGCGGTTGAATATACCTATCCTTCCCTTCTCAGGCATGCGCTTTGTTGTGCGCCACAGAAAATCATGATCCAGCTCCTCGGCTGAAGGAGACTTAAAACTGAATACCTGACAGCCTTGCGGATTTATTCCTGACATTACGTGTTTTATTGTTCCGTCTTTACCGGCAGCATCCATCGCCTGGAAAATAAGAAGGATTGATTTACGATTCTCAGCGTAAAGCATATCCTGAAGCTTTATGGTCTTCTTAACGTATCTGTTGAGCATCTTTTTGGCTTCACGGGGAGAATTAAAATTCCCGGTATAGCCGGTATCATAATCATTCAGGTTGATAATTTTTCCAGGTGGTGCCAAAATCTTTTCCGGATTTATCATATCTCTGTATTTAGATTGCCTCTAAGATAATCAAAGTAAGAAAAATATGAATAAAAAATTTTGTCTGAAAGGAATTTTATAATTTAGCCGCAAACCAGAAATATATTATTATGCCGGTAGAGGTCAGAAATGTGGTAAAGCAATATGGAAGCCAGCTTGCACTGGATAATGTCTCATTTGATATCGAGAACGGCCAGATTCTGGGGTTTCTCGGTCCGAATGGTGCGGGTAAGACCACAATGATGCGCATTCTTACGGGAATAATTCCGGCCAGTTCGGGTTCGGTGACGATTAACGGGATCAATGTCATGGAAGATTCATTGAAAGTGAGGGAGAAGATTGGTTACCTGCCTGAGAATAACCCCTTATATACCGAGATGTATGTAAGGGAATACCTGGTTTTTGTTGCCAGGCTTTACAAAATACGAAATGCCGGTAAAAGGGCGGCTGAGCTGATTGACATGACCGGACTCGGCAATGAACGGCACAAGAAGATTGAAGCTCTCTCCAAAGGTTACCGGCAGAGGGTTGGCCTTGCCCAGGCTCTCATAAATGATCCTGATGTGCTGATACTTGATGAACCCACCGGCGGACTCGATCCTAATCAGATTGTGGAGATCCGGAACCTGATCGCAACTGCAGGGGAGAAGAAGACAGTTATGCTCTCAACTCATATCATGCAGGAGGTGGAGGCTATATGCGACAGGATTATCATAATCAAACAGGGTAAAATCATTGCGAATGAAACAAGAGAGAATATTTCCCGTCTCGGATTAATAAAAAAACAGGTTGTCGTAGTTGAGTTTGGTACTGATGTTTGTGAAGACGAACTGATGGAAATACCCGGAGCTGAAAAAGCAGTTGTGGTAAGGGACAGGCACTGTATAATTGAAAGCTCCGATGAATCTGATTTGCGCGCAAGGATTTTTGATTTTGCCGTTGAAAAAAAGATTACCGTTCTGTCACTCCATAAAGAAGAAAGAAATCTCGAAACCATTTTCCAGGAACTTACAAAGTAGAAAAATTTATATTGAATGTATATAAATAATTATTATATTTGTTTCTGATTACAGGTGGACGGATTTGACTGATTGCAACCACAGAAAAAAATGCTAAAACTGTATTCCTGTTTTGCAACCAATCATACATTTCTTCTCCTTTCCTTTTATTCATTAATTAAAAATTATTGAACAATGGCTTATTTATTCACATCTGAGTCGGTGTCAGAAGGACATCCCGATAAGGTTGCCGACCAGATATCTGATGCCCTTCTGGATGAATTCCTCAGGCATGACCCCAAATCAAAGGTTGCATGCGAAACTCTTGTAACAACCGGTTTAATTGTTTGCAGTGGTGAAGTCAAAACAGAAGGGTATGTTGACATACAAAAAATCGCCCGGGAGACGGTAAGGCGCATTGGTTATGTCAGGTCAGACTACCAGTTTGAGGCTGAATCATGCGGAGTAATATCCTGCATACATGAACAGTCGCCCGACATCAGCCAGGGCGTTGAAAAATCAAATGATGAAAACCAGGGAGCCGGTGATCAGGGAATGATGTTTGGCTATGCAGTCAGGGAAATGGAAAATTTCATGCCCCTGCCCATTGAATTGTCTCATATTTTATTGCATGAACTTGCTGCAATACGCCACGAAGGCGTACATATGACCTATCTGCGTCCTGACTCAAAAGCCCAGGTAACGGTTGAATATGACGATAATAATGTTGCAGTTAGACTTGATACTGTTGTTATATCTACTCAGCATGATCCATTCGGCGGATCAGATACTGAAATGCAGGACCATATCAGCAATGATATCAGAAAAATTCTTATTCCGAGGGTAAGGGACTCAATTACACTTCCTGAACGGATCAGCAAATTCTTTGATGAGGATTACAAACTTCTGGTCAACCCGACCGGAAAGTTTGTAATCGGCGGGCCGCATGGAGATACCGGACTTACCGGAAGAAAGATTATTGTCGATACCTATGGCGGAAAAGGAGCGCATGGTGGTGGAGCATTCTCAGGTAAGGATGCATCGAAGGTTGATCGTTCGGCTGCATATGCGACAAGGCATATTGCCAAAAACCTTGTGGCAGCAGGTATTGCCGATGAAGTTCTTGTTCAGGTTGCATATGCCATTGGTGTGGCTGAGCCTGTCGGGTTATATATCAATACCTATGGCACAGCAAGGGTAAAAATGGATGATCCTTCAATTTCCCGTGTTGTGAAGGAGCTGTTTGACTTACGCCCGTATTCAGTTATCAGGCGTTTCGGGCTAAAAAATCCGATATTTTCGGCCACCTCAGCCTACGGCCATTTCGGGCGTGCCTATCATCAGGCCGAAATTGAGGTTTATTATACCGATAGCGATACCTACTCCAAGGTTATTGATGGTAAAAAACGCAACTTTAAAATGGCTGATATGTTTGCCTGGGAGAAACTAGATGAGGTTGAGCGATTGAAGAAGGCTTTTAATATCGGCTAGGCTATTCCTTTTCATCGGGAACAGAGAGTTTGTATCTGTATTTTTTTTAATTTCGACAAAAATGGTTTCCGGTGATCACGAGGAAGGGTATAATATTATTTCTTTTTGTAATTAGTATGACATGGTTGCATGGCGCTGAAAATGCGTCCATGCAGACCTACTTTCTCCTCAAGGCCCGGGCCGAAGGAGAACCCGGATATTCGGGCGACCGCCAGCATGGTCAGGCCGGAGATATACGGCCCCTGAGGGTTAAGGTTGTGAACGTCCTTTCTGAACCTGTGGCAGGTATACCTGTTATATTCGAAGTTGTGGCCCATCCGGCAGGAGGCTCTGATTACAGGCTTGACAGAAGACTGGTTCCTACTGATTCATCGGGCATGGCTGTTGTGAATTTTAAGCCGGGAACAGCAGGAGGTGAATATCAGCTTATCGCGCGTATCAGGTCGCAAGGGGAGGAAAATATTCAGCTTTTTACACTCTACGTAAGAGATTCCGGGTGGCTGCTTTATCTGTTCGCCGGTCTTGTCGGGGGACTGGCACTGTTTCTAATGGGAATGGACATTATGAGCCGGGGCTTGCTGAAATCAGCCGGTGACAAAATGAGGTCAATCCTCGGCAAACTGACCAATAACAGGGTTATAGGAATGGGACTCGGTGCATTCGTGACTATGATAATCCAGAGCAGCAGCGCTACGAATGTTATGCTGGTGAGTTTTGTCAATGCCCGTCTGATGCAGTTTCGTCAGTCGCTGGGTGTAATGCTCGGCGCTGCCATTGGGACAACGATCACCGCCCAGCTTATTGCCTTCCGGCTGACAGATTTTTCATTGCTCTTTGTGGCTGCCGGCTTTGCACTGCAATCCCTCGCTGTAAAGGAGCAGTACAAACATGCCGGGGGCGCCCTGCTTGGTTTTGGGATATTGTTCTTCGGTATGCATATAATGTCAGAAGCAATGTATCCGCTCCGCAGTTTTGACCCTTTCATCCAGCTTTTGCTCAAACTGGAGAACCCTCTGCTGGGAATTTTGGTAGGGACCGTTTTTACGGCCCTCATACAAAGCAGTTCGGCTTTTATCGGTATAATGATAATACTGGGTATGCAGGGACTAATTAGTCTCGAGGCTTCTATTCCTTTGTTGTTCGGGGCTAATATAGGAACTGCTGTCACTGCTCTTCTGGCCGGAATCAAATCGGGCACCGAGGCCCGCAAAGTTGCGCTTGCCGTTGCTTTGTTCAAGGTTTTCGGAGTTCTTCTGTTTGTATGGTGGATTAAACCGTTTGCATTTTTTATTGAGGGGTTATCGCCTGTAAATCACGGTGGCACCGATCAGGCAGCAGACCTTGCAGCAGTCATCCCGAGGCAGATTGCGAATGCCCATACTATATACAATGTTTTTGTAGCCCTCCTGGTATTGCCTTTTACCGGGTTTATAGCAAAAACAGTCGAATGGATGATGCCTTCAAAAGAAGTTGCGGAAAGTGAACGATTCAATGTGCGGTACCTTGACGACAACATGTTGAAAACACCGGCACTGGCACTGAGCCTTGCTAAACAGGAAGTGATAAGGATGGGGGAAATGGTATATGAGATGGCAGAATCGGTTTTACCGGTTTTTACTGATAAAAACCCTGTTCCACTTGAAGATATTGAAACAAAAGAGCAGAATGTGAATTATCTGCGTGACCGTATTAACAGCTATCTTTTGAAGATAAGCGGTTTCGGAATAAGGGAAGCCAGGGTCAATGAGTCTTTCCAGATCCTATATACAGTCAAGGAATTTGAACTTATTGCCGATGTAATATCAGGGCCAATGCAAAAAAAAGCCAGGAGCTGGCTTTCCTCTGACTACGTATTCAGTCCCGCAGGTAAACAGGAACTTAACGAATATCACACTCAAACCTGCCGGCAGATAAGAAGGGCCATAGAAGTATTCAATGAGGTTAATATTGAAAAGGCACTTGAGATGAAACAGAAATACAAGAAGTACCGGAGTATTGCCTTTGAGTTTGAAAAACAACATTATGAACGTCTGAAGCAGCAACAGCATGACACACTGCTCAGCTCAAAAACACATCTTGAGCTGATGGCTATGCTGAGAAATATATCTTCACATGCTACCAATATAGCCAGGATACTGCTCCAGTGGGAGAAACCACGGGGAAATGAGAACCAGGAATTGTCCGATAATGCCGATTCTTATTTGGCTGGGCAAACTGAAAGTTAAATCATAACCAGGCCTTTATTAAAGCTTTGTTATAGTAATAAAATAGATGATAGTATTCTTCTGTAATCCCGGAAATGGTTTCTTTTAGCAGGTAACCGGATGTGATATTCATTCCGGCTTTTCCCGGAAATGGTCAATAAATCTTCTGGGTGACAGAACCGCAACAGAAACCAGTCCCAGAACCACACCCGAAGAATTAGATACTATATCGAGTGGATTGAATGTTCTTGTCGGCACGAAGATCTGCAATGTTTCAGCAACAATTGCCAGTATAAAACAGAATATTATAGTAATCCTGTAACCGGACTGACTAAAAATGTCCCTTTTGCAGCCCCGGTGGATCCATGATAACACAGGCAGAGGGATAAAGGCTATTGCATGGAGCGGATAATCAAGCCTGAATTTATAATCTCCAATGATTGCGCTTCCTACACCGGCTCCGGGGGAAATACTTACTATGAGAATTGTGGCCGACCATATCCAGAATGATACGAGGGACAATTGTTGAAGCCGGAATAGTGTGATCATGTTCTTGATACCCGGTTCATGTTGTGGTTGAGATATTCTTCTATCTCAAAATAACTGTCGATAACAGGAGCCCCTGTCATGCCAAGGCGTTCGGCCGACTGGTGTCCGTGTGATATCAGGAGGCAGGAAATCCCCAGAGCCTCTGAAACTTCATAATCATGAACAGTATCGCCAACCATTACCGTCTCTTCGGGAACCAGCAGGAGTTCCTCCATCATCTGCTTGCCGGCCTCAATCTTGCTTTCAGCAAAATTGTCAGTTATTCCTGTAATTCCACTGAAATATTTCTCAATCTCGTAGAATCTGATCAGTTTTATTAGCAGCGATTTTTCCTGCGCAGAAAGGATATACTGATTGAAGCCCTGGTTTCTGAAATGATGGAGTGTCCCCCTTGCTTCAGGAAACAGGAAGGCATCTTCATACTTGCTGTTATAGAGATCAACAAACTCGACAGCCGGTACTTCAAAATCTTCTGTTGTGAAGTCAAAGCCTATTTGCAGGAAGTAATCCCTCACGGGAAATGTAAATACTTCCCTGTAATGATCACTCGAAAGTTGTGGCAGGGAACGTTTGTTAAGCAGGGTGTTCATGCATTCTATGCATATTACCATATCATTGAGCAGAGTTCCGTTCCAGTCCCATATAATATTCCTTATCCTCCTTTTCTGCATGGCTTATTGAAATTTAAAGCAGTTTTTAACTTATATCGGGGGTAAATATAGCAGTTTTATTTTTTATGATCCATCCCGTTATCTTTTATCAACTTCTGTTTTGCCCAAAAGAATGATGTATTTTTTCGTATAAAAAATTTTCATGTATATTTCTCCTCTAAAAAACAAGAAGTTAATTTTTCATCCTTCTGTGTGTAATTTCGGATTAAAAGATTTGACCTGAAGGTCGGTTTCCCATGCAATGCCATGATCGCTGATTGATTTTCGGTTGATGGGAAATTCATTTACATTTGTCGGTGATGTAACATAAAGACCTGAATTGCCGGTAACATGAGAGATGGGTAATAGTGAAATGTAATAGGAAAGTTAACAGTGGTATATAACAATTAATTATATTTAATTAAATTTTTAATACAATTCAAATGAAGTATTCTCTGGTTGAGGTGAATGATAAAAAAACAAAAAAGGAATTTTTACACTTTCCGGTAAGGCTTTACAAAAATGAGAAAAACTACATACGTCCCCTTGATCAGGATGTTGAAAAGGTTTTTGATCCAAAGATAAATAAGTCCTTCCGGAACGGAGAATGTATCAGATGGTTACTGTTATCTGAAAATGGGGAGACTGTGGGCCGTGTTTCAGCTTTTATTGACAGGAAAGTTGCCAGAAATAATGAGCAGCCCACCGGGGCAATGGGATTTTTCGAATGTATAAATGATAAAGAAGCTGCTTTCATATTATTCGATGCCTGCAAAAACTGGCTCTCCGAAAGGGGTATGGAGGCAATGGATGGTCCGGTTAATTTCGGCGACAGGGACAGGTGGTGGGGACTGCTTGTTGAGGGGTTCTCAGAGCCAAATTACTGCGTGCCATGGAATTTTGATTACTATAGGCAGCTTTTTGAGGAATACGGTTTCCGGAATTACTTTAATCAATACACGTATCGCCGGCATATCGGGATTGACGGCGTGCAGCAGACTATCCTCGACAAGGCCGAACGGGTAATGAGCAATCCTGAGTTTTCTTTCAGACATGTTGACAAAAATAACCTGGAAAAAGCCGCGGAAGATTTCCGTATTGTCTATAATCAAGCCTGGGCCAGGCATTCGGGCGTTAAGGAAATAACCACAGCTCATGCCAGGGCCCTTTTACGGAGTTTCAAGCCTATTATGGATGAGCAACTGATATGGTTTGCATACCACCTTGACGAGCCAATCGGATTCTATATTATGATACCCGAGATAAATCAGATCATTAAACACCTCAACGGGAGCATGAACATAATAGGTAAACTCAAATTCCTTTATCATAAACTCAATAAAACCTGTAAAAAAGCTTACGGGGTGATATTTGGCGTTGTCCCGAAATTTCAGAGCAAGGGAATCGAGGGGGGTATGATCATGGCATTTGCCAATATAGCCTTAAGGCCTGGATTCCAGTATGAACATATTGAATTAAACTGGATTGGCGATTTCAACCCTGTAATGATGAAAATTGCAGACCAGCTTGATTTTAAAACAATTAAAACCCATGTTACCTGGAGATACCTTTTTGACAGGGAAAAGGAGTTCAAAAGAGCAAAAAGCCTGGTAAAAAACTAATATACTTCTTTGGATATTTGTTATTCCTGTAATCTGTTTGTAACTTTATATACAGATATCAGGCCTAACCTGAGAAAGAATAATGATATTTATTATGCAAGGTATTAATTACAAAGATGGTTTTGGTTTCTGGTGAGTCAATAGTGTTTTGTAGTCAGAACAGATATTTGGTAATTTAATAGTATAACCCGTAATCCTTTGCTGCCGGATTGATTTTTCATGCAATCGGACTGCAATCGGGGCTATTGTTCATTTCTATTCCTTATTTCGATCACATAGCGGGCAGTAAGCCCGTATATTATTATTTTTTATTTATGCGTACAGCAAAAATGAGAATGTTGTTTATGTTATATACTTAATGTTTCCAGGGTCAAAGCTGTAATGCATCAGTTTAGTTTAAACTATAATAGCGCTTTAAACGAAATGCTTTTTAACTCGATTGATTTTGCAATTTTTTTGCCGGTAGTTTTCTTAATTTACTGGTTCATAATAAGCAGGAACCTTAAGCTGCAAAACCTGTTAATAGTTGTGGCGAGCTATCTGTTTTATGGCTGGTGGGACTGGCGGTTTTTATCGCTGATAATCTTCAGCACATTTGTTGATTATTTTATTGGTCTTGGGCTCTTAAAACAGGAAGACAATACAAGGAGAAAGATCCTGTTATGGACCAGTATTTTTGTTAACATCGGGTTTCTTGGTGTTTTTAAATATTACAATTTCTTCCTTGAAAATTTTGTTGCAGCCTTTACATTCTTTGGTTCAGAAATAAGTCCCGGTTCACTTAACATAATCCTTCCAGTCGGCATCAGTTTCTATACCTTTCAGACACTGTCATATACTCTGGATGTATATAAAAGAAAACTTGAGCCTACAAAAGACGTTATTGCTTTTGCGGCATTTGTCAGTTTCTTTCCGCAGCTCGTGGCCGGGCCTATTGAAAGAGCAACCAACCTTTTGCCACAGTTCTATAATAAAAGGTCTTTTGATTATCACCAGGCCGTTGATGGTTTACGGCAAATTCTCTGGGGGCTGTTCAAGAAGGTTGTTATTGCCGACAATGCCGCCCAGTATGCCAATCTGATATTTAACAATTCAGAAAATTATCCGGGTAGTGTACTTATCATAGGAGGTATTTTCTTTGCCTTACAAATTTATGGCGATTTTTCAGGATATTCAGACATAGCAATTGGGACTGCAAGGCTCTTCGGGTTTAATCTTATGACTAATTTCGCCTTCCCCTATTTTTCCAGAGATATTGCCGAGTTCTGGCGAAGATGGCATATATCACTGTCAACCTGGTTCAGGGATTATCTTTACATACCTCTTGGTGGCAGCAGGGGAGGTACCTGGATGAAAGTCCGCAATACCTTTATCATATTTATAGTCAGCGGCTTCTGGCACGGGGCAAACTGGACTTTTATGGTCTGGGGTGCTTTAAACGCGATTTATTTTTTACCGTTGTTGCTTTCAAATAAAAACAGGACCTACCTGGACACAGTTGCGCAGGGAAAATTTTTTCCTAATCTCAGGGAAACATTCAGCATTATGCTGACATTCTCTTTGACTATTTTCGCATGGATATTCTTCAGGGCAGATAGTATTTCCCACGCACTTAATTACATTAGTGAAATATTTTCCTCCTCAGTTATGACCCTCCCAACCGGAGCCCATTTTAAAGGAGTCGGAATCCATCCCTATTTAATGCTTATACTGGTCACCGTTTTTATGGTAACGGAATGGATTGGCAGGGAAAACCGTTATGCTTTGGCAAATGTGGGAATTGCCTGGAGACGGCCGCTCAGGTATGCCATGTATTACGGAATTATTGCTGCCATTTTATGGTTTGGCGTAAATGAGCAGGAATTTATTTATTTCCAATTTTAAAAGCATGGCCAATGAAAAGTTTCATATTGAAATTATTGATTTTTTGTTCAGGTTTTGTTATCATGGAAAGAGTGGTACTATACTTTATGCCATCAATTCGTCCGCTTGATTATAAGTTATTTGTTGAATGCAAAACCGTTTTTTATAAAAAGCATCTTGATGTTGATATTCTCATATTTGGAGACTCGCAAATTGCCGATGCAATGGACACAAGGATACTTGAAAATAATTGCGGAAAGAAGAGCTATAACATGGCTATTTATGATACCTCTCCTTTTGAGCAATTCTACATTATCCAGTCAGCCATCAACCACCTGAGAAAGAAACCGGAAATTGTAATTCTGGGAACTAACCCGAGGATGTTTGACATGGATATGACCAAAGGGACTTATACGTCAGTTATATTGAGAAATGATCCGGTGATGAATTACAAATTCTGCATTCATTCAGAAGAAGGGCTCGATCAAAGTTTCTTTTTCGGTTCCCTGAACGAGACATTCCTGTTTAATGACTGGTTCAGAAGGAAAATAAAGGGTAGAAAGTATATGCCCCTGAGAGAAGTAGTGAGTGTTTATAACGGACATCTTGAATTTTATAATCAGCATGATGTTGAATGGGAGGTTTTTGAAGATATTGAGGGAGGCGAATTCTTTGATGAACAGGTCAGGTACTTTATAAAAACAATAGAGTTTCTTAAGAGTCACAACATCGAAATAATAATTGTCAATCCACCGATCTGGCCCCCGGAAGTTGAATTTCTTTCAAATACTGAGCGCTACAGGAGATTTCAGGCAAACCTGGAAAAAATAAGCGATGATTACCTGATATCAGTATACAACCCCGATTTCATTTTTAATGAAGTTGATCTGGAACACAGGGATTATCTGAATACCACGCATCTGAATTATTACGGGTGCAGTAAATACACCAATCATTTCAGTGGTTACCTGGAAGGCAAAATTGCAAAAAATTAAAATTACTGTCGGTAAACAAAGGCATTTATGTGCATGCCGGCACCAACAGAAGCAAACAGCAATATATCGCCGCTGTCAATTTTATGATTTTTAAGGGTGCCCTTAAGGATCATATCGTAAAGAGTTGGCACTGTTGCAACTGAACTGTTTCCCAGTTCATGTATATTCATGGGCATGAGCTGTGAGATCTCAGGCCTCAGACCATAGAGCCTGAAGAATCTCTGGGCAATCGCATGATCCATTTTTTCATTTGCCTGATGAAGCAGGACTTTTTTTACCTCTTCTACAGGAATGCCTGATTTATCAAGGGCCGCCTTCATTGCCTGAGGTACCTTGGATATGGAAAATTCATATATTTTCCGGCCATGCATCTTGATATACCTTACCCCGGGGTGGCTGTCGGGAGCATTTGACTGACCGAGATAAAGGTAATAAGCCTCATCAATTGTGTGTGATGAGGCCGCAGAGGCAAGAAAACCATATTTTTTATCAGATGTTACCCCCTCAACTATGGCAGCTCCTGCTCCGTCAGAGAATATCATTGTATCGCGGTCATACTTATCAACTACACGGGAAAGTGTTTCCGACCCGATAATAAGGCAGCGTTTAGCAAGTCCGGTACGGATAAATGAATCAGCATGTATGACACCCTGAATCCAGCCCGGACAACCGAAAACAATATCATATGCGACACACGAGGGATTTTTGATATCAAGAAGGTATTTGACCCTGGCGGCAATGCATGGCAATGCATCTGATTGTATAGTATCTTTTATTACATCGCCGAAATTGTGGGCTACAATTATATAGTCAATAGTTTCCTGGTCTATTCCGGCATTTATAATTGCTTCTCTCCCGGCTATGGCAGCAATGTCTGAGTTGGTCTGGTCTGGTGTAACCCATCTTCTTTCTGCAATACCGGTTATGTCTCTGAATTTTTCAACCACGACCTCGCCAGGGGAGTCTATAATGCTTTTGTCTTTTTCAAAGAAGGTCTGTTTTGTGAATTCAGAATTGGAAATCCTTACTGTGGGTATATAGCTTCCAGTACCTGTGATTACTGTATTTAAAAACTCCATCGTAAATGTTTTTTCTAGTAAGTTTAGAATCGGATGACATACTAATCATCTGATAGTAGCTTTAAAATTATCCTTGCAAAAGTATCAATCTTTTTTTATTTCTTATAAGTTGATGGTGTTAATAAAAAATGAACTGCTCAAGCCGTAGGGGCTTTAACTTTTTTTCTGCAGCACACTTCAGCCTGAAAATGCCTGAATACATTGTGTTTTTCTAAAAACCGTTAACTCGCTGCGCTTGACTATTACTTTTTTTCAACAGCAAAAAAAAGGTAATCAAAAAAGTGCCGCGCTTACAGTAAAAAGCCTGAAAATCAACCATTTTTTCTAAAAACCGTTAACTCGCTACACTTTGCTTTACCTTTTTTTCTGCAGCAAAAAAAAAGGTAACCAAAAAAGTGCCGCGCTTACGGAAAAAGCCTAAAAATCACTGTTTTTTTCTAAAAACCTTGAACTCGCTGCGCTCGAACAGCAAGGTTTTCTTAACGAAAAAAACACTGATTTTCTTAACGCCTTTTTCCTGAGGCGGGGGAGACCTGCTTCAAACAACAAATGCAACAAACTGTTTAAAATTGAAAGAAAACCTGTTCCCAGATCCTTATGATTAACGGGTAAATCTTTCCTTTTTCAATAGCGGTCCTTCTTAATAATCGCCGGAAACTTGTTAATAAATGTTTTTTGACGGGCATCAATGATAAAAAATAGTATTTTTGTGGACCGGGGAGACCCTTTTCGGGATTCAAAAAGTCAGTACCATTGAGCCTCAGGCCAGAGCCAGGGCAGAGTCCGGAACTCTCAATCCCGGTTACCGCATATGGTGCAAAATAACTTAACCGGAAGAAATCTGGAAAAATTAAATACTTCCTGTTTATGTTTAAAAGGATAATCCTGATTTTCCTTGTCGCGGGTGCTTTGGTGTTCCTTGCGGCCGGCTATTTCTATATGAGGAGGATCCTGATTACCGGAACAGATCCCATAAGTGCAGTGCCTCCTGATGCAGCAGTGATAGTTCGTGCCGGCTCAATAACCGGATTTCTTTCTGCAATCAGGAATAACCAGGATCTGTGGAGTGAGACGGGTACAGTGCTTAACAGCCATGACCTTGAAGCCAGTGTATCATATCTTGATTCTATCATCAATTATCATCCTCAGGCTTCACTTCTGGCTGCAGGGAAAGGTATGCTTATTTCCATGAACCCGGTAAGCAGGGATAATTATCAGGCAGTATTTTACACGGGTCTTTCTTCCTATCGTGAAATAAAGGCTTTCAACCAGGCAATGCATGATATGATTGGAAGTCAGGCAGTAATAAGTGAACGTGTATATGACCGCGTTAAGGTTTATGATGCAGTTTTTAATAAGTCGGCCGGCATGCAGGATATTACCTGGGCAATCAGTGATGGTGTTTTTATTTTGAGTTATTCTGCGATACTTGTCGAAAATTCCATAAGACAGCTGTTTTCAGGCAAGAGCCTGCTTGAGGATGATGGCTTCAATAAAGTACTTTCGACCAGCGGCAGGAATGTTGATGCTGACATCTTTTTCAATCTGAAGCTTTTTCCGCGTTATATCTCTTCATTTATTCAAGGAAAGGGGAAGCGACTTTTATCTGGTTTTACAGTGCTTGGCAACTGGGCCCTGCTTGATCTGCATATGCGGGATAATACGATGATCCTTAACGGTTTTTCATTCTCCGACAGGTCACAGAATAATTATCTCAATATTTTCCAGGGCCAGTCGCCCGAAACAATTAATGTTGAATCAGTTGTCCCCGGTTATTCATCAGCCTTCCTCGCATTGGGTTTAAGCGACATCCCGGGGTTTTACCATAACTATAATCAGTGGCTTTCTTCAACCGGAAAGGTAGCACACCATAATGAAATGAAGGAGAGGTTTATATATCTTACAGGAAGTGATCCTTTTGAGGTTTTTCACTCACTTATTGATATTGAAGTCGCACTGGTGATGACCGGCTGGGAGAAGGCTGGTGACGACGGTCAGACTTTCTTGCTGATGAAAACAAAAAGCAGTTCCCAGACCCGCGATGCCCTGTTGGAGATGTTAAGGCATCATGCCTCATTAACAGGCGATGACGCCGGGTCTTACCGAAATGTGTATAATGTCGATAGTGAAACATCTTTCGACATATACAGTTTTCCTTATCTGAATACCGGTGAATTGCTTTTTGGCGAGATATTTGGTGCAGCAGAAACTTCATACTTCAGCTTTGTAGGCAATTACCTGGTTTTTGGTGAATCGGAAAATGGGATATCCGAATTTATCCATGCAAATGTGCTTAATCAGACTCTGAGTGCAGACACCAGGTTCAGAGAGTTTTCAGAGTATTTGTCATCCAGGAATAATTTTTATTTTTATTCAAACATGCCGCGGTCTGCCGGGTTGTTCAGCCTGCTGGCAAATGAAGATCTTTCCGAAAACCTTGCGAATAACATTGAGTCTTACAGGAAGTTTCAGGCAATGTCAGTACAGTTCGGTTCGGGAAGAGACATGGTTTACAACAATCTTTTTCTCAGGTATTCGCCCGAAATTATTGAAGAGGCTCATACAGAATGGCAGACACTGCTTGATACGGTAATTGATTTTAAGCCTGTGTTCCTGGTTAACCATAACACCGGTGAGAACGAGATATTCGTCCAGGACCTCAACAATACCATCTACCTGATAAACCAGGCTGGCCGTATACTTTGGAAAAAGCCTGTTGAAGGCAAAATTCTGGGCAATGTTCACCAGATAGATTTCTTTAATAACAGCCGGCTGCAGATCATGTTCAATACCAGGGAGCAGATCTTTTTAGTCGACAGAAACGGGAATGACGTGGGACGCTATCCTCTCAGGTTGCCTTCGCCGGCAACTAACGGAATATCGGTTTTTGATTACGAAAACAATAAGGATTACAGGATATTTGTTGCCTGTGAGGACAATTCCGTAGTGGTGAGGTCAAAAGACGGGAACATAATAAGCGGCTGGGATTTTAAAGGCACTGAACATTCTGTTTACCATGAGATAAAGTATTTCAGGATTGATGGCAGAGATTATATCGTCTTTAATGACAGGCAACGTATTTATATGCTTGACCGGCGGGGTAATGTCAGGGTTAGTCCCGATAAGATATTTCCGGTTTCCTCGCGCAACACTATTATTTTTGAAGGAAGGACACCATCTTCTGACCCGCGAATTGCAATAACCGATACCACTGGAGTAATATGGCACATATACTTTGACGGAAAGACTGAAACCCTTAAGTTGGGAGAATATTCAGCCGGCCATTTTTTCGATTTCCAGGATATTAATGCAAATGGATATAAAGATTATATATTTATTGACAGTACCAGGCTGGAAGTATTCAATCATGATGGTTCAGTAATGTTCAGCCATGAATTTCCAGTCCCGATCATTCACAGTCCGTCTTACTATCACTTTTCCCGCCAGAACCGGAAAATTGGTGTTGTCGCATCTGGTCTGGGTCAGATATTCCTTATAAACTCCGATGGAGAACTTTACCATGGGTTTCCCCTAATCGGGAGGTCGCCTTTCACCATAGGTTTCCTGCAGTCCGGACAGGGCAATTTCCAGTTAATTGTTGGCTCAGACAATAACTTTTTATATAACTATTCCGTATACCAGTTTCCGGGCTGACCAAGCTCCGTAAATAAAAGGCTTACCTGTTTTTTCAGGAATTCACATTGTTCTGTATTGACATTGTGTATTGTAGCTTTTAGGTAACTTTTAATTGAATAATTATGCTTAAAATCTTTTTTCAGGGCTTCAGGCCAATTGCTTTTTCAACTTTTATACTCTTATTTGTCACTGTATCGTGTGTAAAAGAAAATTTTGACTTCGATCGGCTCTCCGATCAGATAAGCTACCGCCCCTCTTTTATTATTCCACTGGCTCATGGTAGCCTCACTCTTGGGAACATACTTGAGCCTGATGATTCACTGGTGTTTTTCGATCCTGATAATGCTGTGAGGATCATGATCAGGGATGATTCTGTCACCTCAATCTTTTTGAATGATATAATCGATCTTTCACAGGTACAACAGGTTTCCAGGCAATTCACAATAAACCCTGTCTCACTTGATGGGTTCAATTCGGCTGCCATTATTAGTCTTGGCGATCTGACGGGTCCCGGACATATTGGCGAACCGGAATCATCTGCCATATCGGGGGCATCGGGAAGCAACTCAATATTCCCTGGTGTTCCTTTACAGAATGCCGGGGTATTTCCCGCCGACAACCTTCCTGATATTGATTATGTGCGCCTGACAGAGGGGATGATCGAGTTAATGGTAACGAACGGGCTGCCTGTTGGAATAACCCTTGAGATACTAATGAAAAATGAATATGACGGTTCACATATCGGGTTTTTCTCATTCAATAATTTAGAGCCCGGGCAAAGCCTGGTAAGTTCCGGCTCACTCGAAGGAAGAGTTGTGCGAAACCAGGTTAGCCTGGAACTCATAAGTTTCACCTCCCCGGGAAGTGGCGATGACCTCGTATTTATTGACCTTAATGATGCTATTGATATAACTATAAGTTCTAGCGGACTGAAGGCTGAGAAAGGACGTGCAAGGGTACCGGTCACGTTACTGGATAGTGCCAGTGATATTGTTGATTTAAGTTTTAAGGACGATCAGCTGATAGAGTCTTTTAACCTTGAAAGCGCAAATCTGGAATACGAGATTCCCAATAATTCGTGCGGACTAACCCTGGATATAGATTTTCTAAATACCGAAAAGGATGGTTCTCCATATGGGTTTGATCTCGTTACGGATGGTTATGGCGGATTAATCAAGCTTACCAGTGCCATTTCAGATGTTGATGTTGATTTTGACGGATACGGGCACAACCTGCATATAGAGTATACTCTGTCTGTCGGGTCAGACGCGGGGTTTACCGAGTTTGACCTTACAACCGGCAATATCGACTTTTCATTGATGTTGCGTGACCTGGTTCCCGGCCATGTTACCGGTTACTTCGGGAAGGATCAGTTCACCCTCGATGAGGAAGAATATGAACTTGGCTTCGACCTGTTCAGGAAGATTACCGGCGATTTCCGTATAACAAATCCTTCAATGCGCATCTTTTATTCCAATTCGATTGGTGTACCAATGAATCTCTCTTTTAACATCAGGGGTGAATCTGCCGACGGAAACAAGGAAGCCGATCTCCTTGGGATTGCTCATGAGGGGTTCACTTTGTCTGTTCCCGGTCAACCTGGTGAAATGGCCGAAGGGGAGATATTACTTGACCGGGAAACATCGGGTATAGTTGATTTTATATCACTTCCACCCTCAGCTATTACCATCGCAGCCACTACATTTGTTAATCCGGAGGGAAAGACGTCTGTTCCTAACTTCATCAGCTCCGAAAGTTCTTTTCAAATGGGTATGGAAATTGAGCTGCCTCTTGAGATGCAGCTGGCAAATCTTGGACTTACCGACACCATTCCCATTGACATCAATCCCGGCGATCTTGATATTATTGAAAACCTGATCCTTTCATTAGATGTATACAACAATTTTCCGCTTGGTGCGGGGATAGATGTAATTCTGTATGATTCGGTCGCGGGAGCAGTACTGCATACTTTCGAAAACATACTGCTTGCAGGTGCGGCCGGCGTTGATGCTGATGGCATTGCTTCACCGGGCAATGGCACCGTAACGCATGCCAGCGCGGAAGTAACGGGGGTTGTTGTTGACCATCTGAAACAAGCTACTCATATTATAGTGTCAGCCCTCATGAATACAGGTATGCACAATGGCCAGCAGATACCGGTTAAATTCCGTACAACTGACAATCTTGATTTTACGATCAGGCTAAAGGCCGGATTAAGTTTATAGCATTTTAACAGATTCAGGAAAAATAAATTGTATATTATGTACCCGAGATATTTAAAAAATTTTCTCAGCCGCAACAGGCAAAAATCTTCACAGATATGCCTGATAATATGTCTCTCACTTATGGCATTTGTGCAGGTTCCGGAAATGACAGCCCAGGTAAGCCAGACCATATATTTTATGGATAATCTCCCGCAGGCCTCTTTGCTTAATCCCGCACACAGGCCTTCTCATAATTTCCATATCGGGTTGCCTGCTATTTCATCGCTTAATTTTAACGCACGTACCAACTTCGCAACATACAGCGACATAATTTTCAAACATCCCAGGTACGACTCATTGATTACTTTTCTCCACCCCGATGCCAGTCTGAGTGATTTTACCTCAAAACTAAAAGCAGACAACTTTGTATCGCCCGATATCCATATTAACCTGTTATCCTTTGGTTTCAGGATCAAAGAATCATATTTAAGTTTTGGAATATCAGAAAGGGCATCTTTCAGGGCATCTTTGCCGAAGGATCTTATTATGCTTGCCCTTTCGGGGAATGAACAGTTCGCCGGCAAGACAGCCGATTTTTCCGGTTTGATGGCTGACATGAACTATTTCAGGGAATACGGAATTGGTATCTCACATGCAATTGACAGCAAACTGAATGTGGGTGCAAGGGCAAAAATTCTTTTCGGCAAGGCCAATATTTCATTTTCAGATGCTGACATAAGCCTTTATACCGACCCTGATAGCTACAATATGAAGCTGCGTTCGGGATTTACAATGAATTTTTCAATGCCTCTCACTCTGACAAGAGATGAGAATGGGGAAATTGATAATGTTAAAATGCATTCAGAGTCAGATGGATATGGTGCCGGTGACTTTATTTTTAATTCTTCAAATGCCGGTTTTGCAATAGACCTGGGTGCGACTTACAGTATTCTTCCTGAGCTGACCATTTATGCAAGCATTGCTGACCTTGGATTTATCAACTGGAAGCAGGATGTATACAATCTTTCGATGGACGGTGATTTTGAATTTGATGGTCTCGATCTTTCTTCATCTTTCGATTCTGAAGACGATTCAAAGCCGGGAGACGTCCTGCTTGATTCTCTGAATGGACTTTTCAGCATCAGTGAAACACGTGATAGTTTCCGTCGCCCGCTTCCTTCAAGAATTTTCCTTGGCGGAACATGGGAATTGAATCATCTTGTTAATTTTGGATTGCTTAGCCGCTCGGAAATCATGCATGGCAGACTTGAGCAGGCGGTAACTCTCTCGGCAAACTATAACCTTAGACGATGGTTGTCAGCGTCTGCTTCATACTCAATGATGAACAACAGTTACAGTAATATCGGACTAGGTCTGGCACTCAGAGGTGGCGGCTTTCAGTTTTATGTTGTGACTGATAATGTTATCCCGGCATTAATGCCTCACAAAACCAGGAACGCAAATATCTGGCTCGGACTGAATCTTGTTTTTGGTCACAAGCCAGCAACAATTGAGGCGACAGACTAAGGATAGCCTGGGAGTTAACAAGTGCTATAGTATGAACATCACACGTGGAGGTTTTCACTGAGGGAACACCCCATGGATTATATTTCGCTATTTTGTACCCCGGGACACCAGATTAAGATTCGTACAGCGATTATTGGAATCACAGATGGCTCACCCTTGCTTTATTAATTTCTTTTAAGTGACCCCAATCATGAAAGATCGATCAAAATAATGTTGGTCTGAGTTTCATTGCTCCTGATATTGAAGGCTCATTGAATCTCTTCATTCCCGGATAACGGAGATCCGGCAATAACCTTAATTTGTCTTTCGTTAAATACACTTTCCATGTCATGTAAAGGTATGGTGCGTTTGAGTTATGCTTAATTTATTATTAACTTTGTCGGGCTAAAGAATTTTAATTGTGGGACTGATAAAATTTGCATTAATATTTTTTCTTTTTTATTTTCTTTTCAGCTTGTTTTCCAGGTATGTATTGCCATTTGTCGTGAGGTTTTTATTCCGTCGAATGTCCGACAGGGTAAGAGGCGATTATGACAAAAAAATGCGGGATCAAAGGAAAAAGGAGAGGGAAGGTGAAGTAATTATCCGGTATAAGCCGGGCGAAGAAAACAAGATAATTACCAAGGATGACGGTGAATATGTTGATTACGAAGAACTTGATGATAATTGATACGAGGCGTGTGCTTTTAGCCTGTCAATTTTAAATTATAAATAATGTTAAAGACACTTATCAGTAAATCCCTCCCGCATCTTGTTGCCCTGATCCTTTTCCTTATTATAACACTCGTCTATTTTTCTCCGCTGCTTGAGGGGAAACGGCTAATGCAGTCGGATATCATCCAGTACCGCGGGATGTCAAAAGAAATAGCCGATTACAGGGCAGAAACAGGCGAAGAGGCTTTATGGACCAATTCGATGTTCGGCGGTATGCCGGCATACCTTATCTCTGTCAGGTACCCCTATAAACTGGTACAGTATGCAGATCAGATATTATCAGTTGGTTTGCCAAGGCCTGCCAAATACCTTTTCCTAAGTCTTACCGGTTTTTATATCCTTATGCTTGCTTTCAGGATTAATCCCTGGCTCGGGATTGCCGGAGCGGTAGCATTCGGATTCTCCACTTATTTTTTCATAATTGAAGCCGCCGGCCATAATACGAAGGCGCATGCAATGAGCTATATGGCACCCCTGCTGGCCGGAATAATTATCTCTTTCAGAGGGAAGCTGCTGCTGGGATGTGCCCTGACGGGCTTGTTCCTCGCCCTTCAGTTATATACCAATCACCTCCAGATCACATATTATACCCTGCTTATAGTTTTGGTTTACGGTATATACGAGCTCGTCCATGCCTTTCGCAATAACACGCTGCCGGTCTTCGCAAGGAACATAGTTACCCTGATCATTCCTGTTATGCTTGCAGTGGGGGCCAACTTTACCAACATGTATCTCGTGTGGGAATACGGGAGATACTCAACCAGGGGGCCATCTGAATTAACAACGAGGGCCGATGTACAAACATCGGGACTTGACAAGGATTATATTCTCGATGATTACAGCTATGGCATAGCCGAGACCATGAATCTTCTTATACCCAATTTCATGGGAGGCGCTTCAAACTACGACCTGGGAACCGGTTCGGAGCTTTACAGTGTTCTTGCAGAGAATAATGTACCCGGCGCCAGGGAGATTGCCTCCGGTGCCCCGGCTTACTGGGGGACCCAGCGATTTACCTCGGGGCCTGTATATATAGGAGCCTCCGTTATATTCTTTTTCATTCTCGGCTTGTTCGTACTTAAAGGCCGCTATAAATGGTGGCTTTTAACTGCCACAATACTTTCAGTAACACTTGCATGGGGAAACCATTTTCTTTTTCTGTCGGAACTTTTTATTGATTTTTTCCCGGGATACAACCGCTTCCGTACTGTATCAATGATACTGGTAATTGCCGAACTTACCATACCGTTGCTGGCAATGCTCGGTTTGCGTGAGATTATTATCAGCGGGCCTTCACCTGCATACATGGACAAGCTGAAAAAATCATTTTATATAGCTGGTGGAGTGACTTTGTTTTTTGCCCTTTTGCCGGGCATGTTCCTGAGTTTTTCCGGAGAGGTAGACCGGCAATTGATTTCAATGGGCTGGCCGGATATTATGGTTGATGCTCTTGAAAGGGACAGGATGTCGCTCTTAAAAGCCGATGCTTTTCGTTCATTCGTTTTCATCACTCTAAGTGTCGGATTGATGTGGATGTTCCTTAAAAGTAAAATTTCAGTCAGATGGATGGGACTTGCAATTGCATTGATCTTCCTTGTCGATTTATGGATGGTTAACCGCAGGTTTCTCAATAATGACAATTTTGTAGCTCAGAGGCAGCTTGTCCAGCCTTTCCAGTTAACTGAAGCTGATGCTGTTATTCTTAATGATGAGGATCCTAATTACAGGGTTTACAATACCACACGTGATCCGTTCAATGATGCAGTTACCTCATACCATCATAAATCGATAGGTGGATATCACGGTGCAAAGATGGGACGGTATCAGGATCTGATAATGTACCATCTCTCGCAGAATAACATGGATGTGCTCAATATGTTAAATGCAAAATACTTCATTCGTCCCGGTGAAGATGGCCAGCCGCAAGCCTACAGGAATCCGGGAGCTCTTGGTAATGCCTGGTTTGTTGATGAGGCAATGATTGTGGAAAGTGCTGATGAGGAGATTTCTGCGCTTTCCGATTTTTCGCCTTCACGGGAAGCCATAGTTGATGTTCGGTTTGAAAATTTTGTCAGTGATCCGGAACTATTTGACAGTTATCTGCCTGCAGGCAATATGACGGAAAGGACCGAACAGGAAGCAGAAATAATTAAGGAAGGTTTAGATGGTGGGCAATCCCCTGATTTTTCATCTGACCTGATAGAACTTACCAGTTACAGTCCGAATCACCTTGAATACCGCTCAAAGACCGGATCAAAAAGGCTGGCGGTTTTTTCCGAAATATACTATGATGCGGGATGGGATGCATATATAAACGGAGAGCCGGCTGAATATTTCAGGGCAAACTATATTCTCAGGGCTATGGTGGTACCGGCTGGTGAAAATGTGATTGAGTTCAGGTTCAGTCCGCGAGGATATTTTGCAGGCGAATGGGTGTCTCTTATATTCTCAATTTTGCTTCTTTTGTCAACAGGTGGTATTCTGTGGGATGAACTCAGGCGGGAAATTAAAAATCCGGTTATAAAACCCAACAGATCTGAATTGTAATTTTTTACCCAGGCAAGCATACACTTGAGATCCTTATGATATCTTAAGCGGTATTGCAGACTGGAATTGGCGAATCCGGAGGGGAATAAAAAACAGTATCACCCTGGTGTTATCAAAACTTCAGGGGAATTTATCCGGATTGCAAAATCATAAAACCGTAAAGTCAGGAACAACAAATCATTCATTCAAAATGCAGGCAAAAACAGACCTTAAACCAGAAGAGATCGAACAAATAATTGTCAAGTGTGATGCATGTTACCTGGGAATGGTAAGCGACGATGCTGTACCTTATGTAATACCAATGAATTTCGGTTATCAGGATGGTATTCTTTATTTGCATGCCGGCCCCGGCGGTAAAAAATTCGAGGTTCTAAAAAAGAACAACCGTGCCTGTGCTGCTTTCAGCACCGACCATGAACTGCGTGGCAGACATGAAGGGGTTGCCTGCAGCTATTTCATGAAATATCGTTCAGTTTTGCTCCATGGAAGGATTGAGATGATAGATGATTATGATGAGAAGATCAGGGCGCTGAATATAATGATGAAAAAGTATACCGGTAAAGATGACTTTTCATATAATGCACCTGCTGTAAATAATGTCCAGACTTTTCGCCTTGTCGTTGAAAGGGCAGAAGGCCGCTCTTTCGGATACTGATAATTTTTTCCGGGGCCGAAGGCAAGACTAAAACAGGTAACCGATTGCCACGAAAGCCGGATGGTGAAGCACAGACAAAAGAGTAAGGAATTCGCAGCGCCGTGATTTTTGCAGGTTCTATTGTTTGCCGGCTTTTCCGGCCATCCCTCCAGACAAGTTTGATATCAGGTTGGATAGGATCTGGCGTTTTAACATACCGGTAAGACCGGACTATTTAACATTGCTTAATTCCGCTCTGGGCATATTAGAATATTATATGGGATACAAATCAATTACGCTTAAGGTAACCACACTATATGATGAAGAGATCCTGCGAAAACAAATTGCAGGAAGTCTCAGGATCAGGAAATTTACATATCAGATCGAGTCGAAAAGCCTTGATGCCCGGAACAAGGGTAATATACACTGGCTTATGAAGATCGGTGTTGATTCTGAAGAGATTAAAGATGGCAGGAAACCCGTGCATGACACTCTTGTAATACCCGAATTCAAAGGAAAGCAGGAAGTTGTTGTTACAGGCAGTGGTCCGGCCGGATTTTTTTGTGCTCTGGTTATGCAGAAGGCCGGTTTTTCGACTACTTTGATTGATCGCGGATCGGAAGTGCATAAAAGAAATAATGCAATTCAGAATTTCGAGCGTGACGGCATTTTTGATTTGCAAAATAATTATGCATTCGGGGAAGGTGGAGCCGGTACATTTTCCGATGGCAAGCTCACATCACGGTCTAAACATATATCGAAAGAGAGGGACTTTATCCTTTCTGGTTATATAGCTGCAGGTGCCCCTGCCGAAATAGCCTGGCTGGCCCATCCGCATCTGGGGACTGACAACCTTAAAAAGATAGTGAAGAACCTGCGTCAGAATTTTCTGGACATCGGAGGTAAAGTGCTTTTTGAAACCATGCTTGAAGATATAATGGTCAAAGATGGGGTGATCACAGAAGCAATTACTTCTGCCGGTTCTTTAAGGGCTGATGCTCTTTTTATTGCACCGGGCCACTCGGCCTTTGAAACTTACCGGATGTTGATCAGGCGCGGTGTGGGTTTCCGCACCAAGAACTTCGCCATTGGAAGCCGGATGGAGCACAGGCAGGAGGTGATAAACCAGATACAGTGGGGCAAACCAAGGCTTCCGGGGGTAAAGGCTGCAGAATACAGGATCAGCTCCCGGGCCGACGGGAAACACCAGGTTTATTCATTCTGTATGTGTCCGGGGGGAATGGTGGTTCCTGCAACGGCATATGCAAATACCAATATAGTCAACGGCATGAGTTACTACAGCCGGAATGGCTATTATGCCAATGCTGCCTGTGTTGCAGGAATACATCCTGATGAACTGGCAGGGAAAGAAGTATCTCCAGAAGAGGCACTTGACTATCTTGAGGAACTGGAGCATCAATTCTACCTTTATGCTCAGGGATATGAAGCGCCATCATGCAGCATAAAAGATTTTATCAGTTCCAGAATAAGGGACACCAGCCTTAAAAGCAGCTATCCGCTTGGATTGAAAAATGCTCCGTTGTGGGAGATGCTGCCTTCTTCAGTTTCGGGATCTATCCGGACGGCATTGAAAGAGTTTACGGGAAAAATGCGCGGATTTGATTCCGGGAACCTTATTGGACTTGAAAGCAAGACCTCTTCACCAATACAGGTTATCAGGGAGGATGGGGGACTCTGTGCCGGTTTTGCAAACCTGTTTGTTATCGGCGAGGGGAGCGGTTATGCAGGTGGAATTATTTCAAGTGCTGCAGATGGGGTGAAATCGGCCATGCACTATGCCACACAACAGACAAACAGCAGTAACCTGTGAAAGTAAGTCGCCGAAAAATGAGGAGAACTGCGATTTCGCAGAATCAGTTGTCCAGATCGGTTAACCAGCAATGGTTAGTAATATAATATTTTAAGATGCAAAAAAGTTATGATGTTATTGTAATAGGAGCGGGGGCAGCGGGGTTGATTGCAGCCGGCAGGGCAGCGCATCTGGGTGCCAGGGTGCTGCTTGTTGAGAAGATGCGCCAGGCAGGCAGGAAACTGCTTATCACGGGGAAGGGGAGATGCAACATAACTCATGATGCAGCCGAGTCAGTTTATTACAAGAATATCTTTCCCAGTGGAAGGTTCCTTAAGCATGCGTTCAGCGCTTTTTTCAAGGATGATATAATCAGGATACTTAATGAACGGGGTGTTGAAACAACAACAGAACGAGGCAGCCGGGTTTTTCCTGTCAGCAACAAAGCGGCCGACGTACTTAACGCGCTTACAGGCTGGATGGGTAAACAGAATATTGATATCCTCCTTCAGGCCAAAGCAGATGAGCTTATTATAAATCAAGGCATGGTGACCGGTATACGTGCCAGCTCCAGTAATAAGACCATTGAATATCTTTCAGAGAAGGTTATAATATGTACAGGTGGGAAATCTTATCCTGCAACCGGATCGACCGGCGACGGTTATGGACTGGCAGTGCAGGCCGGCCATACCATCAGCCAGGTCAGACCCGCCCTGGTCCCCCTGGTAACAAGCGGCGAAATTGCGGGACAATTGCAGGGACTTGGTCTGAAAAATATCAATGCTTCAGCGTGGGTCAACGGAAGAAAAATTGCAGGAGAGTTTGGCGAACTGATGTTTGCTCATTATGGATTGAGCGGACCGGTTATTCTGACGCTTAGCAGGCAGGTAGTGGAGGCTGTATCTGCAGGTGACAAAGTTGAAATAAGCATCGACCTGAAGCCCGCCCTGGATGAAAAAAAACTCGATGCCCGGCTGTTGCGCGATCTTGATACCCATGGTAAGAAGCAGGTTGATAATATTTTCAGGCTCTGGCTCCCATCCAAACTAATACCGGTTTTCCTTAATATACTCGAAATTGATGGCAGCAAGCTATGCCACCAGCTTGGATCAAAGGAGAGGCGCAAGGTGCTGCTGTTGATGAAAGATTTCAGGTTTACTGTTACAGGACACCCCGGTTTTAAGGAGGCAATCATTACAGCTGGAGGTGTTCCCACCGGGGAGATTAATTCAAGGACTATGGAATCAAAGTTCACTAAAAATTTATTTTTCGCCGGGGAAGTGATCGACCTTGACGCCAACACCGGCGGCTTTAACCTGCAGATAGCCTTCTCAACAGGCTTTTTAGCGGGACAGTCATCCTTTAGCGGATTATCAGCCCGGCAAAAGGTTTAATTGCAAACTTCTTAATATGTCTATAACAACACTTTATTCTGATTAAAATGAAAATGAAAGTAAAATTGATTGCAGTGTTATTATTCATCGGGTATGGAATTTATGCCCAGACTTTTGATAAAGCCAGGATGGATAGTTTGTTTACGGTGATTGAAAATTCCGGTAAAGGTATGGGAAGTGTATCTGTTTTTGCTAATGGCAGTGAAGTCTACAGGAATTCAATCGGATATGTGAGTATCGAAGACAATATTCCGGCTACTGGAGATACAAAATACAGGATAGGCTCAATTTCAAAAATGTACACCGCAGCTATAATAATAAAGCTGGTTGAGGAAGGTAAACTGCAGCTTGACAGTAAGCTGGAGAAGTTTTTCCCCGGAATAAAGAATTCAGATAAAATAACTATAGAACACCTGCTTGGTCACCGATCAGGAATCTACAATTTTACAAGTGCTTCTGATTATAGTTCATGGATGGAGTCTGAGGTTTCCCGGGAAGATCTGGTTAAGAAAATTACATCTTACCCAGGCGTATTTGAACCTGGTGAAAGAAGTGAATATTCCAATTCCAATTATGTCCTGCTTTCCTATATAGCTGAGAAAGTTACAGGCAGGGAATTTGCCGGTATACTGCAAGATTTCATAACCGGACCTTACAACCTCGCTAACACTTATTATGGCGATGGAATCGATGTTAATAAAGGGGAGGCTTTCTCTTACAGCAAATTGGGGAGATGGAATCGGGCAACGCAAACTGACATGAGTATTCCGTCTGGCGCAGGAGCTATTGTTGCTACACCTACTGATGTTAACCTCTTTCTTAATATCCTTTTTCAGGGAAAAATTGTTTCAAATGAATCTTTGCAAAAAATGATGTCACTGAAGGACGGGTTCGGACTTGGAATGTTCCAGGTACCATTTTATGATAAAAAAGCTTACGGACACACCGGTGGAATTGATGGTTTTAGCTCGATGGCGTTTTATTTTCCCGATGAGGATGTTTCTGTCGCATATTTTTCCAATGGAACAGATATGGTGGTTAATGATATAATTATTGGTGTGCTGAGCATCTATTTTGGAAAAGATTATGATTTGCCGGTGTTTGCGGGTTCGGTCGAAGCAGACCCCGGGGTTCTGGACCAGTATACCGGAGTATATTCTACTCCCGATCTTCCTCTTAAGATAACGATTACCACGCAGAATGGTGTCCTCATCGGTCAGGGAACCGGTCAGCCGGCATTTCCTCTTGACGCGGATGGAGAACATAAATTTAAATTTGACCAGGCTATGCTGAGAATGGAGTTTGTGCCGGAAGAAAATAAGATGATCCTGAGGCAGGGAGGGGGAGAATTCGTATTTAAAAAAGAATAGGGAATTCTCAATAAATGAAAATGCCCCGGAGAGGTTCATACTGCTGGTTAAGCAGAGGAAGGAGCTCATTTATAGTGGGATTTTAATTAATTATTCACAGGCCATGACAGGCAACCGGGTAATCCTGTTGACTAATTTGCTGTGAACTCCTTATTTAAAAGTTCTCCAGGCGGAACAGCCAGGGGCAGTTAAATAAAATAAAAAAACCCCGAAGAAGCTCGTTGCAGCTAAAATTCGGGGTAATTCTATTGATATTGTCAGGGTAGAAAGAACTTATGAAACTACCGGGGTAGGAGCCTTCCGTTATTCATATCCTTTTACAGTTCGCGAATCTTGATATTGCGGAACCATACTGCATATCCATGATCCTGAAGTCCGATATACCCCTCTTTTGCAATACCACGGGTGAAGCCCGGAAAGTCCTTGAATTTGCTGTTTTGAACGAGCTTGTCCCATTCCGGGGTCCACAATGTATATGATACTACCTCTTCTCCATTCATGGTATGTGTAACTTTACCATCCTTAACCCTTATCACTGTTGTATTCCATGAACCGGCAGGATTAACCGTTTTTGGATCGGCTGCTATCATATCATAGAGTGAACCGGCCAGGTGACTGTCTATCTTATTATCAGTTGCATCAACATTATCCAGAATCTGGATTTCAGGCGCACCATAATATATTGGCCTTCCTTCCTCTTCAACTACATAATAAAAGATACCGGAATTTGCGCTTTTACTGGCTTTCCAGTCAATCGCCAGCTCAAAATTTTTGAATTGCTGTTCGCTGAAAATAATATCACCATTGGCACCCTGGCCCGGCCTTCTGCCTTCGCCAAGCAATACTTTCATTGAATTATCTTCGATGATCCAGTTATCGGGCATCGCACTGCCATTATACTGTCTCCACCCGTCAAAATTTTTCCCGTTGAACATGAGTATCCAGTTATCTCTTTTCTCCTGCCTGGTAAGCCTGTTTTCTCTCTGTCCAAATGATGGAATTGTTATCAGAAGCATAGCGGCAACTGACAATGTAAAAAAAATATTTTTCTTCATTTTGTTTTGTTTGTACACACCATATGGTGTAGTTAATAAATATTTTGTAGAGAATTTTGTTCCGCCTAAAGGTAATTAATTGCCAACAGAAACAAACGGCAAAAATGATATGATTGCTATAAATAACGCTTTACGCTCATCCTGTAATCATTATATTCCTCACCGAATCTGGATGAAAGGAACTGTTCTTCTCCTTTTATTATAAAATGGTGAGAAATAATGCTGTAGATCCCCAGGAATAAGATAACAACATTCAGGGTGTAAACAACAGATGCTGTAGTAACCAGATTCAGTCCGAGATATATCGGGTTCCTGCTCAGGCTGTAAAGGCCGCTGGTCTTAAGAGTTGTTTGCTCTTTCGGCAGACCCATGCGGGCAGATTTGCCAAGGCTGAACAGACTTGCAAAAGAAAAGTAAACACCTGCTGCAAATATAAGTATTCCTATATAGTTGCTGTACCAGAAAGTCCTTGTGCTTATTACTTCTATTCCGGCTATGGAAAGCAATAGTGCTATCCATACTATAGAGCCGGCAACCTTGCCACTGTAAAAAATTGCCGGATGGACCGAAGGTTTTCCTATTATATCCATAATTTATTAATTGTTTTAATCTGAATCGTGGGCAAAATCTATCGGTTCAACATGAATTGTGGCAATTATTCCGCATTCCTCGTACAACTTTTTCTCAATGACCGTGGCAATTTTATGACCCGAATCAACGCTATGGTGATTATCCAGCTTAATATGGAAGGTCAGTTCCTGATGCCCTACGTAATTGTGGATATGAAAATGATGAGGGTGCAAATTATTGCCGTATACTTTCTCAATTACATGTTTGATTTTTTTTATCAGTTCCGGACTCGGTACTTCACCAAGCAATTTTGCCACCGCTTCCTTAATTATTTCGTAGGTGGCATAGAAAAGCATTAAGGTTATTATTATTCCCAGTACACTGTCAATCCACCAGTACTGGTTTGCAAGCAGTATGCCCGCCAGAATCAATACCGAAGACAATGCATCGGTCCTGTGATGCCAGCCATCTGCCTTGATGGTTATGTTTCCCGTCCTGCGTGCTATGTAAAAAGCATATTGAGCCAGTGATTCCTTTATGAGTATTGAAATGATGGTAACTATTATTGCAAGCGTGCCGAACTCGGTAGACTCCTTCCCCGCAAACAATGTTATCGAGTCTCTCAAAAAGTCAAAGGCAATTATTGCCAGCAGAAATCCGATGAAAAGCGCTGCAATTGGCTCCCACCTACCATGACCAAAGGGATGTTTTCTGTCAGGCTTTCTCGATGCCAGCTTAACTGAAACAATTACAACAATTGAACTTATTGAATCGGACAGGGTATGCCAGGCATCTGCAGTTATTGCAATGGATCCAGTAACAATACCCGCCCAAAGCTTCAGGACAAATAATCCGGAGTTAACAATTACTGATACTGCTCCCTGTGTGTAGCCCGCCTGTTCCCTGTTCATTACAATCTGAGATTATTCTCTGGTCGAAACGAAAATATCTACTTCTCCATTGTTCCAGTCTTTACTCCTTTCATCATACACTTCAAAGTCAAAGCTATATGATCTGTCAATTGCTGTGTTCCAGATATCAATCCAGTAATTCGCAATGCAATCAGGCAATTTACCTTTAGCTGTTACTTTTGTGTAATTCTGTTCAGGAATATTCAGGCTTGTCATCCCTTCCGGTAATTGAACGTTTTCCTTTACCCGTGTTCCGATGAAATATGAGAATGGTTTGGTGTGATCTCCATCGTAATCATAGTATACAGCATAGATATCATTGTTCAGTTTTTCGGGAATTTGCATAATAACCTTCTCATTTTCAAATTTATGCCATAATTCGCCACAATCAATGGCCGACTGCCCTTTTTCATTGGTGGCCTTGTTGTCAAGTTTCAGTCCGACAAGTTTCAATTCGGGAAGTTTTATATTTTCCATTATAAATTATTATAAATGTTAATTATCAAGAATTAAACAGTATTTGTTTTATAAAGTTAAACTCAAATTGATAAATTCTACACATCGTTTACAAAGTAATTAGTAAATATTTTTTGAATACAAATAGCATAACATCGTTTACAAATAGTCTTTTGAAGTTTTCAGGTTAATTCAAAAACCCACGTCCTTAAGGCGTGGTAATGTCCTGGCGGGGATTTGCCCGAAAGGCATGTGCGATTAAAAAAAATTCGCGGTGCGAAGCAAAAACGGGGTTAAAGCCACCTCTTTCGGTGTTGGATAGTCCGATTTTAGCGAATTTTTTACTTTACCTGTCATATAAAGCGCAGATATAACAGAATTGTAAACATTGAAGAGGTTTAGTTGTTTAGTCACCGATACTAATTCAGAAACATTAAAGGCTGAAAGTGAAAAAGGAAGTTCCCGTATTGCTTGTAGATAGCGAGTGTGCCATTTGCAACACGGCTGTCAGGTTTATAAGAAAACACCAGAAGAGGGACAGGGTAATTATGTTCCGGTCACTCTATTCTGATGAAGGAAAAAAATATCTCAGGGAATACGGATTGCCTGAAGATTATGATGAATCACTTGTTTTAATTGAAAATGACAGGGCCTATTTAAGCTCGGATGCAGTTCTAAGAATTTCCGCATTTATGAATGGTGCTTTTCCGCTGATGACGGTTTTTCTTTACATTCCCCGAAAGGGAAGGGATTATATTTATAATTTCATTGCAAAACACCGTCACCATTTAGGTTAACCGTGCAGGACCAGGTATCAGCATCCACCCTGAACAACCGGTGTGCGTTCCCGGGTCCTTATGGCTGGCACAGCAGGTGCGGGGGGAGCCTCTGTACTGCGTTCAATCGTTCCTCCACCGAGTGCCTGGCCGGCAGCCTTACGAAAATCATATTTTGCAAATTCTTCATTGGGACTAAGGCTGGAAGGGGGCTGTGGGTCTACTATGGCCTCCATCCAGTAATTCAGCCCCCCCTGAAGTACAAAATTATTCCTGTAGCCCAGTTGCCGGGTTAGCATCCATGCCTGGTTGCCATTGACGGAACCGTTGGAGTAAAATACGTTGATCCTGATATCCTGGTCAAGCATATACTTCCATTCCTCTGATAGAATATTTCCCAGTGGTATGTTTATGGCGTTCGGCAGACTGTAACTGTTGAATTCATCTTCACTGCGCACATCGATCAGCTGAAGGCCCGGATTATTTTCGATGAGCATACGTGCAATTTCATCGGGAGAAACAAACTGAACCTCGCTGGCAATTTCCTCAAGTAGTTGTTCGGAGGTGAGTTTATGGGGCATCGTTGTATTCTCCGGAACCATCGCAATAATCAGTCCCAGTGGAATAATAACAACGGCAAGTAAAATTCTGGGGTTCATTTTCTGCATTTTTTTGATTTTTAGTATCTTAAATTGCTCATTATAAGGTAAATCTTCCATTTGCAAAGTTACATAAACGTGGCAGATAATCAAAGAATTCTCTATTGTAACCATACAATGCAGCGTACATAGTACCTTGATATTTTAATATTTACCCAAACTATGGAATATAATTCTTGCTGCTATCTCAATATAATTCTGCCTCTTCCGGCCTGAATTCGCTTGTTAATATTTTTATAGGTTAATCCGTTGCGGTAACATTGATTTAATGTCATAAACATATTCAAATTGTACATTTCAATAAGCAACTTGTACTTTTCAATATGCATCCCTCGGGAACTTTTTCTCTGCCCACTCTCCGACCCAGAACATCGCAAAGGCAGCGAGGATAAGCATAAAAGCAAACAGTCCCTGTGATATCCCGATCATTTCATTGACCCTTGGCGCACCCATATATTCGGCTAAATAAAGCTTTTCCCAGAGCGGATAACCTTCGGTAAAGATAAATATACCAATGAATAGTCCCCCGATAAACACCATGCCGTCTATCTTTCCGATTGCTGCAGCACAAAAGCTTGTTCCCGGGCAGAATCCGCCAAGGATAAATCCGGCCCCCATTATCACTCCGCCAATAATGGCTGAGGTCAGATAAGTCGGATTTACATATACCATGTTAAGGTCCATCCACCCGAAAAGGCTGAAGAAAAGCATACCCAGCATTGCCACAATAGCAGCAGTAAAAAACACTTTAAGCACAGTAGTATCATAGCCATAGAACATGCCGGCCAGTTTGCGGCTTGATGAAAATCCGCTCTGTTCCAGAACAAAGCCGAAGCCTATCCCGATTATAAATGCCAGGAGCAGGTTGGTATTTGCGGTAATTATATCGAAAACAATCAGTGGTCCCATATTCTTTAATTTATTGCTTTATTTTTTGATGCAGATCAGGGTCTGCTATTTTTCTTGCCAGTGTAATATTTCATCTATTACTTCGCCTTATACGGCATTATAAAACCTTTCGGCCGACTGAATTTCTTTTAAGGCTATATCCAGTTTTTCCTGAAAACATAAGCAAGGGCGAAAGCAGTGCCAAAGATCGCTGCCATCGTAATAAAGCCCCCAAAAGAGAGTACTGCCATTCCGCTTAGCGCGGAACCCGATGTACATCCCCTGCCGATCTGCGAGCCATAACCAAACAAAATTCCCCCGGCAAGAGCAAAACCAAGCCTTCTCGGCGAAGAGATTCCCGGAGAATGTTCAACCTTTAGTTTTAATCTGCCTGCCAGCACACCTGACAGGAATCCACCTGCAATAACGCCGAGCATCTGGTAAACCAGCCACGAATTCATTGGCCTTTCTCTTACCATGGCATAATTCTCACTGTAATAGGCATCATTATTGTAATGAGCAGGAGCCACCGTCTTAACACCGGCAGCAATAGTATCCTTTATCGCCCCACTGGCACCCAGTCCACGACCAGATACATAATAAGCCGACAAAAGTACCAGTCCCAGCAGTACTCCCCCAAGATAGGGGTTTAAGTATTTTGTATTCATTTCTCTGAGTTATAGATAAAAATTTTACCTTTTGATTTTTCTTAAAACAGGGATATATCTATTCTCATCTCCTACTCTCACCTGTTATTTTCACCAAATGCTTCAGCAATTGTTATCACCAATTGTTTTCTGTTTTCGCTTCTGTTTTCACCTGCTGTTTTGAAAATTTCAAAACCCCGGGTTTAAAGCAAATAGTTAATATTTTTTGTTTAAAGCCATCCTAATAATGTCATCCTAATAAAGCCATCGGCTTACCTGTCCCGCATAGGTTATAAGAAACCTGAACATTAGTCCCCCGAAAAGCACCAGCAACCCGGGAATTATAACAGGAACCCTGAATTTCCTTAGCTCCAGCACCTCAAGCATGGCCGGGATCAGCAATCCCATCAAAACCACAAGCACCCAGAAGGCTGCAGTATAAGGCCCACCAAGGAAAAGCATGGCAGCATCGATCTGAACCTGGGTGCTGGCAAGCAGTCCCATAAACAAATGAACAATAAGGAACAGCTCGATACCAATCAGCATAAGATCAATTTTGGAAAACATTATCCTTTCGGCATGTGACCTGGAGACAAGCATAATGAACGCAGCTCCGGTTGAGAGTCCGCTGGCCAGGAAAAGTGGGCCCATTATTGATGAATTCCAGAGAGGGCGGGCATTGAATGCAGAAAGGAGGATGCCGGTATATATGCCAAGAATAACTGAAAAGATAAGCAGCACCCAGGCCAGATGTATTTTGTAGCCCTTGATCAATTCCTCGAGGCGGATGAGCCAGTCGAATCTCCAGTCCCATTTCGGAAAAATTTCCCTGATATTAAGTGCACACCAGATCATTGATGCCGGGGTAACGACCATTAGTGTCCATGCCCCCCACGACATAGGTGATTCTAGCCTTATGGTGGTATAAAGTCTCCAGAACATGGTCTTGTTGTTCAGGTCAATAAACAGGGCAATCAGTCCCGCTACAAGAATGAAAGGCGTAATGAACGGCGCAAGTTTCACAGCGGCCGGGTATTTATCTTCCTTGCCAAGTATGGTATACAATGCAGCAAAAAACAGAATTCCGGCAGCCAGTCCCCCGAAAAAAAGATAAAGAGGTATATGCCAGTGCCATATATTAAGCTGGGGATCTATAAGGTGGTTCATTCGGCCGCTTATGATGATCTCTTCTCTCATACCAGTATTATTACAAATTTTTTCACCGGTTTAGTCTTTTTTAAAATAATCTTTAAAAGCAAATTATATGTTTATGTTATCTGATTTCGACGAATCAATTACGTGCACTCATACAAGAAATAAACAAATGCATGGAATCGTAAAATTGAATAAGAATTGAAAGTTTACATATTTTTTGAGTATTAAATTGATTAACCTGTTTTATCTCAGATGAATCACCCATGTTGTATTTCATGTTTATCTGTCACGTTAAAAAATACAGATGTGGCTGAGTTCCGGCTTCCGGTATCAGAGTTTTCCATTTACGGTTTTTAAGGACCAGTGAAACGGGGCTCTGCGGGTTGTCCAGATCGCCAAAGTACATGCATTTTGTCGGGCAAACCGCAACACATGCGGGAGACATACCTTTTTTAATAAGATGAATGCAGAAGGTACATTTATCGACATGTCCCTCCGGATGAGGAAACCTTGCATCATAGGGACATGAAGCTATGCATGCTCCACAGCCAATGCATTTGTTTGGTGTAACAAGAACTATCCCCCCCGTACTGTAATGGCTGGCACCCGTCGGACAGCATCTGACACACGGGGAATTGTCGCACTGGTTACACCGCTCAGACCGTATCTCCATCTCCAGGCTGGGATAGGTGCCTTCGGTAACCTCCACTACCCAGTCTCTGCAAAAACCCAGGGGGACCTTGTTTTCTACCTGGCAGGCGACAACGCAATCGGAACAGCCTACACACTTTTTGGTGTCTATTGCCATAGCGTATCTCATAGCACTACCTCCTCCTTATTATTATCGAACCTGAAAGTGACAAAGTTGCCCCGCATTCCGGTCCCACCCATTATCGGGTCAATGTGAACACGGCTCATCATTTCGGTATCGTTTGCTCCGCGCCCGTAGGCCCTGGACAGGCGAGGATCGGCATGGCCAAAACCATGCACCATATATACCGAATCCCATCTTATCCGCTCGGTTATCCTCACTTTTATCGGGAAGGTACTAACAATACCATCCTGGTTCTGCAACCAGATATACTGATCATTGTTTAATCCCCACATAGCAGCAATTTTAGGATTTACCCACAGACTGTTTTCATCCATCAGAGCCGTAAGGTTGGGGTTGTTGGCAGTCCTCGCAAAGGTGTGCATCGGGGCCCTTCCATAATTCAGGCGGTAATAACCCTCAGGAGGCTCTTCATGAGGAGTGTAAACCGGCATGGGATCAAAACCTGCAGCTGCCATATTTGTTGAATACAGCTCGATCTTTCCTGAGTTTGTATTAAATTCTATCTCCTCATTTTCCCTGAAATACAGGTCATCATAAAGCCTGGGATAATTTTTTACGCCAATGGTCATCATCTCCTCAAGAGAAGTATCGAGCTGCTTCAGCTGCCAGTCCAGCATATTCTCTATGCTCTCCCAGGCAAAATATTCACCCAGGCCCATCTTCCCGGCCAGCTCCTTAGCCATCCAGTAAGCAGGCTTACTGTTATAAAGCGGCTCTGATGCCGGGGCCCGCAAGGCAATGTTTGGACTGCGGTGGGGTGAATTTCTTATCAGGTCATACCTTTCCAGGTAGGTGCATTCAGGAAGGACCACATCTGCCCATCCGGTAATTTCTGTCGGCATAGTATCTATAACCACTACGAGTTCAAGACTCCGGAGTGCCTCGATTGTCTGTTTCTGATCAGGAAGTGTCATGGGCAGGTTGGTGCCGTTGACGATCCATGCCTTAAATGCACATTCGCGGGAGGTGTCAGGAATTGATGCCTCACATATGCCCGATGAAAGGGCCAGGTCGGCGAGGGGATACTTGTCGGGGAATGCGTCTCTCCATGTGCGTGCAGGAGGGGGAAAAGGCGGACGGGGATA
This sequence comes from uncultured Bacteroidales bacterium, assembly GCA_964421595.1. Classification (GTDB taxonomy): domain Bacteria; phylum Bacteroidota; class Bacteroidia; order Bacteroidales; family PUMT01; genus PXAP01. The sequence goes on along the minus strand of CAYQXY010000032.1, from coordinate 7,631 downwards.
AGTTGGAATCTGAACTCTGTCGGGCATGTAAAAACCACCCCTGCGGCCCCAGCTGCCCAGCAGGGCATTAAGTATTGCAACAGCCCTCAGTCTCTGGGTATCATCTCCATACCATGTAACATGTCGCCCCGGATGGATAATGACCGATGGAGAAGCATTAGCCATCTCTCTGGCTGTCTTCCTGATCACATCAGGTTCAATGGTGGTAATCCCGTAAGCCCATTCCGGGGTAAAGCTGCTGACATGGGCTTTCAGCTGGTCGAAGCCGAAGGTATATTGTTCTACATATTTTTTATCATACCACTCCTCTTCAATAATAACATATATCCATGCAAGGAGCAGCGCCAGGTCGGTAGCCGGCTTTATTGGGAGCCAGTACTTTGATTTACCTGCGGCTACAGAATAACGCGGATCGACAGTGATTATGGTTGCTCCTTTGTCAATGGCGTCGGACATCTCCTGCACCTGTCCGTTATGCATGTTCTCACCAAGATGGGAGCCAATCAGGACAAGGCAATCAGTATCGCGGATATCGGTTATCTCAGGCGAATCGAGTCCCCGCCCAAAAGTTGAAATAAAAGCAACTTCACGCGGACCGCGGCACTGGGCATACGAAGGAGCTGCTATTGAACTGGAGCCCATAGCTTGCAACAGTGTGCTGAAATAATCGCCGCCCGATCCGTGTGTAAACAGTGCAATGCACTCAGGACCATACTCCGATGAGATCTCCCCGAGCCTTTTTGCAATATACCCGAGCGCTTCATCCCAGGAGGCTTCCCTGTAAGTCTGGCTACCCGGTTCTCCCGTCCTGATCAGAGGAGTTTTGAGCCTGTCTTCGTCATAGTACATACCTACGCCGCCGGTGCCACGCGGACAAAGTCTGCCGTTGCACAGGGGGTCAAGGTCGTTTCCGGTAATCTTCCAGATTTTCCCATCATCGTCCTTGTAGATCCAGCCGGCGCACTTCCAGAAACATACTTCGCAGTAGGTAGGGATTCTTGTGAGATCAGGCTTGAGTTCGGCAAGGGGTGTTTCAGCGAATGCGCTCCTGATAGCCTTCAGAGTTCCTCCTGCAAGGGCAAATGCACCAAGTCCGAGTGCAGAGATCCTGATAAATTCCCTTCTGCTTGTCATATAGGTATTGAATAGGTATTATATTGGACTGACAAAGCGCTAAATTAATAATTATCAGGGTACAGTAGTTTTGGTTTACCGGTAATTCAATTTCCTTAGTCTTCCATGATAAATATTGTAATGTATTTTAAATCAGTAAAATAACGTAATATCTCTATATGTAGATTAATATATACAAATGCTAAAGTGCTGACATATAACTGATAAAGTTTATAATTAGATTAATTATAAATTAACGCCAGGCTGGTTTAATGTACTATTCCGTTTGAAAATAAAAAGACCAATATGCGGAAGTTATATAGGTTAAGAGTGTGATCAGGGAAAGAAATTAAGGCTTTCTCCCTTTATAAGGAGATACCACTTATTGCTTTGGCGTTTGAGGATATATTGTTTTTCGTCGGCGGTGCTGACCTTGAAATAATCAGCTTTAGCAGATCCCGGACTATGATCAGTCTGATACCAGCGGTCAGTGACTTCCTTGATCTCGAACTTCATGTTGTTCAGGAAAAACCTCACAGGGTATTCATCTGCCTTGTAGCCTGAATAACATTCAACATCAACGGGGATCATATCTCTGTTAATCTCTGTTTTCATAGCTCGGAATTTTCAGATATTAACTGAAAATCAGCTAAAATTATTGTTATAACCGATATTGGGATATGTCAGTATACTGAAAAAAATTCATGATTTTTTTCCGAATATTTATTAGTAAGAATTGGCTTAAGATGTACTTCATTATATTATTTTTTTTGGACAGGCCCTTATCGTCTTCAGGCTTTTTTTAATTTAATATTTTGCCTTTTCAATTTCAGTACCCCCGGATGTCCTGTCTGAAAAGGATGGCGGGAAATACTCACAATACTATGATATCGCTGAATGGATTAAAGCAGCACAACATCCGGTAGAACTACTCTGAAATAAACCTGTATTTGCCTGAATTAACTTTCAGGACGTCATAATCGCCATCCGTGCCGGTAAACCGGACATTCTCAGAGATAATCAATTCCCGGTCGCCGTCAGCCACCGATCCGGAAGACGTCGGCACAAAGACAGTTGCCGTGCTTCCAACAGGCACAGTGATATCCATTGTGAAACTGCTTCCGTTCTTTTCCCAGCTAACGGACGCTTCACCGTAAGGCGTAAGGTTGGAGTAGGATGCTGAGGTCAGGTCGCCTGCCGGTTGCGGACGGAAAATAATGTGGCGGTAGCCCGGCTGACTGGAATCAGGCTTCATCCCTGCAAGCTCCTGGTAAAGCCAGGTTATGCCCCCTCCAAACATTGGGTGGTTCCGCGAATTGGTTCCGTCCCATTTCTCCCACATGGTAGTGGCGCCCTGCTCAATCCACCAGCCATAGCTGGGGAAGGTTCTTTTGGTCATAGCCTCGTAAGCCATTTCATGAAGTCCGTTTTTTGTAAGCACCTCAAAAAAATACCTTGTACCAAATATACCTGTATCAAGATGGCCGCCATTCGCCTCGATATCAGCTTTAAGCGAAGCAACAACCCGCTCATACCGGTCGGCAGGGACACCCATTTCCAGGGCAAAAATATTACCTCCATAAGGGCCGTATGTTCCTCTGTCACTATCATAGAACCTGTCATGAAAAGCCCCGGCCGTTCTCTGTGCAAGTTTGTCGTATTTTTCCGCTTCATGATCGAGTCCCAGTGCCCTGGCCGTCTTCGCCGTCATTTCCGCACACCGCCAGAGATAAAAGGTATGCACCATATCGGCAGGAGGCAGATCGCCCGGCGCTACCCAGTCGCCGAGATTTATCCACCTGTTAGGGTTTTCCCTGTCCGGTGCCTGCGAATGCATTACCCCATCAGAGTCGGTCCACATCATCATATAGTCAATATACCCTTTCATTCCGGGATAATTGTCCCTGAGCATGTCAATGTCACCATAATGGACATAATATTCCCACGGCATTATAACGATGGATGCACCCCAGGCTACACCGCCGCCACAGCCGGGCTGCCAGGGCGAGCAATTGGGTACATAGCCATTCTCAGGGTTCTGTGAACCGAACATATCCTGAATCCATTTAGTGTAGAAAGCGCGGGCATCAAAATTATGCATTACCGTGACACAGGCCACCTGTCCGTCGCCATTGTAAGGATTACGCTCACGATGCGGACAGTCACTGACAATCCCCCCGTGCATATTGTCGGTCTGCGCCCTCCTCCAGATCCTGTTTATTGTATTCAGAAGAGGGTTGGAACTCTCAAAATGTCCTGTTGTTTCAACATCAGAATAGACGGCTTCAGCCGATATCTGATCCTCACGCAGCTCGCCCGGCCAGTTCTTTATTTCGACTTCCCTGAAAACGAACCATGTAAATCTTGCAGCATACGACTCTGGATCGCCACCCTTCATCGTATATGTATTGTCACCCATCATCGATTCGACAATGTAGTTTATTTCGATGGTATGGCCTGCCTCGCCTGATACATTTTCAATGCGCAGCCACCCGGAGATTTCCTCTCCAAAATCAATTTTGTAGTGACCCGGTCCGAGTTGTTCGATCTCCTTTGGCGGGAGTATTTCCATGACGCGGTCGGGCGGGGACATATGGGCCTTCATTTGCCCTTTCGGGGATGTTCTCACAGCCGCCGTCTCCCATGCATTGTCATCGAAGTCTGGTGCACTCCATCCCTCCTGCTCAAGACGGGCATCATAATGTTCCCCGTCATACAGGAGATCCATAACAACCGGTCCCCGTGCAACCTTCCAGCTCTGGTCAGAAATAATTACATCTTCTGTCCCGTCAGTATATGTTATATAGATCTGGCCGATAAATTTCGGTGTACCATATCCGCCCGACCAGTAGTTTGCCGGATTAATAAAACCATTGCCAACCATTGCACCAATGGCATTTTCACCCTGGTTCAGCATATCTTTGATGTCGTAGGAAAGGTACATCACACGGTATTCCCGGAAATTATTATCAATCATTACCCCTATGTCGCCCAGATCCTCCCGTTCATCATAAAGGGTGACATTGGGCACCATTATGTCATCGCTTACCTTTTCTCCATTGAGGTATAGCTCAAAATATCCGAGGCCTGTTACAAAAGCACGTGCCGAGGCTACCTGTTTGTTGATGTTGAAATCTTTCCGGAACATCGGTGCCGGGGGCGGAAGATCTTCAGAAGGGCTTTCCGGATCATAGAAGTAGTTTCGGCCCGGTCTGGATGGCCGGGGCAGGGGAGTGTCATCCTGCCAGGGGGCACCTATCCACGAGGCTTTCCATTCGTCAGGATCAAGAAGTCCCATACTCCAGAAGGCTGGTTCGCTCCAATCAGACATCCTCCCTTCGCGGTCCCATACCCTGACATGCCACCAGCAATCCTGCCGTGACTGCAGTTCTTTTCCCCGATAAGGGATATTGACAGACTCATCAGAATTAATTTTTCCGCTGTTCCAAAGTGTGGCATTGCCCGAAAGCAGCTCCTCCCGGCTACCTGCAACTCTAATTTCATAAGCTGTCTGAACCTGGCCATTCACATTCTCAGGGTAGGAGTTTATCCATGAGAGGCGGGGCTGCAGTATATCTACAACCATGGGGTTTTTCAGATTCTCGCAAAGCAGATTCACGGGGTGAAGGGTTGCATTTAGCGCTGCAGTTACCATAATGAGTAAAACAGCTGTCAGAAGGGGCTTTAGGCTTTTCATAATATATTGTTTTGCTTTGGATTACAGAAGTTAAGATTTTAAAATGAAATCGACACCTGACTAATAACACTTAACAATCAGATATATAATACGTTTAATAAGTCATTGTCAGAATTAATCGGACACTAATGATCCTGTTTTAATAATTTCTTCCAGAGTGAAGGAAATTATTTTCTGACATTCTCTGCAGGCATCTCCATTACTATGACGGTAATATTTTCATCAGGAGGATTAACCGGTAACTGGATGATTGCCCTGCTGTGATCCGGCAGGAAATCAAGCTTCTGGCCGGTTTCAAGTACATAGACGTTATCCGGCAGTATATCAATCCCTCTTACAACCAGCCGCCTGTTTTCCGGCCATTTAGTTACAGAAAGATAAACCCTGGCGGTGCCGTTTTCCTCTTTCCAGGTAATAAACCCCCAGTTCTCTTCATAGAACGGGTTAGGCATTGATGAATAAACTGCCTCACCGTTTACATGCAGCCATGCTCCCATCTCTCTTAGCCGTCGAACGCTGGCCGGGGGGAATTTTCCGTCAGCCATTGGCCCGATATTCATCTGAAAATTTCCATTGCGTGATACGTTGCCCATTAGTTTTCTGAGAAGTCCCCCGGCAGGCTCCCAGTCAAAATCAAGCTGGTGATAGCCCCATGAATGGTTCATAGTGCCTGATGTTTCCCATGGCTTGTCAATAGCTTCGGTAGGGAAGCTGTTGTCGCCCATGGAAATATAGTCAACCTTATTATTGATGTCAGGGTGCCTTTGCAATATCCTGCTGTTTATAAGGCAATCAGGGTTTAGCCGCCGTACATGCGCAATTAGTTCATCGAGCCTCTTGTCGGTAATTATTTCCGGCTTTCCCCAGGTGTCGAACCATAAAAAGGCAGGATTATAATTTTCAATAAGCTCGGTAACCTGCGGCAGGCATTTCTCCTGCCAGTATTTCTCAAACTCTCTGTCTGACACCTGCACAGGCGGCGGGATACTTTTAAATTCGTTGAGCGGCGGGCGGGCTCCGCCGGGATGATGCCAGTCCTGCCAGTGTGAATAGTAAAAACCCAGTTTAATATCATGTTTTCTGCAAGCTTCAGCAAGTTCACCAAGTATATCGCGCCTGAATGGTGAGGCCTCCATTATATTAAAGTCCGAAACTTTGCTTGGCCAAAGGGCAAAACCGTCATGGTGTTTTGCTGTTATTAGCATATACTTCATCCCTGCATTTTTTGCCTCAAGAACCCATTCTTCTGCATTAAAATTTACAGGATTGAAATCGGCGGCCAGCGCCTGGTATTCATCATCAGCAATACCGTAAGGCCAGTTCCCCTGCTTCTGTATCCATTCGGCATACATATTTCTGCCGGATACCTTTCCTTCCCACACACCGGCAGGGATACTGTACAATCCGAAATGGATAAACATACCGAAACGGGCATCTGTAAACCATTTAATTTTAGGATCGGGCTCCTGAGCCTGAAGGCCATAAGAAAGGCTGCCAAAATTTGTCAATGCGATAATAAAAATCAGGGCTATTACCGGTATAATTCTTTTGTAAATGTTCATACTGATTATTTATAGTTGAAATTTATTCGCTTTCGGCTCATACTTAGGCCGTTTAGTTTTTTTGAGTCCTGGTAGAACATGATCCTATAACTGACAAGAAATGCAACTACTTTTTAGAATTGCTGGTGTAAAAGAATGAAATCTGAATCAACATTCCTGTCCGTTAAAGAGGCCGTATAGCTTTTATCTGTGGTCTAAAGATAGAAAATATCCTGTATAGCCTGTTGCAACAATGATCAATATTTTACCTGCCCCAAAATTTAAGATAATTTTATTATTTCACTTGCATCCGGTTCATAAACCAGACCACAGGTTCGGCGGAAAGGGAAATTGCAAAATATGTTAAAAAATATAAAATCGGTTTTCTATTGGATATATTTGCTTTTTACTTTTAGAATTTGATGAAAAATACCTCCTGTATACTTTTCTGTGAATGTGGAGCCGGGCTGATTTCCGAAAATGAGTCTAAGAAGCTTAAAGAAGGGTTAAAGAACCTGGATGTGGCAGTTTATGAGCTACATGATTTGTGTGCCATGTCTTTAAGCGAAAAGGAATTGCTCGGAAGCTTTGGTACGAAGTACAGTAAAGTAATTGTCCTTGCCTGTTATCCCCGGGCAGTAAAAAGTATGCTTAAGCAGGCAAAGGTGAGTATACCGGAAGTAGAGGTTGTAAATTTCAGGAATTTACCAGCTGAAAAAATATTGTCAATGCTGAGTGAAGATTATAAAATTCCTGATGGCACGGCCGGTTATTCTGTATATAGATCCAGTCTCACTGTTCCTGCGTGGTACCCGGTTATTGACCATTCTCTTTGTACAGAATGCGGAAAA
>CAYQXY010000032.1:0-419 GCA_964421595.1 uncultured Bacteroidales bacterium | reverse complement strand
GTGCTTCGTTCTGCCTTTTTGGAGTTTACAGGTTTGACAGGAAAAGCCTTAAAGTGGTTAATCCTTTGTCATGCAAAAATAATTGCCCGGCCTGTGCCCGGGTTTGTCCCGGTTCAGCAATTATCTTTCCCCGCTTTGCTGAAAAGTCTGTTATTGCAGGAGCAGAACCCGGGGAGGTCTCTAAATCTGAAGAAAGAGAATTATCAAGGCTGTTAATGGAAAGAAACAGGAACAGAAAAAATATTATCAAAGATGGCTTTATCACTAAGGCCACGGAGGAGCGACTCAGGGCGCTGAAAGAAAACGGTGAAGGAGCCTTTGTCAGGACCGATGTTAAAAACAAGGGAAAGACATCAGATCAGTGAATTTTGGGTAGTTCAATATAAATAATCTTATGATACATTAATGTTGATCAGGGC
>CAYQXY010000031.1:0-58010 GCA_964421595.1 uncultured Bacteroidales bacterium | reverse complement strand
CAAGCTATCTTTTATCTTTTTTTGCATAAATCGCTCAATCTAGGTTTAAATTAATTCAACGTATGACATGCAGGGCATCAATTATAAATTGTAAAATAGTGATTGGAAATCAGGGAGGAAAGTTGATGAAGGCACATGTGATCAATCAACGGGGGCATTATTGAGCAGGAGTTACGATACCGGAATTTTGATCGCGATCAATATCAGAAACAAGTCTTTTCGTAATTTATACAACAGAGTGCATTCTTATTCTCCGCAAGTGGGTTATTTTATTCTTTTTTGATAATAACCGGCTCTTTCGTCGTCTCCGAACCGCAGGTGGATATTCCTGAGATATGTTGCATAACGTGATTCAGGGTTCTGATTCCACAAACGCAGGAAATAGTCCCTTGATAACCTGAACTCAATGTTAATTTCATCGAGGGCAGTGAGCAGTTGCCTGTACTGTCGTGTTGTCCTGTTTGCTTCATAGGCTTTCATTTCTTCCTGGTAACGATTCTCAGCTTTCCAGAAATAGTGCTCACCGAGATATTCCAGGGCAAGGGCATTGTTACTGTCCATTTGTAGTAACTTTTCAGAGATCTTCCTTGCATCTTCTTCACGGTCCTGGTTTTTCATTAATACCAGGTAACTCTCCATTATCTCCGGGTCATCTTCAGCCTGTTTTTCAAGATCAGTCCACAGATCCATTGCCGCATCATAATTTCTGCTTTCTATATATGCTTCAAACAGATACTTACGCATTTCACCAATATGCTCGCCGTTTGGGTGATTATCTGTATAATTTTCAAGGCTTGAAATCTCCAAAGAAAGATTGTCAATTTCCCTGTAGGCATTTGAAAGGATAAACAGGCTCGATTCGGTTGTATACTCTTTTCTGCCTGCCTGTACGAGATATTCTATGGCTTTATTGGTTTCACCGGTCTCCCATGCTGAAATTCCTGCATGATACCAGGTTTCACCGTTAATTTCGCGGTTGCGGCTTTGCTGTAATCCGATCAGCTCTTCATAATAATTCAGGGCAGCTGTATAATCTTCATTTTCAATTGCTGTTTCGGCACCTTCCCGCAATTCGGTTAGCCTGGGCGATATTCCGCAACCTGTCAGAATAATCAAAATAATTACCGGAAAATATTTTTTAAGGATATACATCATTTTTTTTAGTTTATTAACAACAAAATTAATTCCAGCCGAGGAACCTTAAAGTTAAAAGATTTTAAATCACCCAACAATCGCGGGTTTCAGGGCTTCCGGTGTTTCATATAGAGCAGGCAGTTTTCAGGGAGGGCCGTGGGCCCGGAGCGTGCACTACGAAAATGCAGATTTTTCTGCAGATGGGGAAATTTTTTTCCCAATTGTTGTCATTCCAGATGTTTAAGTGGGTATGGTTGAACACTCCGGGACAACGACCTGCTTATTTATGATACATACAGATAAGTTATAACATGAATTGACTATCTGCCGAACATAGGGAACAGCTGCCTTATATCTTGTTCAGAAGGTTGCCTGCCATATTCGCATATTTCGAATGACTCAGTCACCGCCACATTTTTAGCCCTTCCGGAGCCATACCATTTCTCAAGGCTTTCCCTTTTTGCAGGTGTCATCGGGCTTTTGCTCATTGCGGCCAGCCAGGCAAGTCTGTCTTTCTCATTTGCAGGAACTTTATCGAGGGTGCCGGCAATCCATGGCTGCCACTCAAAGAACTGAGTCTCATGAGCAGCCATCCCATAAATTTTTTGATCATATGAGCCGGTAATGTCCACTACAATATCCGGCTGGAATGGCAGAGGCTTCTTAAAATTATCTTCAAAATAGAGGAAAAGCGGATTTTGTTTCAGGGGAGGTACATCAGGAACTATATTGGGGACTATTACCATGTATGCTGCATCCTGAAGCAGAATTGCCGAATTCCGGCGGTCAGGATGAAGGGCGCTGGTCCTGTGGCCGATTACAATGTCGGCCTCGTATTTCCGTATAATCCGTATTACCTCTTCGCGTATTTCGAGGGTGGGAAAAAGTTTCCCGTCAGGATTGTCAAGGATGATATACTCAACTCCGAAACGCCTTCCGGCTTCCTGAGCCTCCCGGTAACGTTTATCAGCCAGCTCCCGGCCCCCAAGCGTCTGGTGTCCGGCGTCGCCATTGGTAAGCGATACAAAAACCACATTGTGCCCGAGCTTTAGAAATTCTGCCGCTGTACCGCCGGCCTGCTTGTCGGCATCGTCGGGATGTGAACCAAAGATAACCACGTTGATTTTATCCTCATTGGAGAATGTATTTATAGCCGGCCACAAAGCCAGAGCAATTATTATTAATAATTTAGTCATAGTCGTAAATAGTTTATCTTAAAATTTCTTTTTTCTAATGAATCACCCATGAGTCAGGGCACACAAAAAGAGATGAATAAAGCCATGGGTGATCCATACGCAGCGACCACCAAACATGGACATGTAACTTACTTATAAAAAAATATAACAACATATTATTCGGATCAATATCAAGGACATTTATTTTTTTCAGTGCGGGCAGGAAAGGATAGGCAACTGAAATCCATAATAATATTTTAATTTCTTTCAACTCTTTGCGGAAAAAATTTCAATTTGTGCTCTTCTGCATACCTGATCATCTGTCTGGCTGTTTCAGGGTATTCAGTTATAACATTGACTTTCTCGTATGGGTCATGAACCATGTCAAACAGGGCGGTATCTATGGATCTCTGAATATACTGACCTGCCTGTCCATCAATTCCACCTTGTAGCGGATACCTGTAGTTATGGGGTATATGCAGTTTCCATTTACCATCAGCACTTATAACACCTTCAAATTGAGAACCCAGTGTAAATCCGTAATAGTCATGAGGATTAACTGCTCCCTCTTTTCCTGAGATCAAATCCCATACATTTTTTCCATCAATTTCATTATCAGGCAGACGAGAACCTGTAAGGTATGAAATAGTTGGCAGGATATCTATTGAAAAGAAAGCATTATTGGAAGCCGATCCGGGACTGATCTCGCGGGGATATTTTATTATAAGTGGTGACCTGATACCACCGTCGAAGCTTGTGCCCTTTTCACCCCTGTAGGGTGTCTTGCCGGCATGATTCCCGTAGGCCAGCCATGGACCGTTATCTGATGAGAATATTACAATCGTATTATCCTCCAGCCCGTTTTCCTTCAGGGCTCTCATGATCTCCCCGACTGACCAGTCCAGTTCCATAATCACATCACCGTATAACCCTGTTCCCGATTTACCTGCAAATTTGCTGCTTACAAACAAGGGGACATGTGGCTGAGGATGCGGAACATATAGGAAGAATGGGTTATCCCTGTTCCTTGAAATAAAGTCGACCGATTTTTCTGTGAACCAGGTGGTAAAGTGTTCCTGGTGCGCGGCTGTTACAGAATCAATTGAAACTGTACCGTTCTCCCAGTACTGGAGTGGCCATTGTCCCCAGTAAGCAGGATTCTCAGGATGCCCTGCCCACATATCATTTGAGTACATTATACCGGCCGACTCATCAAAACCCCTGGCCGGAGGCCTGGTTTCGGGATGATCGCCAATATGCCATTTGCCGAAAAACCCGGTCCTGTAGCCTTTTTCCTGTAATAGCAAGGCGATGGTTTCAAACCCGGGATCGAGTCCACGCTGCCTGGGTGCATGAGCCCCGAACAGCCCTGTTCTTTCAGGATAGCATCCTGAAAGAAGAGCTGCCCTTGATGCTGAACATACTGCCTGGGGTACATAAAAGTTGTGGAAAATTTTTCCTTCTTCTGCCAGCTGTCTGACATTGGGAGTAGGATACCTGGTTTGGGCGAAAGGCTGAAAGTCGGCCCATCCGGCATCATCAAGAAATATGATGACAATATTGGGTTCTGCCGGCTTATCGCTCATACTGGTACAGCCTGCAAGTCCGGTTCCCAGGGTTAAAAAAGGTAATATTTTTGTTATAGATTTTTCCATAATAATGGGTTTATGTTTATATATCTGTTAGTTGCAGTGTATTCAAGTGCAGGGGTGCATTTTTATCACCATAGCTGCACGGCATACAATATTGTCATCGCTGGTAATCCGGAGTATATTCGGCAGGTCGTTAACCTGGCCGGAGGATAATCCTGAAAGATTTATGTTTAACAAGGTTGATGAGGCTATTAAAATGTGCTTTGTACCAATCATATTCTGGTAATTTAAATTAATTAACTCTTTCCAGAACCATCAACCTGAAATCCATGACCTGTGATCCTGGAATTTTGGTGGCCTGCAGGGTCAGTTCCCCTTTTCCCTGTTCAAGGAATATGGTGCCGATATCCAGCGGTTTAAAGTCTTTTACATATGATTCATTTCTTTTTATCCTGTCATTCTCCATTCCTCTTAATGGCGGGTTATGGCCTTCGGTGATCTGTCCCACAAGAGTTGAGGTTCCAAAAGACAGTTCAAAGGCAGATCCGGTGTCATAGTGTGGACAGGTATAATATATCACGACATCAAATTTTCCGCCGGACGGGACTTCGATATCCCAGGTGATCTTGTCGTCTGTGCTTGTCCAGTTGGTAAAAAAGCTGCTGTTCGGCCATCTGTTCGATCTGGTTATATTGCCATGTGGCCGGCCATCCCTTGCAGGAAGCTGAGTAAATAAGGCGTCTGGGTGCCCTGCAATAAAGGGGCGTTGCTCATTTCCCAATCCCGGCATCGTCTCCTTTCTCCAGTTTTGGGCCGCTTCATGCAATTTATCAAGTATTTCCGGCTTTTCTTTACCTAAATCATTTCTCTGGCCCCGATCTTCAATGATATCGAACAACATTCCCTGATGGTCGAGCCTGTATCTATTATCCCTCACACTGACGTTTCCGTTCCAGTGGGCAAAGATATACCGTTCGCCCGAAAAACCCTCTTCATTCATAATGAGCGGCCGGAGACTCCGGCCGTCCGGCGGGTGAATGGTTTTGTAGCCGATTCCCGCCAGATCTGCCAGGGTGGGCAGAATATCAATTGCTCCTGATATCTCTTCGATTACCGTTCCCGCTCTTATTGTCCCGTTCCACTGCATAAACAGAGGAGACCGCACTCCACCTTCATCGGTCGACCCTTTTCTTCCCTTCATTCCACCGTTCCATCGCCAGCTGTTTGGACCGTTATCATTCAAAAAGATGATTATAGTGTTCTCTTCCAGTCCCAGTTCCCTGAGGGCGTCAGTAACCCTTCCGACATTCCAGTCAATATTCTCACACATGGCAAGGGCTGCCCGCGTAAATTCAATGTCTTCCTGATACCGCTCATCCTTAGGCATGTCAGGCTCAAAATCGCTGAATTTGTTATACCAGCGGTCGGGTACCTGCATCGGCGAATGCGGGGTTATCTGCGCTATGTAAACCAGGAAAGGGTTTTCCCGGTTAGCCTTTATAAAATCGATGGCCCTGGTGGTTATGTCGTCAGGAACATAACCGTTTCCCTGTACTATTTTCCCGTTATGTTCCAGTGGTGGACTGAAATAGTCGCCCCAGTGGCCCGAACAGAATCCGTAAAATTCATCGAACCCCCTGCCATTGGGATGGTATGGGTATTGCATCCCGCTGTGCCATTTGCCGTATGCCGCGGTGGCATACCCTGCTTCCCTGAAGATGTCGGCAAATGTTGTCTCGTCAAGGTTAAACCGCTCTCCTCCCTCAGAGGTATCTGTAACCCCCATCCGGGTGTGATACCTGCCGGTCAGCAATTCGGCCCGGGTTGGTGAGCAAACCGGCTGTACATAGAAATTTCTGAACTGTGCTCCGTTCTGCGCCAGTGCGTCGATATTAGGAGTTTGAAGGTTGGTGTTCCCGTGCAGGCTTATATCGCCCCAACCCTGGTCGTCGGTAATAATCACCACAATATTAGGCCGGACTGGCTTGTCGTTACCGGCAGACAGACATCCGGTCATACACGTACCGAAAGCAAGAACCGGGAGTGAAAACCAGAGCGTTTTGGTTATATACGCCCTGGTTTTTATCCGGGCAGGATTGAATATGACTTCTGCAGTCTTATTGGCAGACCGGCAGCGGCTGGAGGATCTCTCAGATATTTGTGTCTCCATATTTTTCCTTTGATTCATCAGGCTTCCCATGAAGTATTTCCTTCATTCCGGCAAAGGAAGGATCATTTTACCCGTTTGCCGGTTCGTGTATCTTAAAAGAGCCGGCCGGCTATTTTTTCGGGTGTCCATTTCTGTCCGGATTTTTCAGGGTTTCGGTTTGAGATATATCATGAATTGTCGCGGTAAATGAAAAACTCAGAACAATATCAGCTCAATTACCGGGATCTCTGTGTTTGGCTTATTTACCGGAAGACGCAGGTTAAGATCATCTTCGGTAGCTATATCACTCTGGCGGTGGTGTCCGTAAGGTTCTGTAATAAGTAATTCAGATGCATCATGAAGGAACTGGGCATATCTGACCTTTCCCTTCATTCCCGGAAGCCGGTAGTTTGTTATCGGGTAATCAATAAGGTGAATATATAACCTGTTGGTCTCAGGATTATAGGTTAAGATTGAGTGCTCCGGTGCCTCAAATTCGTCAGGGGCCTGGGTGCAGCCATAGATAGACCTGTTGTTAAACTTCATCCATTCACCCATATTTTTAAGAGCCTCTTCAGCACGGTAATCTATATTTCCCCGCGCTGTCGGACCAACATTAAGCAGAACATTTCCACCCTTGCTAACGCTTTCTATAAGCAATACAAGAAGCTGCCTGTTATTCTTCCATGTATGTTCGTCCCGGTAATAACCCCAGCTGCCTGACAATGTCTGGCATGTTTCCCAGGGAATCTTTTCCCCGTCTATCTCCGGCCAGCTTTGCACCTTGAACTGTTCAGGTGTAGTGAAATCCCATCCGTCGGCATATTCTTTAAGGTCAAGCCGGTCGTTAACCAGGATACCGGGCTGCAATTCACGAACCATTTTCAGCAGTTCGACTGAACCCCATTCTTCCCGTCCTTTTCCAAATTCACCGGGATAGGAGTAGTCAAGCCATATAATATCAATCTTCCCGTAATTGGTCAACAGCTCACGCACCTGATTTTTCATGTACTCCCTGTATATTGACATATCCCTGCCTTTATTCATCCGGTTATACTCTTTCTCTGAATCGGTTCGCTGAGGGTGCACCCTGTCAATCGTAAAATGCGGATGGTGCCAGTCGATAAGTGAATAATAAAAGCCAACTCCCATGCCTTCGGCCCTGAATGCCTCAACATATTCCTTTATAAGATCCTTGCCATAGGGCGTATTCATAGAATTATAATCGGTATAAGCCGATTCAAAAAGGCAAAACCCGTCATGATGTTTTGCAGTCAGTACAACATACTTCATGCCTGCTTCTTTTGCCATTTTTGCCCATTCACGGGGATTGTACAGATCGGGATTAAAGTTGTCAAAATACTTCTGGTAGTCCTCATCCGTAATTCTTTCCCTCTGTTTAACCCATTCATGCCGTGCCGGCAGGGCATAGATTCCCCAGTGGATGAACATGCCGAACCTGTCATGAGTCCACCATTGCAGTCTTTCCTTTTTTTGTTCGGAGGTTTCGTCCCATATTATGTTGCGGGACTGTGAGATGGCATTCAGGCCTGTCAGGGCCGAAAGGATCAAAGAAATAAATACTGCTTTTTTCATGATTATAAGTTAGGGGTTTAAATTAATTCATTTGTTCTGTATAATGATGGGGTTGTTTAAACCTGAAACAGTCCCGCGAAAAAGAATCTGTATAAAATTATCTCCGCCGGTGAACCTGCAGATATGGTCACCGGTCAGGTATCGGACCCAGGTCGACACCATTATTGATCAGGGTCTGATCCAGCGCCATTCCAATAAACATTGGATAGCTCCATGTCCTGTACCTTCCCCATATATCACCCGAATATTTTGGCATTATCTTGTCTTCAATCACAGGCAGCAGCGGTTCTGCTTTTTCTTCCAGCTGCCTCACGCTTATGGCTGCCTGCAAAACAAGTGGCTCATAATCGTGGTCCAGTATATTTTCAAGCACTCTTAAAGCCCGCTGGTCATTATATCGTTTAACCTTGATCTCCGCTGCTTTGGCCGCATTGCTGAGGGAGGGATCAGCAAGCAGATTATCAAGGTATGAGTTTACAGATGATATATCCCCCTCAAATGCATCAAGTGCAATAAGTGCCCAGAACCTGACAGCACTCTCTTCTGCTTCAAAAAACGGTATTAATTCAGAGGGGTCATTTATTTTCCCAACCATCTGTGCTGCATTTACAATTCCACGGAAGTCTTCCCTTGTATAATCACGGGCCATTTCATAAACACTGGTATTTTTCGCAGTTGCCCTCATCATCATTTCACCCTCGCTGAACATGCCGGTATCATGATAATCAAGTATCCAGGAGGTGACCTTTTCGCGCAATTCTTCAGCCAGTCCGGTCAGGGCGGGCTCATTGATGAGATTGTTCTCTTCCCAGCGGTCGTTCTCCAGGTCAAACAGCTCTTCGGCAGACTTTCTTTCAAACATTTTCATGGTACCTTCCGGCAGGAGCCCCAGGTCCTTAAGCCTGTGAATTTCCTCGTAGCTTCCTTCCTTGTTGGGGCCAAAGATTATTGCCTGCTGAAAATAGGGCAGTTGCGGCATAAAGTGCCTTACATAGAGATATCTTCCGTCATAAACCGAGCGGGAAACCTCGTAACAGTCATCTGCCCTGTCCCTGTACCCGTAAATATACTCCTTCGGTTCGGTGCCGGCACCCAGAAAATTCCTTCCTTCCATTATTTCGGGCACTTCAGCACCGGCAAGGGTTATTACCGTGGGTGCAAAATCAACAAAACCAACCATCCGGTCTGTTACCGGTCCCTCCAGGTTGGTTACAAGATGCTTGTATTTGTCAGGGACATGCAATATAAAGGGTACCTGCAGACCTCCATTGTCCAGCCAGCGCTTGTGGCCGGGAAGTCCGTGTCCGTGATCGGAAAACACAAATACGATTGTGTTCTTATACAGCCCGTCCTCTTTGAGCTGATCAAGCAATTCACCCACGCCATGGTCAAATACGGCAAGGAGGTCATACATATGGGCCCAAATCTCTCTCATGCGCTCACTGTCGGGCAGGTACGGCGGAAGTTCTGCCCGGGAGGGGTCACTGAATACTTCAAGAGATTCAGTGTCGGAGCTGCGCAGGGCATTAATCGGCCCCTCATGGGTTATCATAAAATTAAATACGCTGAAAAAAGGCTTTCCCTCCGGCCGGTTCCTCCAGTGAGCATGGTTGCTGCTCTCATCCCACCGGCCTGTATGGTCGAAATTGTAATCTGTTTTTACATTGTTGGTGGTATAATAGCCTGCTTCCCTGAGCACTTCAGGAAGTATCTTCATCCCGGCGGGAACCGGTATTTCCGATCTCAGGTGCTGTGTGCCCAGAGAGGTGGCATACATGCCGGTGATCAGAGTGGACCGGGCCGGAGCGCAGATAGGAGCATTTGAGAAGGCATTTACAAACCGGTATCCCGATTCGGCGAAAAGATCGATATTCGGTGTCCTGGCATATTCATCGCCGTAGCATCCGTAGATCGGACTAAGGTCCTCATGGGTGATCCACAGAATATTGGGACGATCGTGATCTGTCTTGTTGCTTCCGCATGAGATCATCGCCAGGGTAACCGGAACAAGAAGTAATTTGTTCATCTTTCAGGTTAAGATTTGTCGGCTTTATTTATTATTTTTAATGGATTCATAAAGAACCGTATTTTTAACGATAAAATCAATATTTTTAATTAAAAGGATTCCTCGATTATGGATAATGGAATAGTACTAATTACAGGTGCAACTGCAGGGATCGGTGAGGCAACAGCCGTATTGCTTGCTGAAAACAGATTCAGGCTTATACTGACCGGGAGAAGAAAAGAGAGACTTGAAGAGTTGAAAAACAGGCTTTCCAGGTTAACCCCCGTTTATACTCTTAACTTTGATATCCGCAATAACAATGAAGTAATTGATGCAGTGGACTCATTGCCGGCAGATTGGCAGGATATTAATATCCTGATAAACAATGCCGGCCTTGCTGCCGGAATGGATTATTTTCATGAGGGTGATATCGACGACTGGGATCAGATGATTGACACCAATATCAAGGGACTGCTTTATATTAGCCGGAAGATTATCCCCGGAATGACCGAACGGGGTATCGGGCATATTGTCAATGTGGGTAGTATTGCCGGCAGGGAGATGTATGAAAGGGGTAATGTATATTCTGCCACCAAGCATGCGGTTGAGGCTCTTTCAAAAGGAATGCGCATTGATCTTCTGAAACATGGAATAAAAGTATCAACTGTCTCTCCGGGAATGGTAGAGACTGAATTTTCGATGGTACGGTTCAAAGGTGATGAGGAAAAGGCGAAATTCCCTTATCGGGGAATGAAGCCGCTTACAGCGAGGGATGTCGCAGAGGCTGTATTATTCATGATTACCCGGCCTCCTCATGTCGCCATCCATGATCTGCTGATCATGCCCGCTGCCCAGGCTTCAGCCCTTAATGTTCACAGGGAGTGACAGCCGATGAAGCCGGAGCACAAAATCACAAAACCGGGGTTTAATCAGCACAATTAAGCGCACGTGAAAAGCCGGTTCGGACGGTGCAGGAAATCTTAAAGCGGAGAATTTTTCACAACGGCTCACGGGAAAAACCGGAAAGTTTGTTTAAAATCATTTAAAACAGCATCCTCACGGTTGTTCCCTGTCCCTGTTCAGAAAGGATTATCAGATCGCCCTTATGGAGCCGCATCACCTGCCGTGAAAAGAAAAGACCCGATCCTGATCCTTTTTCCCTGGTGGTGTAAAAGGGAATCGCAAGTTTTTCCAGCGTAGCTGCATCCATGCCTTGTCCGTTGTCGCGTACATCTATTACCGGCCTGCCGTTATTGTTGTACGTGGATAAACTTATGACGGGCGATTTAACCGATTTTAAAGCTTCGCAGGAGTTTAGAACAAGGTTGATAAGCACCTGTTCTACCAGTTTCCTGTCCGCTACCACACTTTGAATATTTTTGTCAACGCTGATTTCAAGCCTGATCCCCTGCACCTCTAATTGCTCCCTGAAAAGGTAACTTATTTGCCTGAATAAATCCTCTGTGTCAGTTTCCTGCAGTACAGGCTCAGGCACGTTATATGTTTTTCTGAAACTTTCTATAAATGCAGCCAGTCCTTTGCTTCTTTTTTTTATGGCATCGAGTGCATCTGCAGTTTCTGTGCTGTTGCAACTGCATCGGGCTCTGATTCAATAATTTGTCTGAGCCAGTATATACCTTCGTTGCCTGATGTAATACTGGCTGTAAAGTTCATGTCCAGCAATATAACGTCGTACCGTGCTTTTTGAATTCTTGACGGGATAAGGTTGGGGTTACTTATTACATCTATACTGTCAAACCAGGGATTAAGGAACAACTTCAAACCCGACAGCAATTCAGGGTTATCAACAACCAGAAGCAGGGATGCTGATCTGTGTCCCACTTTTTTGCCAGGATAATTTTCCATAATAGCTTCGGAATATAACCCCCAGTGAATGAACATTGAGAATTTATCTTCAAACCAGCTTTCTGCTGTTTCGGCCGACTTGTATTCCGGTTCAGAATTTTCAGAGTGGCACCCTGATAACCGGAGAATTGCAGTTGCTATTAGTATAAGAGATATTACTGATGTCGATTTTCCTGTGTTCATTTTATCTGGATGAAATGAAAGTTAATAATAGAAAAAATTTATATTCTTCCCTCAAAAAAGAACAATTTACCAGCATTTTATGTTATCTATCCAGAGAATATATAATAATTATTAAACAAAGAAATCAATAACACAATGCAAAAACATTTCATCAGTATCAAATCAATCAAAAAGGTAACTCATGACACACTTAGTATAATTACTGAAAAACCCGCTTATTATAATTTTGAACCCGGACAGGCCACAAGCATAGCTCTGGGTCGTGAAGGATGGGAGGATGTTAGGAGGCCCTATACTTTTTCTTCACTGCCGGAGGATGAACATCTCGAGTTTATTATCAAAACCTATCCTGAACATGACGGTGCCACAGATAAGTTGCTTGATATGAAACCTGGTGAAAATTTAATTCTTTATAATGCATTTGGAGCTATCAGATATCAGGGAGAGGGTGTATTTATTGCCGGAGGTTCCGGCATTACTCCATTCATTTCCATTTTGCGGGATCTAAGAAAAAAAGGACAAATTGGAGGCAATAAGCTGATCTTTGCCAATAAGACCAGGGAAGACATTATTTTAAAAAATGAACTTAAAGAAACTCTTGGCGACCATTTTATAAATATACTTTCTGAGGAAAAGGCTAATGGATATGCACATGGTTTTATTACAAAAGCATTTTTAATGGAGCATATTGATGATTTCAATAAAACATTTTACCTGTGTGGCCCCCCTTTAATGGTAGAGATGGTTGAAAACTACCTGTTGGAGTTTAATGTTGACAAACGGTCCATCGTAAAAGAAGCTTTTTAAATATACTCTTTTAAAAAAATGGATCTCCCATGAAAAAGTGCTCACAAAAGCGACGGGTGACGAAGGGATGATCATGAGTGATTAATCTTTGACAACTATCTTACATGATTATTTAACTCGCTTATAATAAATAAGATATTTAACTTTATTCCGATAATTATTAACTAACTTTTATTCTGATGGACTACTACTTTTCAAAGAAGGTGAATTATGGATTTGAAGACGCTGCAGAAAAAGTTGCAGAAGAATTGAAGAAGGTTGGTTTCGGTGTATTAACCGAAATAAACATGCATGAAAAATTCAAGGAGAAACTTGGTGTTGATTTCCGTAAATACCGGATACTCGGTGCCTGTAACCCATCTTTTGCCTACAAGGCAGTGCAGATTGAAGATAAAATAGGTACCCTGTTGCCTTGCAGCATTATTATCCAGGAATTGTCAGCAGGTGAAACCGAAGTTGCTGCAGTTGATCCTTATACAACGATGCTCGGGATCGGAAGTGACCCTCTGTTGGAAATTGCGTCTGAAGCCGCAGAAATGTTAAAACAGGCATTGGAAAACCTGGAGTGAGAGAGGATCTGTATTATCGCTAAAAATGAGTTTACAGGAGCAAAAAATTGCGCATAGCAAAGCCATTATTCTAATTATAGATGATGATGCTTATATATGTTCAATACTAAAAAAATATCTGGAACAGAACGGGTATAAAACTGAGGTGGCTTTCTCAGGTTTTTCTGCAGGAAAATTAATAGATAAAACGAAATTTGATCTGGTTTTGTCTGACTTTCGCCTGCCTGATTGTGATGGTTTGCAATTACTGCAAAAAATCAAATTGAAAAATCCTGCTACTCCGGTTATTATTATGACGGCCTATACTAATGTTAAAATGGCTGTAGAACTCATTAAATCGGGAGCATTTGATTATATAACCAAACCCATGCAACAGGAAGAGGTGTTGCAGGTTATCGGGAAAGCATTAAAGAAAGAAAGGGAAAAAATAACCCGGAGTGCCTTCGACAATGAATTTATTACCGGATCAAGTTCCAGGATTAAAGAAGTAATGAGGCATGTAGGTATAGTTGCTCCAACAGAAATGTCTGTAATGCTTGAGGGGGAAACCGGGTCCGGAAAAGAATATATTGCAAGAGCCATTCACTTTTCGAGTAGCAGGAGCAATATGCCTTTTGTAGCAATAGACTGTGGCTCAATACCCAGAGATTTGGCAAATAGTGTGCTGTTTGGCCACATGAAAGGAGCATTTACTGGTGCAGTGGAAGATAAAACAGGGTTCTTCGAAGAGGCTAAAGGGGGGACTCTGTTTCTTGATGAAGTTGGAAACCTGCCTGTTGAGAACCAGATGCTTATTTTACGGGCATTACAGGAAAAGGTCATACAGAGGACCGGTGGTACAAAACCCATCAGGGTTGATGTGCGCCTAATCACAGCCTCAAACGACAATTTACTTAAGAAAGTCAAGGCAGGTGAGTTCCGCGAGGATTTGTATCATCGTCTGAACGGCTTTAAGATCCTTTTGCCGGCATTAAGAGACAGGAAAGAAGATATCATGGATTTTACATGGTACTTTATAAAAAAAGCCAATAAGGATTTCAATAAAAATATTTTACATATAGATGATGCTGCAGAAGAATTACTGAAAAACTATTATTGGTATGGCAATATCAGGGAACTTCAAAATGTGGTGAACAGGATTGTGTTGTTGTCACCCTCAGATACAATAATTCCCGAACTTTTACCTGAAGAGATCAGGCACAATTTGTCACTAAACACAAGAAAACCGGCGGAGAATGCACCTTTGCCAGATACACAAAACAGTCGTGTTTCTGATTTAAAAACGGCAACTCTGGCTGCTGAGAAAGAAATAATATATGAAGCTCTCGTAAAGACCAACCACAATAAATCCAAAGCTGCCAAACTTCTCAGGATTGACAGGAAGACCCTCTATTATAAGATTAAGCTCTATGATTTGAAAGCATAAAACTCTGTATGCAACCGCATTAATTTCAGGAAAAATTTAGAAAAACCAGAGGATAATTGTGTAGATAAATATCCCGCATTGGTTAAAAATTCATCATATTTTTTGTTTATCCAGTTTTTGTTAATTTCATCATTCCCCTTAATATCAGCATGATGTGCAGCCAAGTATATTGTGGTATGTATTTTTCAAGGTAGTTATGTATCAGGAATGTTTTTAAGATATAATACTTGTCGGTACAAATTAAGGTAAAATGATGAGATCAGTTTTTGAGTTTTATTATAAGGGAATTGAGAAATTCAATTCAGGCGATTACAAGGGCGCAATTGATTATTTCAGCAAAGAAATTGCCTTGTCTTCCAGTTTTCCCGAAACTTTCATTTGCAGAGGTTACGCAAGATACCGCATTGGTGACAGAGATGGTGCTTTAATGGACTGGCTGGAGGCATCAGAAAGGGGAGATAATAATGTGGATGATCTGATAGAAAAGTATTTTAATTAGATTCTTAAGGGTTCATCTGACTGATCCAGTTCAACTATCATTTCTTCCGAAATGTAACCATTGTTATAAGCATGCAATGCAGCATCCCTGGTGCTTTCTACATGCATATATGTAGTTTTGACGTTTTCGAGTTTAGAATTCAATGGATCAATATTCTGGTCGAATACTTTTGAGCCTATTTTCCTGATGTATATTGCTTCAATCCTTCCGGGATAATCATGTGCAAGTCTCAGATATATTTCCGGGTCCTTCTGCCCACTATCGCCAATCAGGATAAACTGCTGGTTTTTATAGAACTCAAGAAGGGATTTTATCTTATCATATTTATGTTCGTGGCTACCCTGACCGGATTTCCAGAATTTGTATATACTGTTTTCAAGTCTTCTTAATTGCAGAACACCTTTAGGTATATCATTATGATCGAAGAAATTTTCAAGCAGATCGTAGAGGTTCCATTCACTGCTCGAGACATAAAAAAATGGGTTTTCCCGGCTCTCTTTTCCTTTTTCAAGCGCCTTGTAGAAGGATGATACGCCTTCAAACGGGGTTCTGGTAAGAGCATTATGGAACAGCATTAATCTTAATTTCCTGATTAACTGTGTAGAATGGGAGACTAAAATTGTATCATCAATATCTGATACAATTATTCGGTCTTCATTGCCAGTGATAATCCTTACTTCACCTGAAGCTGTTACATCAGGCTGATGATCAACAATTTCATCAAGTAATGTTACAGTGAAAGGATGCCAGTTCCCGGTTAATAACTCTGTTGAAATTTCCTCCAGATTAAACTCAAAGGCAAAAAAACCCATTTCATCAGTCTCATCAACCTGCGATAATCCTGCAAAATCAACTTTTACTCTTACACCGGGAATTTCATCGGAAGAGAACCGCTTGATCATGGCAAGGATGTTCTGCCATACCTTCTCTCTGTCACCCGGTTTTGTTAACCCCTTGTCTTCTATTACCATACCGGTAATGTATACCTTTGAATTATCTCCAAATCCCCTGTAAGGCAATATCCTTGGAATGCCCAGCCACCCGGCCCTCTGTTTAAGATATATCTTTAATCTTTTGAAAGGTTTTTTAATTCCTCTGAAAACAGGCTTTAATATCTTCATTTATTTAAGCTAATTTTGATATCAATAATCACATTCTCATCTATATGTAAATTTAATAATAATATATTTTAACATAAACAATACCAGGGTGAATCCCATCCTCCTGGCGCACACAAAAGTAACAAACAGCGGACGGGTTATTCTTCCGTGTCGACAAGGTGATATGGAAATATCACTGTATCCTGGTTGAATCGTAAATTTAGTTGTGAGATCTGGAGGTAAATTACCATAGAGCCGTGTAAATTAATTACCTAACAAGGTTTATAATGAAAAATAAAGTTTTATTTATAGTAAATCCAACTTCAGAGAAAATCAAGAAAAAGGAGTTTGAATCTGTCATAAAAGATTATTCAAAAAAGCATAATTTTGATTGGCAGGTTTATTATACCGAAAAATCAGATACCGGTAAGGACATTCAGAAAATAATTGAAAACTTTAACCATGATCTGGTAATTGCGGGTGGAGGCGATGGAACAATTAATCTTGTTGCCTCTCAACTTATAGGCTCAGGGGTGGAACTCGGCATAATTCCTGCGGGCTCTGCGAATGGACTGGCATACAATCTTGATATTCCTGATTATCTTGAAGAAGCACTGGAAGTTTCTCTTACTGCCCGGGCGAAGCCATTTGATGCAATTCTGATCAACGATCAAATTCATTGTTTTCATCTGAGCGATATCGGATTGAATGCCAGGGTTGTAAAAAGGTTTGAACAGGAAGGGTCTAAAGGGCTTACGGGTTATGGTAAACAGATGTTCAGGGAGTTTTTTGAGAAAAAAACTGTGATTACTTTTAGTATTGATGCACAGGGAAAAAAGAAAAAATATAAAGCCGAAATGCTCGTAATTGCCAATGCCAGGAGTTTTGGGACCGGTGCTGTTATAAACCCTTTAGGATCAGTGGATGACGGAGAATTTGAAATTATTATGGTCAGGCTGTACTCCTGGTGGAGTATATTTTATTTGTTCAGGATGTTTATTTTCGGGAAACTTGAAAAAATGAAATATGTTAAAGTCATAAAAACAAATAAAGCAGATATAGTTCTCGATAAACCTCATGATCTGCAAACGGATGGAGAAATAGTAAATGAAATTGAAAGACTTAAAATCCGCATTTTACCATCGGCACTGAAAATCAGGTATAATAAAGCAGCGAAATCAGATGCAGGTTATTTACCATAAAAAATCCCGGCACATCGACTGCACCGGGATTTTAAAAATGGTTTTTACAAAATATCAGGTTTGAACGTTACTATAGATTAACTTAAAGTGATCGTGCCATAAATTGCTCTATTTCTTCCCTGAGTTCTACCAGTTCATTTCTTGTTTCTTCCATGATACTCTGATAGTACTCCGGTAAATCTTCTCCACGATCAACATATGCCTGATCAGGTCCGCCTGTCAAATCGCCTGTACGGTCTGGTCCGCTCATTTGGCCGGGCCTTTCGGCTCCTCTTTCTTCAGCCTCCGGTACACCCGTCGGCCTGTCGGCTCTTTCCGGTTCAATTTGCTGTTCAGGTCCGTTAATACTGTCTGCTTCAGCTCTTTCAGGACCATCAACCGTATAGCCGGTTCCTGCAGGGTCGCCGGTTCCCCTGTCCTCGGCCATGCCTCTGCGTGATTCGTCACCATCCCTGTCTTCGAGTAAATCCAGCCTGAACTCAATAGCTGTTTTCTTCTGTTTCATCGATACGATAGCATCACGTGCTTCCCTGTCGATTCTACGATCGGCTCTGTCCATCTCATCCTGATAATTGTCGATCTGATTATCTAGATTATCAAGTGCATTCCGGGTTTGGTTTCTGAATTCAGAGATGTCGGCAATATTCAAAGCCTCATTAATCTGATGTACAATCTCTGATTTTTCTTCCCTGATTTCAGCCAGCTCTTCCTGGACATCTGCCTCTGATCGTTGCATATTACATGAAGCAGATATAAACAAGATCATAATTGAAATGATCCCTAAATTTATTCCATTAGTTTTAGTCATAATTATATGATTTTAGTTATTTAATTTTAATAGCGTTGCAAAAATTTTAGTGAATTTTTCGTTTAGCGATTCTATCAATCCTGCAATCAACCATTTTACCTTATCTAATATGCTTCCACTATTATACCATAGTTGATCAAATTTTGTATTTTGACAATTGTCATTTAGGCAAGAATCAGAAAATCAGGGATATATGTAATTCAGGGATATATCTGGCCGGATAACCACCCGAAGTTCCAGAAAAAATGGGAAACAATTTTGGGGCATAATTCCCCATCACATGTGAATTATCCACAGTTTGTCAATGGCAGGAATTATGAATGCCGGAATGCAGTGCAGAATTACTGTGTGTCTTTCCTTATCATCCAGTAGAGTCCTTTAACGCCAGACCTTATGTCGTCCAGCCTTATCAATACCAGTATCTTTTCAATATATGCCAGTATTCCCCATCCGATGGCGATATAATAAAACCACAGATGAAAATCCCATGCAAACAAGACAAAAAAGAAAGCTCCCTGAAGGTAGCCAGCCGATACAGCAGAATACAGATGTAAACCGGGAATTTTTCCGAATCTGTAAAAGGCAACTATATAACTTAATATAAAAATTGCGAGAAAAATATACAAAAGCCAGGCATGTGGCTCAATTTCTGACCATCTGAACCTGAATATTCCATAGAGGGCAAGAATATAGGTTCCAATATCAGCAAGGTTATCAAGTGCTGCACCAAATCTTGTTGTAATATTAAAGGCGCGTGCTATAAAGCCATCCAGTATGTCACTGACAAGGTTAATGCACAGTAAGATAACAAAAAGTTGTTCAAATCCCCTTAAAGCTAAAATAAGGACGACCGGAAACATGATCAGCCTGTAAAAACTTATAACATTAGGTAGGTTGAGGATGTTTTCCCCTCGCAGAATTACTTTCATGGTTTAGAATTTAGGTTCACCCTTTATTCCGGAAGCTTGATTATATTCAAAACTACTAATAATATGGCAGGACACAAACTGCTGGATTGCTTTGGCATTGAATTTGTTTTTGTATGTGCAGTTCTCCTGACCAGGATCACTTCCGCATGATCCTTTTAAAAACTTAATCAAACAGAAAACTATGGAAATTATCACAAATGAAGAATTAAAGGAGCTGGCACAAATTAATGATCCGTATTGTATAAGTATTTTTATTCCCACAAATCGTGCAGGCCAGGAAGTAAACCAGAATATTGATCAGAAGAATCTGAAAAACAAAAT
This sequence comes from uncultured Bacteroidales bacterium, assembly GCA_964421595.1. Classification (GTDB taxonomy): domain Bacteria; phylum Bacteroidota; class Bacteroidia; order Bacteroidales; family PUMT01; genus PXAP01. The sequence goes on along the minus strand of CAYQXY010000031.1, from coordinate 38,649 downwards.
AAAAGAAGTGAAACATAAGCTTGAATCCTATTCCCTTAAGGAGAGGGAAATAGACAAGCTATTGGAGCCCTTAATGGGCCTTTTAAGCGACTCCGGGTTCTGGAAATACCAGTCCGACGGACTGGCAATATTCAGAAATAAAAATATTTTTGAGTATTATACCCTGCCGGTTCACTTTGACACATACAGTTATATAGCCGACCACTTCTATACTTTACCACTTATGCCTTATATAAATGATGATGTTAAGTTTTTTTTACTGGCATTAAGTATTGGTAATGTAAAGTTCTATGAAGGTTTCCCCCATCAGATCAATGAGGTTGTAATGGATGACCTCCTGCCGGGGAAACTCCAGGAAGTTGTCGGTTTTGATTTTGAAGAGAAACACTTCCAGTTCCGCACAGGTAATGATGGAAGGGGAGGGGCAAACTTTCACGGGCATGGTTCAACCAGTGACGAAGAGAAAAAGATGGAAATTACAAAATATTTCAAGGCGGTAAATGAAGGATTAATGAAGTTCCTAAACGGGAAGAAAATTCCGCTTCTGCTTGCCACCGTCGATTATCTGGTACCCATTTATAACGAGGTAAACGATTATAAATATCTGCAAAAGGATTTCATCGCCGGGAACCCGGAGCATGAAGATCCTGTTTTCCTCCATGAAAGGGCAAGGGATTTACTGGATGGACAATACGATCAGGTCAGGAAAGAAAAAATAAAAGCATTTGAATATGAATTGTCGACCCAGAAGGCTTCATATAATGAAGAGGAGATAATCCAGGCTGCAATAGATAAAAGAATAGATACACTTTTTGTGAATAAAAACGAGGAGGTGTGGGGAATATACGATAAAGAGAATTATAAAATCCTGATAGGGGACAAGGAAGATGCCCAAAGTTCCAGTTTGCTAAACCTCGCCGCAACTCATACTATACTAAATAGTGGCAAGGTATATCTTGCCGGGCCTGATTCAATGCCGGAGCCGGAATCCAAACTCAATGCAATCTTCAGGTACTGATAATTTACCGGTTCATCAAATATATGCTATTCAGGTTATTTGAATATGAAAGCATTCAATTTGCCCGGGGACCTTGCTTAAACGAGTAAAATTGCAAATTCCCTGTTTTATGAAAATATTACCCTGTAATTCCCTTTTTGTTCCAATCATTCACGCATATTTATGCACGCTCACTGTTGATTCAAAGACTTTAATCTGAAACCAGGAAACCAGTTGCCTGGCAGACGGTCTATTTTTTCCTTTTTCTGTATACATGGGTTGCATGTCCATAGTAAATTTCAGCTGCTTCCATAATTGTTTCCGATAGAGTAGGGTGGGGGTGTATTGTAAGCTCAAGGTCGCGCACAACTGCCGACATCTCAATGGCCAGGGTTGCTTCGGCAACCAGGCTTCCCGCATCCTTTCCAACCATTCCTGCACCCAGCACTTTATCTGTTTCAGGATCAATTATCAGTTTGGTAAGGCCATTTTTTACTCCAAGGGTTACTGCCCTTCCTGATGCTGCCCATGGGAATTTAGCCACCTCGTACTTTATGCCTTTTTCTTTTGCTTCATTTTCGGTAAGGCCGGTCCATGCAATTTCAGGGTCTGTAAAAACAACGGCAGGGATTGCCCTCGGCTCATATGCAGTTTTATGTCCGGCTATATGCTCGGCTGCAATACGACCTTCATGGGTGGCTTTATGGGCCAGCATAGGTTGCCCCGCCACATCACCAATCGCGTAGATGTTTTCAATATTTGTTCGTCTTACAAGGTCAACTTTAATAAAACCCTTTTCATCTGTTTCAATACCAACTTCTTTAAGTCCGATTTCTTTACTGTTGGGTTTTCCGCCAATTGCAACGAGGATCTTATCGTAGGAACCTTTACTTTTTTTGCCCTCTTTATTTTCGAATTCCACATTAAGTTTTTTCCCTTTCGGGGAAACCGAAGTAACTTTTGTATCAAACATGGTGCTGTCAATAAGATCCTTACGGTCTTTTTTGAAAACATCCTTAAGGTCCTGATCTACGCCCGGTAATATGTCGGAAGTGAATTCTGCTATAGTTATCTTAGAGCCAAGAGCTTTGTAGATGACACTCATTTCAAGTCCGATATAACCCGCCCCGACTACAAGCAGGTTTTCGGGAACACTCTTCAGCTCAAGTGCAGTCTGGGCATTCATAATAACATCACCATCAAATGGCATTTCCGGAAGTTCTGAAGGAGAGGCACCGGTAGATATGATCAGTTTGTCGAAACTGATATCACTTTCTTCTCCTTCGTGTGATTTATATTCCAGCGTGTTTTTATCCTTCAGCCTGGCCGTCCCCCTCATATACTTTACTTTTCTGGCCTTTGCCAGTTGTCCGAGACCTCCGGTAAGCTGTTTAACAACCGATTCCTTCCATGAACGCACTTTGTCAAGATCAACCTTTACACCGGTATAGCTGAGCCCCCATTCTTCTGCCACCTCAGTTTCTTCTTTTACCCCGGCAAGATGCAATAATGCTTTTGTGGGGATGCATCCATGAAACAGGCAAACCCCTCCGGGATTATCGTTCGGATCGATCAATACAACATCAAGTCCGAGATTGGCCGCCTGAAAAGCTGCAGCATATCCTCCCGGACCTGCACCAAGTACAACTAACTTTTTATTGTTTTCCATTTCTTTTTAAAATATAAATTCCTTCTTTATTAATTGTTTGTTCACTGTGTGATAATTTCTAACTGCCTTTGCCATCATTAGCATAGCATTCCGGCATGTCCGACCGGGTTGCCGAACATTGCGATTTAAAGCCAGAAATACCAAATGAACCCGAAGGCTTTTATATCCATTTGGTATCCCTTACTTTATTGTTACTTCATCTGAACATGGCCAGCAATGGGTTTTCCAGTGCTTCACAGAGCCACCTGAGAAAACGTGCACCATCGGCGCCATCAATGGCCCTGTGATCATAGGACAATGAAAGTGGCAGCATCATACGCGGTTTAAACTCGCCGTCGATATACACCGGCTCAATCTGCGACCTGGAGACCCCCAGAATTGCAACATTGGGCCGGTAGACAATCGGGGTAAAGTTTGTGCCTCCTATACCACCAAGATTGGAAATCGCAAAATTGCCCCCCTGAAGTGCATCCGGCATAATCTTCTTATTACGGGCCTTTTCTGCAAGCTCATTCAGCTCGATGGAGAGCTCTGTAATAGATTTTTTGTCGGCGTCACGAATTACCGGCACGAGCAGTCCACGCTCAGTATCCACAGCCACACCAATATTCACATATTCCTTAAAGATCATCTCCTCGTTCTTCAGGTCAATACTGGCATTGAACCTTGGGAAAGCTTTTAAAGCTTCAGCCGTAATTTTCAGGAGAATTGCAGTAAATGTTAATTTGGCGCCTTCCTTTTCAACCTGCTTTGAATATTTCTTTCGGAAACTTTCCAGTTCGGTGATATCGGCCTTGTCAAACTGAAACACATGAGGAATACTTTGCCAGGAATCAGACATGGCTTTTGCAGTGATTTTCCGTATAGTATCCAGTTTTTCTCTTCTTACCGGGCCCCATTTAGAGAAGTCAGGCAATTCATATGTATCTGTAACCCCGGATGTTTTCCGTGATTCCATCGTTTTCTTTGTAAAAGCCTTTACATCTTCAAGTGTGACCCGGTCTTCCGGACCTGTTGCATTTACCTGCCTGATATCAACACCAAGCTCCCTGGCCAGTCGTCTTACTGATGGCGCAGCGGGAATATCAGATGCAGGTTTCCCTGTCTCCTGCTTTTTATCAGCTGAAGATTCCTGTTCCCGTGCTTCCCCGTCATCATCTTTTTCTGCAGCAGCCTCTTTCTCTCCAGAACCCTTTTTCACCTTATCTTCTGGCTTTTCTTCGGGTTTATCTTCCTTTTCAACCTCCTCTTTTGCCTCATTCTCCTTTACTTCCCCTTCCCCGGGTTCCGGCTTTTCATCTCCCTTTTCAGCTTTTTTACCATCTTCTTTATCCTCCTCTTTATCAACTTCCTTCTTTTCTTCTCCATCGGCAGAGGTGTCTATTGTGAACATAACCTGTCCAACTTTAACCTCATCGCCTGTGCTTACTTTGACCTCTTTAACCGTCCCTCCGAAATCAGAAGGAAGTTCAAAGGTTGCCTTGTCACTTTCCATTTCGGCCAGTGTGTCGTCCTTTTCAACCTTATCGCCTGCTGAAACCTGTACTTCAAGGACAATTGCGGTGGTCACATTGTCGGCAATTTCGGGTAGTTTAATTTCCTTAATCATCACTTCTTTTTTTATACGTCTGTTGGATTAAATTTTTCGCTATCTATTTTAAAGTCCTTTTTGGCCTTTACAATTATCTTTTTATCAAGTTTTCCATTGCTGAAAAGACTGTGAAGTGCTGCATAGGCGATATGTTTGTCATCAACTTCGAAATAATCCCTCAATGCCCTGCGGTTATCGCTTCTTCCGAAGCCGTCTGTGCCTAATACCGTGAATACTCCTGGAATCCAGCGACTTATTGTCATCGGTATGGCTTTTACATAGTCATGGGCAGCAAGGTATAGTCCATTGGTTCCGGAAATGCACTGTTCGATATAGGTCTTCTTTGCCTTTTTTTCGGGATTGAGCCTGTTCCATCTTTCAATCTCCCTTGCTTCATCATATAGTTCCTTGTAACTTGTTACACTGAATACATCAACCTGTAATCCATACTTTTCTTCAAGTATTTCAGCCGCTCTGAGTGCTTCATTCAATATTGCCCCACTTCCGAAAAGATTTATCTTTTCGCCCGATTTTTTTGATTTCCTGACCTTGTACATGCCCTTAAGAATTCCTTCCTCAACGCCCTCCGGCATTTTCGGCATCCTGTACTTTTCGTTCAACACTGTAATATAGTACATCAGGTCTTCCTGGTCAACGAACATTCGTTTCATCCCGTCTTTAACTATAATTGCCAGTTCATACGCATAAGCAGGGTCATATGCCTTAATGCTGGGGACTGACATAGCAATAAGATGTGAATGCCCGTCCTGGTGCTGAAGCCCTTCTCCGGCCAGTGTTGTCCTGCCTGAAGTTCCTCCGATAAGGAAACCACGGGTACGGGCATCAGCCGCAGCCCAAATCAGGTCGCCTATTCTCTGGAATCCAAACATTGAATAATATATGAACATGGGAACCATATTTATACCATGGTTGGAGTAGGAGGTTCCGGCAGCAATAAATGAGGACATGCATCCTGCTTCGGTAATACCCTCTTCGAGTATGGCACCGTCGGTTGCTTCCTTGTAATAAAGCAGACTATCCCTGTCTACAGGTTCATATAGCTGTCCGATATGTGAATATATTCCGAATTTGCGGAACAGGGCATCCATTCCAAAAGTCCTTGATTCATCGGGCACAATGGGTACGACTCGTTTGCCCATTTTCTTATCAGCCATCATCTTGCCCATCAAGGAAACCATTGACATTGTAGTGGCAAGTTCCCGGTCTCCTGAACCATCGAGAAGTTCACTGTAGATTTTATCATCAGGCAATGTTATAGGCTCAGCGTTTGCAGTCCTTTTAGGGAGGTAACCCCCAAGCTCTTCCCTGCGCTTCTTAAGGTATTGCATTTCCTCGCTGTCATCTGATGGTCTGAAGAACGGAGCCTTTTTGGCCTCTTCATCGGAAAGAGGTATCCCAAACCTGCTGCGGAACACTAGCAATTCCTGTTCATTAAGTTTTTTCTGCTGATGGGTAATATTCCTTCCCTCTCCGGCTTCTCCCAATCCGTAACCCTTTATAGTCTGAGCCAGGATAACGACGGGTGCGCCTTTATGATTAACAGCCACCTTATAGGCATTATAGACCTTTTTAGGGTCATGTCCGCCCCTGTTTAACTTTTGCAACTGCTCATCTGAGTAATTTTCCACCATTTTCAGGAGATTCTTGCTCTTTCCGAAGAAATCCTTCCTGATAAAATCGCCCGAAGAGACCACATATTTCTGGTACTGGCCGTCAGGTGTTTCTTCCATTACCTTAAGAAGATCTCCTGAACTATCCTTGGCAATCAAAGGATCCCAGTCTCTTCCCCAGATTACTTTAATTACTTTCCACCTTGCTCCCTTAAAAGCTGCTTCAAGATCCTGTATTATTTTACCATTTCCACGTACCGGACCATCAAGCCGCTGAAGATTGCAGTTAACTACAAATATCAGGTTATCAAGTTTTTCGCGAACAGCAACGGTTATTGCACCAAGAGATTCAGGTTCGTCCATTTCACCGTCGCCAATGAAGGCCCATATTTTCTGATCGGTCTTTTCTTTTAGTCCTCTGTCTTCCAGGTACTTATTGAATCTGGCCTGGTAGATTGCCGTAATAGGACCAAGGCCCATTGAAACAGTGGGGAATTTCCAGTAGTCAGACATTAGTCTCGGATGCGGATAAGAAGGCAGGCCACCATCTTTACGGAGCTCTTGTCTGAAATTATGCAGATCGGTTTCTGAAAGTCTGCCTTCAAGGTAGGATCGGGCATAAATTCCCGGTGATGCATGCCCCTGGAAATAAACCATATCCGGTGGTGTTCCGTTATCACCTCCACGGAAAAAGTGATTGAAGCCGACTTCCAGAAGTGTAGCTGAAGAAGCATAAGTTGAAATATGTCCACCAATACCCTCAGATTCCAGGTTGGCGCGGACTACCATTGCCATGGCGTTCCAGCGGACAAGGCTCTTGATTCTTCTCTCAATTTCTGCGCTTCCCGGATAAGGGGATTCCTTTCGGGGGGAAATACTGTTTATGTAAGGTGTGTTTCCGGGACACCGAAAGGTTATGCCTGCTTTATGGGCCTTGTTCTGAAGCAGGCCGAGAAGCTCGCGGACTCTTGCCGGGTCTTCGTTCTGGATAATATACTCAAGAGAATCCAGCCACTCCTGGTTCTCAATTTCATGATAATCTTTATTGCTCATCGATTGTTTATTTAATATTTTGAGGTTAAAAATTGTATTCACCTACATAAAGGAAAAAAAGGCAAAAAAGTTTATATTTTTCTTTGTTTATTGGGCATCCGACTATCCTGATGAGAAAAAATATATTTCGTGTCCGATGACAATAAGTGTTTCCCGACAATAATTTTTGTCTTAATGATTCCGGTTAACTGAGACTAAATTATAAAATAATTACCACAAGATGAACTAAATAAGAAATATTATATAAGCAAGATGCATTTGTTTACCGGGTGGTTGCCACAGATGAATCACCCATTGATTTATATTAACTAAGCTACAAACCAAAACAAGTAGTAACCACCGATGAATCGAACATACTTTATTAATTACTTCAGGGTGGTCCGGATCGATTGCAAAGGTTATTGATGAACTTTTGATTTTAGTTGGTTAACTTTGTAATACATGCATTCAGGTAATTTTACTGAAATGATCCCACCCTCGATATTAATGGAGCCCGGACTTGTGGCCGGGCATAATGGAAGAGTTGACGGACGTGTATCTAATAAAAACAAATTGGATTATGAGATTATTGATAGTATCTAACAGACTTCCGGTATCACTTACGATCAAAAATGGTGTTTTTCATCATGAAAAGAGTGCTGGCGGACTGGTGTCAGGACTGAGTGACTATCTTGCCTCTCTTAAGGGATCTTCCGGACTTAATGAATACTTATGGATAGGCTGGCCGGGAATCTCAGTTAAAAAAAAATACAGGGATGATGTCAGGGAGGAGCTCAGTAAAGACATGTCAGCATCACCGGTTTTCTTGTCGGAAAAATTAATGGATAAAGTTTACCTGGGGTATTGTAATAAAACCATCTGGCCCCTGTTCCATTATTTCCCGACCTTAACCGTTTATGACAGGGAATTCAGGGAACAGTACAAAAAAGTGAATGAGATTTTCAGGGATGAATTACTTAAGATAATAAAGCCGGACGATATAATCTGGATACACGATTATCACCTGATGCAGCTACCTGAACTACTAAGGGAAAAAGTTTCAAATCCGATCGGCTTTTTTCTTCATATCCCATTTCCGTCGTATGAAGTGTTCAGGCTCCTTCCGGATGAGAGCCGTCGTGGTATTTTAAATGGTCTGCTCGGCGCCGATCTCATTGGATTTCATACACATGATTATTCGCAGTATTTTTTGCGTTGTGTTCTGAGGATTCTCGGACTTGAGCACAGGATGGGCAGGATTGACCTGCCCGACAGGGCAGTTAAAGTTGATACCTTCCCTATGGGCGTTGATTATCAGAAATTCAATAGTTTTGCGGCCTCTGAACCTTTAACTCATTACCAGGGGAAGGAGGGTATGAATATAGTTCTGTCGGTCGACCGGCTTGATTATTCCAAAGGCATTCTGAACCGGCTGAAAGGTTTTGAAATGTTCCTCGAAAACAATCCTGAATGGCACGGAAAAGTATACATGAGCATGGTGGTGGTACCATCCCGCACCGGTGTGGAGTCATACCAGGAAATTAAAAGAAGCCTTGATGAGCTTGTGGGCAATATTAATGGAGCATATGGTACACTGGACTGGACTCCGGTGGTTTATCAGTATAAATCATTGCCTCATGACAAACTTATTTCACTGTTCAGGATGAGCAATGTGGCTCTTCTTACACCGCTCCGTGATGGTATGAATCTTATTGCCAAAGAGTACATTGCATCTCGCGATGATAAGAAAGGGGTACTGGTGCTGAGTGAGTTTACCGGTGCTTCAAAGGAATTGACCGAAAGCCTGATAATAAACCCGAATAGCATTGAGGAAATAGCCGATGCTATAAAGGAAGGCCTGGAAATGCCCGTCGATCAGCAGATAATCAGGAATGAGGCGATGCAGGCAAGGCTGAAAAGGTATGATATAACAAAATGGGCAGATGATTTTGTGGGTTCTCTTACTGATATCAGGAAGATATCAGAGTATTCTTTAAGGCAAAAATTTCTAAGGCAGGAAAAAATTGATGAATTAAAAAGGAACTATGAGAATGCCAGAAAGAAAATCATCTTTGTTAATTATGATGGTACACTGGTCCCCCTTTCTGATAACCTATCGGTCAGGCCATCTGATAACCTGCTCTCGCTGCTGAAGAAGATCAAGGAAGCGCCCGAAACCGATATAGTAATAATCAGCGGCCGAAGCAGGGAAGATCTTGATAAATGGCTTGGTAATATGCCGGTTAACCTGACAGCAGAGAACGGAACCTGGATAAAGCACAGTGATAACAGCAAATGGTTGCAACTTAAGCCTCTCTCGGGAGACTGGAAAAAGGAGATACTGCCTATTCTGGAAATGTATGCCGACCGTCTGCCCGGGACCAGGATCATTGAAAAAGATTATTCGTTAAGCTGGCATTATCGCCGGTCTGACATAGAACAATCATCTTTTATTGCCAAAGAATTGAATGATCATCTGATCAGTATAACTGCCAATATAGATATACAGATCTTTCACGGTCATAAAGTAATTGAACTCAGTAATTCTGGAATTAACAAAGGCGATCTCGCCCGGCACTGGTTAAATAACAGCGAGTACGATTTTATATTGGCTCTTGGTGCAGGGTGGAGTGATGAGTTGATGTTCCAGGCTTTACCGGAGGATGCCTGGTCGGTAAAGGTTGGGATGACGCAGACTGATGCCCGGTATTTCATCAAGAACCATGAAGAGGTTATCGGCCTGTTAAAAATGCTGGTGTAATTGTGAAATGCTGAATTTTTTTCCGGTGCGTTATAATACTCCGGGCACGGTAATGCTTTGTCGGGGCATTGACGGGGAAGACATGTATGATGGGAGGCTAATCAACAGCCATTTCTCTGATATCCAGGAAAACTCCACTTTCTTCCTGTATTGATTTCTCTATTACTTTAGCAAGTTTTTCGGCGGCTGCATCAGGTTTAGGCATCTGAGATGTGCCCCTTGCCTTTTTTAAGCTTTCTATTGTAGGGAATCTCCCGTCATACTTAAGCGAGGATATGTGCTCCTGCATGCCTGTGTCGATCAGTCCCGGAGCAATTGCACTGAAGTGAGTATCGGGCTCTTCCCCGGCATACAGTTGTATAAGCATATTCAGGGCTGCCTTGGAGAGTGAGTATGAGTTCCAGCCCCGGTTTCCGCTGACAGCTGCGCCTGAGGAAATGGCAACTATCTGCTTTATTTGTTTCAGATTGGAAAACATCAGGTCAATCAGGATTTTATTTGACCAAACATTTATATCCATTACATCCTTGATATCTTTCAGGTTTGTATCTTTCATATCGGCAATTTCAGATAAAACCCCTGCATTGAGTATGGCAATATCGAGTTGTCCGGCTTCCCTTAAAAAATCTGGAATGGTCAATGCCATCTCGTCAAAATCTGAGAGATCCTGTGAGAGAAATCTGTAAGCAGGATAGGTATCGAAAATTTTATTTTTATGTCTGCTTATTCCATATACCTTATGTCCGTTTTTTAAATAGTATTCAGCCAAAGCTGCTCCTAATCCTTTTCCGGTTCCTGTAATAAGTATCGTCATGGTAATTAAATATTTTAGTTAATTAAGATTTTTATGCCTGAATTGCCAGTTAAGAATACTTTTTGATTTCCACGGCTTAACTTTTTATATGCCGGGAATATGGGTGATTCTTTACAGAATATAACTGGCATCCGTCCCGGCATTTGAAAGTCAGGATATTCTGCAGTGCAAAGGTTTTACTGGTCCGCCTCAAAGATAGCGAAAGAGGATCTATGTGTCAAGATCCTTCCAGGAAATCTGATTGTTATTTGATTCAAATAACCACTCTGCCTGTTTCCAGTTAACAAAATTCCAGTAAGAGTGAATGTATTCCTGCCTGTTGTTATGAAACCTGGAATGATAGGCGTGTTCCCAGAGGTCAATTGTAATTATTGGTTTACCCCGTATTTTTGAGAGGTTCATAAGAGGATTGTCCTGGTTGGCTGTTGATATTATACGGAGTTCGCCATCAGTTTTTTTTATAAGCCAGGTCCATCCTGACCCGAATACCCTGTTGGCTTCATTTGAGAATTCCTGTTTAAAATTTTCAAATGTACCGAAGTACTTTACTATGGAATCAATTAGGTTGCCTGCAGGTTTGCCACCTCCTGAAGGAGATAGAATTTTCCAGTAGAATGAATGGTTAAAGAAACCTCCGCCAAAATTTCTTATTTCGTTCGGAAGGTTTGAAACATTTGCAAAGATTGCTTCGGGTTCCATATTTTCAAGTCTGTTGCCTTCTAATACCTTGATGAAATTGTTAAAATAATGTGCATGATGTACCATATGGTGTATTTTCATGGTCCCTGAGTCTGTGAAGGGCTCCAGAGAATCATATGAATATTCCAAATCAGGTAATTGAAGAGGCATACCATAGTATTTTAATGATCTGAAAGTATCGCGACTGGCTGGAAGCAAATGTATATCCTGCTTAAACGGACTGTCTAAATATCATGCCATATTTATAAGGAATATGGCAAATCCACCGAACATAAGAAATGAACGATAACTCAGAAGGTTGCCAGTGCCGGTTTTTTCAGGGAGGGTGAGGAAATAATCCCCAGATCAGGGATATTATGGAGACAATATATTATACTCCCTGATTTTTTTATAAAGGGTTTTCCTGTCAATATCCAGAAGTTTTGCTGCCATTGATTTATTGTATTTACTTCTTAACAATGCGTTTCTGATTGTCTCCTTTTCAATATCCCGCAGTGCTTCACTTAACGGCATAATATTTTGCGGACTACCTTTCTGCAAATTGCCGGTATCAGGTCCGGGCCGGGTTGTGGTTTTTTGTATCTCTTCCGGAAGAGTCTCTGGTGTGATAACATTTCCGCCTGCAAGCAGAACGGCCCTTTTAACCATGTTCTCCAGTTCCCTGATATTGCCATACCATGGGTATTGAAGAAACAGCTGTTTGACTCTTTCATCGAACTCTTCTATGTTCTTGTTAAAGTCCTTGTTAGCCCTTTTCATAAATGTGCCGGCAAATTCAAGAATGTCTTCAGGCCTTTCCCTTAAAGCAGGCAAAATTAATTTAAAACCGTTAATCCGATGATAAAGATCCTCCCTGAAATCACCTTCTGACACGGCTTCCATAAGGTCTTCGTTCGATGCGACTATTATTCTGACATCGACCGGAATATTTTTATTCTCACCAACACGGTTTATTACCTTTTCCTGGAGTGCCCTGAGTATCTTGGCCTGGTTCTCATAAGGAAGGTTACCAATTTCATCAAGGAACAGTGTTCCGCCCCTGGCGATCTCAAAATAGCCCTTTTTATCATATATAGCTCCTGTAAAGGCTCCTTTGACATGACCGAAAAGTTCAGAGTTTGCCAGGTCCTTTGGAAGGGCTCCGCAATCGACAGCCACAAAATCGTTGTTGCTCCTTTTACTTGCATAATGAATGGCTCTGGCAATGTATTCCTTGCCAGATCCTGTTTCTCCCTGTATCAGAACAGGAATGTCGGTTGGAGCAACCGCCTCAATATGCCTGAGTACTTGTAGTATTCTTTTGCTTTTGCCTGTTATAAAAGTATCGCCGAAAACCAGCGATCCTTCAAATCTGTTATTTCTGCTTAATGCTTTTTGAACAATCTTCAGTATCTCTTCAGGATGAACAGGTTTGGCTACATAATCGAAGGCTCCGGCTTTGATCATTTTTACGGCAACCCTGACATTGGCATATGCTGTCATGATTATCAGGCAAGTTTCAGGACTGTTCTTCCTGACCCAGCTTAATATTTTCATTCCATCGCTGTCCGGAAGGGTGAACTCACACAATATAATATCAAAATGATCTTCGGCTGATTTCTTCAGGGCAATATTTCCACTGAAGGCTACGGATGTTTCAAATCCATGCCTTTTAAGGTAATTTTCAAGCAAATCGCAGATCTGCTTGTCGTTATCAATTATCAGTATCCTGTACATAGTATTAATATATCAAAGAAACAGCCATTGGCCAAAATTGTTTTTATAAGCTCCTGTATGTTTGCATATAAAACATAAATTAGTACTTCAGTAAGCCGAAATCACTTTATTTTTTTACTTTTATTGCCGTTTACCAGATAATAGTTCCTCTTAATTATTTTATCAAATTGTAAAACAAGTTATTGTGAAGCTATTAAACCCAGGACCCTTAACCGACCTTTCAGGATTATGCATCCACACCATTACCACAAAACCTTTTGGCATAGAAGAAGCGATTAGTAAGTTTTCAGCCTCCGGTGTGAGCGGGATATCAGTATGGCGCGATTCTTACGGACGATTCAGTCCCCGTCAGGTCGGTGAAATGATCAGACGCTCAGGGATGAAAACCGTTTCACTGGTCAGGGGTGGATTTTTCCCTTCTGTCGATGAAGACAAGAGAAAAGCCTCAATCAAGGATAATATTGACGCACTCAGGGAAGCATCGGAGATGGAAGCACCTCTTGTTGTGCTTGTTTGCGGGGCAGACCCGGGGCAATCAATTCAGACATCCATTGATCAGATAAGAGCCGGCCTGGAATCAATACTTCCGGTAGCTGAAAAATACAATGTAAAACTGGCTATTGAACCTCTTCATCCGGTTTATGCCGATACCCGCTCGGCTATATCTACAATGAAACAGGCAAACGATATTGCTGAAGAATTTGGATCACCATGGCTGGGTATAGCCGTTGATGTTTATCATTTATGGTGGGATCAGGATCTGGAAAGGGAAATAATCAGGTGTGGTGAAGGGAACAGGATTTTTGCTTTCCATGTGTGCGACTGGAAGGTTCCGACTACTGACATATTACTCGACAGGGGCTTAATGGGCGAGGGATGCATTAACATTCCCCAGATACGTCAGTGGGTAAACAGATCTGGATTTAATGGTTTCAACGAGGTCGAAATATTCTCGAATATTTACTGGCAAACCGATCAGGACGAATTTCTGAAACGAATAATCGAAGCCTACAAAATGCATACATGATTTTGAATGAATTCCCCTCGACCCAAGGCACGCAAAAGAAATGAATAAACATGGGTGATCCGGTCATGGCGAACAGATTACATGTATTTGCAGCTTACTTATAGTTAAAATAATAACAACACAATACTCGAATTAATTACTAATACAACTTCTATGGATAAAAAAATCAAGACACATAATATTGGTATCATCATGAACGGGGTTACCGGCAGAATGGGTAAAAACCAGCATCTTTTACGTTCGATACTTCCTATTATCAGGCAAGGCGGAGTAAAGATCAGTGATGAGGAGATAATTATGCCACAGCCAATTCTCGTTGGGCGTAACGCCGGGAAAATGGAGATGCTCAGCAAAGAGACTGGAATAAAGGAATGGACAACTGATCTCGATTCAGTGCTAAAGAATAACGATTATCCGGTTTACTTCGATTCCCAGACAACTGAAATGCGGTCAGCAAGCCTGAAGAAGGCAATAGCAGCAGGGAAGCATATCTACTGTGAAAAACCAGTGGCACTAACTGTAGACGATTCTGTTGAATTATACGAGCTTGCAGAAAAAGCCGGTGTTAAACACGGTGTTGTACAGGACAAACTCTGGCTGCCTGGTCTGGTGAAATTGAAGAAGCTGATTGATCAGGGTTTTTTTGGCGACATACTATCGGTTAAGGCCGATTTTGGTTACTGGGTTTTTGAAGGAGATACAGTACTTTCACAGAGGCCCTCATGGAACTACAGGAAAGAGGAGGGAGGAGGGATCATTCTTGATATGTTCTGTCACTGGCGATATGTGATCGATAATCTTTTTACAGGTATTAAATCACTTACCTGTATTGCAGCTACCCATATAGGAAAACGATATGAATCAGACGGGACACCTTATAAGGCAACTGCTGATGATGGTGCATATGCAATATTTGAACTTGAAAACGGACTGATAGTCCAGATTAATTCGTCCTGGGCCACCCGGGTGCGCCGTGACGACCTTTTCTGCATTCAGGTGGACGGGACAAAAGGTTCTGCGGTTGCCGGGCTGAGGGATGTGTGGATGCAGGCTTATGCTGCGACGCCCAGGCCGACATGGAATCCGGATATTGATGTTCCGAATACATTTTTTAATGACTGGGTGAAAATGCCTGCCTATGAGGTTCATGATAATGCATTTAAGATCCAGTGGGAACTCTATCTCCGACACATTGTAAAGGATGAACCATTTCGCTGGGGACTGCTTGAAGCTGCCAAAGGGGTTCAGCTTGCTGAGCTGGCACTTGAATCGTCAGAAAAACGGTTATGGGTCAATGTGCCTGAATTGAAGTAATTGAAAGTAATCAGTGCCTGCAAAAAGAGATGAATCTCCCGCGAACCAGGGAACACAAATAAATGATTTCTTTCTGGTTAATATTGCCAAATGAACTTTCTATTGCATGCAGAATAGACCGAAGGTCAATAAAGCATGGGTGATTTATCCGCGGTGACATGGATATATCTTACTTATCAAAAATATAATAACAACAAAAGGATGAAAATATCAAATGATTTACAGATTGCCAGCCTGAAACCCACACTGGAAAGATTATGGGACCTGTCAGCCCGGAAGATCAGGCTTATTCGCAAGGAATATGATGTTTCACAGGGATCGCCTGTGTATACACGTGCAGGTAAGTATACAACAAGAGGGTGGACCGAATGGACGCAGGGCTTCCAGTTCGGAGGTGAAATAATTCAGTTTGATGCCACAGGAGAAAAAGAGTTTCTGGATATGGGCAGGGAGGCGACCCTGAAACTGATGGCTCCTCACATAACTCATTTCGGAGTTCATGATCATGGGTTTAACAATGTTAGTACTTACGGTGCTTTAAGGCGTCTTTGCCAGGAAGGAATTATAGATGCAGACAATTGGGAGAGGTCATTTTATGAACTTGCCCTGAAATGTACGGGTGCGGTTCAGGCGTTCCGGTGGACAGACATCAATGACGGATCCGGATATGTATACTCCTTTAACGGACCTCATTCACTTTTTGTTGACACAATCAGGTCAATGCGTGCACTGGCACTGAGCCACCAGCTTGGCCACACGCTTTTTACCGAGCATGACCAGCAGATATCCCTGCTTGAGAGAATGCTGAAACACATTGGATCTACTGCCAGGTACAGCATCTATTACGGAGAAGGGCGTGATGCTTATGACCTGAAAGGTAGAACCACGCATGAAGCAGTTTTCAATACAAATGACGGTCAATTCAGATGCCCGAATTCACAGCAGGGATTTTCTCCTTTCACTACGTGGACCAGGGGACTGGCTTGGGCAATGTGCGGATTTGCCGAGCAGCTTGAATTTCTTGGAGTTGTTGCCGATTCTGAACTTGAAAGTACAGGCGGACGTGATGCACTGGAGTCAATGATGCTCAAGGCTGCAAAAGCTACCTGTGATTTTTATATTGATAATACCTCGCTGGACGGAATACCTTACTGGGATACCGGTGCCATGAATATTGAAAAACTGGGCGATTACAGTCAATCCAATGCTGATCCGTTTAATGACTATGAACCGGTCGACAGTTCTGCTGCTGCAATAGGCGCACAGGGTTTGCTCAGACTGGGCCGCTATCTTGCCGGCAGGGGTAATAAAAAGGAGGGAGAACGTTACTGGCAGGCGGGGCTTACAGTATGCAGGACATTGCTTGATGAACCATATCTAAGCACCGGCAGCGAACACCAGGGATTGCTTCTGCATTCGGTTTACCACAGGCCTAATGGATGGGATTATATTCCTGAGGGAAAGAAAATTCCATGCAATGAATCTTCAATGTGGGGAGATTACCATATGCGGGAACTCGGACTTTATTTATGGCGGATTATCAACAATGACCGGTATTATACTTTTTTTAACGGTGCTGAAACGAAACTTGAGAAATGAGAAAGGTTGCACTGGTTACAGGGGGGTCAAGAGGGATTGGCCTTGCAATAGCCCGCGAACTTGCCGGGAATGGATATGATCTTGCCGTCAACGGTGTCAGAGCTGAAAATAAGCTTGGAGATGTATTTGAAAGTCTGAAAGAAAGAGGTGCCAGGGTGGTGTATTGTCAGGGTGATATTGGTAATTCTGCCGAAAGGCAAAAAGTATTTGATGCAGCAATTGCCGCCTTCGGAAAAATTAACCTGCTTGTTAACAATGCCGGGGTTGCTCCTCTGGAGAGGCTTGATGCTTTAGAACTTACAGAGGAGAGTTATGACCGGGTCATGAGGATAAACCTGAAAGGGCCTTATTTTCTTACCCAGTTGATCGCAAACCAGATGATCGGACAGAAAACAGCTGACCCGGAATTTTCCGGTACTATAATAAACATCGGATCAATATCGGCAACTGTTGTCTCGCCCAACAGGGCTGATTACTGCATTTCAAAAGCCGGTTATGCAATGCACAGCAGTGTTTGGGCTGTAAGGCTTGCCGAATATGGAATAAACGTATTTGAAGTCCGTCCCGGTGTGATCAAAACTGATATGACTTCTGCCGTTGTTGAAAAATATGATAATCTTATAGCCGGGGGATTGAATGTGCAACCAAGATGGGGTTTCCCCGAAGACGTGGCAAGGTCAGTCCTTGCTTTGGCGCAGAATAGTTTTCCTTTTTCTGCAGGAGGCGTCTTTATGGTTGACGGGGGACTGACTATTAACCGGCTGTGATCTTCAGAAAGCTTAATAAGTAATCTTAAAAAGTAAAAAATGGCATCAACAGAAACAGATAACAAGTCAGGAGAGCAACCTGTAAAGAGGGATTCATCAAAGCCTGTCCAAAATACAGATATAGTTAAACGGTTAGCCGGAATGGGTGGAGGATTATTGGTGTTTTTACTGATGTTGCTGAGTTCTCCGCCAGAGGGACTGAGTATTGAGGGATGGTATACCGCTGCAATAGCTGTTTTGATGGCAATATGGTGGACAACAGAAGTAATTCCAATACCTGTCACTGCCATGCTGCCCCTTGTGCTGTTTCCCCTTTTCAATATTTCGGGAATAAGTGCCACGGCTACTCCTTATGCCAACCCCATGATATTCCTTTTTCTCGGTGGCTTTATCCTTGCAATAGGAATGCAGGAGTGGGACCTGCACAGGAGAATTGCCCTGAATATAATTAACATAATTGGTTCCAGACCAAGGAGCATAATTATGGGTTTTATTGTTTCCACAGCCTTTATGAGTATGTGGGTCAGCAATACTGCAGCTACAATGATGATGTTACCGATTGCATTGTCGGTTATTCAGCTGACTAAAAATATGGAGCATAGTGATGCTGATAAATTACAATACAGTCATTTTGCTGTAGCACTTATGCTTTCAATTGCCTATGCGGCTAATGTCGGGG
Source organism: uncultured Bacteroidales bacterium (assembly GCA_964421595.1). Classification (GTDB taxonomy): domain Bacteria; phylum Bacteroidota; class Bacteroidia; order Bacteroidales; family PUMT01; genus PXAP01. Next base: position 20,353 of record CAYQXY010000031.1, on the reverse strand, counting down.
GACTGGGTACTGTGATAGGTACTCCCACCAATGCACTCCTTATTGGGTTTATGAATGAATCATATGGCGTGGAAATATCGTTCATGCAGTGGATGATGGTCGGGATCCCCCTTGTATTGCTGGGACTCCCGCTGATTTTCTTTTCACTTACATCTATAACATTTCCTGTCCGTTTTAAAAGTCTTCCAGGAGGCAGGGAGTACATTGCGCAGGAAGTAAAAAGTCTCGGATCATTCTCAAGGGGAGAGATCATGGTTGCCCTGGTTTTCGGGTTCACAGCTTTCCTGTGGATGTCCAGACCTCTTATTGAAAAATGGATACCCGGCTTATCTGATGCTGGTATAGCTATTTTTGGATCCCTGCTTCTGTTCCTTCTGCCTGTAAATTACAGGACCGGGAAGTTTCTCCTCGACTGGAAAGCAGCTGCAAAGCTTCCCTGGGGTATCCTTATTTTGTTTGGCGGGGGACTTACCCTTGCCGGGGCCATCCAGAGGACTGGTCTGGCCGAATGGATTGGAGGATATTTTATCGGTATGAGCTGGATGCCATTTGTTGTTGTGATCTTTATAGTCACCGCAGTGGTTATAACTTTTACCAACCTGGCAAGTAATTCTGCTACAGCCGCTGCCTTTCTGCCGGTTATGGCTTCTGTGGCAATAGGCATGGGCGAAGATCCCCTGCAGCTTGCAATACCCGTAGCAGTGGCTGCCAGCTGTGCCTTTATGTTCCCGGTGGCAACACCCCCGAATGCAATAGTTTACGGAAGCGGGGTAATGACCACTCCTCAGATGGTGAAAGCAGGACTGTGGCTGAATCTCTTGTTTACCTTACTAATAACATTGCTTACCAGGTATCTTTTCCTGTATTTGTTTACCTGATCCCGTTTACAGGGGGCATGATGTTTACTTCTCAATACTCATTATAAACTCCCGGCTTTGCGGAACACGCTCAATTACATCAGGACTTTCATCCTCTATATAGTAATATTCAATATTTGTTTTCGCTGCAGCCTCCAGTACAGCAGGAAAGTCAACCTGTCCGGTTCCGAGAACGACATCATTCTCCCTTGGGGTGCCGCCTGAAAAATCGCCGACCACGCCTTTACGGAGATCTTTAAGATGCATCAGCCTGAACCGTTCAGGATAGCGCTCCAGCAATTCTACCGGATCCTGTCCCGGGTGAACAGTCCATAACAAATCCATTTCAAAACTGACATATTCGGGATTGGTATTCTGAACAATATAATCAAACAGGGTGCCATCATCATAAGGCCTGAATTCAAAACCATGATTATGATAGCAGAACCAGATGTCATTTTCGCTTAGAATTTTACCTCCGGCATTAAAATCCTCGACGGTTTGTTTTGCATTGTCAATTGTAAACTCCGGTCTTTCATAAGGGATTGAGGCGACTCTTACATACCTGGCTCCAAGAATTTTAGCTTCTTCAGCCACATTCACGGCATCATTTACCAGCCTGTCATAGCTGACTCCATATGAGGTACAGATCATGTCTCTTTCATCAAGAAGGGATCTCATTTCGGCAGCACTTTTACCGAAAAGGTTGGAGAATTCAATGTTGGTTATACCCATCTCCCTGATCATATCAAGAGTGCCGGGTACATCTTCGGCAAATTGGGTCCTGAAGGTATAGGATACAACACCCGGATCAGGCACATAGGCTTTCTCCGAAACGCAGGATATTAACAATAATGTAATTATTACCGGCAGAATGAGGGACTTGATTTTTTTATACATAGCATCAATTATTAAGATTTTAAGCAGTAAAAATATAAATATTTTGTCATTTTTGTTATGCATTGGGAGTTAAAGATCAGGTATCTTCAACAACTTCAATCCCGGATAAGAGATTATTAGATAACGATAGTATAGAAGATAGCTGAAATATTTTGAATTAAAAACCGGCCGGGACAATTCCCGGCCGGAAAATAACCGGCTGATTGGCCCTGAAGATTTAACCTGATTTCTCGCTGGCCAAACGCCTGACTAACCTGACTACGCCTAACTAACCTAACCAACGCTTGTCTAACCTAACAAACGCTTTTCTGACATGTAATTCATGATCATAATAACTAACGCCTGACTTAAAGACTAATTATTTTAGTGTTGGCTGATTCCTGTATTACTGCCATTCGAATTTAGTCTGACATGCTGCTATATAGTATGGAAAACCATACGAATTGCCGGCAATGCCCTGAATCAGTTAATTGGAACAACCCTTATATTATCAAAGGCAACTTCAAGAGTAGCCTCCTCCTGGGCTTTAAATGAAAGCCACTGGTACTGAAAGCTTTCACCGGTAACTCCCATGTCGGAAAGTGGAATCTTAATCGTCATCCAGCCGGTCCTTGAAAGAGTCTCCTCATCACCTCCATGTGTTATATACCCGCGCCAGTCCCAGGTTTTCCAGCCTGGTTCCATAATGATTTCAAACCAGTTTTTGTCCCATTTTTCTCCAACCCATATTTCAAATGCAAGTGCAAGTTTGTCAGGATCACCAGAAACCCATAGATCACCACAATAAGCAAGGACAGTTTCCTGTATCCACCATGTACCAGCAGCGAAGTCTTTTTTAATATAAAAGAAATTACCGTTAATGGGCTGTACCGGAATTCCCGCCGGGATATTGGCAGCGTCTATAATATTCGCATCTCCGCCCCAGCATAATCCGTTTTCCATAAAATCAATATACATGTTACGGTTATCCCTGAACCAGGCTTTGCTGACCCCTGAACCTGCAAGGGCGTTAACTGTAACCGGGCCGGTTTCTGCTCCGGCAGGCACCACAACCTGGAGTGCATTTGGACTCACGTTTGCCACTGTTCCTTCAGCTCCACCTGTGAAAACTACGCTTTCAATACTATGGAAATATTGTCCCCTGATAGTGAGCACATCTCCCTCATTTACCCATTCAAGTGGAAAATCATTTACCACAGGAGCGGGTATATTAATTATAAAATCATATGCTGTTTCACCACCGAGTGTTTTAACCCTTATCTGGTTTGTTATTTCAGATGGGAATTCATTGGGTATAGTTACAATTATATTTGTGTTTGTAACTAGAGTAGGTATAAAAAATGCCTCAACATCATTGAAAAAAATATTGGTTACTGAGGCAAGATTGCGTCCCTGAATAACTATCATCCTTCCAAGACCAGCCTCTGTCAGAGTGACATCGGCAAGGTCAGGATCTGTTACCCTGATATTTGTTATTTCCGGGATCCCGTAATCTTCTTCTTTTTCACATGAGGAGAGGAAACCGGCCAGTAATACTATAGCTATCAGCATCAGTTTACCGGTATATTTATAATATTTTATATAATTATTCATATTTAAGGTTTTAATTTTTGATTTAAACCATATTTAATTTAATTTCCTCCGAAATCATATGGAACAGGATCCTCTAGTAACAGGGGATTACTGTCTGAATCGGATTGAGGTATGGGTAAAGTGAAATTGGCACTGGAAACATTGAATTTTGTACTGGTAAGTTGATGTACTCCAGCATCTTCATCATACCAGTATGAACCTCTCTCCTGATTGCTCACATGGTTTATAGCTTCCTGCGGCTTGTAATAATGCCATCTTACCAGGTCATACCAGTAATCTGCTTCATAGGCAAATTCTATCCTTCTTTCACGCCTTATATCCTCCCAGGTAAAAGAGGCCATGGATGGCAACCCTGCCCGTATTCTTACTGCATTGAATGCAGCAAGTGCCCCTGCATCTGAAGTAGATGCATTATTGCCAAGTACTGCCTCTGCATATATCAGATATACATCGGCAAGCCTCTGGATATAGGTATTCTGCCCGGTAGACATAAAGCAGACTGAATTATCTCCGTTGTCTTCTGATGATCCGATAACATATTTTTTTACGTGTGCCAGTGTAGGCGCACCACCATTGCCAATTTCATGTGTATAACCACCTTCAGCTCTTTTAAGTTCGGCATAATAATCGCCATCCCTCATCATTGTTGCTTTCTGCCTTCTGTCGCCTGACTGGTACTCACTCTGCAGGTCGATCGTCGGGCCTTTCCACCCTCCCCATCCATCTCCGGCACCGGTCAGATCGCCGCTGGCTGCCAGGTATGCCTGATTGGTATTTTGCGTGCCCCACTGACCGGTACAGGCAATCCACTGCCAGGCAAACAGAGACTCCTGGTTATTGTCATTTTCTACCTTAAACAGATCTGCATAATCCGGCATAAGTGCCAGTCCGCTGTTATTAATAACATCACCGGCCAGCTCAGCAGCCTTATCCAGGTCTGCCTGCCTTCTGCTGCCACTTTCATTATATCCCGACCAGGCAAGATATACCTTTGCCAGCATTCCTTTGGCCGACCATGACGAAACCCTGCCTGCCTGTGCCGGTGTTAAAGGTAAATCAGCTGCTGCTTCTTCAAGATCGCGGATAATCAGCGTATATACATCTTCAATCCGGTTACGGGGAATCTTCGAATCAAAAACAATTTCCGTATTGTTTTCTATAATAGGAACTCCGCCCCATAACCTCACAATATAAAAATAAGCTGTAGCACGCATGAATTTAGCTTCGGCTACAGCCCTCTTTACTACGGCCTCCGGGACACTGGCGGCTGCTTTTTCAGGTACCTCATTTATAACTGCATTTGAGTGGGCAATTGTCATCCAGAAAGAAACCCAGGCTTCATTCAGGTGGGCATTATTTGATGTGACACTGAAAGTAAAGAACTGTGCCATCTGCCCGTCGTTTGTCCAGTCATTTCCACCACCTCCGTCACCAATGGTCCAGTGTGCCTTATCATTGGCAGTGAACCAGGGCCAGCCGTAAAGAAGAGCTGTTGCAGCTTCTATCTGCTCGGTAGATTCATAGAAATTATCTATTGTGATCGAATCCAGTGGTGGCCTGTTGAGAAAATCCTCATTACATCCAAAAGAGAGGATAAGAATGAAAATAAATATTATTGATATTTTAGCTCGCATAATCTTAAGTATTTTAGGTTTATCCAATATATGATTTTCAGAATCCTACATTAAGTCCTACTGTAAAAATTCTGGGTGTAGGATAACGGCCATTGTCAACCCCCATGAGCATTGGGTTCTGGTTGTAGTTGCCAACTTCAGGATCATAACCGGAATAGTTTGTGAATGTATAAAGGTTTTGTATACTTCCGTAGATCCTGACATTATCAAGATAATACCTTGATGCAAGTCCGGCCGGCAACCTGTACCCGACCGACAGGTTCTGGATCCTGATATATGATCCGTCCTCAATATACCTGTCGGAAATACGGGTATTGTTATTTGGATTGGTCTGTGTTGCCCTTGGCATTCCTGTCGGGGAAGGAGTTACCAGGTAATTATCCGGATCGGACAGATCGCCGTCCGGATCTATAATCTCTACCCTGGTTCTGTCATTTACAGTTGCCAGCTGGTTTGAAACGCCGGAATTCATTCCCTCGGTTTGCCTTCTGGTGAAATTGAATATCTTGTTACCATATGAACCCTGCATGTATATATTCAGGTCGAAATTCCCGAAGGTTAACGCGTTGTTGAAGCCAAATGTAAACAAGGGGTTAGGGTCTCCCAGATATTCTCTGTCGTCATCATTTATTATACCGTCACCATTCAGGTCCTTCCATTTATAATCCCCCATCCAAACACCGGCTCTCGGGTCAATTCTTTCATGCTGAACCGGGCTGTTTACTATTTCTTCATGGCTTTCGAAAATACCGTCGGTAACGTAACCGTAGAACTGGCCGATAGGATAGCCTGCTTCGGTTTTGGTTACTGTATGGAACCACATGACTGTCTGGTAAATTGCGGCTCCTTCCTCGCCCAGTGAAAGTAATTTGTTTTTATTGTGAGTGAACATGAAGTCTGTGTTCCATGCAAACCTTGATTTTTGAATATTCCTGGTATTAAGAGCAATTTCAATACCCCTGTTTTCCAGTTCTCCAATGTTTACCCATGGTGAGCCTATGCCCATCCAGTGGCCGCTTCCAAGATAACTTGGGAGTGGAAGCACCAGCAACATGTCATCAGTCTTTTGCTGATATACATCAACCATCAGCTCTATCCTGTGATCGAAAAGAGCCAGTTCCATGGCAAGGTTTGTCGATTTTGTTGCTTCCCACTTAACCAGGGGATTTGGTATACTGTTCAACCTGAAAGTTTGACCGATGCCAGACGGTGCAGAGCTCAGTGATGATCCGTACCTGTATCCCCCGATGTTCTGGTTGCCAATCTCCCCATAACTTGCCCGTAACCTTAGATTACTGATGAAATTTACATTATCCATGAAAGATTCGTTGGATGCCCTCCATGCAAGCGCGTAGGACGGAAAGTAACCCCACCTGTTGTCCGGGCCGAAATTTGATGATCCGTCGGCCCTGATGGTTGCAGTCAGATAGTACCTGTCATCAAAATTGTAGTTTAGCCGGCCAAAGTATGAATTAAGAGCAGAGCTTCCCTTGTAACCGCCGTTTGACGCGGTAGTAGCATCTCCGGCGTTTATTTCCTGTACGGAATTGGACAAAAAGCCTCTTCTCCCTGCTGATAAACCTTCCCAGTTGCTTTCCGACGCCTCCTGTCCAATCATTGCCGTAACGTTATGCTGGTTAAGAAAGGTCTGATTGTAGGTTAGATAGTTTTTTATCTCCCAGTAGAAATTCTGTGCGTAGCTTCTTTGTGACTGGTTAATTCTGTTTATTATACGTCCGTATTCGTAAGTCGGGTTAAAGCCATACCTGTTATTAAACTGCAAATCTCCCCCGAATTCTGAACGGAAAGTGAAATTTTCCAGAAAACTTGCTTCGGCAAATATATTTCCCATGACCCTTGTCCTCAGCAGGTTGTTTTCCCTGTCCATCGCCATGGCTACCGGATTGGATACACCAAATTGAGATTCCAGCGGTCCGCCCCATGAACCATCCACGAATCTCACCGGGGTGTCGGGCGACTGGATCAGGGTGGCAGCAATTACTCCGTCATCGGAGTCATTCAGGGTTATCCTCTCGTTAGTCCGGCTGACTGCCAGTGTATTACCTACCCTCATCCATGGTTTTGTCTGATTATCAAGGTTCACCCGTATAGAGTACCTGTCAAAATTTGAACCGATAACGATACCATCCTGGTTGAAGTATCCGGCAGAAACTGCATATGTAGTATTATCAGTACCTCCGCTGACAGAAAGCTGATGGCTGCCAATTCCCGCATTCCTGAAAACCTCTTTTTGCCAGTCTGTTCCGGGTCCAAGCAGGCTTGGGTCCCTGTATTGTTCTCTTTCTGCAAACCATCCCGCCGCAGACATTTCATTATAGAAGCCGGCATACTGGCTAAGGTCCATAACATCCATATATTTGCTGAGAGTCTGGACGCCATAATATGTTTCATATGTAATCCGTGCCTGGTCCTGCTGACCACGTCGTGTAGTAATAAGCACAACACCATTGGATGCACGTGACCCGTAAATTGCTGTTGCCGAAGCATCTTTAAGTATTTCGACGGAGACAATATCAGCAGGATTTATTGTGGCCAGAGCACTTACCGCGGTCTGCCCGTCACCCCCGCCTGCCCAGGAAAACCCCTGTGCAAGTCCGGCAGCATTTCCGGAAATCGCTATCCCATCAATCACATAAAGTGGTTCACTGGTACTGTGGATTGAACTGGCACCACGTATACGCATGGAGACACCTCCTCCCGGCTGACCGGAGTTCTGGAAAACCTGCACGCCAGCTGCCTTTCCCTGTAATGCCTGGTCTATTGATGTTGAAATGGTGGCTCTGAGCCTGTCCTCGGAAACGGAAGAGACCGAACCCGTAAGATCACTTCTCCTTTGAGTACCATAGCCGATCACGACTATTTCGTCGAGAGCCCTTATTTCTTCGACCAGAGAAATATTGATTTCTGATCTGCCATTAACAGGTGTTTCCTCAGTCACAAAGCCTATGAAAGAATAGACAAGCACTGCCTGAGGGCCTGACACAGTAATTGTATAATTACCATCAACGTTTGTAACAACTCCGGTAGTAGTTCCTTTTTCAACTATATTAACTCCCGGCAAAAGTTCACCTGTTCGGGAATCACTTACAGTTCCTGTCACTCTGAATCCCTGGCCTGACGCGGTAAGGGCACCAAGAAACATGAAAAGGCATGACAGAAACATGGTTCGCCTGATCAGTTTTAACTTGTGAAATAATTTCATAAATTGTCGATTTTAGGTTAGAGCTAGGTTAATTACATGGTTATTAAAGTACCAATTTAGATTTTGTTCTTTATTCCTGCTTGTTTGTGTATATCATATTATTGACCTATTGTATCAGTTTTACCGAATTGAGAAATTATTGCAATAATGAGATTTTAATCCAAATCCTGAATCGCTGTTTATCTTTTACCGGGCTATTACCATAAACAGTATTATCAGGACAATTAAAAGTTGCAACAGCACCTCAAGGATTGAAATTCCCGGGAATATTTCTTTTTTTATCAAAACCAGCAATAATCTTCGGTATAGTTTCATCTTTATAAAGCAGGTTAATCAAACTAATAATCAAATAATAATGCTTAGCTGGTAATTCATATTCAGTATTTCAGTTCCTATGAATCACATATGATAGCAATATTAAACAGATGCAGAATTGATCTCTTTATACATGGACAAACCTAACCTATTGGCATAAAATTCAATTGGACAGAATTCTCAAATAATTGACTATATGTATCTGATCAGGATTTTGAGAAACAGATGAGATGGATAAAATGCAAGTACATTATAACCTGTCAGAAGGTATTCTGTTACTGAAATTGAGATTACCTTCCTGATACAACCGGCAGGTGAGGGAAAGGATTTTTAAGTAAAGATTAAGGTTAGGGTACTTTAGGGTTGGATACATTTCTCCCGGTATTGCGTTGAGAGAATTTTGAAGGATTGATACCATACTGAATCTTGAAGGATCTGGTGAAGTAGGGAAGATCACCAAACCCTACTGCCCAGGCGACCTCCGAAACATTATGCTGGCCTGCGTCCAGTAATTCTGCTGCTTTTTTTAATCTCACGGTTCTGACAAATTCCTTTACCGTTTGATTTGTCAAAGCATTGAATTTCCTGTAAAGCTGTGCCCTGCTCATTCCCATGGCCGATGCAAAGAAGTCGACGTCCAGTTCCGGATTGGAAATGTTATCAGATACAATTTGCAGTGCCCTGGAAATAAACCTGTCATCTGAGTTGAACTCAGGAACAGCTGCAGAGGTTGCTGCAAAGTTTTTGATAAATCTTTGACGAAGTTTTATTCTCGTCTGGATGCAGTTTTTTATTCTGAGCTTAAGTTCCTCGATAGCAAAAGGTTTGATAATAAAATCATCTGCACCTGTTTCAAGTCCCTCAATCCTGTCATCATTTTCTGCCCGGGCTGTGAGCAATATCACAGGAATATGTTCGGTCTTCAGATCAGTTTTTACGGTTTTGCAAAAATCAATCCCATTCATGCCAGGCAGCATTATATCTGAGAGTATAAGATCCGGAATTTCCGAAAATGCAGAATCAAGTCCCTCCTCGGCTGTAGAAGCACTCAAAATATGATAGCTGCTTTCGAGTTCATTTTTAAGATATAACCTGATCTCTTCATCATCCTCAATAATTAATATTGTCTGGCTGTGTGTTACATCAGGCAATGATTCTGGTACAGTTTCTCTTGTAACGGTTGTTAACGCTATTGTTTTTTTAAGCAGATCTTCCTTGTCGGCTCCATGGAATACATCATCTGTGAGGCTGCCGGTGTAATAATCTTCGCCGTAAGGTATCCGGACCACGAAAGAGCTTCCAGTAGCATATTTCTTTGAGTTGATTGCAGAAACCTGAATGGTACCTTTGTGCAAAGTGACAAGCTCCTTCACAAGGGCAAGCCCGATACCTGATCCTTCAGTTTTGCCTGAGGGGCTGGTGCCCTGAAAATATCTGTCGAAAATTTTTTCCCTCAATTCAACCGGAATACCCGGGCCATTGTCACTCACCTCTATTCTTATATATTCTTTTGCATAAAAGTTGCTAATCAGTTCATCTGATTGCCGGTTTATGCTGAATTTCAGCCTGATATAACCTCCGGCCGGTGTAAATTTAAAAGCATTGGACAAAAGATTGAAAACAATCTTACCTGTTATTTTCGGATCAAACCATGTAACCAGTGTATTGTGTGACAACTTAAGCCGGAAATTAATCTTTTTGTCATCTGCCAGGTAATCAAAAGCATCTTTTATATCGGTTATGAAGGCCGGCAAGTCTCCTTTAATTACTTTCAGATTATGTTGTCCCTCAGTTATTTTCCTGAACTCCATGAGTTCAGTGATAAGAAGTTTAAGTCTCTGTACATTTCTGTACAGCAGGTTAACCTGGAAAAAGTCCTTATCCCAGTCAAATTTATTTCTCTCCTTTAAAAGTTTTTCTGCCGGGCCCTCTATAAGTGTCAGGGGAGTACGGAATTCATGGGAAACATCTGTAAAAAAATTAGTCTTTATCTCATCGACTTCCCTGGCTTTTTTGACTTCCATCATTGCATGAGTCCTTATTTGCATTATTCTTCTAAGCAAATAACTCAGGGTCAGAATTAACAGAGCGTAAAAGGCATAAGCTGCATTGGTCCGGCCAAGTGGTGGTTTAATCCTGATTTCCAGCACGGCATATTCATCATTCCACAGGCCGCTGTTATTGGAGGCTTTGACCATGAACCTGTAGGTTCCGGGATTGAGGTTTGTATAAGTGACTTCTCTGCGATTCCCGGAAAAAGTCCAGTCATCATCAAAACCTTCCATTTTATAGGCATAACCGTTTTTTTCCGGGTAAATAAAACTTAGTGCATGAAACTCCATACTTATTACCCGCTGACTGAATTTAAGATTAATCCTGTCAGTATGACTAATGTGTTTTTTCAGTATTCCGGTGTCATCATCAATCATGACTTCCCTGTTAAACAGGCTTAGCCTTGAAATAATGACCGGGGGAATGAAATCATTGGCAAAAAGTGAATCAGGATGGAAATATGTTACTCCTGCGTTGCTTCCAAAATAAAGAGCCCCCCCCTCTGAAGCAACCGACGCGTTATAGCTGAAAATATCAGTTAGTAATCCGTCAGACCGGTCATAATTTGTAATAAGTTCCTTAATATTATCATTGTCAGAATTTTGCAGGAATTTAAGAACGTCTTGCTCCTGTTCCTGGACATTAAATACATCCAGTCCATTTTTGGTGCTTATCCAGATATTGTTATTGTTATCTTCAATAATTGAGGTAATTAAATTGTTTGAAAGGCCTTCTGTAGTGTTAATGCGGAAATAATCATCACTAGAAGGGTCCAGAACAACAACACCATTATCTGTTCCAAACCATAAATTATTTCGTGTATCCTCATATATACATCGAATATTTATCAGTCCACGAGGGAATTCTTCGAACTGGTAATTTTTAATTGAATTTTCTTCAGGAGTGTATAGTGTCACACCACCGACAGACCCAATCCATAGTCTCTCCTTATGATCAATCAGCAAACTATGTGTCCAGTCAGATGACAGAGAGTTGCCCGGGTCAGCCGGATTATTTCTCAATTCTATGTAATTTCCGGTCTCATGTTCAATAACTGCAATGCCCTTTCCGTGGACGGCAAGATAGATATTGCCTTTCCTGTCACTTGTAATTGCCCGTATATCATTTCCGGGAAATGCATTGCTTATCTCAGGATCATAGCGGTATATGCTTTTCAGGTTGCCATCTGTATCATATACCTCAGCCCCTCCGGTAAAGGAACCTATCCAGATGTTGTCATCCCTGTCATGGTGGATGGCAAAAACATCGGTTGTTCCCGAATAATGGAAATCCGGGCGTTCAAGATCAAATTTTTTATTTCTGTCTTGATCAAAAACTTCCACGCCGCCCTTTACATATCCTACCCATAAATTATTTTTTCTATCAAAAGAGATTGAAGAAACAGCATTTTCCGGATTGCCTGCTGGTGGTTTAATGTTATTTTTTAACATGCTGAAATTCGTTTTCGAATTAGCCTGGAAAACACCTGTATGATGAGTTCCTATCCAAAGGTTATCCTGATTGTCCCTAAAGGTGTATTTTCCGATAAAGTCCGTCATTATATCCTGGTTTGGAATATGCAACCCAATTCGTTTATATTCACCAGTCGTTGTATTATAAATAATGACTCCCCGGTTATCAGAAATCCACAATTCATCTTTTTCTTTTCTTATATGTTGCAGGAAAGATTCCCCGTCAAGGTTTATTTTCTGAACGTTTCCTGTTCTGATATCCAGCTTTTTCAAACCTTCGCCTGATGTTGCAAGCCAAATAAAATCATCATCAGCCAATATGTGGTTTATCTGGTCAACGGCGGCTCCGGCAACCTGAACCAGGTCGTCAAAATGCCTTATACTCATGTCATATGGATCTATACAACTGAGTCCTTCATGATTATATATGGCCCAGATTTTGCCATTTGAATCATTTTCAAGTCCTACTATATGATTGCTTTTAAGTGAACTCTCATCCCAGGCTATTATAGCTTCACCGGTAATTTTCCGGTAGTATTCAAGAACTTGCTCGTCTTGTTCACCTGCTGCCAGCGATTCGAATAATGAGTTTTCATTATTGAAGGAATGGTCAAGCAATGATGCTGCTTTTGATATCACTTCACCAGGGGCACCCGACCTCAACAGGAATTCAATTGTGGCGGGATTGACTTTGAAGGACTCCTCCCTTAACAAATTTGTAAAATAACCTGTTTCCCTGTTCAGTATTCTTATGCCATAATAGGATGCTATCCATATCTTTCCATCTGAATCATTGACAATAGCATTTATATAGTTATTCTCAAGGCTCATCGGATCGCCGGGAATATGGTACCAGTGCCTGAAGTCGGCCGTTTCCGGTCGGTGAAGGGAGAGCCCGTCCGATCCAATCCAAAGGGAGTCTGTATCATCTATAAAAAGGGCACTGATGGTATTTCCGGGAAGACTGGATCTTGCTGAATTATCCATTCTGAATACATCAAAACTATATCCGTTGAAACGGTTAAGTCCGTTCTGTGTGCTTATCCAGATATAACCGTATTTATCCTGTACAATTTTAGTTATTTCGTTGTTGGATAATCCTTCATTTGTAGTAAACTGACGTGCCTGAAGGATAAAAGTGGGATTGCCGGCAGCTATGGGTACATTTATATATGCCCAGATCAAACAAAGAAAAAATCCTGTGCATATTTTGCCCATTGATTAAAATTATTGAGGATCTGGTTAAATATACCTACTTATTTCTTCTCAAACAATAACCGGATTTCGGGATCAAGTATAATCTCCACCGGTTCGGATGGAAAATCAAGCAAGAATTCATGTCTTCTGAATATGATGTCAAATGTCTGGTCTTTCACCGTTCCGTCTGCAAGAATAAACCTCACATCCAGGGGAAAGGAGAATGCCATTTTATGCGGTTGAGTCTGAAGCAGTTCCATATTAAGACGGCCGTTGCTGAATCCGGAACTCAGAGAAATCACCGGATGGCCGGCAGAATAGAGCCAGTCATCAAAAAACTGTTCCAGATCTTCTCCTGATGTTTTTTCCAGTACCTCCATAAAAGCTTTAGTGCAGGCATGGCTCATGCTGTACTTTTCATGGAATTCCACAAGACCATTGAGCAGGTTATCCTCACCTATTTTTAGTCTGAGCATATGGAGTATCCATGAGCCTTTCTGATAAGAATTCGGATTGAGAAGGTCAGAATAATTCTCAACATGAAGGTCGACAACCGGTGCAAGTCTTTTCCCTGCATAATCAATAATTGTTTTGCGATGGGATTCCAGTCTTTTTGCATACTCTTCCTTTCCATAATTCTGCTCTACATACCAGTCCGTCAACCAGGTCGCAATCCCCTCGCTAAGCCAGAGATGCGGCCAGTCAGACTCGGAAACCGAATTACCAAACCACTGGTGAGCAATTTCATGAACTACTGTAAGCTTATTGGATTGCTTACCGGTTATGGACTTTTCGTGGTAAAAAATATTCCCTGCATTTTCCATACCCCCATACCTTGTAGTTGACTGCACATTGGCAATTTTTTCAAATGGGTATGGCCCTATTGTGCCGGTAAAGAATCTGAAGATCTCGGGAGTTACATTAAAATCGTAAAACCCTTCTTCCATATTCTGGGGATAGACCCAGTTTGAATAGGGGATACCATCAATATCATCATTGTACTCATGAGCGAATTCAGCGGCAGCAAAAGCCATTACCTTGGCAGGAACAGGAACTGAAGAGGCCCAGTAATGGGTTGTCCTTTTCCCCGGAAGGTTTACAGTCCTGTGCTTTATTCCGGTAGCTATTACCTGGTAATGAGAGGGAGCTGTAATGATGAAATCAATCTTTGACCTCTTTGAGGGATGGTCCAGGCACGGAAACCAGTTATGGGCACGGTTAGGCCAGTTGTCGGTGAAAAACGTCCGGTTACCATGCATATTACTTGAAATGATCAGTCCATCGGCAGGGATCCCGTGATAGTGTACATCATAGTTGACATATTTTGAATGGCTACCGGGGGAATTATCATCTGAACCTGAACCGGGCAGTGTTAATCTGTTATTCCTGTGGGAGAATCCGATCCTTTTGCCATTTAATAAAACACTGTCTACTATCATTCCCTCTTCATCACCTTTGGTAACAAGGTCAAGAGTAATGCTATCAGTTTGATTAACCAGGCTGACTTTTATTTCTGCAATAGCTTTAATTGCATTTGTAGTGTCGTTTATTTCAATTGCAATTCTGTATTTGTATACCGAAAACAGGTCGTCCTGCGAGAGTTGTTCCTGCGCATTCGTTGATCCAACTTTAAGAAAAGCCAGTATTACAAACAAATACAATCTCATAACAAGTATATTATCAAGTAGTTGAAAGCTCTGGCGGATGTAATCTGTGATTATGCCAGGCCTCTAAAATACAAAATTTATTAAACCTTGCAATTTTTCATAATACTGCTTAGCCAGCCGGGAGATTGGCATTTTAATTAAAACGATATTTAATTTTTATTCCGGTTGTGAAATTAACCGGTGCACCGGGATAGTAATATCTGGGCGGCCTGTTTTGAAATGAGGGTGCATTTACAAGTATCATTGAGGCATACTGCTCACTGAATGCATTTCTGACAGAAACAAAAATATCTGCGTAGAACCTTCTGAACAGAGAGTTTTCATAACCAAGTGTAATATTAGTAAGGTTATAGGGTTCAGTATGCAAACTGTTTGCATCATTCATTGGCATGATCCCGACATGACGAAACCTGATAAGGGAATACAGTCCTCCCTGAACCTTTAAAAAAATTCCGGCATTACCTGCAAAGTCAGGAATCCCTGGCAGTTTGTTACCTGTATAATCTATTTCATTGTCAATAAAATCTGTAAATACAAAGTTGTTGACCATGAAATTTGGCTGTATTGAGATCTCTGAAGGATTCCACCATCCTGATGAATTGCCGGGTCTGTTCCGCAATAATATGATTTGGAATTCGGCTTCGATTCCCCGGTGGACTGATTCACCTGCATTTCTTCCAACCCAGGCATCTTCACCAACTCTTTCTGCAACCAGCAGGTTGGTAACCCGCATCCTGTATAAGTTCAGGTCATAAAATAATAAGTTATTAAATAAATTACCTCGCATACCTCCTTCAAAATTCCAGCTTGTTTCAGGCAGAATATCCGGGTTAATATATCCTTCAGGGGTCAGGGTTTCTGCAAGGGAGGGGGGTGAGAATCCATGACTGACTGTCATGAAGACTGAATTGTTTTGAAAATACCGGTAGTTGACACTCATGCGCGGCGATATAATATTTCCGTAACTGTACCTGCCGGATGGGTTAATACCTTCTGAGTGAAACAGGTCTTTATAGTTTGTGCCACTTGAGTTAAAATTAACTCCGGCAGAAAATTTAAGCCGGTCAATATCCAGGTCAACCTGAGTAAAGAGGTTATAATATGAAATATTTTCTTTATTATCACTGATCATACCTCCCTGTTCACCTTCACCGCCGATATTCTCATATGAAGTATACCTGAAGTTCTCAGTAAAAAGCTCTGCTCCTCCGAGTACCTGCAGTGCACCTCCCTGAACAGGCCCTGACCAGGTTAATTTCATTCGTGCACCTGCACTTTTCCTGTCCTCGTATAAAACATCAAAAGGACGCATTTCCATCTCGTCGTTCAGCGTAGAAAAAAGGCTCAGGTTACCTGTAAAAGAAGAATTGAAATTGTAATTGGCAGAGAGTCCGCCCAGCAGCTTTTCATAATCTTCATATCCCCTGGTTTGTAGCCAGTTTCGTGCCGCCGACCGTGGTTGTGTTGCATAGGTAAGACTATCAATTGAACTTGGAATATGGGCCATCAGGTCTGTATAGGCCAGAAGAAAGGTTAGATTAGTTTTTCTTCCCGGGTTTGCCTGTGAAACAAGAGTAAGTCCGTCTCTCCTGTACTGGTTATTTTGCCGGTATCCATTGCTTTGAGTATGGTTGTAATGCAGACTAAGACCAAGATTTTCCCTTCCGGTATCGAGACTTATGGTATTCCTGAAAAGGTCCCATGAACCTGCCTGGAAGTTGTTGCTGAGTGAAGCCGGCTGCATCAGAGGTTTCCTGGCGGTAATTATAACCGTACCACCCAACCCGGCTCCATAAACACTTGTTGCCGGTCCCTTGATGATTTCCACTCTTTCCATCAGTGAAGGATCTATATCCTCGATAATACTTACGCCCGAGCCATTGGTGAGAGGAATGTTGTTAAGATAAGCCCTGACCTTGCCTGTAGCATAAGGAATTCGTGCACCTATTCCTCTTATTGTTATCCGGCTTGTATTTAAAGCGCCTGAGTGAGCAAAAACCCCGGGTGCCTGATTTATAACGGGCACAATTGTGACCGGCCTTTCTCTTTCTATTTGTTCGGCCTGGATAAGTGTCAGAGATCCGGGAACATCTACAAGGCGCCTTGATCTGTTAAATGCCTCCACTACAACCTCCTGCAACTCGTAATCGATCGGTTCCAGCATTATATTATAAAACTCTTTTTCGTAAGTGGCATCAATTGTTGCCTGACTGTAGCCAATTGCTGTAATTGTCAGACGGCCCGGTATTCCGGTTTCAAAAGTACCATCCTCCCGGGTTGCAGTCCCCTCTCTTTCCTCTGAATTAACAATGTTAGCTCCTGATACAGGATTACCTGTCACAGCGTCAATTACCCGTCCTCTTATTTGTGAATACTGGTTATGGGATATAAAAAGTGTTAGGGTCAGTAAAAGTATTAAGAATTTGCCCATCATGAAAAATATTATTAACAGTTCTGTTGATCTCAGGTTGAGTCAGGTTGATTTGAACAACTCTGTTTACCCTTTGATTTGATTTACTGTTAATAACAAAAAACAGGAGAAATGGTTTGAGCCTTGATAATCTGTAATTATTGACCCTTAAAGAAAAGGTCTTCCCTTATTCTTTTCATCCTTGCATTTGAATGGTCGAGGAGTGTAGGCAGATCTCCGTGATTAACCTGGTTTTCGGCTGCCAGTTGAGAAAATCTCTGATAAAACTCCAAAGCATCATTCTTATTTCCAATGTAATGATCATAGGTATAAGCAAGTCCGTAATTCAGGAAAAGGTTTTCACTGTCAAAAACTAAAGCTGATTTGTATGCTTCTGCTATTTTCTCGTTATCGCCGGTCATTTTATACGTCTCAATAAGGTGAAGATAGGTTTCCGTAATTAAATCAACAGCCGGCTCAAGTACTGCCAGAGAATTATAAAAGTATGCTTCACTTAACAGGGGATCTTCCTTGATTCTGTATATTATACCAATATAGTTGAATATCCTGTGGTCCTGTGCATCCATAGCTATCATTTCCAGATATTCCAGGGCGGGTTCATAATTTTTGGTTAAATAATAACAGATTCCAAGATATTTCTTTACATTAAGAGATACATTACCTGATTTTTCGGCAAGAGTCAACCTGTTAATAGCCTGGTGATAATAGCCAAGTGCATAGTTGAAGAAACCGCTCCAGAAAAGCAGATTGTGATTTGTCCTCTCAATTTCCAGTCCCCGTTCAGCAATTTCAAGACCCTCTTTGTAATTCTTCATTTTGAAATATAATGCTGCCAGTGCAATATTGACTGACAGGTCCTCTTTGTATTGTTCATTGGCCTTTTTATACCACGCTACCGCCGACATATCATCCCCCATATTCCTGTAACAGGTTGCTATGCTTTTCATGAAACTGAAGTTATCGGGCTCCCTGTCAAGAAGAATCATATATATGTCAAGTGCCTTTTCCGCTTCACTGTTACGCAGAAGAAGCGATCCCAGCTGGATGTATGGCGAAAGCCTGGTAGAATCACGGGCAATCATATCAGTGAAAATCTCTTTGGCTCTGGAATACTGTTGCATATTTATATATGATGATGCCAGTGCTGTGCCCATTTTTTCATCCTCCGGATCAAGAGAGACTGCTTCCTGGAAGCACACAAGAGAACTGTCCGGCCTCATCATTTTATTGTATGCCATTCCTCCAAGATACCAGAGTTCAGCACTGGCATTTTCTGTTTTAATTTTTTCATTGAATAATTGCAGTGCCTCTTCATAATCCTCGTTTACGAGAGATAATCTTATATCATACAGGTATTCCTGCGCCATGACAAAGCATGAAAATGAAAGCACAGCCAGGGTAACTAATATATGCCGGGTGTATTTTATCATGATTTATAGGTTTGATATTATTTCACAAGTATTATTTTAACAAATAACTACAAAATTAGTTTAAAAACCAAATCTGAAAACATCTTTTATCTGAAGAATCTCTCACGAATCAGGGTGTACGCTCAGTTACGAATAATCCATAGGTGATTCATCTGTGGACACCGCGTGACTTACAGATGTAACGTACTTCTAATTAGATTAATATTTTTAAATTTTTATGATGAAAATACCATATTTTCGATTCATGGACAAGAAACTTGCTTTACATGGGGTTGAAAACCACCATGACCACAAACGAAATCATTTAGGATGAGCCATCCGTGTCATCCGCTGATAATCATTTAAGGCAGAATTAACAGGTTCAGGTCAGGATTTAATTTCTATGTCAATTCCGGGTTGAGATACTTAACGTGTTATTTCTCACATTATATTATGACTGGCGGGTGCACAGTAAAACTATAGTTAAAGGAAATGCGGTTCATGCGGGATCAGATGAGCTTTTTTGATTCCATCATTTTAATAATTGCTTCAATAATCTCGTTTTCTGTCAGAGACATCCGGTTAAATATCACATCAAACCAGGTGTAATCAGTATTTCGGCCTTCAAACGACTCCCTGAATCTTTCTCTTTTTTTATCCATTTCAATAACCGATTTTTTAGCATCGGCGAAGGAATGGCCACACCGTTCACTGATCATGAGGCTACGCCATTCAAGTGGCGCTTCAAGGCTGATATGGAGGGATCGGGGAATGTCCTTTGTAAGAACAACTCCTGCACGGCCTATAACAATGATATTCCCCTCCATTGCAATTGACCTGATCACATCAGCTATGGTCTTCCTGATTTTCCTGTCACTTTTGTAATATTTATTGGCATATGAGGCAAATATATCCCCAAGGGCATTTCTCTCCTGGTACTTAAATACATAAGCAATTTCAGAAGGTCTGACATCAAGTTCCCTGGCGGCCTTTTCAAGCAGTTCCTTATTAATATAGTCCCATTCTTTGTTGCCGGCTGTTTTGCGGGTACGTTTGTTAAGTTCTTCAATAAGATTCTGTGTCAGCCGTCTTGCAGAGCATCCGCTTTGCCTTGAAATTGTTACGACTGGTCCGGGTTCCCTTGAAGATGAGATTCCTTCCCGGCCTTCTTGGAGCCGCCTGTTCAGGTAGTTAAAAAGAATGTCAGACATAATAAAGAGTTTCAGGTAATAATAGAAAATGCAGTAAAGTGTATAAATATACAAAAATCCTTTAATTACAGTGATTTTTTAGAATAATTCGGGCAGTTAACCTGTATTTCCAGAAGGAACGAATGATCTCCAGGTGGTTACTTCGGTTACATGCCGGAAAGGGAGTATAGCATACTCAATAATATGATATTTTTAAAATGACCAAACATTGATTGAGAGTATTGATAATGCACAGGTAATCCTGAAATTTAATTATGTTTTTAATTATAACTGGTGCATAAGACTTTTTTTTATATTTTTATCAAATCATTGGACTATCTTGGTTATTTTTGATAGGTTTTAATATTTAGAATTTTGTACAGCGAATTATTGTTGCCTCTTATAACTGCTAT
>CAYQXY010000030.1:0-58259 GCA_964421595.1 uncultured Bacteroidales bacterium | reverse complement strand
TTTATATATAGACCTCGAGCCTGAATTTGAGCCTGGCACTGTTACCTATAAACTATTCAACAGAACGGGGCAGCTGGTTTATCAGGACACGGGACATGCCAAAAGTATTGACCTGAAATCACTTCCACCGGGCATCTATTTCCTTCACGCTGTAAGCGGCCATACAGATTTCGAAACCAGGAAAATCCTGATTTCTCAATAAGCAAAATTGATTATGACTGAAGAACTTCCGGAAGAGGAGCTTAAAGACACTGCCGATTTGTACGAACATTTCAGGTTTGAGGCAGATCCCGGACAAAGTTTTATGCGCATTGACAAGTTCCTGGTAAACCGCCTGGAGAATACTTCACGAAGCAGGATACAGACTGCAGCAACAGCCGGGAATATCCTGGTAAACAATATAACTGTCAAATCAAATTACAAGGTAAGGCCCGGTGATATTATCACCATAGTAATGGCATATCCTCCAAGGGAAGTTGAACTTATACCTGAGGATATTCCTGTTAATGTAGTATATGAAGATGACCATCTTGTTATTGTCAATAAGGAAGCCGGTATGGTTGTTCATCCCGGACATGGCAATTACACCGGTACGCTTATAAATGCACTGGCGTGGAGATTCAAGGATATGCCCCTTTTCAAAAGCGGGGAACTGCGTCCCGGACTTGTTCACCGGATTGATAAAAATACAAGTGGCTTACTGGTTATAGCCAAAACTGAACTGGCAATGAACCGGCTGGCGAAACAGTTTTTTGATAAAACGACAAAAAGGGAATATGTTGCTATAGTGTGGGGTGCTCCTGATCCTGAGGAAGGAGTAATAGAGGGCCATATTGGGAGGCATCAGAAGGAAAGAATGAAGATGGATGTATTTCCTGCCGGGAACGAGGGTAAACATGCAGTAACTCATTACAGGACAATAGAAAAATTCGGATATATAAGCATGCTCGAATGCAGGCTGGAAACCGGAAGGACTCATCAGATCAGGGTGCACCTTGAACACATAGGCCACCCCCTTTTTAATGATGAAAGGTATGGTGGCGACAGGATACTTAAGGGTACAACATTCACTAAATACAAGCAGTTTGTGCAGAACTGCTTTAAAGTCCTTCCACGTCATGCTCTTCATGCAAGATCTCTCGGACTGGTTCATCCATTGACCGGGGAAGAAATGCATTTTGAATCTGAATTGCCACAGGATATGGTTCAGCTGCTTGATAAATGGAGAAAGTACACCGGCGGAAGGGACGATGAGGGAAATGTAGATTCATAAAACGCATACTCTATCGTTGTCACAGCCAATTGCCTGACAAATTTTTATTTACTTTTACAATTAAAGTTTAACCCCAACTGACCTGTTATTATGTTAAAAAACGTTGCCATTATTGCCGGCGGAGATTCATCCGAATATATCGTATCTGTTGAAAGTGCAAAAAACATCCAGAAATCACTCGATAAAAAACATTACAGACCCTGGTTAATAACTGTCAGAAATAATCAATGGATACTCGGGTCTCTGGATGAAGCAGGGCCGGCAATTGACAAGAACGATTTCTCCGTAACGTTTGAAGGGAAAAAGATAGTTTTTGACTGCGTCTTCATGGCAATTCACGGGACACCCGGCGAAGACGGGAAACTTCAGGCATATTTTGACCTGATGCGTATCCCTTATACCACAAGCGGTGTACTGGCTTCTGCAGTCACGTTTAATAAATATGTATGCAAAGGCTTTCTGAATAATTTCGGGATACTTTCGGCCAAAGCAATGCTGGTTCGTAAAGGATACAAGTATGACACCAAAAGGATAGCATCTGAAATTGGGCTTCCCTGTTTTGTTAAGCCCAACAGCGGTGGTTCAAGCTTTGGGGTTACCAGGGTAACAGAGGAATCGCAGCTTAAGAATGCTCTTAACCTGGCCTTCAAAGAAGATAATGAAGTTATAGTGGAAGAGTTTATCGCAGGAACTGAATTGACCGGAGGAGTGATCAAGACTGCTGACCGGGAAATTATTCTCCCACTTACTGAGATAGTAAGTAAAAATGAATTCTTTGACTTTAATGCCAAATACAAGAGGGAAGCTGATGAGATCACCCCGGCAAGAATACCCGAAAAACAAACGGGTGATTGCGGCAGGATCTCATCAATGATTTATGATGTGCTTGATTGCCGTGGCATTGTACGCATTGACTACATATACAGTGATGATAAATTTTATTTTCTTGAAGTAAATACTGTACCCGGGATGACCGATACCAGCATTATACCCCAGCAGGTAAGTGCTATCGGACTGGATATTTCCGATCTGTTTTCAATGGTGATAGAAGATGCCATAGAATACAACAAGACCCGCTGGAATTTCTGAACCAAATTAAGATTCGCGCTGCCAGAAATGAATCAACCCCCAAACAATTTTTGCTGATTCTGGCACAAAGGAGCACTTTTACCTAGAATCTATAACCCAGTCCTGCCGTAAACAGTCTTGGCAGGCCCACCCTTATACCCTGAGGCCTTCTCGAAGTAATGTATCTTTCATCCATAAGGTTTTTTACACAAACATTCAGGTTTAATCCGCCCGGCAAATCATACCATGCAGAGGCATTAATTATAAAGAAAGAAGGCAGACGGCCAATCTGGCCTGATGCAGTTGCCTGTACATAATTGTACTGAGGATCATTCTGTGCTGACCCAAACCAGTCATTTACAGTTTCGGTATTCAAAACATCAGTATATTGCCTGCCGGTGAAATGTCCGCCAATCCTCATGCCAAATCCCCTTGCCACCTCATACTGTAAGTATCCTGAAGCGGTAATCCGCGGGGCATAAGGGGTACTGTTACCCTTCACGTTCCTGAAAACTTTTTCATTTATCTCGCCGTTGGCAACTCTTTCAACAACAAACCTGTTGCCCGAAAAAACAGACTCAGTAAAGGTTGAGTTTAAATTAAGCCTAAGGTTTCCCGGCATATTGATAATGTCTGAAATATTCATCCGTAGTTCTGTTTCGAGGCCGCGGTGACTGGTTCGTCCGCCGTTAATGTATCCTGTTCCGCTTCCGCCGGAAGATTCAGAGACCGGTATTACCTGGTTCGAGAATTCCATATTGAAAAAAGTCAGTTCAATCCCGATTGATCTGAAAAGCTCTGCCCTTGTCCCGAATTCAAAGTTCCAGCTTTTTTCTGCATCAAGCTGAAGATCCTTCCCGTCGCTGGTAATGGCATCTTTTATCCTTGGTGGTGCAAAGCCACGATGGATCCCTGTAAATAACCCACTCCGGTCACTGAAGTTAAGGTTGAGCCCTGCGCCGGGTATAACTTCCATTAGTCTTGTATTGTTCATAATATTAACATCGGCTGATCCGCTGCGCAAAATTTGCCGCTCATATTCCAGCATCTCTGTCCTCACTCCACCGGTAAGAGAAAGCCTGCTGCCCAGAAGGATTTTGTTCTGCACCCAGGAACTAACCGCGTAGCCGGTTCTTACCTCATCATCTCTTAGTGACCCTGATATGGCATCTGCAGTCGAGCCGTTCACCCTTTGCTCATATGCCCTTTCATACAATAGCCTGGCACCTGCATCAACCATATTCTCATATCCGGCTAAAAAATATCTGTAGCTGATCCGGGGTTCCACGCCTGCAACCTCAAACTGCCTGTTTCTGTTACCAGTACTGTTCCTCATGAATATGGCACCACCGGGTATGCTCTCATCTCCCCAGACCACACCAGTCAGATTCGAAGCTTCTGAACTTGTTGTGAAATCCTGTCGTTTCCAGTTTCGGGTGGTTGTATATGCATAGGCAGTTGTTGCAAGCTTGAAATCATCACTTGCTGTGAAGGTATGACTCACTCCAAGAGAATAACGTCTTATGTCAAGACGGTCATCTGGTGCAAGACGGGAATAATCATTTCCACCGGCATCGTACATCATTTGGGTTAACCCTACATATGTCGAATTTGAATTCTCGTCATATATCCCAAGTTTCACCATCATTGCCGAACGGGGCGACATCCTGAATCTTAGTTTAGTGCTCAGATCATTCAGCGCAAACCGGGTGGGCCCCAGATTCTCAGCCTGTCTTCTCAGGAAATTTATCTGAAATCCGGAATTGCCATAAGTATTCCCGTAACCAAAATTACCGGTAAACAGACCTCCCTCTCCCCCGCTGATATTTGCAAAACCAGAACTTGTCGCAGGGGGGTCGGCTGTAATATAATTTATTACCCCTCCGATTGTTTGAGGACCGTAAAGAATTGAACCGCTGCCTTTCAGAATTTCAACCCCGCTCATCCGGTCAATAGCCGGTGTATAGTACAATTCAGGTTCGCCATAAGGTCCGAGTGCCACAGGAATACCATCTTCAAGAACAAGAACATTCCTGCTTTTATCAGGATCAAGTCCCCTGACACCAATATTGGCCCTCAGTCCACCACCCTCCTCCTCAACCACATGAACACCTGTCACGTTCCTGAGAATTTCGTTCCCATTAAGCGGAGAAGCTGACCGCAATTCTGCATTAGTTACGATACTGGCAGAACCAGGCAAATATCTGAGTACGCCAATTCTGCTTCCTGATACAACAACCTGCTCCATTAAATGAATGTCCTGCTCAAGTATAAAATCCATCTCGATTAACCTACCCACTTCCAGTTCGATTTGTCTTTCAATATCTTTATACCCCACTCCCTGCACCCTCAGAATATGTTGTCCTGCGTCCAGGTTTACCAGTATAAAATTGCCATCTGCATCGGTTGAAGTGCCTTTGGAGGTACCTTTTAAGTAAACCGTAACAAAAGGAGCACCTTCGGTCCCGGAATAAACCATCCCGTAGAGTCCGGTTCTTTCAACATCACCCGGATCATATGCTGAAACATCAAAAAACGTCAAGACCAGGATGAGCGAAAAAAATAATAGATTGAGGTTATTAGTCTTCATTTGAATAGTATGTTAGAATGTATTTATGACACCGGGATAACTCCCCGGAGTTAACTTCATCTGTTTAGTTTAAGTAAGACACATGCAATAAAATGGTTGCAACGGATGTATAACCCATGGTTTATTCATTGCTGTTTATGTACTCTTGCTCGCGGGAGACTTATCCATTTATTTACCTATTAATATAGATGCAAATGTATTAACAGGAATCAGGTGAGACAATACCTAATAATAGTTATTTTAGCAGTAATTGTGGCCCGCCAATCACCCATTCAGAGGTTATCATTTAAATGAGTATTTATTGAGAAGCACCCTTTGAGTTCTGATTTAACAGGATAGCCGCCCTGCCGGCAAAACTGCACCACAGATCCTTTTATCCATAACAACCATTTCTGTTCGGATATTTAACTGTTGTACAAAGGTGAATTAATTACAATTTCACGTCCACAGTCATTTATCCATCGCAGATATCTGTCTTACCGGACACATCAGTTTATAAGAAATCCCTAAGAATGGAATAGCAGTAAGAATTCAATGGAAATATTAAGTACTTCTCAGTGTTGAACTTTTAATGGAATATAGTTTTCTGCAGACATACAACCAGCTGGCAGAACTGATCTCCTCTCAGAAAAACCAGCGGTAGGAGAGGTTAAAATTCCTTCCGGGCATCGGGAAGTTCCTCTCTTCGATCCTGGTAAGATGATCACGGTATTTTTTGTCGAGCAGATTTTCAACGCGTAAAATTAACACGTGGTTGCCGCTTCCGTTTAACCTGTATCCTGCATTAACACCAAGCAATGTATAACCTGGAGTAGATAACTCTTCCAGCGCTACATTATCCTGGGCAGCAACTGCGCGCACCCTTGTACCAACCCACCCCTTGCCATAATCATATTCCACTGATCCAGAGAACCTGAAAGGTGGCATAAAAGGCAAAAACTCTTTATCTGCAGAAAGCCTCTGACCCATTACATAGTCAAGAATAAGGTCGGCGGAGAGTCCCCCGGCTATTTTCCATCCCAGAATTGCCTCGCCACCATATAATCTTGCCCTGTCCTCCTGGTACTCAACGATCGGGAAGCCGGAATCTTCATCAATATTGCCGGTAGGCTGCATGATAATAAAGTTGCTGAAGTGATTATAGAATATTGCCAGCTCAGTGTTAACAATATCATTTGTCCATCTTGCGAAAAAGTCAGTGCCATAACCAATTTCGTCGCCTATACTATAATTGCCAATTTCATACGTGCCGGCACACAAATGCGGACCGAGGGCAAACATCTCTTCGAGCATCGGGTACCTGTGAGAACGGGCAATTTGTCCACCGATCTCATATCCATCTGCCGGCCTGTAATTAAGTCCGAGTGACCCCGAATAAACAAAGGCATCCCTTGTCTGATCCATTATAAGAAACTGATTGGAAATTGCCATTGCTTTCTGATAATCAAGTCTGCCCCCAAACTGCAATCTCATTTTTGTCGAGAGTGGAATTTCCTGAAAAGTGAATAACCCGATATTAAATCTTTCCTCATTCGGAGTAAAGCCATATGCACCGTTTATATCAAGTTTTCTGCCATATATACTCAGTCCCACAGCCCCCCTGTCAAGAATACCAACTGGTTTATGCTGAACTGTCAGCGTAGAGCTTACATTATACTTATCAAACTGTACCTCTACATCTTCATAATTAATACCATCAATTACATCAAGTTCCATCTCCTTCTGAATAAATCGTGATGCATGTACCCTTAGTTGTGCCTTATCGAAAAAATTATTTATTCCGAAATTTAACCTGCCCTGCATCATCTGCTGCTGAATTCTCACTTCTGCGCTTAAAAAAGGGTCGTCGAACTCTTCAGGTATACCATAAGTCTGATTACCCATAGAAAGATTAAAACCTCCGGTGGTTGTATTATTTTTAAACCCAACTCCTACAGATCCATCAAAATTCTCAGTGGAAGTACTTGGAATAACGCCATCGGGAGTTCTTACATCGCCAGCCTTCCGGTATCCGAACCGGCCTGTAGACGCCCAGTTTTCATTTCCAAATGCAAACCTGCCAAAACCAGCACCCATTTGGTTCATCGAGGCACCCTGCAGGGAAACAACACCAGATGGCCCCATATCCCAATCCTCAGGAATATCATTGGTCATTAAATTTATAACCCCTCCAATTGCACTGGAGCCATACAACAGACTTGCGGGGCCACGTACAACCTCAACCCTGCTTGAAGAAAGCGGATCAAGTGATATGGCATGACCTGCAGAAGTCTCTGAAATATCGCCCATACGCTCACCGTTCTGAAGTATCAATATCCTGTCACCATCGAGTCCGCGAATTACCGGACGACTCGGTGCCGGACCCATCGATCTCATGGCAATACCGGGCTCACCATCCAGCATCTGACCGAATGATATCTCGGTACGTTTCTGTAATTCTTCACCTGTATAAACATTGTCAGGCTGATACCTGAACCCTCTGGCAGTAGGAGAAGAAGTAACAACTATCTCATCAAGATCAAGTCCGCTGTAAACAACCTCCAGATTAATCTCAAGATTTTGTCCCTGTCTTATCTCAAACTCATGTTTTTTTGTTTCGTACCCCATTCCTTTTATAATAAGGGTATGATTGCCGGCAGGGACATTCCTCAGCCTGTAATTACCTGAAGCATCTGTAAAGGTCCCCTGACGGGTGCCTTCCAGTATCAGGTTGATAAAAGGAATAGTTTCACCACTGTTGCTTCTTATGATCCCATAAACAATATCGCCGGATTCCTGATCACTGTTGGTTGCTGACAGGCTGAAGAAGCTATATAATAGAATTGAAAAGACAATTGATATTCTCATTATGAATTACAAATTATGTTGATTATTGATTTTAAGGTAAATAGATTGCCTTAAAATTAGGTCTAACTTAAAGAATGTGATTTTTTCCCTTTCGGGGACTGAAACCGGGAATTCAGGCTAATATTGAGTCAGAAACGGAACTTCTGATCAGCCTGTTCAGACAATGGAAGCTGAAGGGGGTGCTCTGAGTAAGGTATGGCAGGCTGCATTTCGGAATAAATCATCCTGTGCCTTAAAAGTACCAATGCCGGAAGCATTATGCAAATAAACTTCCGGGCATATCAGGTCTAACGTTACTATGGCAGTAGAATCAGAAAGGAGGCTTAAAGTTAAGATCTCCATATCGGAGTGCTGGTGCCCCTGTTGCTGGCCCTGCCCCGAACTATTCCCCGAATTACCGAAAGGATGGGCATGTGAGACTCTATTTCCATCCGGCGTGATATGATGATGCCTGTAAGCCGTGTTGACAAACAACATCAGGCACAGGGGCAAAATCATAAATACCAGAAATGCTTTTTTCATTATATGGAAATGGAGACTTTATAATTACTCATCGGTCACAAAAGTAATTAAGATTTTAAGCCTCACAATACCTAAAACGGTGTATTTACAATTATCCTGAAATATTTACAGGCAACACCCGCGGGTATTGCCTGTTATTTAAAGTCCTATTTAGAATTAATATTAATTATTCCCGGTTATCAAAAGAATAACCTGTACGCCAGAGATAAATTTCTTCCCGGCATTGGGAAATTTCTGTCCTCTATTCTGGAAAGGTGGTCACGGTACCTTTCATCAAGCAGATTGTCTACCCTGAATATAATGACATGCCTTCCGGGAGAGTTTATCCTGAATCCTGCCGAGAGTCCAAGCAAGGTATAACCCTCAGTTTCTTCCTCGCCAGGAGCAACCCTGCTTTGCGTGGCTGCGGCAACAGCCCTTCCACCTATCCAGCCAAAACCAAAATCATATTCAATATCGGCCATCAATCTGAAGGGTGGAATAAAAGGCAGATATTCGCTGCCATTCGAATACTTCCGGCCATTAACATAATCGGCACCCAGTCCGAGAACAACATTTTCATGCAGATTGACTGCCGCTGAAAATTCTCCACCCAGTAGCCTGGCCTCGTCGGCTGTATACTGGAATACTGGAAATCCTGATCCCGGATCAATGTTGCCGGTGGGTTCGAAAATAATATAATTACTGAAGTGGTTTACGAAACCGGCAAGTTCAAAATTTAAACTACTGTTACCCCACCTTATAAAAATATCTGCACCCTGTCCAACCTCATCTTTTATATCTAAGTTCCCGATCTCATAAATTCCTACCCCAAGATGAGCGCCATCAGCGTAAAGTTCCTCGACAGAGGGATTACGGTGCGACCGGGCAAACTGTCCCCCGATCTCCAGTTCGTCAACCGGCCGGTAGTTGAAACCTATCGATCCTGTATAGTTAATAGCATCCCTTGTAGCGGTTATATCTGTGAACGAGTCATTGGCCAGCGCGCCAGTATGCTGGAAATCAATACGAAGCCCTGCCTGCAGCCTGATCCTGTTGGATAATGGTATCTCCTGGAATGTAAATACCCCCAGGTTTACGCGCATTTCACCGGGAGTATATGCTTCACCACCCCCGACATTAAGTTTGTGTCCGTGAAAGTTTACTCCGATTGCCCCTCTGTCAAATGCACCGAACGGTTTGTGCTGCATGGTAAGTGTTGAGCTTATGGCATGTTTGTTATACTCAATATCTATACTTTCGTCACGAATTCCGCCATCCTGTACATATTCAACTTCCTGCTGAAACATATGGCTGGCATTAAAGCGGACTTGTCCCCTGTCAAGAAATCCGCTGTTATTAAAATTCACTCTTCCCTGCAAGGCCTGTCTTTGCATTAGAATCTCGACCCCTTCATCAGGATTGTCAATATTATCAGGAATTTCATAGGCCATATCAGCAATGGAAAGACTGACCCCTCCAAGAGACCTTCCTGTGTTAAACCCGAAACCAACTGAACCATCGATATTATTTGTAGATGTTCCCAAGATGACACCATCGGGAGTGGTGATATCGGATGACTGCCGGTGGGCAAATCTTCCGCTGACAGCCCAGTTCTCATTCCCATATGAATACCGTCCAAATCCGGCCCCCATCTTATTCATAGTCGCTCCCTGCAATGAGAGTACACCTGAGGAGCCCATCTCCCATCTGTCAGGTATATCCGTTGTCATCAGGTTAATAACCCCCCCGAGCGCGCTTGACCCGTACAACAGGCTGGCCGGTCCCCTTACAACCTCAACCCTGCTGGCCACCATAGGGTCAAGGGCAATGGTATGATCGGCCGATGTTTCAGAGATATCACCCATCCTCTCTCCATTCTCGAGAACCAGGATCCTGTCGCCATCCATGCCACGTATTACAGGCCTGGCCGGAGCCGACCCCAGTGACCGCATGGAAATACCGGGAGAATTATTTAACATCTCACCAAATGAAACCTCACTTCTCTTCTGAAGTTCTTCACCCATAAGAGCCATATCAGGTTGATACCTGTATCCGCTTGCCGTGGGAGAAGAGGTTACAACTATCTCATCCAGATTTATCCCGGTATAATTAACATCTATATCAATCTCAATAGACTGGCCTTCGGAAATTTCAAATTCAACAGATTTGGTTTCAAAACCCATTCCTTTAACTACAAGGGTATGCTTGCCAACCGGCAGGTTAGTCAGCATATAATGTCCGGTAGCATCGGTAATTGTGCCAAACCTTGTTCCATCTATCAGTACATTGATAAAAGGGATATGCTCATTATCCTCAACGCTTACTACATGTCCGAATACATTTGCATCGGTAGTGGCCTGAGGAATTGCAGGAATTGAAACCAGCAATAAACCCAGTCCGGCTAAAAAAGTATAAAATAATTTCATTGTAAAATATTTAAAGTAAATACATTCATTAAAATTTCCTGAATCTTTAACCAGCTTACCGCCTCCGGGTAAATTTCATAGAAAATGATCATTGACCTTTTGACCGGTATTTTTCTTACAGAAAACTTTTAAAATTTGACACTGGTTAAATTCAGATATTTCCCGGCAAATGACTTTGGCAATCTTTAATAATTCCCTGGCAGATGAATTCAATCCGGTCACTATTAACAGTCAATCAGAACCAGTGGGCGCTTTTAAAAATCAGATAGAAGGGGGACCTCTGAGAGGAGGTGAAGTAGAATGATTATGGACAGGAATTAACAGCGGTTCACTAAATACAAGCCGTTTTCTGTATTGTATGAATAACTTGAGTCCGATAAAAGCCAAAACAATAATAAGTCCGCTACTAAAAATAAGATCAAGTATAAGGTACTCAATATCGCTGTGGTGGTGTGTTTCAAACGGCGAGCCGGCTGCAGAAGAAGATTTCTGATATGGATGGGCATGTTCAATGACGATTCCGTTTGGAAGCTGATGAAAGTGCCAGTTTACAGCATTATTAAAAAACAATGCGAGTGTTAATATTATCAGGATAAATGACAGCTGATTCTTCATATGAAACTTAAAAGTTCGCCTTTGCAAATATAAACATAATTTAGACTCATTATGTTTTAGCTTTAATGCATTTTTTGGTTTATTAAGAATATATCTGTGTTCTAATTTTCCTTATTTGATAAGCCCAAATCGATATCACCTTTCTTTTCCGGCAGAATTACATACCTTTGGTTAATTCAAACTGAAAACAATATAATTGACAATGAGATTTTTAATAACTATAGAAAATTCTGAAATTCAGCAAGTTCCTATAAACTACCAGTATCCTGTATCTATCTGGATAAACAGGATTTTCAGCAGGGCCGAAGGCACATTCAAAGAATGGCTGGATATAAACGGATACACTTTTTCCGGCCCCTCCAGGTTCAGCCTCTATAATTTTTCGGGAATTCAGTTTTATGGATCAGGATTTAAAAACGACCCCTCTCCCTCTCTGCATGTGCCGCCCGGCAAGCACCAGTTTCAGCTTTCTGTCTTTATGGGAAATGAGGCCTCCGCTTATATCACCGAGCTTTTCATGAACCAGGAACTCTATATAAACAGTAAAGACCTGAGAACCAAATTTACCGTCACTTCCGTGGAAAAATTAAGCATGCCAAAACTTGAAGAAACAACCACCTTCAGAGCACTTTCACCGGTAGTGATAAGCAAACCAAAGGAAAATGCTTCGGGCAAGCTTATTTCCCAGTACCTTGCTCCCGATAATGAAGAATATGGCAGGCTCCTGCATGAGAACATACTGAAAAGATATATAGATGCAACAACAGGAAAGATTGGACAGGAGGACCCCGATAAACCTTTTGTCCGCGTTTCAGACATCCCCTTTGATACCAGTCTGTGGGAAATAAAGGTCACAGGCTCACCTAAAGCCCGCTTACAAACCATTAAGGCAGGCACCCCGAACCAAAGTAAAATCAAAGGATTTGTTTTTGATTTTGAACTTACCGCCCCTCCAGAACTCCTTTCATTTATCTATGCAACAGGCATCGGCGAAAAAGGAAGCCTCGGATTCGGGTTTGTCGAGATCGCGAAATAATTGCATATACCGGTACACCTGCCTTAACATCGCGAACCTGACTACATCCTCAATCTTGAGAGCCCCTCAACGGCATGTGTAGAATTATGGGCCGGTTGAAGGACTGTACATTAAATGCTGTAAAACAGATCCAGTTAGTAAATGATTCCGGCGAAAGCAGTTTACAAGACTAAATTAACTGATGCAAGTAAACCCTGATCATTTGGATTAATTCGTTATCAATAGAATAAATTTTATAGATCATATAAGGTTGATCAGCCTGGGTATTAAATATCAATTTGGCAAACCCGTTCTTTTCATTATACCCGAACATGGCCTGGGGCATTAGACCGTGATAATGAATATTTGTCAGCCGTGCGCTGTTAAATTCATAGAGATCATAGCCGTTTTCTCTTTCATGTTTCCATGCGTCATGCCTGTGCCTGTCGCCGGAGAGTAACATGACACCCGAAATTTCATTATCTGCCAGGAATGAAAATATCTCCTCTCTTTCATTTCTGTATCCCCCCCAGTGGTCATACCGGCCTGCCATTACCCCTTTGGCATCATTGTGCCATGGAACAGGCGATGCAACGACTTTGAATGTTGCCTCTGAACTTATCAGCCCCTCTTTTAACCACTCTTTTTGATAAGGACCGAGCATGCTGATATCTTCAGGTGCATCGTCTACATAACTGCCTTCGCGGTAATACCTGCCATCGAGCATAAAAAAATGCACATCACCAATTTTAAAATCAAACCATACACCCGGAAGCCCATCAGTTGCATAATAGGGGTTTGCAAAATTCTCTTTAAATACCTCAAGGATTTCAACCTTCCAGGCAGGCTCATATTTATCAGGGCCGCCATAGTCATCGTTTACACCGAAATCATGATCATCCCATACCCCAATATAAGGCACGCTGGCAGTCAGACGCTTAAACTCCGGCCGGGATTGCCTTTGATAGTAACAGAATCTGTGGATATCAGGCAGTTCGGGATGATTCGCATAAACGTTATCGCCAAGTGCGAGAAATACATCAAGATCATGCCTTGCTATTGTATCATATATTCTTTCAAATTCAGGGTTATAGGCTGAACAAGCTCCGAATCCGACAGTAAATATGCCAGGTTGGTCTTCCCTGGGTAGTGTTTTCATAGACCATAATGAATCAGATCTCCTGCCATTGATTGTAACATCATAATAATACTGAGTATCCGGAATCAAGCCATCAATAACAACCACTGTAGTATAATCATCCTGTGAACTGGCTTTTTTGTTCTGTAATTTTATTCACTGCATTCTGATCAGAGTAGAATGTAATCATGACATCCGATTCTTTCCAGGTTCTTAACCATATTTTGCAATTACTTTCGGTAATTGCACCAAGTCTTGGCCCATGTACTGGTTTGTTTATGAATGGTTCAATATAATCCTTAAATTCCTGCCTGTTATGCAGTGTTTCGAACCCTGGCAAATGCACCATAAATCTGCTGACAGGAAAACCTTTATCGATGGCAGCTTCAAAATATTGCCAGGATTTGTCAGCATCCTTCTTTTCCGCGAAAGCGAGTGCCAATCCGAAAAACAGTTCGGGGTCTTTATCCAGTTGATCTGCCAGTCGGGCTTTCATATTTTCAATAGCCAGATCAACTTCTCCGTAAAATATTCGTGCAATCTCTTCACGGTTTTCTTTTCTCTGCCATTCAGCACCGTCATAGGATACAATTTCCTGGGCATGAATAGCTACATTAGTCAGGGTCAGGCATTTCATCATTCTCCTTTATGCTGGAGGTACAGGCCAGCATGGCTAAAATGACCGGGAGAATTGTGAAGAAAAATTTCATGGCTATTTTGTTTTTGTGTTGATTATATGCTTTAATATATAAGTTATGGAATATTTTCCTGAAGGTTTGATTGAATTAAAAACCATGTATATTTTTTAAGCCAGGATTAAAACAATACCATCTTTAAATCTCTACCTTACAAAAATTTATTGAAACCGGATTAGGTGGAAAGCTCCATATAAGTGTAGAAATTAGTGCTTCTCAATTTAAAATTGACAGGAAATAATTTATATCAATGGTTCGTTAGACTTTAACATAAAAATCTGATTTTCAATGAAATAAGTGTCGAAATAATTTGATTAAATTCCTTATGATCAGTAACTTAACAGATTAACAACAATCTGTTATTATATATTACATTTCTTTTATTGACAAAGAGTTTGAGTTCGTTATGAATCCCGGGAAAGATTACTATCCCACTATTGATCAATTTGGAAACAAAACCAAATAAAGTTACCAAATAGAGTAACTTTAATTATCTTTGTAAAGTATGAGGATTATAATAGAGTCAACCTTAAACAGGTATTGCAATATAAGCAAGTATAAACAAGCTGGAGATTCTTTAAGAGCCTGGATTTACGAGGTTAGGTACTCAGTCTGGAACAATGCAAATGAACTGAAAGTAAAATATAGCAATGCCAGTATTATCAGCTCAAAGCGAGTAGTGTTCAATATAAAAGGCAATGATTACCGCTTGATAGTTGACATAGAATATAAATTGAAAATGGTCTTTGTCGTTTGGTTTGGGACACATAAGGAATACGACAAAATAGACGCAAAAACAGTACGGTATGAAAACTAAAATATTAAAGACAGAAAAGGAATATAATGAAGCATGCGCCCGTATCTACAGTTTGATTAACAGCAACGAAAATGCCATAGAGCAAGAAAGTGCGGAAGGTGAAGAATTGGAACTTCTATCTCTGCTTGTTGAAAAATATGAGCAGGACAATTATCCAATTGAAGTACCAAATCCAATTGAAGCCATAAAGTTTAGAATGGAGCAAATGAACCTGAAACAAACTGATATAGCTCCGTTGTTTGGTGGAAAAACGAGGGTGTCAGAGGTTCTGAATGGGAAACGACCATTGACATTAAAAATGATAACTTTATTAAACAGATACTTAGGAATTCCATTAGAATCCTTAACTGCCGGAAATAAAGACATAAAACTGGAACCGGAAACAAGAGCAAAGCTTTTAAATGTTACTTCAATCAAAGATTACTTAATTGGTTCCGGAACAGCAATTATTTAACCCCCAAAAGTTGCTAATGAACATTTTAAGCGTTGAAATAAAGACCACAAAGTCGTAATAAATATTTTTTTTATAGAAAATCTAAGATTTATGAAAAGTCTTATTACCATAGTCAGCCTTTCACTTCAATCTTGCAACCGGGTAAAGATATGACCCTCTTTCAACTTCGGGTTTTGCAACTATGTCATAAATATATTGCAGCTGGGCAGCAGGATCGGAGGCAAAGTCCGCTTCATCAGCCATCTTTTGTTCAAATGCCTCTCTAAGTTCATTATTGGTTTCAAGCACTTCCCCTGCATGATCTTCAAATGCCCATATCCACCATGATTCACCATCTTCAAGAGTTGAGTTAAAGAACCCCCATCTGAAAAATGATGCAGGGGCCATCGGTTCAAGCATATTAACAATATAGTTATTAGCGGCCTGATTCAAATAAATAATAGCATCGCCCTTATAAAATTGTCGTGCCCCGATCCTGGTTTTTACCTGGACCCCTGATACCAGTTGCCTGCCTTGATTTGACTGGGCTGACAGGCGGTAATCCACAATACTGATTATTTCCACCTCCATAACCGTGTCCTGCTCTATAAACTCAACTTCCACCCCGCTTAGCATCATCTTCTGAGTCATATCTTCCCACGCCCGGGGAATTATATAGGCAACAGTTGCATCGACCATTACAGATGGTGTAAAATAGTCATAAAAGGGAATTGTATCGGTCCACGGCCTTTCGTGATTGTAAACTGTCGTTATACGATTCGTCAGTGCACCTGTGCCCTGCTCCGTCTCATAACCCCTGAACATAATATCGTCAGACCTTTGCATATCGGGAACCCAGTCAAGCACATACTCTTTTTTAATTTTTGTATTTTCCTTTGCCTCCTGTCTTAACTGCCTTATCTGGCTACTGTTTGCCGATGTGAATTCTGCAAGAAACCTGATAAAGTCGTATGTTGCCTTTACCCTGTCGGGGAAGGGCTTGTATACGAGTGTCTCGGTAATAAAGGCAAAACTGTTGAACAGCGAGGCGTACCCGGATGAATAATAAGGGTGGTCATTAAAACCGGCTATACCTTTTCTGATATCTCCACTTTCAACCATTGTAACATAAGGCACCATCCCCCATGGGGTTTCGTTGTTCATCCGCCTGTATAGTTCTGGAGTCATTACATCCTTGAAAAACTCACCCATAGCGGTGGGCAGTTTCTGGTGCATGGAGGCGATCAATGTCATCACCGACTGATGATCAGACCCGTTGGTTGTATGGGTGTCTATAAATATGTCGGGATCAAGATGATGGAAAATTGATGCGAATGACCTTGTATTACGTGAATCCATTTTTGCAAAATCACGGTTAAGATCGAGGTTCCGTGCATTCCTCCTGGCTCCCTTAAGATCCGGGCCATCCTGGTTCATCCTGTGGTACTTGCTCTGGTTGAGTAGGCCCCCAATATTGAAAACTGGTATAATGGCAATGACAGTATTTTCCAGTACCTGATCCAATCCATCTTTCCCCTCCAGCATATCAATTGCGTATTGCAGACTGGCATCAATACCCGCTGGCTCGCCCGCATGGATGCCATTGTTAATAAGTATAATGCTCCTCTCCTTTCGTTTCAATGACACGGGGTCAAAATCTCCATCACCTGAAATAATAAACAGGTGAAGTGGTTTTCCGACATCGGTTGTTCCCATTTCAACCATCCTGGCTCTCTTGTAATAATCTGCCAGCTTTTCGTAGGCATCAATCACTTCATGGTATTCGAGCGACTGATTAATTTCATATCTAAGCTTAATTGAGGGAGGGTTTGTCGGGTTGCACGCTGAAAGCGAAAAGAGAATCACAAAAAATATACCGGCAGATCTGCTAAACATAAATTATAGGTTTTTAATCAATTTTAATGCAGGCGGAAAAGTAATAAAAATCGGCAGATTTTAAGCAATGTAACCCAGGTGCCAGAGACTCGGGATGGGGCAAAGCAAATTAGCTGAGTGAAAAGACCTCAAAGACTCCAATCCCTCCCGCTCAGTGTGGCCTGAATCATTCCAGTTGCCTGACATTTTATTAGTCATACAGGTTTCCCCAGACAAAACCCTGCCAGGCATTTCGTTGCATTAAGTTGCGGGTTTCAAAGATTAATTAAAAAATTGTTAAGTCAGATAGCCTAAAAAACACTCTGCGATAATGATGCAGCTTGAAATCTTCATGGGTTTCCTTGTCAATTAATCTATATTGGTTTTTATCAGCAAAAATCATTACAGCTAATAAAACCCCTTCAAAGGCCCGATCAAATTTGTGTTCTGAAAGGTTAATTACTTCTATCCTGAAATTTCCAGCATTCTCCTGATTGGGATCACTGCCTTTTCCCTTATTGCGGGGTCGACATCGACAACAAATTTCTCTTCATTAAGACTGTCATAAACTTTTTTGATGGTATGCATCTTCATAAATTTACAGTCACTGCAGGCACAGGTAGAATCAAGAGGCGGAGCAGGAATAAACAGCTTATGAGGATTCAGCTTCTTCATCTGATGAAGTATTCCTGACTCAGTAGCCACTATGTATTCTTGAGTGTTGTCGGCTTCAGTAAATTTCAGGAGTGCAGAAGTCGATCCGATAAAATCGGCGGCAATAAGTATAGGCTTCTGGCATTCCGGATGGGCTATCAGTTTAGCCTCCGGATACTGGTTTTTAATCTCAAGGATTCTCTCAAGTGAAAACTCCTCATGAACATGACATGCCCCGTTCCAAATTACCATGTCCCTTCCGGTTATGCTGTTAAGATAATTCCCGAGATTACGGTCGGGGGCAAAAATTATTTTCTGATCTTTTGGTATGCTTTGAATAACATTCACCGCATTGGTCGATGTACAACATATATCGGTCATTGCCTTTATCTCGGCAGTGGTATTCACATATGAAACAACAATATGATCGGGGTACTTCTCCTTAAACCTCCTGAAAAGTCCGGGAGGACATGAATCGGCAAGTGAACAGCCGGCTTCCCTGTCGGGGATGAGGACTTTCTTGTCGGGCGAAAGAATTTTGGCAGTCTCAGCCATGAAATTAACTCCGGCAAACACAATTATATCGGCGCTGGTATCTGCCGATTTTCTTGATAAGTCAAGGCTGTCGCCAACAAAATCGGCAATATCCTGTATTTCAGGAATCTGGTAATAGTGGGCCAGGATCACCGCATTTTTTTCCTTTCTTAACCTGTCTATCTCATTTACAAAATCCATTACAGTTAGGGTTTTGCATGCAAAAGTACTAAATCTATCAGGTTGATGGAACTAATTAGGTAAAATTTAGTCTCTAAACACGAAAGGCTATAAAAGCAAATAAGAGTAAAGTCTTATATGATGATGATTAGAGGAGGTTTACACAACCTGTGCTTCGTTGAGCCCCGTAGTTTTAAGGTATGCAAGTAAGAAATGAGGGATGTTGAAGTAATTATCATAAAAAAACGGGCAGAGTATCCAGTACCTGCCCGCCTTCAATAAATTCAATTGTTCAGTCTAAAAACTGAAACCAAGTTTCACCATCGGCATCGCCAGGAATGAAGTATTATAACTTGCTGCTTCCTGAGCTTCCATGCCGGGCTGGTGGAAAAGTCTCTTGCCCATGTACATGTAGCTGGCAGCTCTTATCTCAAAACCGAAGAAAAGACCTTCGGCAAGATTGTAATCAATACCACCCACAAGACTTCCTCCTACACCCCAGGCTTCTCCACGGCGCTCGTCCCATGTGGTTATTACCTCTTCATGGTTATCAAGTCCGCGAAAGCCGTCAAATATCTCCATCAAACCGTAGGCACTGTTAAACTGCAGGCCTGCATAGGGATTTACCCTTCCACTTCCCACTGCAAAGTAATAATCGCCTCCCAGTGTAGCATAGAACTGGCCCACCGTCCTGCCTTCAGTCATCCTGAATCCCGGGATATAAGTTCCGGGACTAAAATCAGCATTATTATCCGGAGCGACAGCCGGTGTGGCATCACGGGAAGGAGAGCTGTTAATCGCACCGCTGCCGTTAAACCTTACAGCAATCTGAGGGGTGACAAAATACTTGGCTTCCACCCCTATCATGTTGGTCAGGTTGTTTCCTGAAAAGAAATTCAAACTCGGCACATTCATATATGTAGTATTGTTCCATGTGCTTCCATTAGGTGCCTGGTTTACTTCACCAAAAGCGATAAAATCACTGGCTACCATCTGTGTCTTTCCAAGAATCAGCGAGAACGATAAACCTCCCCCGTGCGGCCCTGCACCCTGGGCATGTACCCCCTGGAAGAGGACTATGCTCAGCAGCAAACCTGCCACCATCGTCAAAATTGTTTTTCTCATAAGTATTAGAATTTTAAAATAGGATTTAACATCTTTTTACAGGGCCGGGGCAAAAACACCCCCGGCCTTGAGGAAATCAATCCTATTTTTATTCGTTACCCATTTCACCTTCGAACATGACTTTATAGTCATTGGCAACGGCTTCCCAATAGGCAAGTTCAGCTTCCAGCACTTCAATCTTGTCCTGCTGTGCAGCAATTGCACTTTCCCAGGTTGCAAAAGTTACATCAAGTTCGGCAAGATCTTTTTTATTGCTTTCAATTTCAATAGCTATATTATCACGTGCCGTCTCCATGCTTGTAAATTCACCTTCAAGCAAATTAACATAGTTCTCTGCAAAGCCAATTTCAACATTAATCATAGTAATCTCATCCTGACTGTCACTATAGGCCTGATCTGCTACAACCCATGCAGAATAAGCCTCAGTGTATGCAAGTTTTACATCATCATATGCCAAAAGCGCATCGTCAAGTTCAGCCTGTAAGAAAGCGATGTAATCAACAACAATTGCATGATCTGCCAGCCAGTCGGCGATATCTTCCTGCGCATCGGCTATCCAATCTTCCCGATCTTCTATATTATCCTGGGTACCCTCAACAGCTGCAAGAGCAGAATCATAATAATTTAACTTATATGTATCATGCTCAAGAAGTGAAGCATCTCTTTCACCCTCTGCGGTGTCTCTTGCTGTTTCTGCATCGTTCATTGCTGTCAGATTTTCGGCAGAATCATCAGCCTCATATTCAGCCTTGGCTACCTGATAAGCCTGCTCAGCTGCCTGGTATGTTGCTTCATCAGCAACATAAGCAGTGTAAAGCTCTGCAAGCTTGGCTGCATGAACATTATAAACTTCTTGCTGGTTAGCAAGTGTTACCTCAAAATCGGCAATTTCTGACTGCCATGTGGCGATATCTTCTTCTGCATCGGCTATCTCACCCTCATACCATACCTTTGAATTATAATTACCATTTATGGTAAGATCAAAATCATTATCATTAATAAGGCCTGCAATAATATTATTGGTCCAGTTGTCAATATCCCCGGAATTATTGGCAATGATATTTTTAACCTCGTTATAGTCATCAGATGCCGCATCACGAACTGTTTTTGCCTTTATTTCAGCAACACTGAGTTTCTCTTCTTCTTTATAAAGATTGCTCCTGTCTTTTTTAAGGCTGTCAACATGTCTTGAGGCTTCCAGTCGTTCGTCGTTCATTGAAGAAGGATCGCCTAAAACTTCGTCCAGCTTCGACTTGTAAAGCTCATTAAGAGCAAGTTCCCGCTCAAGTTTCTCCTGCTCCCTGAGCTTTTCTGCAACAAGGTCTCCACCAACACCGTTAACATATATCTGGTATCTGGCAAGCTTTCCTGTTTCAGTCACAATATCTGCCCTGGCTGCCACCACCTCTGCAATCGCAGCCTTATAAAGATTAAGATACTCTTCAAGCAATGCATTTTCATTCTCTGCAGTTGCTTTCTCAAGGGCTCTTATTGATGCCATAAGACTAATTTCTGCGGCATTCAGAAGTTCTTTTGCCTCGGCCACTGCAACAGCAATTTCATACTCCTGTTCAGCCTGCAGAATCTCAAGTGCAAGCTGCAGTTGGGCAATAGTATTTTCATTCTGAGCTTCATTAAGCTCATTTAATATTTCCTGCTTCCGTGCATTAGCAAGATTCATCTGAGCCTGTGCTTCCTGAACAGCGGCCATTGCCAATGTATAGGCAGCTTCGGCCTCAGCCTCCAT
This sequence comes from uncultured Bacteroidales bacterium, assembly GCA_964421595.1. Lineage (GTDB taxonomy): Bacteria > Bacteroidota > Bacteroidia > Bacteroidales > PUMT01 > PXAP01. Next base: position 36,723 of record CAYQXY010000030.1, on the reverse strand, counting down.
GGTTGTAGCAGTTGCACGTGCCTGCAAAAGTGCAGCCTGGCCCAGGCGAAGCTGCTTTACACCTTCGGACTCTTCGTTTTTAACACATCCGTTGGTAATAAAAAGACCGGCCATTAAAACCGCCAAAATTGTAAATCTGATTTTTCTCATAACACTTTTAATTTTGTTAAACATGAATTGGTGAAAATTTTACTTGTGACATTGACTTTTTAATTATAGTATGCTCTTACGCTATTTAATATCAAATAGTTTCACTTATAGTAGGGATTGATTAAAAAAAATTTCCGGGATGCCGTGAAAAAACGGTATTATTTGAATAATTAACCGTCTCCAGGGAAGGGTGATTTGTATATGATGAAATGTAACTGAGAAAACAACCATTGATACTGAAAGTCTTATAATATAATGCCAAAAAACCAGCTTTCCGCCATGTTTTTAAACTTCATCTGCGAAACGAATATATTTAACCATTATGATTTAAGAACTAAAATAACATTAATTTTGACTAATGTTTCTCTGGTATATATAAACGTAATATATTCCCGGGTAAAAGACACTTTCAGGTTTGATATGATCGAGTCTATTTATATCAAATCAAGAAATTATTTTCAAAAATGATAAATTACGTACTGTAAATGGAGCAAATAATGAAATAAAAGCGGAGTGGGTGCGCCTTCATTATTTAGAAAGCAAACTGAATATTTTAATAACTCACAATAAAGTTGTCAGAAAGTTCCGGCAAATATCTTACCTGCAAAAAGAGATGAGAGAAAGGTATTTGAACAAATACTAAACCCTATTCGTGCTTAAGGGTTTCTACAGGGTTAACCTTTACGGCCCTGTATGTTACCAGGAAAACAGTAACCAGAGCTGCAGCAAGCCCGATAAATGATGCTGCAAAAAAGACCCATAACTCGATATCACGCCTGTAAGGGAAGTTCGCCACCCATTCGCGAATGATAAAATATGCAATGGGTGTTGCAAACAGGCTTGAAATAATAAGTAACCGGCTAAACTCACCTGATATCAATGCGATTATTTGGTATGCTTCGGCACCAAGTGCTTTCCTTATTCCTATCTCTTTTGTCCGCTGTTCAATCGAAAAATCAGACAAACCAAGTAGTCCGAGACAAGCAACAAAAACTGACAAAAAGGTAAAGATCAAAAGGATAATCTGCAGGCGCCGTTCTGCAAGATGCATCATATCAAAATTCTGCGATACAAAACTGCTGGCATATACCTGGTTTGGGAAATACTCATTCCAAATCTCCTGTATCATCTGGTTGGTCTCAGCTATGTCAGATCCATCTATCCATATAGTAATATGATTATGTCCGGTTAAGGAAGAACTAATTACCATTGGCCTGATCACCTCAGATAGGGGTTGAAAGATTGACAGTCCCAAAATGTTAATAACAGAAACAGTGCATTCTTTTTTAATAATCTAACTGCTGTTATTATGTAATTACGGAGCATAGAAAAATTTTTTAACGATTGGCTCAAGCAGAGCAACCATTATTCCTGAATACAGTTAATTATTTCACTGACAAAGTTAACTTCCTAAGAAAAACCGATACCAGGTGAATAACTCTTCTCTTTTTCCTTCAGGTGACCTGTTACGCATGATATTATCATAAAATAGTACAACCACAGATGTATCTTTATTGCCTGAAATCTCATGAAGAACATTTCAAGACCTGCTCCGGGTAAATACTGAACCACTGAATTATTGCTTTTTCTATGTTTCATAGTTCTTTAGAAATAGTTTAAATACCAAAATATCTTTAATTATTTATGAGTCTGTCATAATGGTTATCAAAATGCAAGCCATAATTAGCAATACATTGCTCCACAGAGGCCTGACAACATGGCGATTCATTTAATATTGTACGGTTTCAAACAATACTGCACGAAACCGTACAAGGAAGGAACAGAAAACTGTAATTAATTCAGATAGTAGTTGCAATTTTGTTCAGGATATTTAAAAAAATATTATTTTTAATGCAAAGAAACAAAGTTCACAAATCACATTGGGAATGAACAGATCAATCAAAGTCAAATAATACATATGAAAAATCAATTTCCCCGACCCGGCAGACTGGTAATTTATTCGTTACTGGCCATTACATTTTCCATGGTTTTGTCGTTTGCAACATCATGCAGCACTGCTGAAAAAAATGTCATCAGAACCGGATACATTGACATTGACAGCAGATCCCCCTGGTACTGGAACTATAATGGTAAAACGGTTTTGCTGATTGGAGCAAGCTGGCAGGACAATCTATTCAATCATCCAAACGGACTGGAAGAGCATCTTGATGTATTGGCTTCTGTTGGGGGCAATTACCTGCGTAATACAATGAGTCACCGAAACGTTGGCAATGTTTTTGCATATATGAAAAATGAGAATGACAAATTTGACCTGGACATATTTAATGAGGAGTACTGGCAGCGATTCTCAAATTTTCTGGAAATGACGTATGAACGTGATATGATAGTTCAGATAGAGATATGGGATCCCTGGGATAAATACGAAGATCATCAGTCCTTTGGCGGATGGTCTCATCATCCTTACAATCCGCAAAACAACATCAATTATTCATCTGAAGAATCGGGGCTTCCCACGGTTATCAACTACCCGCCTACCGGCAATCCATCCCCTCATCCGTTTTTCCGCACAGTACCGGCACTTGATGAAAATGACCTTATCCTTGAATACCAGAAAAAATATATTGACAAGTTACTATCCATATCCCTTGAGTTTCCGAACATTCTTTATTGTATTCATAACGAAACCGGTGAATTGGTCGAGTTCGGCGATTACTGGGCTGATTATATACACCAGCAGGCCCGTGAAAAGGGGGTGCCGGTTCACATAACCGATATGAGGCGCAGTGAAAACATCCGCTCCAACGATCATACCCATATTTATGAGAATCCCGATCGGTATACTTTCCTTGATATTTCCCAGAATAATGCCTGGTCGGGCCTGGGTCAGCAACATTACGACAATATACTTGAAGTTCGCGAAAGAACATCGTTCCACCCACGCCCGATAAATAACAACAAAAATTACGGAGCGGCAAGGCACGGAGAAGAAGAATCCATTGCACGGATGGGACGGATAATTTTTGCCGGATCAGCAAGTGCCCGTTTTCATCGTCCCCATCCATTCGAAGATCCTGCACAGATGTATGAAAAGTCAGATTTTGGTCTGGGATTAAGTCCCCGAGCACAGCAAGTAATTAAGTCACTTCGGCTCGCAGTTAACGAGCTCGATATGGCACTTACCAGTCCCCGAAACGACCTGCTGGGCGACAGGTCAGAAAACGAAGCTTACCTGCTTGCTGAACCGGGACATCAATATGCTGCCTATTTTCCTGATGGTGGGTCGGTAACAATTGATATGTCAGGAGCAAACGGACAATGGCATTATAAATGGGTAAACATGGACGAAGGAGAGTGGAGTGAAACCGGGCAGATACAGGCAGCCAGCGATGTCACTCTTACTGCTCCGGGCACAGGACACTGGATTGTAGTTATTCTGCCGGATTAAACAGGCCGGCAGAACACCCTGGAACTTTTGGTCTTTCTTTTAATTACCTGAATTAGAAAGCACCGTCAATTATATCACAAGCCAATGAGGGTTTGTTGAAAATTACTAATTTTGGGACTTTAACTAAATAGAGGCTCAAAACCTGATTGCCCACATTTTCTATAGTGAAACACCTTATTAAGAGCACCTTAAGAAGATTATCAAGGGAAAAGGTCTATGCTTTTGTAAATATCACTGGCTTAACTATCGGTATTGCAAGCGCATTGCTTATTTTCATGTTCATCAGGTTTGAAACAACCTATGACACCTACCATACAGATCACGAAAACATTTACAGAGTTGGAAGTGAATTAAGTATACTTGACCAGATTGAGGGTTACGCAGTAAGCTCAGCTGCAGCAGCTCCATTTCTGCACAGGGAATTTGAAGAGATCAAATCGTATCTGAGGATCTTTTATTTCCCGGTATTTCTGGGCAACCTCATTTTCCAGTACGAAGGATCAACGTTGACAGACGATGGCATGTTTGCAGCAGACTCAACATTTTTCGATTTTTTCACATGCACATTTATCAGCGGAAATGCTGAAGGCGCCCTGGATGAGCCATTTTCACTGGTGGTAACCAGGAGTATGGCCGAAGAAGTTTTTGGCCATACCGACCTGGCAGGAAAAAGGTTAACTATCAAAGATGCGGGTATTATAACCATTACAGCCGTCATTGAAGATCCTCCCCTGAATTCACATTTCCAGTATAAAAGCCTGATGTCTCTGTCGACCATTAAAAAACTGGACAATTTTTTTTCAAATGCTTTTATTCCGGGAATAACATGGGAAACGTTTGAAAATACAATGGGAAGCTTCATTGTCTGGTCCTACATAAAAACCGACATCAACTTTAGCCCTGACACTTTCATTGAAGAAAACCTTTCCAAAATCGAATACATATCCGGTTCATCTCAATCAGTAAAATTTAAGGTGACCCCCATTTTTCAGCCACTTTCAGGCATTCATCTCGATTCAGATCTGCTTTATGAACTAACCTCTGAGATCTCTACAGCAAAAATGATGAACAGGGAGGTTACAGGGGCGTTTATTGCTATTGCCTTCTTCTTGCTTATTGTTGCAGCAATCAACTCTACTATTATTTCTATCAGCCATTCGAATAAAAGAAAGAAGGAGATGGCAATGCTTAAAATTCTGGGGAATGGCAGCCGAACACTATTTTTAAGTTTCTATGCCGAATCATTTATCTCATCTCTCACAGGCCTTTTACTTGCTTTACTTTTGCTTGAAATTATTATTGGCCCGGTCAATAATCTATTAAATGTTTCCCTTGGTCTGCATTTTTTACTCGATGGCTTTTTACCCGGAATAATATTTGCAATTTTAATATTCACTGCTTTTTTTTCAGGAATTTTTCCTGCATTGTATTTTTCATTTATGTCTCCTGCACGTCTTCTTGGAGGACGTTTCAGGTATGGCAAACACTCTTTGTTCATTCAGAAAATATTCATGATGGTTCAATTTGCAATTGCAACATTTATGATTGTAACGGCATTGAATATTCAGCGACATTACAGGTCAATGCAGAGTATTGACTGGGGATTTGATTCAACCAATATTGCAGCCATAAAGCTGACAGACAGTGAAAATAAAAAAAACTATCATTTGCTTGACAGCTTACTAAACACCTATCCGCAGGTACACTCTACTGCAAAGACCAATTATATGATTACGACTTTCCCCTTGAAGCATTCAACAATATTTGAGAATGAAAAGGGTGAGGCTTTTTCTTCTTTTTACAATATATACACTACCAGAGCTTATCTGAATCTTGTGGGAATTAAAACAACAGGCAACATTGACATTCCGGAAGATTTTGATAAACAGCCGGGTGTGCTTGTCAACAATGCACTTGTTGATTCCATATACCTTAATGATCCCACGGGAAAAAAGATCACAACACATTTCCAGTTTCTTGAGGGTAAACTCAAACAAGAAAGGCAGGTTTCAAGTGTAGTAGAAAATTTCCATTATATTTTATTCAACCAGCCGGTTCAGCCAATCGTTATTTTACCAATGGGAAACAGAGACCCCGGGTATCTGGCAATAAAATTCAATGAAAGTAATAAAGATCAGCAACATAAAATCCTGGAAGACGCCTGGAAAAACTTTGAGCATATAAATCGGCCGGAATATTTTTTCATTAGCGATAATATAGAGACATATTATGCCCATCAAAGAAACCTGGCCCGTTTTTTCAGTTACTTTGCCTATATGTGTATTATAATAGCATTCCTGGGAATTTTTGGGATAACGGCTTACAATATATCCCGTCGAAAAGCAGAGATCAGCATCAGAAAAGCCCTTGGAGCAGGCGAAAGCCATCTGTTTGTCCTGGTTTTTAAATACTATTTCTGGTTTTTCATCATTGGCTACTTCATAGGTATAGTTATTAGCAGAAGCATACTTGAATATTGGCTTTCCAATTTAGGACACAAGGTTCCGCTTACTGTCTGGCACTTTCTGCCAGCCATGTTACTTGTTTTGTTTGTGGTATTCATTGCTGTGGCTATCCAAATTGTCAGGCTCAGGAATCTGAACCCGTCACTTGCACTGAGACAGGAGTAACCATTTAAAGTTAAACTATCTCCAATGCAGTGCCTTCCCGTACGGAATCACGGTCTGGTTTGTATTAATTCATGGAACCGTTCACCTCGTGCGAATAGTGGCAAAGCCAGGACAATCAAAATTTCAGGATCACATTGTATAATTATAAATATGGATTTTTAATAATATTTTATCTCTCGGAAAACTTAAATATTGTATTTTTTTTTGATATTTATAATGGAAAATTTTATACTTCATTAGCGATATAAACCATGATGAATAAACATGTTTTTTTAGACAATTTTACGGCCACTATTGGAACCATGATTTCCGGGAAGCTGAAATTCTTTTCAGAAAGCATTGAAAGTGTTTCATTTAAGGATCACATTAAATCGATTGAAATAAGTATTCCTGAAATAAACATGGAGGGTACTTATGAAACAGCAGCCAGAACTTCAGCAGGAAAACTGGATCCGGCATTCAGAGTAGAAAAATGGCTTGGTGACGATTATCCCACTATTATATACCATCATGGAAATAACGAACGTCCGTTTGATTACAGGAAAAGTGCAAAAAATACATTTCTGAATATCTTCGTAAAAGCACATGATAAATTCAGATGCAATTTAATTGTAGTAAGGTCGCCGTTCCACAACGGTTCATTGAAAGCTTACCAGATGAAAGTCACCAGGCTGGATAATTTCATGGCTATGCTCTCGGCCTCTACAGTAATGAATGAATGTATTATTAAAGAAATAAGAAGAAAAAGCCCGGCTCCTGTCTTAACATGTGGAATAAGCCTTGGTGGATGGATTACCAATCTGCACAGGAGCTTTTTTAATTCTTCAACAGCCTATATTCCATTGATGGCGGGAACTTTTCTGGGAGAGTTGTTCCTGGAGAGTAAATACCGGCGATTAACCTCTGACCTTGCCCTTCTAAATCCGGAAAAGATAAGACAACTCCTGAACTTTAATACCTTATTTGACAAGGTAACTGATAAGAATATATATCCGGTGCTGGCTTTGTATGACCAGTTTATTGTGTTTAACACACAGAATAACAGCTACGGAGAACACCCTGTCAAATCAATTGAAGCAGGCCATGTTACCGGAGCACTCAGTGCCGGTTATTTCAGAAAACATATACTTAGAACCCTCCGGATAATGCAGGAGCAGGAAGAGTCAGTCAAGCTTTGACTGATCAGACAATACCCTTACTAATAAAAAATTCAGTATATTTTTTATCAGTGCCCTGAATATGCTTTTTTACCCATTCTTTTAAAAATCCGGTAATCTCAAAAGACACTATTAATTTTCCCTGATTCAACTTTTCTTCCAGGTCTGAAACTTTCGCGACAAAAAGGTCGTGCTCCTGTTTATGCATTTCATAATCGGGATAGCCATATTTTTTCATATATATCTCTTCAATTCTGAAATGCTGAAGAGTATAGTCCTTCATCCCGACTATAAGTTTTCTGGTATTTACATTACCGGTGTTTTCCCTTATACTTCCATAAAAATCATTTATCAAATCAATAATCTTCCTGTGCTGGTTATCAATTGATTCAATCTTTACACTTAATGTATCATCCCATTCGAAATATGCCATGATTGCAAAAATTTAATATAATACAATAATTATCTTACGGAATCTTTTTTTAAAAGTTCCGGAATCTGCAGTATTAAATAAGAATAATTTACTGGAATCGATTATGGCTGAACTTCCCGGCAAATATTACCTTAGGGGATTCAGGAATTGTAATTAATATACCATGAGCAGGGCACGAGAGAAGCCGGATTCATGTTTACACCCGATCCTGAGGATTTCTAACATCTCTAATCTCTTTCTCCTTGCTGAAACAATCCTCCAGTTTGGTTACAAAACTGCCTCCTGCTGCATCAACAAATGGAAAAAGGATCAGATGAGCACCTGCATCTACAAGCTTCTGTGCGTGTTCAGTACTATGCTGGGTCAGGACTATCCTGCCTTTGAAATGATGATGCTTCAAAATTTTCAGCAGGTGTACATTAATTTCATAATCAGCCAGGGTGCTGATAATTACCTTTGTATTCCTTAACGGAAGCATATCAGGAAGATCCGGATCTTCAGCATCGCCCAGCTGTGCGGCACGGCCTTTCTCTTTCCACCTATTAACTGCACCCGGATCAAAATCAACCCCCATTACATTCCTCCCAATACGCTCGAGACTCCTGGCAATATTATTCCCGTAACGTCCAAGTCCAAACAGGATAACATCAAAATGCACTTTCTGCATTTGTTTGACCTTTAGTTCCCGGTGGGGATCTTTTCTCTCAAATACCCTTAGAAATGGTGAAATAATTTCAAAGATCTGGTGAGAATAAAGTATCATATAAGTAGAAAGGCCAATGGTAATCAATCCAACCAGGGTTATCAGACCGATAGTATTGTCATCTATATGTCCGAGCTGGAATCCCAACGCTGCAAGAATGAGAGAAAACTCACTAATCTGGGCAACTGCAAGACCGGCAAGAAATGAAGTTCTTTTCTTGTAACCCATCATACCCATAATAATCAGGACAATCAGCGGGTTGCCAATAAGAACAAAAAACGAAAAGATTAGTGCAGGCCTGATCTGATCGCCAATCAGCGAAAGATCGAGTCCGGCTCCAAGAGTTACAAAGAAGAATAGCAAAAGGAAATCTCTCAGTGTAGTCAGTTTACCGCTTATTATTTCGCGGTAGTCATTTGATGCAAGGGAAATACCTGCAAGAAAGGCTCCAACCTCCTTACTGAATCCGAGAAAGTCGCCAAAAGCAGCAAGAAGAAGTGCCCATGATATTGAAAAAAGAATAAGTAATTCCTGTGAATGGACCATTGCCCTTACAATATGAGGAAGAACAAACCGCATGAGAAGTCCCACGACAGCGATCATTGCCAGTCCCTTCAACATTACTATTGCAATGTCATATACAGGATTATTAATAGTATCGGTGCCGAGCGCTGACAGAAAAATCATTACAAGAACCACCACTATATCCTGTACTATAAGGAATCCGATAGAAATCTGTCCGTGAAGTGAGTCAATCTCTTTTTTATCTGAAAGAAGCTTTACAATTATAATTGTACTTGAAAAAGTAAGCGCAACGGCAACATATAATGATGCAATTACTGAAAATCCCAGAAAGATGGCAATCAGGTATCCAAAGAAAGAAGTAAACAATACCTGCCCAAGACCGGTTAACAACGCTACCTTCCCTGTAGACCTGATAAGTTTGACATCAAGTTTCAGCCCGATCACAAACAGAAGTATAGCAATTCCAAGTTCGGCCATTAAATGCACCTGCTCAATAGACTCAAGCAAATCCAGTCCCCATGGCCCTACCAGGATACCTACTCCGATAAAAGCGACAATCAGTGGTTGCCTTAATAACCGCCCAACAAGGCCTACTATGGCAGCAATGATGAGAATGGCAGCAAGTTCGAAAAAAGGGTTTGAAATTATTTCCATAATCTTACCTGATCCTGCAAAAATAAACCATTGCATCAGAAAATTACTAACTAACTGATTTAAAATAAAAATTAACGGTGAAGAGCGTCATCTCCATTAAAGGTAATATTATATCTTCCACCTCTTATTGAATAAAAACCAGTATAACCTTCTGACTTGCGAAAACAGAAGGTTTGATTTATCTTTATATCCGTTTAACCAGATAATACTACCCAAAATGAAGAAGAGCAAGCTAAATACATCAAGGTTTTTATTCACACTGCTTATAATGTTACTGATGATTTCTGCAGGATCGGCCGGCCAGGTCCTGACATCCTACAATATATTTGATCTGCAGGATGTATCGGAGGTAGCAGTTTCACCAGACCAGCAACATATTGCCTATACGGTAAATATTCCCCGGCCGTTTTCTGACACAGCGGGAACAGATTACAGGGAGCTGTATGTGTACACTGTATCTTCAGGTGAGATCACTCCTCTTCTAACTGGCAAATCAAGGATATTATCGATTAGCTGGACTCCCGGGGGTAAGGTCAGTTTCAGGTACGCGGGTAAAGAATCCCGGGGTTTGCAGGTCTTCAGTATTGACCCACTCGGTGGCGAACCGGTTCAGCTTACCAGATTCGAACGATCGGTAGGCCAGTATGAATTTACGGATAACAGAACCATTTTTTTTACTGCGTCTGCCGACCGGGACACCTTAAAATCACAACTGCTTGAAAAGGGCTTTAATGCTGAAGTTTACGAGGAAGAGTATTCTGACATCAATCTCTATAAATATGACCTGCAAACGCACGAAACAATACAGGTTACAACAGGTGTAACGGTATATGACTTCTCAGTTAGTCCGGATGGCCGGTTTGCTGCTGCAGCCATTGCCGAAAAAAATCTGGTTGACTACTCTTATATGTTCAAGAGGATATTTCTGGTTGATCTGGAGACCGGCGAACAGTCACTCCTGGTTGACAACCCCGGCAAGCTGGGCGGAATTTCATGGAGCCCTGACGGAAAAAGAATTGCATTTATTGCCGCATCTGATATTAACGACGCAGTAGCAGGCAGCATGTTTGTAGCTGACGTACCCAATAACCAACCCTTTGAGGGGCTGAGAAATTATGCCGACGGAATGAGGGCATCGATAATCTTAGCCCGTTGGAAAGATAATAACACCCTGCTATTTGTATCGGAAGAGGGCGTTGATATGGTTTTAAGTGAACAGGATGTTGAATCTCCCTCCAGACGCATACTTATTAACCCCGGCAATGCTGTATTCCGTTCATTCAGCAGAACAGGAGACCTTATAGCCCTTTCGGGGAATACTCCGGAGCACCCAAATGAGTTGTTCTCATTTGATCTTAAAGAAGAGAAGCTGAACAAGCTGACCGGGCATAATCCATGGCTCAGTGAGATCAGGACGGGCAGGCAGGAGATGATAGTATATAATGCCAGGGACGGACTTGACATTGAGGCAGTACTCATTTACCCGGTCGGTTATGAACCGGGTAAAGCATATCCCCTGATAACCTACATACACGGTGGTCCGGAAGCGGCAAACCAGAACGGGTGGGTAACCAGGTACAGTATCTGGGGACAGGTGGCTGCGGCCAGGGGCTATTTCTTTTTTATGCCAAATTATCGTGCCGGATCAGGACGGGGAGTGGATTTTACCATGGAAGGTTTTGGCGACCTTGTGGGTAAAGAGTATGATGATGTTCTTGATGGCATAGATCACCTGATAAACCTTGGTTTTGTCGACAAAAACAGGGTTGGCATCGGGGGAGGTTCATACGGCGGCTATTTCTCTGCATGGTCTGCCACAAGGCATACGGAAAGGTTTGCAGCATCTGTGGTTTTTGTGGGTATTAGCAATCAGATATCCAAACGCAGCACCACCGATATTCCATGGGAGGATTATTTTGTTCACTGGGGATTCTGGACACATGAAAATATGGAGAAAGTTTGGGATGCCAGTCCTGTAAAGTACGCTCCCGGAAGCACAACACCTACCCTTATTCTGCATGGCAAAGAAGACCCTAGAGTACCCCCTTCGCAGGGTCTGGAGCTTTACCGGAAGCTGAAACTGCACGGAGAAGCTCCGGTACGCCTTATATGGTATCCCGGAGAGGGACACGGAAATTCCAGGAACACCAGCAAGCTCGACTATTCAGTAAGAACCATGGAATGGTTTGACTACTACCTGAAAGATAAAGGTCCGCGCAATGAGATGCCCGACAAATATATTGACTTTGAAATTGACTGAATAATTCACAGATAGAGCATACTTCCCTTCCTGGTGATTGCATCATTGGATAATCTCCAGATTAACAGCAGATTGAGGAGTATCATTTACGCCTCACTAAGGTTTACAGAGTACCTTACTACATCTTCTATCAGTGTTGTTTTATTACTCCTCCTTCAGGGTAATATCACCTTTTGGTTCAACAACTTCTCCCTGGACCCTTAAAATGGCGGTCTGACGGTTAGCTGCATTTGACTGGATTGTAATTGTCCTTCTTATACGATGAGGCTGGGGTACTACCCTGAACTGAACCTCTACATAACCACTGTCACTGGGGGCAATAGGCTCCCGTGTATAACCTTCAACCCTGGTCCCGCAACAAGCACGCACAGTGGATAATACAAGTGGCTGGTTTCCCTGGTTATATACCTTGAAACTTACTTTGCCATCCGGTACATTATCGGCAGAAATTTCACCATACTCATGGGTTTCCCTGTCGAAGGCAATATAAGCTCCCTGGTGATTTTGTGCATAAACTGAACCCGCAACAAGAAGGCAAACAAAAACAGTAAGCAAAGCTCTCATATTAATTGAATTTAATTATTTGTAATTGTTATATTCATAATTCAGGTTGATATCATTAATACGAACAATGATACATAATGTTGCATAAAATTAATACATACATCGGGCCGTTTATTCCGTCATCTTAATATTTAACTAACTTTAACTAACTTAAATTAACATATAAACCACGATAATTAAGTCCGCCAATGGTTTCAAAGGTATTACCGTGAATCTGATAACGATAAATCCGGAAATTTTGCATAAATTTGCAGGAAATTATGCCTTAAGGAAATCAGCAAACAATAATATGAGCACACTGCAAAAACATACCCTTTATGAAATTCTTGAGAACAGCAATCGGCTATACTCAGGAAGGCCGGCATTATCCTTTGCCGGGCAGGAACCCTACACATACAATGATACCTATAATATTACATGGGAATTATCCTATCTTCTCCATTCAAAAGGGATAAAAAAAGGTGACCGGGTAGCTGTTCTCAGTCAGAATATGCCACACTGGGGTATATCATATTTTGCGATCACTGCCATGACCGCAGTCACAGTCCCTATTTTAACTGAATTTAATGAAAGGGAGATAAAAAAAATACTTGAGCATTGTGGTGCAAGTGCAATTATAGTTTCAAAAAGGCTTGCTCCTAAATTAAAACAGGCTCTGCCTGAAACACTTCACACTGCTATTCTTGCCGATGATTTCAGCATTATCGAAATTAACCAGCTTCAGGAATACGGTGAAATAAAAACAATACAGCAAAGAGAGGAATGGAAAACAGCTATTGGTAAGGGACTTAATAATGATATAACCGTGCCCGAAGAAAATGATCTGGCTGCTATTCTTTATACTTCAGGCACGACAGGCAACCCGAAAGGGGTTATGCTCACCCATAAAAACCTTGTGTCCAATGCTGTCAACACAACCCATATTCAGGAGTTGAACGAGAATGACAGGATGCTGTCAGTATTGCCCCTTGCCCATACTTATGAATGTACCATAGGATTTATTTTACCTGTAATGAATGGAGCTTCCGTTTATTATCTGGAAAAACCTCCTACAGCCGCCGTCCTGGTGCCGGCAATGCAGGAAGTCAAACCAACAATGATGTTGACAGTGCCACTTATTATTGAAAAAATATTCAAAATACAGGTACTTCCCAAGTTAACCGGCACACCCATAATGAAGAGGCTTTACAGGATGCCCTTTTTCAGACGTTTACTTCATAAAATGGCTGGCAAGAAGATATATAAAACTTTTGGCGGTAATTTACATTTCTTCGGAATAGGTGGTGCCAAACTTGCGGCAGACACGGAGCAGTTCCTGCGTGATGCTGAATTTCCTTATGCCATTGGTTACGGACTGACGGAAACATCACCACTTCTTGCAGGTTGCACACCATCTCTTACCAGATATCGTTCAACAGGTTACGGACTGCCCGGTCAGGAACTTAAAATAGATAATCCTGATCCTGAAACAGGTGAGGGAGAGATACTTGCAAAAGGCCCCAATATCATGGTAGGCTATTATAAGGATGAAGAGCAAACCAGGGCAGTTTTTACCGAAGATGGCTGGCTGAAAACAGGAGACCTTGGCGCTTTCGACGAAGATAAATTTCTTTATATCAGAGGAAGAATTAAGAATATGGTTGTCGGACCCAGCGGGGAAAATATTTACCCGGAAGAAATTGAGGCTGTGATCAACAACCAGTCACTGGTACTTGAATCAGTAGTATATGAAATGAGCGGCAAGTTAATTGCCCGTGTTCATCTCAATTATGAAGAGCTTGAAAAATACTATAACGAACTTAAAGAAACAGCAAAGAATATCCAGGTTCAGATGAGTGAGATTGTAAATGAAAAGCTTAATGAAATAAAGCAAAAGGTCAATAACGAGGTGAATAAGTTCTCAAGACTTAATAAAATAGAAGAACAGCAGTCCCCGTTCGAAAAAACCCCTACTCAAAAGATCAAAAGATATCTTTATCATAAACAGGAAAAACCAGTGTAGGTAATTTACTCAGGAGAGCCTGCGGACAAACATACTGACTTTCTGTAGCCGGTAAAAACGTTACCGGCAGAAAGGTCCTGCCATCTCAATTAAAAACCAGGAAGTGATATCGGCACAAAACGATCTTGAGCAATTGTGCCTATAATGCGCTGACACATTTTTCCAGTCTTAATCCCCTTGATCCCTTAAGCAGGATAAATCCGTCTCTGAGCGGATTGGACTGCAGCCAGGCAGTAAGCTTATCAACATCCTTAAAACGGAAGTAACTGTCGGGAGTTACAGTTTCACAGAACAGCTCACCAATTAGAAATACATTCTCATATTCCTGACTAATAAGAATATCAACAATTTTTTGATGTTCATAACCTGCGTAAGTTCCCAGTTCGAGCATATCACCAAGAATTACAGATTTATTGTTCCCCGGCATCAATGAGAAGTTTTTTATAGCCGCCTGCATACTGTCGGGGTTTGCATTATAAGCATCAAGCAGCAATTTGTTGCTTGAGGTATGGAATATCTGCGACCGGTTGTTTTCAGGCTGGTAGTTTTCTATAGATGATTTAATGTGGCCGGAAGGTACGCCGAAGAATATACCCACACAGACAGCAGACAGAATATTGTCAAAATTATATGTCCCTGTCAGTCCGGTTTTTAAGTCTATTGTCTGCCCGGATCTCCTGATATTAACAATCATGTTGACGGTTTCCTCCGATTTGAGTAGAACGCCTGAAACATCTGAGTTATCGCTGCTACCATAGGTAACATGAATTATTTCAAGTTCCCTGACAAGATTCTTCAAATTTAACTGACTTGAATTAAGAAAAACTTTGCCTCCATTATCTTTGAGGTATCTGAATAGTTCACTCTTAGCTTTAAAGACCCCTTCGGGAGACCCGAAACCTTCCAGGTGTGCAGAACCGATATTGGTTATCAGTCCGTGATCTGGCATCGCAATGTGGCAAAGAGCCATGATTTCGCCAATATGATTGGCTCCCATTTCGATTACTGCAAATTCATGTGAGGAATTTAATTCAAGCAGGGTAAGAGGAACACCAATATGGTTATTGAGGTTCCCTCGGGTCGCGAGCGTCTTATAACGTCCTGACAAAACAAGATTTATCAACTCCTTGGTTGTAGTTTTCCCATTGGAGCCTGTTATTGCCAGCACAGGAATGGTAAACTGCTGCCTGTGGTAGCATGCCAGCTGCTGCAGTGATAAAAGAACATCTTCGACAAGAATTGTTTTACCCGGAATTGCAAAATCGGGATTATCAATTACGGCATTTATGCAGCCGCTGTCAAGTGCGTTTTTAACAAACAGGTGACCGTCATAATTATCACCACGCAGGGCAAAAAATATTCTGTCTGGTGAATCATTTCGGCTATCGGTAGTCACACCAGAGGAATTGATGAAATATCGGTATAATTCTTCGGTCAACATAAGTTTAAAGCAAGAAACCTCATTGAAAAATGAGGTTTCCTGTAAAATAATTTAGATAATTACTATTTCTGAACTGATCCGCCAACACGGTTCATAGCACATCTGAATCCGATATCATCACGGGCCTCTTCCTGGTGCATATATCTCCTGTTGCCGGGAGAAAGCCAGTAAGCCCTGTCTTTCCATGATCCGCCTTTATAAACCCTTACCTCGTCACTTATGAGTGAGGCATAATCACCCTCTTGCTGAGCGTACATTCTGTCTCCACCCTGAGGGTCTTCAGACATATAATTAATACTTGATCTCTGGTCGCCATCACGGTAATTTATATAATTAGCCTGGCTGTAGTTCTGGCGGCCGAAAGCATCCTCTTCATTTATTTCTTCTGTCCTTAAACGTCCGAATTCATCCTTCTGGGCTATGTTACCCTCTTCATCGGTTACAAGTTTTGTGAACACATTACCACGGAAAGGGCGAAATTCATCAACATCTTCGAAAGACATAGGCCTGTAAACATCCTGCACCCATTCATTTACATTACCGGCCATACAATAAAGTCCATAATCATTTGGCCAGTAAGACAGCACAGGAGATGTAATTTCCGCATCTTCATTCTGAAAACCTGCAACGCCCATATAATCTCCACGCCCCCTGACAAAGTTAGCACGCATCTCACCAAGGTGCTTTCTTGAATCATTTCTTGTATGATGTCCGTCCCATGGATAGATCCTTCGTCCGTAAATACGCTCTTCATAGGTGTTACCAATAAGTCCCAGAGCGGCAAATTCCCATTCAGCCTCTGTTGGAAGCCTGTACTTGGGAAGTAACATGCCATCTTCAAACTGCACCCGTCGTTCACCACCATCTGGCGAGAGACTGGGCAGATTCTGAAGGACGGCGCCTTCATACTGGCCGGCCAGGTATGCGTCAGTATTAAAGTTATTTTCATTCAGCTGATTAGGATCCCAGTCCAGGATTCCTTCACGAATAAGAATCATTTCATTTACCCTGTCGGTACGCCATACACAAAAATCATTTGCCTGAAGCCAGTTTACACCTACAACCGGATAGTCATTAAAAGCCGGATGCCTGAAATAAGTCTCCACATATGGTTCGTTATAACCAAGCGGACTTCTCCAGACTGTTGTATCCGGAAGAGCATTTCCGTAAACCTCGGGATAATCGACATATACCCGTCTCAACCAGTGAAGATATTCCCGGTAATCAACGTTGGTAACTTCTGTCTCATCCATGTAAAATGAACTTATGCTAACTCTTCTGGGTTGATTGTTCCAGTCATACATAACATCCTCCTGAGTTCGTCCCATGGTAAAAGTACCACCCGCAATGAACACAAGGCCAGGGCCCGTTTCCTGTTCATAACTTGCCTTTACCTCAAAGCCTCCCATTTCTGGGTCATTATAACTCCATCCTGTGGTAGGAGATACATCAGATTTTTTCCCTCCCCCAAGCATTCCGCAGGAAGTGATAAGCACCGATAAAATAACAAGCGAAAATATGCTTCTGATTCTCATAATAGTTTTGTGTTTAATCGCAGATTCAAATATAGTTATTCTTTCAAATTAATTCGTTCTGATAATTTTTTTTATATAAATGTTACTCCTCCTGTCCTGATCTGTCTTCCTGATTATCAGTGTTTCCATTTCACTCAGGTCAGTCTTTCAACAAGAGTATGATACTGGTATTACTGCAATAATCGGGAAACATATTTATATTATATGTAAATCCAGCTACCTTTATATTCAATTTTATGCATTCAAGCTCATCGTTATTACGACAATAATGGCAAATAAGTTTCCGTTTGAATAAAAAAAATCACAAATTAATCACGGTTTTCAATTTAATCCCGGAATTTACACTTCCAAAATTTATTTTACCGGGAAAATATCTAATTGGCTTATCAGTATGAACAGGATTATGATTTGTTTATTTCTACTGATCTGCCTGCCGGCCTACCCCACCAAAAGGACAATAGACTGGAAAAGCACCTCACCGGTTCCGGCTTCTTATAACACATTTTCAGGCGAATATGGCCCATCTCTGTTTCAGGGAAGTCCACCGGCCGGCGACCGGCTTGCTGAACCTCCTGTATATTATGAACTGCTTTTTGCACCCGATTATTATCCTGACCACGAAATTGAGCTCACAGAAATGCGTTTTGCACCCCTGTCTGACAATGATCGTTATCTGGCAGAGATCGCCGGCACCCCTGGTTCTGAAATAAGCATTCAACAGGAATGGGTAAAAAGCCGGGGGCAATCTCTTTTACAAATATCGTTTGTACCCCTCAGACGAAATCCGATAAATGGCGAGACAGAAAAACTTATTTCTTTTACATACAATTTTATAAGGTCAGAAAGTATAAAATTACGGAGACCGGCACCTAAAAGTCTCTCATCAGGCAGCTCCGTCCTGGGCAGTGGTAAATGGGTTAAGATAAAAACCACAGAGGATGGTATATACAGGCTGACATACGATGATCTTGTTGAAATGGGAATCCAGGACCCTGCCAATGTGCGGATTTATGGGAACGGAAACATGATGCTGGGAAAGATGAATGATCAGCCACACGAGAATGATATAAATGAGAAGAGAATATACATGAGTACCGGGAGTGACGGGATATTTAACCGGGGAGACTATATACTTTTTTACGGACAGGGCCCGATTGGCTGGAATTACAATTATGAAACTGAAATGTTTGAACATGAACGCCATCTTTATGCGGATGGTTGTTATTACTTTGTTACCTCATCGGCTTCAGGAAAAGAGAGGATCGGCCTTAAAAACACTCCTGACGGTACAGTAAACGGCTTTATCGATTCATTTGACGATTATGACCTCCATGAGCAAGAACTTGTAAACCTGCTTCATTCAGGAAGAGATTGGTATGGGGAGCATTTTAAGATAGTAACTTCTGCAGGATTTTCTTTTGGGTTTCCCGGTATAGTAAGCGGCAGTCAGGGAAAGATTAAATGGAAAGCAGCTTCAAGATCGCCTGTATCAACACAATTTACTCTAAGCAATAATTCTTCAGTAATAAATCAGCTTAATTTTACCCCGGTAAACCTGGGAAGTATTGTATCAGATTATGCAGTTTTACGCGAAGGTCATGCATCATTCAGCACAACCGGTGACAATATTCAGTTCACTGTTGATTATGTTCAGAATACACCTTCATCAGAAGGCTGGCTGGATTATATAATTGTGAACGTACGCAGGTCACTGCTGATGAGCGGCAACCAGATGCAGTTCAGAGATATTGTTTCTTCCGGAGAAAATCAGGTAAGACAATTCAGGCTCGGAAACGCAAGTGCCGGCATCAGAGTCTGGGACATAACCAACATTCATGAAGTTAGCGAGCTCAGCACTGATTTCTCCAGCAACACACTTATATTCAATGACCTGACTGGACAATTAAATCAATATATAGCATTTACACCTGGTAATTATCTTGAACCTGAGGTAATTGGTGAGGTTCCAAATCAGAACCTGAATGGAATTAATGGTGTGGATATGATTATTATCTCCCATCCTCTGTTTATGAATCAGGCAAATCAACTGGCAAATCACAGGCGGAATGTTGACGGACTGGAGGTTGTCATTGTTAATCCGGAGCAGATTTATAATGAATTCTCTTCAGGAAAACCTGATATATCAGCAATCAGGAATTTTGTAAAAACGGTTTATAAAAAGGCCGAAGGGCAGCCGGATATGCTTCGTTATCTTCTTTTATTCGGTAAAGGATCCTACGATAACAGGCCGGGAGACCCGTCAGGCATTAATTTCATACCCACGTACCAGTCAGCGAACTCCCTCCGGCCTACTCAATCTTTTGTAAGTGATGATTTTTTCGGTTTGCTTGATGATGATGAGGGTGAATATAGCGGACTGGTAGATATTGGTATTGGGAGGTTACCGGTAGCTACACCGGAACAGGCACAGACACTTGTTAATAAAATAATAAACTATAACACTCCTGATAAAAAAGGTGACTGGCAGAATATCCTCTGCTTTATTGCCGATGACGGCGACAATAATATCCATATGCGTGATGCAGATATCCTTGCCGAGGGAATTAAAGAGGCTTATCCTTCATTCAACAAAGAAAAGATATACCTTGATGCATGGCCAAAAATAGGGACATCACTCGGACAAAGATATCCTGAGGTAAATCTTGCCATTTCTGAAAGGATAAGAAAAGGTGCCCTGATAATGAATTATACCGGACATGGAAACGAACTCAGGCTGGCTGATGAGAATATCATTGATATAAATGATGTACTGTCATGGACAAACTCTGACCGGCTGCCTCTGTTTATGACTGCCACATGTGAATTCAGCCGTTTTGATAATCCCGAAAGGGTATCTGCCGGCGAAATGCTGTTACTTAACCCCGGAGGAGGCAGCATTGCAATGTTTTCTACAACCCGGCTTGTATATGCTACTCCGAATTTTTTCCTGAATCAGAACTTTTACAGGTTTATACTGGAGAAAGTTATAAATGACAGGGAGATGAGGCTGGGTGATGTTATGAGGCTGACCAAGATAAATTCAGGAAGCGGAATAAATAAGAGAAACTTTACTCTTCTTGGCGATCCTTCAATGAAACTCGCGCTGCCGGCACACAGGGTAGTTATAACTTCTGTTAATCAGACACCTGTAAATGAAATACCCGATACCCTCATGGCCCTGAGTAAAGTCGATATTACAGGAACAGTTGAAGATCGCCAGGGTAATATTATGAATGACTTCTCAGGCGTAGTATATCAAACGGTATACGACAAGGAAAGTATAATAACGACACTGGGCAATGACGGCTCTACTCCGTTTAATTTCACTGGCCGCACCAATATAATTTACAAGGGAAAAGCCAGTGTAACCGGAGGGAAGTTCAGCTTCAGCTTTATAGTGCCCAAGGATATCGGATACCATTTCGGAAATGGGAAGATTAGTTCCTTTGCAGAAAATGGCCAGTCTGACGCAGCGGGATATCTGAGCAATATAATAATCGGAGGTTCAGACCCGGATGCAGTCAGCGACACCAGGGGGCCTGAGATTGAACTCTTTATGAATGATCATAATTTTGTTTCAGGCGGCATTACAAATCAGGATCCAAGATTGCTGGCAAGATTAACCGACAGCAGCGGGATCAACACCCTTGGTAGCGGAATAGGCCATGACATCACTCTTGTAATGAACAGGGACCCTGGAAATATTCTTGTTCTTAATGATTATTATGTTGCCGATACCGACAGTTACCAGAGTGGCTCAATAGAGTATCCTTTTTCTGGTCTTAAGGAAGGAAGTCATAATTTAAACCTGAAAGCATGGGATGTTCATAATAATTCCTCTGAAGCGTTCCTCGAATTTACAGTTAGCCGGTCAGCTAAACTGGCACTTGATCACGTATTTAATTATCCGAATCCATTTACCCAGAATACTGCTTTTCATTTCGAGCATAACTATCCAGATTCAGGACTTGAGGTACTGATACAAATTTTTACAATTTCAGGTAAACTTGTTAAAACAATGAACACATATATAAATACTACAGGATTCAAGCCCGATCCCATTCCCTGGGACGGACTTGATGAATATGGTGACAGAATTGGCAGGGGTGTATATATTTACCGTATCAGATTAAGAACAGACGACGGAGAAATTGCAGAGAAATACGAAAAGCTTGTTATACTAAAATAGCAGATAAATTGTTATATCTATCACACAACATTTGCATCAGGTTACAAACAGCTAATCTGAAGTTATTGCAATTGACAAGTCCCGAAGGAAGGTTATTTGTTTTATTGTTTTATTTTTGCATACTTTATCAACGGAACTGACAAAAGGCTAACCAATTAATTGGTTTATTACAACCGGCGAACAGAAGGTGACCTGACAAATCGCCCGGGTTAGAAGAGTTAACAAACAGAAATGGATAAAATATGGGTGGTCAAATGAACATAGCAAGGGTGATCCATCCTTGGCAACCACTTAACAAGGAAATTTAACTTACTTAGAATACTAACAACACTTATTCGGATGATAAGCAGGCCCTTAATACTACTCCTATCTTTACTGCTGGTTAACAGCACATTGACAGATCTTGCCGCCCAGAGCCTGGATAATCCCTACGAACTGGGTGGTCAGCTTAATGTGGTACATGTGGCCGTCCCCTTCCTTACCGTTGCACCTGATTCACGCGGCGGGGCAATGGGAGATGCCGGTATTGCGACCAGGCCGGATGTCTATTCGATGTTCTGGAATCCTGCCAAATTTGCCTTTATTGAGAATGACTTCGGGGCTGCATTTTCATACACTCCATGGCTAAGAAATATTATAGATGATATAAATCTCGCCTATCTGGCCGGATACAAAAGACTGGATGACAATCAGGTTATCAGTGGATCGCTCACCTACTTTTCACTCGGGGAAATTATATTTACCAATATGGCGGGCGAACCTGATGGTCAGCATACACCAAATGAATTTGCTGTTGATTTTGGCTATTCAAGGTTGTATTCAGAAAATTTCAGCGGTGCTCTGGCCTTCCGGTATATTCGTTCGGACCTGACCAGCGGGGCTTATGTTCAGGGAGTGGCATCACGTGCGGCACAAGCCTTCGCAGCCGATGTTGCTGTTTATTACCAGAATGAGTTAACCATTTCAGACTTGCCGGGACAGCTGGCCCTTGGTGCAAATATATCGAATATAGGAAATAAGGTCAGTTATTCGGATAATCAGAATGCGCAGTTCATTCCTATTAATATGGGAATTGGCAGCTCGCTCAGGCTTGATTTTGATGCGTACAACAGCCTGGCTGTTGCTCTCGACCTTAACAAACTGCTTGTTCCAACTCCCCCGGTATACTTTCAGGATCAGGAAGATGAAGACGGCAATCCTGTGATACGTGCCGGTCGTGATCCAAATGTCTCCGTGCCAATGGGTATGTTGCAATCATTCTATGATGCTCCCGGAGGGTTCAGGGAAGAGATGAGGGAGATTTTTTATTCATTCGGACTTGAATACTGGTATATGGATCAGTTTGCAATCAGGGGTGGTTATTATCATGAACATGAAACAAAAGGTAACAGGAAATTCTTTACAACTGGTATAGGTCTCAAGCTAAATGTCTTTACACTTGATATAGCATATCTGATTCCTGTTTACTATACCAATCCTCTTGCAAACACCCTCAGGTTTTCCCTGGCTTTCAACTTTGAAGGACTAAGAAGGGTCAGCACCCAGAATGAAGCACTATGAATGCCTTTCTGATACATCATGATTTCTCGATGACAGCTGGTCAGGCACAGATCATAATATCTGACCGGCCGACACGGGAACCAGTTAATATAAACCTTCTATGAAACTGCGCACGGGAATCGGTTTTGATGTGCATCAACTTTCCGGTAACAGAAAACTGATTCTGGGAGGAATTGAGATTCCTCATGAAAAGGGTTGTGTTGCACATTCAGACGGAGATGTGCTTATTCATGCCATCTGTGATGCTTTGCTTGGAGCAGTTGGTCTTGGCGATATAGGAGCGCATTTTCCCGACACGGATAAATTGTATAAAGATATCGACAGCAGCATTCTCCTTGAAAAAGTTGGAAGTATGGTAGCTTTAAAAGGATACAGTATTTCAAATATAGACTCTGTAATATGCCTGCAAAGGCCGAAAATCAGAGAATATATAGGGCGTATGCAAATGAGCATCGCCAGTGTTTTAAACCTCGATCCGGAAGATGTATCCGTTAAGGCTACCACAACCGAAAAACTCGGATATATAGGCCGGGAAGAAGGTGTTTCTGCCTATGCCGTAGTTCTCCTCTCAAAGTAACTGGCCTTCCGGAGCTGAATAATATTCAGTTTTAGTCTATTCTGGTTGTTCTTCCGGTTACACGAAACCTCCCATTAACAACATCTGTTGTATGCGCATCGGCCTCGCCCGAAAAACCGGGCTGTTTACCCCCAACCGAGAAACTAAACCAACCTGGTTCAATTACTCTCATATCCTTGTTGTTTATAATCGAAAGCTGGTAAGGATCGAGAGTAAAAGTGACTTTTTTGCTTTCACCCTTCCGGAGATGGATCCGTTCAAAACCTTCTAGTTGTCTTACAGGCCTGGGAGTACTTGCTTTCTCCTGGGTCAGATATAACTGCACTACTTCATCACCATCCATGATACCGGTGTTTGTAACCTGCACACTTATTTCCACTTCACCTCCTGCAGCCACCCTATCGGTAAATTCAAGATCACTGTACTGAAAATTTGTATAGCTGAGTCCGAATCCAAAAGGATACAGGGGGTCTCCCCTGAAATAGCGGTAAGTACGTCCTTCCATGTCATAATTCTCAAAATCGGGAAGCTGGTCGGCCGACTTATAATATGTAACAGGAAGCCTTCCGGCAGGATTGTAATGTCCGAATAATACATCGGCCACTGCCGATCCACCTTCCTGGCCGGGATATCCTGCCGAAATAATGGCATTCATTGACCCGGCCTCATCGGTTATCGACAGCGCACTTCCATTGAGCAGCACCATGACAAGAGGAGTTCCTGTCGACTTTAATGCTTCGATGAGTTTAAGCTGAGTCCCGGGAAGATTAAGATGTGTGCGGTCTCCCCCGTCAAATCCGTCAACTGAAATGGGCATTTCCTCACCCTCAAGTCTCTGCGACAATCCAAGTACCAGAATAACAGCATCAGAATCCTTCGCCAGGCTGACAGCCTCGCCAAGCATATTATCGTCAGGCACCGACCAGAGTAACCTTGCATCACCATCACCATGCCAGTTTTTATACTCATACCTTACCTCATATCTCTTACCTGCCTCCATTTCCACCGGGTGTTCATGGTGAAAAGCGTGGTGTTCGGTATTGTGTCTCAGTACACGTTCCCCCTCTATAAAAACTTCAAGTTCAGGCATCCCCCAGCATCCAATATGATATGTTCCGGTAACAGGAGGAACAATATAGCCGGTCCACCTGACGCTGAAATCATCATCCGGAAGATCAGGAGAAGGCGAAGAAGATTCCCAGTAGAAATTAACCTGGTCATCAATACGGGAAAAAGCTGGTTCACCTTCCAGTTCACTGTTCGCAAAGTATTCGCCTTTCAGTCCCTGTTCTCCATCGCCAGTCTGCAGATACACCGAAGGGATTGGTAAAAGATTGTGAATTCCGTCTGCAAGATGAGAACCTGCCGCATACCTTACCTCGACCTCTGGCTCAAGCCTCCTTTTCAATCCTTCCAGAACTGTAACCGGATCTCTCGGCATTCCGTTATAATTGCCGACAAGGGCTTCCCAGTTATCAGCATTTGGTCCGATAACAGCAATCTTGCCAATGGATTTGTCAAGAGGTAATATTTCATTTTCATTCTTGAGCAGAATAATACTTTTCCTTGCTGCCTCTCTTGCCAGGGTTCCGTGTATATCAGATCCGTTCACAGAAAAAGGGATCCTTGCATAGGCTACCTCTTCTTCAGGGTCAAACATGCCAAGCAGCATCCTTGCTTGGAAGAGCCTGCGTACCGAAACTTCAATTTCCTCCTCGGTAATCAGTCCGCGCTCGACAGCATCCATCAGCGCCGGATAAGAAGCCCCGCAGTTAAGATCAGTTCCTCCCTTTACCGCCATTGCTGAGGCCTCGGCCATATCAGCAGCAACCCCATGTCTTCCTTCAACAAAAAAATTCATAATTGCCCAGCAGTCAGATACTACATATCCATCAAACCCCCACTCTTCACGCAAAATATTGTTCAGCTTTGGACTGGCGCATGCCGGATCGCCGCAATAGCGGTTATAAGCACACATTACCGAATGTACTCCTCCATCCTTGACGAGAGTGCGGAAGGCCGGCATATATGTCTCCCTGAAATCGCGTTCGTTGACTATTGCGTCAAATGAATGGCGCAGGGGCTCAGGCCCCGAGTGCACAGCATAATGCTTGGCTGTAGCAACCACTTTGAGATAATCAGGATCGTCTCCCTGAAGTCCTTTTACAAATTGCACCCCTATCTGGCCTGTCAGGTAAGGGTCTTCACCATATGTCTCATGGCCCCGGCCCCACCTGGGATCACGGAAGATATTAATGTTCGGCGACCAGAAAGTAAGTCCCTGATAAATCCCCCGTTTATTTTGCCGCACAAACTCATGATGCTTGGCCCTGGCCTCGTCGGAAATGACGGTGGCAACCCTGTACATCAGATCCTTGTCCCAGCTTCCGGCAATAGTTATAGACTGTGGAAAAACGGTGGCGTAACCAGCCCTGGCCACGCCGTGGAGACTCTCGTTCCACCAGTTGTACCCGGGTATCCCCAGGCGTTCAATGGCCGGAGCAGTATACATCAGCTGATCTACTTTCTCCTTAAGGGTCATTCTCCCGACAAGGTCGTCAAGCCTTTCGTTTAATGGAAGGTTGTGATCCATAAAAGGAAAATTATGCTCCTGCATATATGCAGTGGAAAGGCTGAGCATAAAAAGAAAGGTGAATGCAGTTAATTTTCTCATAAAGTTTATTAATAATATTGTTACTCAAAATAAATAAAAAAAGAGCTGTATTTATATTATTTAGTGCGAAATTTACAGTGACATTGCTAATTAATAAAAAAAACTTAATTTCGTTCCTGCATATGTCACGAACTTCCGGAAATTCTCCTGACGATATATGTTAAGAATTATGGAATTCGGGAATTAGTTAAACCGTACTTGATCAATCTCTTAAGATAATCCATATGTCTAATAAAAAAACACTGGTTCTGGGTGCAAGTCCAAACCCGATCAGATTCGCCTATAAGGCAGTAAAAAGTCTGCTGAGGCACGATTTTCCTGTTGTACCGGTCGGAATTAAAACCGGGGAAATAGGTGGAATTGATATTATAAAAGACAGGCCTGCGCTGGATGACATTCATACAATTACTTTGTATGTCGGTGCTCCAAGGCAAAAGGAATATTACTCCTGGTTGCTGTCTCTGCATCCCAAACGGATTATTTTCAATCCGGGAACCGAAAATCCGGAGTTCATGCAGATGGCCAGAGATGAGGGAATTGAGGTTCTCGAAGATTGCACCCTGATAATGCTAAATGCAGGAAGATTCTGATAACTGGTTTATCATTTCTTTACGGCCAAACGATAATTGTAATCACCCGGATATCTTATCCGTCTAAATTAGCCAGAAACAGTATTTGCCTCTGATCTCTATTGTCAGTAGAACACCAGGTCGGTCCACACAATTTAAAATATCCTTTTGTCAGGGTAATCCTGATCTGAGGCACATCAAATAATGCAGCGATGTTTCTTACTATAAACACTACTCCTGAACTCCGGGAGTATATAAATGCAAACAGGGCAGTAATAGTGTATTTTTCGCATGAGCATTGCAGTGTCTGCAAGGCATTGAAACCGAAGCTGGACGAAGCCCTTACCGAAACATATCCCCATATAGAAAAGGTATATATCGATATTAAACTCAATCTGCAATTTGCAACAGAATACCAGGTAAACTCTGTCCCGGTAGTTATACTTTATCTTGAGGGGAGAGAATTTATCAGGAAAACCAGGACCTTCAGTGTAAAGGAAATAATCGATCAGATTGAACGTCCCTACAGGTTGATGATTGAATAAGAGATGGATGGGGTAAACAGGAATACTTTAATTCTGCTTTTCAAAAACCGCTTCATAGTTATCTGAATCAATTCTGTATGTCCAGTTTATCCTGCGCAGGTTGGAAGTTGCTGTTCCGTTACCTGAAATTGAATAATTCCTGACCCTTTGAGGCATAATAGTTATATTCAACCCACTTACGCTTGCTGTTACTTCAACTCCATCAAGGTTCCCAAAATTGTCAATCAGTATCCTGGTGCTGTCGCCACTAACATAATCAATACCAACAAAAAAATTCTGATTACCAAAAGCCTCACTGTTTTCGGTTACCCGCCAGGTTCCCTGAAGAGAGCGCGGACCGAATATTTCCTCTTCACATGACACTGCTGCAAGGGCTACAAGAACGAATAAAATAATAAGTCTGTTTTTTCTCATAATAAATCGGTTAAAATAGGGAATCAATTATATTATCATCGGCAATATTGGGCAATGTTACCTTCAACAGCGGCGTCCGCCTCATTTCACGTTCAATTGCCGAAATAGCTCCCTTGTTTCGCGCCCAGCTTCTTCTGGCAATCCCATTATTCACATCCCAGTGAAGCATTAAACGGAGTCTCCTTTCAGCCTCAGAAGAACCATCAATCAGCATGCCAAACCCTCCGTTTATGACTTCACCCCAGCCAACTCCTCCTCCATTGTGAACAGATACCCATGTGGCTCCGCGAAAAGAATCTCCAATTACATTATGCACCGCCATATCAGCCGTGAATGATGAGCCGTCATAGATATCTGATGTCTCCCTGTATGGAGAATCTGTGCCTGACACATCGTGATGGTCCCTCCCAAGCACAATGGGACCGGAAATGCGTCCTTCCATGATTGCCTTGTTAAAGGCAGCCGCAATCCTGATCCGTCCTTCCGAGTCGGCATATAGTATTCTTGCCTGTGAGCCGACGACAAGTTTATTGGCGCCCGCCTGCTTTATCCACAAAAGATTATCTTCCATCTGGGAACGGATCTCATCAGGAACATCAGGCAGCATTTCCTCAAGAACTGCGGCAGCTATTCTATCGGTCTCTTCAAGGTCGCCTGGATCAGCAGATGTACATACCCACCGGAATGGCCCGAATCCGTAATCAAAAAACAATGGCCCCATAATATCCTGTACATAAGACGGATACCTGAACAGTCCTCCCTCAGTGAAGATATCTGCACCTGCACGTCCTGCCTCAAGCAAAAATGCATTCCCATAATCCCAGAAATACATACCTCTTGCCGAAAGCTTGTTGACAGCTTCAACATGTCGCCTCAATGAAGCCTGTACATGTTCACGAAACAGAACAGGATTCGAGGACATCATTGTATTGGCCTGTTCGAAATTCAATCCGGCAGGATAATAACCCCCGGAAAAAGGATTGTGAAGAGAGGTCTGATCGGAACCAAGTTCAACAGGAAAGTTCATCTCAACGAGCTTTTCCAGCAGATCAACAACATTGCCCTGGTAGGCAAGAGACACTGCTTCTCCTTGTTCTCTGGCAAGGGCAGCACGTCTGATCATTTTTTCTGTATCGTAAAATACCTCGTCTACCCATCCCTGTGAATGACGTACTTCGGTTGCCTTGGGGTTGACTTCTGCAATAAGGCAGATACCACCTGCAATAACAGTTGCTTTAGGTTGTGCACCTGACATCCCTCCCAGTCCGCTTGTTACAAATACCTTTCCTTTCATTCCGCTGAATTTACCCTTTGAGGTCATTCTCCCTGCATTCAGCACAGTGATAGTTGTACCGTGAACAATTCCCTGTGGACCAATATACATGAATGATCCTGCAGTCATCTGACCGTACTGGCTTACTCCGAGAGTATTAAACTTCTCATAATCGTCTCTTGAAGAATAATTCGGTATCACCATCCCGTTCGTGACAACTACCCTGGGAGCCTCCTTGTGAGAGGGAAATAGTCCCATTGGATGCCCGGAATAAAGAACAAGTGTTTGTTCATCGGTCATTGATGCAAGATATTGCATGGTTAGCAGATACTGGGCCCAGTTCTGAAAAACTGCTCCGTTTCCACCATAAGTAATAAGCTCATGCGGATGCTGGGCTACGGCACGATCGAGGTTGTTGTTTAACATCAGCATTACAGAAGCAGCCTGTAATGATCTGTGCGGATAATCATAAATACTGCCCGACCTTATCGGGTAGGCCGGCCTGAAACGGTGCATATAGATTCTGCCAAAATCCCTCAATTCGCCTGCAAATTCCTCTGCAAGAATCTTATGGTGCCGGGAAGGAAAATACCTTAATGCATTGCGAATGGCAAGCTTCTTCTCCTGAAGAGTCAGTATGTCCTTACGTTTGGGTGCATGGTTAACTCCCTGGTCATAAATGGCAGCAGGGGGAAGTTCCTCAGGTATTCCCTGAAGGATAAGGTGATGTAATTGTTCTTTTGTCATTAAAAAAAGTTGAAGGGTTCATACCTTTTGCAAAATTACACTATTACTGCCTGTACAGGTATGACATCTGTCGGTTTTTTCGATAAAACAGAAAGTCCCGGATATCCGGGACTTTGGTTTAAATATCTTTTGTGAAGTATAATCCATGTACAGGATTGTTTTCTACTCCTGTACATTAGTATTAATCATCGACACTGTCTTTGGTGAGAATTTCCCCATCAACGAGTATGCGGCCGCAATATTCACATACAATGATCTTTTTCCTCGAGCGGATATCAAGCTGCCTCTGGGGAGGTATCTTGTTAAAGCAACCACCGCAGGCATCTCTCTCAACCTGAACTACAGCAAGTCCGTTCCTGGCATTTTTACGAATCCTTTTATATGCAGTTAACAGACGAGGTTCAATAAGTTCGCCAATCTTTTCAGACCTGGTTTTCAAATCTTCCTCATCCTTCTGGGTCTCTGCAACAATATTATTTAATTCATTTTTTTTATCCTCAAGGTCTTTAGACCGTTCATCCAGTAACGCCCTTGATTCAACCTCGAGTATCTTCTTCTCCTCAAGCTGGAATGAGAATTCCTTTATTCTTTTTTCAGAAAGTTCAATTTCCAGGGTCTGGAACTCCATCTCCTTGGAAAGGCTGTCATACTCCCTGTTATTTCTAACGTTCATCTGCTGTTCCTGATACTTTGCTATCAGGCCCTGAGAGTCAAGGATCTCATTTTTCTTTTTCTGGACTGAAACCTCGAGCTCCTTCATCTCCTCCTGAACATTTGAAAGGCGGGTTTGCAGGCCGGCAATCTCATCTTCCAGATCCTGAACTTCCAAAGGTAATTCTCCCCTGAGTATTTTTATCTTATCAATTTCAGAATCGATCGATTGAATTTCAAAAAGGAACCTCAGCTTTTCTTCTGTTGAGCGTTCTGTCTGTTCCTGTGCTTTTTTGGTATCGCTTGTCATAGACTATTTAAAATAATGAATGGGGTTTGTATTAACATTTGAAAAATGAACAGCAAAGTTAGGGAATTTTTTTGTAAGTAAATCATTAAAAATCTCCATGGTAAACTGTTCGCTTTCAAAATGTCCGATATCGGCAATCATAAAACCCGAATCAGCCCCGAAAAAATCGTGATATTTAAAATCGCCCGACACATATACATCTGCTCCGCTTTTCCTGGCGGCATGAATAAGCGAACTGCCGCTGCCTCCGCACACGGCTACCCTGGCTATTTTTTTACCCGTCGGCCGGGAATGACGAATAACGCCAGTTTTAAACACAGACCGAAGCTTATCAAGGAACGCATCAGTTTCAAGTGGTTTTTCCAGCTCCCCTGCCATACCAATCCCTGCCTGGTCCCATCTGTTGCCAAGTGTGTAAATATCATATGCAACCTCCTCATAAGGATGGGCCTCAATCATGCTTTTTATTATCCTGTTTTCCAGGAATGCAGGAAATATGGTTTCTATGCGGATCTCCTTTTCAAAATGCATAACTCCGGGCCTTCCGGCAAATGGATCAGTAATATCAGAGCCCCTGAAAGAACCCTCGCCGGAAATATTGAAGCTGCAATGGTCATATTCACCAATATTTCCCGCTCCGGAACTGAAAATCGCTTCTCTAACTTTTGATGCATGTTCTTCGGGTACAAATACAATCAGTTTTCTCAGGATTCCGCCTTCCGGGTTCAGTATTTCCTGATTCTTTAACCCAATTTTCCCGGCTATACGACTGTTTACTCCGCCCCATATCTTGTCTATATTGGTGTGGGCAGCATACAGGGCGATATTATTGCGTATAGCCTTAAGAACGATACGTTCGGTTGGATCTGATCCGGTGAGTTTTTTTAAACCGCGAAAAATTACCGGGTGATGGGATATAACCAGTCCGGCACCTTTAGAAATAGCCTCATCAAGCACTTCGGAAGTCACATCAAGGCATAACAATGCCGCAGCAACATTATTCTCACCGTCGCCTACACTCAATCCTGCATTATCCCAGGACTCCTGAAGAGCGAGTGGCGCGAAATCTTCTATGGTTTTGATAATTTCGCTTATCTGCATAGTATCAGGAATTTTATCCCTCTCTCAAACCGGAAGGATAATTATTTTATCTGATTATTTCGGTCTATTGGCCAGATATTCCCGGGTTCAGGGAAGTATCATTGTATTGCCACAGGATCAGTTCTCCTCATTAATCATGTGTTCCCGGAAATCAGGTTGAATTATGAGGATCAGAGTCCCTCCTTGATCTCAAGAAGGGTTTCTTTGATTTCCTTTAGAATTTTAACGATCTCAAAGTTCTTTATAGTATCCTCCCTGTTCTCTTTCAGTTTCTTTTTTGCACCCCTGAGTGTCATGCCCCTGCCTTTTACCAGTTCATGGATCAGGTAAAAATTGTCAATATCCTCCATGGTAAAAAAACGGTTTCCTTTTTTGTTTTTTTTGGGCTTTATGATATCAAACTCCTTTTCCCAGTATCTTATCAGAGATGTATTCACATTGAACATATCAGCTATTTCTCCTATGGAGTAATATAGCTTTTCAATCTTTTTTTCTTTGTATGGCACGTTGGAAGATTTTTAAAAACCCATGAAGGATCCACCTTGCATTGACATTTCAATCATTGCATCAAAATCATCCGGAGAAAGGTCTCCGAAGTAATAGTTTATAGGATCAACAGGCCTGTTGTTTCTCTGTACTTCATAATGCAGGTGTGGAGCTGTAGATGCTCCGGTGTTCCCAACCAGGCCGATTATGTCACCGCGCTTTACTTCCTGTCCCTGGCGTACAAGAACCTTGTCAAGATGTGCATAAAGCGTCTTGTATCCATAACCATGATCAACCTCTATATAGGTACCATATCCTCTCCTCGCCCTGGAATTGTATATCTTTGTTATCTTTCCGTTGCCTGTGGCATAAACATCGGTGCCGGTAGGAGCAGTAAAATCCATTCCGTCATGGTGCCTGGGAATTTTGTAAATAGGATGTATACGCATTCCGAAATAACCGCCCACCCTTCTTATATCCCTTATTGCAACGGGCTGAATTGAAGGTATGCTCGCAAGCATGGCCTCCTTGTTCAAGGCAAGGTCTATGACTTCATCATAGGAGGTAGACTGAACATAAAGTTGTTTCTTAAGTATATCAAGCCTTTTTGTAGTTTCAATAATCAGTTCACTGTTTTCATACCCTTCAAACTCAGCATACCTGTTTACCCCTCCGAAACCAGCTGTCCTGATTGATTGAGGCACAGGTTCGGCATTGAACACAATTCTGTAAATATTGTCATCACGGTTCTGCATATCTGCCAGCACAGTGCCAACATGGTCGAGCTGTTTGTTTATTATCTCATATTGCAGACTGAGTTTGTTGATTTCACGCTTTAAAATCTTCTCCTTTGGCAAATCAAAGAAATGGCTGAATACCATGAAATATATTACTGCAATTATAATACTTGCCGAAAAGTAGGTCAGAAAACCAAGCAATTTATCACGGAAGGTGTGGTCGATCTGGTCATATTGAAGTGATTCCGGGTTAAATTTATATTTTTCCTTTGCCATAAAGCTGATTTTGAAAAGTATACGTGATTTTTTACTACTAGCCAACAAATCTAAATGAAATAAACTAATTTTACAACCTGAAATATACTAAAAAAACGGTACAAAGTAATCAAACTAACCAGTTCACACTGTCAATCAAGTAAAATTCAACATGGATTCCAATCATCTCAGGTCACGCTTTCTGGATTTTTTCTCTAAGAAAACACATAAAATAATACCCTCTGCACCTATTGTTGTAAAGAACGACCCGACACTTATGTTCACAAATGCCGGCATGAATCAGTTCAAGGATATCTTCCTTGGGAACAGGCCGCCTGAACATACCAGGATCGCAAATTCACAGAAATGCCTCAGAGTGTCAGGAAAGCACAACGATCTGGAAGAAGTTGGACACGACACCTATCATCACACTATGTTTGAGATGCTTGGCAACTGGTCGTTCGGCGACTATTTCAAAGAAGATGCTATCAAATGGTCATACGAATTTCTTGTAAAAGAGTTACAAATTTCTAAGGAACTCTTATATGTAACTGTATTTGAAGGAAGTAGCGAAGAGAACCTGGACACAGATAATGAGGCCAGGGAATGCTGGAAAAAATATCTGCCCGAAGACCGGATTCTGACAGGATCAAAAAAGGATAACTTCTGGGAAATGGGAGATACCGGTCCCTGTGGCCCTTGCTCTGAGATTCATATTGATATTCGTCCTGATGAAGAGAAGCAGATGACTGCAGGTGCTTCCCTGGTGAATAAGGACCATCCCCTTGTTATCGAAATCTGGAACCTTGTTTTTATTCAGTATAACAGAAAATCTGACGGAAGCCTTGTCCCGCTTCCATCCAGGCATGTTGATACAGGTATGGGGTTTGAAAGGCTTTGCATGGTGGTTCAGAACAAGAAATCAAATTACGACACCGACCTGTTCGTTCCTTTAATCAGGGAAATCGCAAGAGTTACTGATAAACCATACGGAGAATCAGGACAGGGCGATATCGCCATGAGGGTAATAGCCGATCATCTGCGCACCCTCGCCTTCTCAATTGCTGACGGACAAATTCCTTCAAACAATAAAGCCGGCTATGTCATAAGACGAATATTGCGAAGGGCTATACGGTATGGATTCAGCTTCCTGGATCAGTCAGAACCATTTATTTATAAGCTGACGCCCGTGTTGATTAGTGTTATGGGTGAAGCCTACCCCGAGTTGAGGTCGCAACAGGAATTAATATCCAGGGTAATCAGGGAAGAGGAAAACACATTCCTCCGAACACTTGAAACCGGCATAAAAATGCTTGATCAGATCATAGCAAGATCTGCCGGCAAACAGATCGATGGGAAAAGTGCATTTGAACTTTACGACACCTATGGATTTCCGCCTGACCTCACCGGCCTTATCCTGAAAGAAAAAGGATATTCTTTCGATCAGCGAGGGTTCAACAGTGAAATGGAAGAACAGAAAAAACGCTCCCGCATCGATGCGAAGGTTGAAGCAGAAGACTGGATCATTCTAAAAGAATCCGCCGGTGAAGAGTTTGTCGGTTATGATCTCTTGGAGACCGAGGTTGAAATTACCCGGTACCGTAAAATCAGTCAAAAAGGAAAGGAACTTTACCACCTTGTTTTCAACCAGACCCCTTTTTATGCTGAAAGCGGCGGACAGGTGGGCGATACAGGAGTACTGACAAATGACACTTCCCGTATCAGGATAATAAATACACTGAAGGAGAACGAGCTGAATATTCATCTTGCATCTGAGCTCCCCGACAATCCGGAAGGAAAATTCAGAGCAGTTGTAGACCAGGAAAAAAGAAGGCTGACTGCCAACAACCATACCGTAACACATTTGCTGCATGATGCCTTGAGGGAAATACTCGGACAACATGTTGAGCAAAGAGGCTCGCTCGTTAATTATGACTACCTGCGTTTCGATTTTTCGCACTTCCAGAAAGTCAGTGATGAAGATATTGCAAAAATTGAGGATGTAGTCAACAAAAAGATCAGGGAAAATATTCAACGGGAAGAAAACCGAAAGGTCCCGATTGAGATGGCAAAATCTGCCGGGGCCATTTCCCTTTTCGGCGAAAAATACGGAAATGAGGTTCGCACCATCCGGTTTGGCAAATCAATTGAACTTTGCGGAGGAACGCATGTCGATTCTACCGGACAGATCGGATTGTTCAAAATCGTTTCCGAGTCGGCAATAGCAGCAGGGATAAGGAGAATTGAAGCAATAACCGGTTCCAAAGCCGAATCATATGTAAACAATCAGATTAATGAGCTACGGCAGGTAAGATCACTGCTAAGGAATAATGATCCGTTAAAAGCAATAGAGCAGCTAATAACGGAGAAGACAGAGCTTGAGAAGCAGATAGAGCATGCAAATATGGAGGCCGCCAAAATATTAAAATCCAGCTTGTTGAAAAAAACCCGGAAATTCAATGACATTACCGTAATTGCTGAAACTATTGCAGTCGATTCGGCAGGCACGCTGAAAGACATTGCTTTCCAGCTTAAAAATGAAATTCCAGACCTTTTTCTGGTTCTGGGATCGGAGATCTCAGGCAAGGCTCATCTGGCAGTAATGGTGTCTGAAAACCTTGTCAATGAAAAAAAGCTTAATGCCAGTACAATTATCAGGGACATCTCTAAACACATACAGGGAGGGGGTGGCGGCCAGCCGTTTTTCGCGACTGCCGGAGGTAAGAATCCCGCCGGAATCAATGATGCGGTAAAAAGTGCAGTTGAATTTGTAAATCCGGCAAATTAAGTCTGACTAACTTCCAGGTGCAGGGGACATAAATTACCGGGTCAATCAATTTTGCAAATACCCTGTGATGTGTTGATCTTATCTGATATTAATTGAAATATATAATTATCAGTATCCAGGACATGCAAGTTCAGGTGTTTCTTAATTTTTAATTCAGGTGCACCATTATTAAATGAAAATTCCTGATTTGCCTTTAAATATCAATATGTACGCGTCATAGATTCGGGAACAACCAGTATAAAATCTCCCCTGCCATAAAATTCTTCTTCGAGTTGGCCCGTATTCTCCTGTAGAGTGGTTGATAAAGTAACTACTTTCAGGTCCGGATTCTCTTGTTTCAGATACCAGTATATACCCTCAAAGTTATCTGAATGATATGAACCATGA
>CAYQXY010000029.1:0-66739 GCA_964421595.1 uncultured Bacteroidales bacterium | reverse complement strand
CTCCTGTTGAACTCCCCCAGGTCCGGAAGGAAGCAAGGGTAGACGGTTGTAGCGGTGCGATATAAGTAGCTTACCCACTTTTTATTTTGTACATTCAATGCAATTCATATTTGCCGGATACAGAGATTTTTATAAATAAAAAGTATAAAGATTCATCCGTGGCAACTATTTGATATTAATATCGACTTACTTATAATTGAGAGCAATAACTTTAGATAATTTCAATGAATCACTCACAAACCAGGACACCTATAATAAAACAAATAATCCGGGGGTGATCCATCCGTGGCTGCCATTTGAAATGGATATTTAACTTTCTTATAATAAATATAATTAAAACTTTAATCAGATGAAATTCTTTATTGATACTGCAAACCTTGATCAGATACGTACCGCCCATGAAATGGGTATTCTTGACGGTGTGACTACAAATCCATCACTGATGGCTAAAGAAGGGATTACCGGGAAAGATAATATTCTGTCTCATTATATGAAGATCTGCGATCTCGTTGACGGTGATGTCAGCGCCGAGGTTATCTCAACTGACTTTCAGGGAATGATTGAAGAAGGTGAGAATTTAGCATCCCTCCACCCTCAGATCGTTGTTAAAATACCTGTGATAGCCGATGGTATAAAAGCAATAAAATATCTTACAGGAAAAGGGATCAGAACCAATTGCACACTGATTTTCAATCCCGGACAGGCTTTACTTGCGGCTAAAGCAGGCGCAAGCTATGTTTCTCCGTTTATCGGGAGACTCGATGATATTGGCGAGGATGGAATGGAACTGATATACAAGCTTGTTGATATATTTGACATATATGGTATAGAGACTGAAATAATTGCAGCATCTATCAGAAACACCAGCCATATACTCAAGTGTATGGAGGCTGGTGCACATGTGGCCACTTGTCCACTTGATGCAATTACCGGTCTGCTTAAACATCCGCTTACTGAATCAGGGCTTGAAAAATTCCTGTCTGACCACAGGAAACTAAACGGCTAGCAAAACCTTTTTATGCTTCTTCGAATCCACCCAGATAATCCGGACAACAGGTCAATACAGAAGATTGTTGATATTCTGCATGGCGGCGGACTTGTTATTTACCCAACCGATACGGTTTACGGACTTGGATGCGACATTTTCAACAATAAAGCTGTTGAAAAGGTTTCAAGAATAAAAGGATTAAAACCAAAGGATGCTGATTTCTCATTTATTTGCCATGATTTTTCGCACCTGTCTGATTATACCAGGTCAATTGGCAATTCTAACTTCAAGCTAATAAAAAAGAATCTTCCGGGACCCTTTACATTTATTTTGCCAGCCAGCAGCAATGTACCAAAGATGTTCAAAAACAAAAAGAAAACAGTCG
Source organism: uncultured Bacteroidales bacterium (assembly GCA_964421595.1). GTDB lineage: Bacteria > Bacteroidota > Bacteroidia > Bacteroidales > PUMT01 > PXAP01. Next base: position 65,366 of record CAYQXY010000029.1, on the reverse strand, counting down.
GTATACGAATTCCTGATAATAATATAATTCTTGAAATTGTAAGGGTGTTTGGCCAGCCGATACTTACCACATCTATCCATGATGATGATGAGGTTATCGAATATACTACAGATCCTGAGCTAATTCATGAAAAATTCCAGCATCTGGTAGATGCTGTCATAGACGGAGGATATGGACAGAATATTCCTTCAACTGTAGTTGACTGTACCGATCAGGAACCTGTAATTATTCGCCAGGGCCTTGGCGAACTTAAATTATGACCTAACACTATATTTTTCAGTTAATCTTCTAACCCCGCCTCAGCGGGCGTTATAATTTATTGGTGGAACCAGGCCAGAAAGGTTTTTTTGATAAAAAAATCCGGTCCAGACAAAAACGGCCTTAAACTCACCTCAACAGGTAGTGCATAGTAATGATTTAGCAAAGCATATTTTAAGTCATTACTATTTTCTCCAGAAAGAAGGAGCAAATAAGATAAGGATGGTAAATAGTTCGAGTCTTCCCAGCAGCATAAGAAAAGCAAGAAACCACTTGCCAAAAACCGGGAAATGGGAATAACTTTCTGCCGGCCCAACCAGTCCCATTCCCGGGCCAATATTTCCCAGACTCGCAGCCGCAGCCCCGAACGAGGTGTCCATATCATACCCGAATGATGCAATCACCACTACGCTTATTACAATAATAAGTATATATATGAACACAAAAGCCAGTACATTGCTGACAATATGCTGCGATATGGGCTTATGGTTCAGTTTAACAGGAATTACTGCATTGGGATAACTCAGGCGCTTTATTTCCAGATAGGAATTCTTTATTATCAGCAGCACCCTGATTATCTTCACCCCTCCGCCTGTAGATCCTGCAGATCCTCCAAAGAACATCAGCACAAATATCAAAACTGACAACAAGGGGAACCATATCAGGTAATCGGCAGTCACAAAACCTGTAGTTGTAATGATAGATACAACCTGGAAAGCAGACATCCTGAATGATTCTTCAACAGAACCTGCACCGGTCAGATATAATCCTGCGCCAATTACCAGCACGAAAGCTCCTACTGACCCAAGGTAAAACCTGAATTCTTCATTTCTCCATATTTTATCAAAGCGAAGGCGTATTGCAAAATAGGATAGTATGAAATTAGTTCCCCCAATAAACATAAACAGGGTGATGACATATTCAATATAAGCCGATTCAAAATGAGCTATACTGGCCTGTTTAGTTGAATACCCACCCGTTGACATCGTCGTAAGGGAATGGCAAACGGCATCAAAAAGGCTCATTCCTCCAAAAAGAAGCAAAACGATCTCTATTCCGGTAAAAAGTATATAAATCCCCCATAGCCGCCTTGCCGTCTCTTTAACACGGGGATGAAGTTTCTCCTTTGTGGGACCGGGCACTTCGGCTACAAACAGCTGCATGCCACCAATGCCAAGCACCGGCAGAACCGCGAGGGACAAAACAATAATACCCATTCCTCCCATCCATTGTGTCATTGACCTCCAGAGGAGCAATCCCCTGGGCATAGCCTCTATATCATTAAGAATTGAAGCCCCAGTTGTCGTAAAGCCCGAAATAGTCTCGAAAAATGCATCTGTAAATGATGGTATGCTTCCACTTATCCAGAATGGGAGACAACCGAACAATGAAAACATTATCCATACCAGTCCGACAATAATAAAACCCTCTCTTTTGCCTATAGATTGTTCTGTGTTCTTTGTAAAGAACCACATGCAGGAACCAGTGAATAGCATTGCAATTATGGTAATAATAAATGCAACAACTTCACCATCGCCATAAATAAGAGCTACCGGAAAACATAAAGCAATAAAACAGGCTTCTATCAGTAACAGCAGCCCAAGAATATTGATTATTCTCTTTGTGTTGATTATCATTTATTTAAAGAATCTACCTACCTTATATATGGCAGAAGGCAGTGCAAATACCAAAACTATATCATTGGGTTTTATCTGTGTATTTCCGTGGACTATAAAGCTTGAATTACCTCGTATTACTCCACCAATGATTGCATCTCCGGGAATATCGATCGACTTAACGGGCCCCTTTGTTATCATACTTCCTGGTTTGGCAACATATTCGAGTATCTCAGCGTCTGTACCAGTAAGACATTTTATGGAGGAAACTTCATCATCCATGGTAAATCTGAATATACGGCTGGCTGTACTGACTTTCTTATTTATAATAGTATCCAGACCCATATTCTCGGCTATTGAGATATAGTCAAAATTCTCAACCTCACATATCACTTTTTTTACACCGAGCTTTTTTGCTATAAGACATGAGAGAATATTTGTCTCCGCACTGCCTGTTACAGCAATAAAGGCATCCATATTACTTATACCGGATTCTTTAAGAAGGTCAATATTTCTTCCGTCACCGTTAATTATAAGTGTATCATCAACCCATTCGGCAATTCTGTTACACTTTTCCTTATCGATCTCAATCAGTTTTATATTTGCGTGATGCTCAAGGTCAATAGCAGTTCGTATTCCGATCCTGCTGCCCCCGAGTATTAGTATATTCTTAACTACGATGTCTGCTTTGCCGCTGTATTTCATTATTTCATGAACCCCTCCGGGGTTGGAGATGACATAAACCAGATCGTTGATCTGGAACTGGTCGCAACCTCTAGGTATTATTGTCTCCCCATTCCTGGTAATAGCAACTGCCCGGTATTCAAACTTTATATTCTTTTTGGCAATATCGATAAGTGACTTCTGTATCACCGGAGCATTTTCATCTAGTTTGATCACATATAAAGAAAGCTTTCCACCGGCATAATCGACAAAATCGGTAGTTGATGTCTTGTTAAGAAGAGTTATCACCTCCCTTGACGCTATCCGTTCAGGATAAAACAAATAATCAATTCCCAAAGACAGAAAATGTTCTTTGTTATGGGCAAGAAGGTATTCTGAACTGTCAATGCGTGCAATGGTTTTCTTTGCTCCCAGTTTTTTAGCCAGAATGGCACCCGTAATGTTGGTTTCTTCAGAGGGTGCGACTGCAATAAACAGATCGCACTTTTTCACATTAGCATCTTTCAATACTTCAAAAGAAGTAGTTGAGCCCCTTACCGTCATCAGATCATAGCTGGATTCTATGAAATGCAACTTATCGGCATTAGGATCGATCACTATTATATCATGTTTCTCGTTGCTTAGCATCTTGGCAAGATGAGTACCTACCTCACCTGCCCCTGCCACAATTATCTTCATCTTTTTTTACTATAGCTTCAGTTAAAAATCTGGTAAAAGTATAAACTAATTAACAGAAAGGCTTAATAATTTGAATAAATCATATCAATACTCCTTGTTTTAATTAACATTAACAATGTATCCACCAGAATTTCTCACATCATGGTAACTGATCCCCGCCTCATTGCATTGGTTAATCATGTCCATCTTCCGGATAGAGGGAACTGTAGAATCGAAAACTACAATTTCAGGAATGACAAACCTGAGAATTTGATCAAGGCCTGCTGAGCCTGATGAAATTACGATTATATCAACCTGAACCGGATTTAAATTTTTACCCTGGTAAAATTCCCTGTCGGCTGCAAAATATATTCGGTGTCCGCTAAAGCAGACAAACCCGCCTGACTTGGTAGCCGGATATGATTCAAAAAGTGTTTTCGTTTCAATGAATTCGTTTACAGTTAACAGTTTAACCTTATCTGCTTTCAGGTTTAAGGCAATACCTGAAGCAGCATATGGTACCTCTGCTGATTTTATGTCTTCATCTCTGCCGGAAATAATAATATTGTTGTGACCGGAAATAAAATTATACAGAGGGTAATTTCCCGAATTGTAAATAATGAAAATCTGCTGGCCGGCACGTGTTATTTTGGATTCTGCTCTAATAATTAAACCAGTAAGAATAAGAGCCATGGCCAACAAAAGCCAAACAGGTTTTTTCCAGATTGAATAAGCTGTTGCAAATATAATGATGCAATACAAAATAAGCATAACCGGAAAACTTAATACTAAACCTGAAAATTGTGAATAAGGAAGGTTACCTGTTATTTCTGTCATTAAATTCAAAACCCGAAGAGCATTATCAAGAACATATGCAATACCTGATGAAATATGGGGTAAGCCGGAGATTATAAAAAAGGAGAACCCTGAATAAAGAATTATCATGGCAAGCGGAATTGCAAAAATATTTGTTAAAAGAAAATATGCCGGAAATTGATTGAAATAAAATATAATCAAAGGAAAAATCAAAAGCTGTGCAGAGAAAGAGACAGTTATAAGGGCCCATATCTTTCTGGCGACAGGATTCTTTACCCTCATCAGGGAGTAAAACCGCGGCTGGTAAAATGCGATTCCGGCAACAGCCAGGTATGAAAGTTGAAAACCTGCCAGGAATAATGCAAAAGGGTTGGCAATAAGCTGAATAATGGCTGAAAATGCCAGCGTATTGTAAATATTTGTATTGCGTTTTGATGACCGGGCTAAGATCAGAAATGAAAACATGGTCGAAGCACGGGTGACAGATGGGGATAGTCCGGTAACAATTGCATAAGCCCAGATTAACAGGAGAATTGTAATCAATCTTGCAGGAACATAAAATTTAAAATGTTTGAAAATCCCCATTGACCAGATAAGAAAGATATACAATATCCCTACATGAAGACCGGACACCGCCAGTATATGCATTGCACCTGAAGCTGCATATGAGTTCTTCAGGTCCTGATCGAGCCCACCTCTGAAACCCAGAAGCAAAGCTCCTGCAACTGCATATTCCCTGCCTGTAATATTGAACCTGGTTAAATTATCGAGTAGTCTTGCCCTTAAGATCTCCGGATAGTATACCAGGCTTCCGGAACTACCGGCATGGTAAAGACGCCATTCTTCATCATTGACAAAAGACTCGCCAAATATTCCCTGCGTTCTCAGGTACCCTTTATAGTCAAACTCTAAAGGATTGCCCCGGTTTCTGATTTCCCTGAAATTATCTGTAATAATCAGAAGATCACCCGGCTTAAGATCTGCTGCAGTACTGCCCCTCTCAAACCACAATAATGCTTTTCCGGAAGTGCGGTAAATTGTATCTCTGATGATTACATTTTCAGGACTTACCAATAACCTTGTATTGTTTTCTCTTTCATGGGGAAACTCCAGCACCCTTGCCATAATAAATCCACCCTTACCAGTGTGATCAGGAAAACTGCCTGATCGCATGCTCCTCCCCATAATAGTCATTGACATAAGCAGGATAAAACTATTCAATATAAAACCGTATATCCACCGGCAGGAATAATTACTGCTTAAGTTGCCGGATAGTGAGATCAAAAAAAGGAGGAAGAATAGAGCAGTACATACAGGGAGTATGCAGCGAAAGTCAACCTGAATACTATTCTGAATAATAATGCCCAGGATAAAAGGAATGAGCAAACGGAGCACCGGCATCCGTCTTAACTCTTCAGAAAAAACCATTTATTGCCATTTGGTCATCACTCTTAATTAAAGTTAAGGAAAAACCGCAGACTATAAAATCTTTTCTGTAATTATTATCAGCTATGTTTTACACGGTATTTAACATCGACCTTGCCTTTGCTTATTGATGTTAACTTTCTCTTCAGCAGGCGTTTCTTCAGGGGAGATATAAGATCGGTAAATAGCCTGCCTTCGAGATGATCGTATTCATGCTGAATAATCCGTGCCGCAATACCGGTGAAATACTCTTCCCTGTAATTGAAATCCCTGTCACAATATCTGATCAGGACAGTTGATTCTCTTTCAACATCTTCCCTTATCTCAGGTATACTAAGGCAGCCTTCATTAAATGATATCAATTCTCCTTCGTATGATATAATCTGTGGATTAATGAATACTCTCTTAAAATCCTTGAGTGAAGGATCATCCTCTTCCAGCGGTGCCGCATCAATAACGAAAATCCGGAGAGATATACCAATCTGGGGAGCAGCCAGACCAATACCTTCACTATTATACATTGTCTCATAAAGATTCCCTATCAACTCATCCAGATCGGGATAATTCTCTGGAATATCGGTTGCGACTTTACGCAATACCGGCGATCCGTATAAGAAAACTGGTAAGATCATTTTTTCTGTTTTTATACCTGATCAAGAAAGGACTGAAGCATTATTACTGCGCTTATCTTATCTACCATTGCTTTATTACGTCTGGCAGTCCTTTTTGATCCACCATCAATCATTGCCTGCTTTGCCATTTTAGATGTAAACCTTTCATCAATACGTTTTACGGGAATATCAGGAAAAGCTTTTCCCAGTTTTTTAATGAACGGGTCTATATATTTTGCTGATTCCGAAGGTTCATTATTCATCTGTACCGGGAGTCCGACGACAAAAGTTTCAACATTCTCCCTTGCAGTATACTCATTAAGATACTGAAAAATTTCCGCGATAGAAATTGTGTCAAGTCCTGTTGCAAAGATTTTCATAGGATCTGTCACAGCCAGACCAATTCTTTTCTGCCCTACGTCCATCCCCAGAATTCTGCCCATGACTTATCATTTACTTTTAATGCAAATGCAAAAATACTAAAATTATTCTACAGGAATAACAAAATAAAATTCAGACCCTATTCCTTTAGTACTGTTAACGTGAATCTCTCCGCCCAACAAACTTACCAGTTCTTTTGAAATTGACAGCCCAAGGCCCGTACCGTCAAAATTCCTGGTACTCCTTTCATCGACCTGCCGGAAACGTTCAAATATGAGTTTGTGATTTTCAATTGAAATACCTATGCCTGTATCCTTGACAAAAAACCGCACAGAACTGCAATCATTAATCTCATAACCTATCTCTATTATTCCCTGGCCGGTAAACTTCAGTGAATTGTTGATAAGGTGCATCATTACCTGGCGCAATATTTCTTTATCGGTGTTAATGAAATCTCCGTATGCCGATGTTTTTGAAGAAACCCTGACCTTCAGTGATTTCTTTTCCAGAATCACGCATTGCTCCCGGGTGTATTCTTCAAGTCCGGCCATAAGGTCAGGAAGGTTAAATGATTCCTTCCTTACATTGATCTGTCCTGAATCAATTTTAGACATATCGACAATATCATCTATTACATTAAGCAGCTGATGCGAACTTTTGAATATAATATCGACGTACTGTGCCAGTGATTCAGGAACTTTTTCAGATTTCAGCAACTGGCTGAATCCGATGATACTGTTCATTGGTGACCGGATCTCATGTGAGAGGTTTGAAAGAAATGCTGATTTAAGCCTTTCTGATTCTTCAGCCTTTTCTTTGGCTGCAATAATCTGTTCCTCCATTTCAATCCGGTCGCTAATATCAATTATAAACCCTTCAATTGCAATAACATTCCCTCTGTCATCAAATACACCACTGCCCTTCTCCCATACCCATTTAATCACACCCTTATCGGCAATAATCCGGTAAATCAAATAGTATGGTTCACTGTTTTCTATTGCCTGATTGACTTTCTGCCAAACATTATGTTTATCATCGGGATGAACAATATCTGAATAAGCGGCCTTTTTATTGTTTATAAAATCACCAGCCTGGAACCCGGTAAGCTGAGCGAATCCGTCCGATAAAAATTCCATTGTCCATGATTGATCCAGCTTACATCTGTAGGCAATTCCCGGCAGATTGGATATCAGGGTTTTCATTGCCCTCTCACTTTCCTTTAACCGATCCAGACCGGCTTTTCTTACAAAAGCAATGGATATCTGCTCTGCAACAATCTGGAGTGTTTTAAGATCTGTTTCATCAAATGCATTTTCATCAGTATATGACTGAAAAACCAGTGCTCCCATCTTTTTATCTTCCCTCCTCAGAGGAACACCAAGCCATTGCTTACTTGGAGTACCTACTCTGTCAATAATACCTTGCTTTTCAAGAGATATCATCTCCTCTTCAGCAAGCAGGAGGGGCTTGTTCAGACTTATCATATAGCCGGTCAGGGTTTTGCCGGCCGGAAAACTGTTGAAGCGATCAACATCATCTATAAATAAAGGCAATGAGAAAGTGCTGTCATTCTCATTATAAAGCGTCACAAAGAAATTCCTTGTATTGATAATCTTCGAAAGGGAATTTTTAAGTGACAGGAGAAAATCATTAAGATCATAACTTGAATTGGTTGCCGACACAATCTCATTGAGCACTTCCTGTATCAACTGATGTCTTTTTATCTGAGTAAGATCAAGGTCTACTGAATATAATTCACTGTCGCCAAATGTATTTTTAAAAATTATGTGAGATGAAAAGACATGAACTATTGTACCATCCTTCCTTGAAAGAGACATTTCTGAAGGGGGAATTTCCCGGTTATTATTGAAATAGCCAGCTATAATATCCTTCACATGCTCTACTAAATCTTCTGGTATGATCAACTCTTCAATTTTTCTGCCTATGGCTTCCGGGGCAGTAAATCCGTAAAGGAACTCGCTGGCTTTGTTCCAGAAAATCACTTCACGATTAGAGTTATAACCCTGTACCGCTATCATTGGCATCGATTCAAACAATTTACGGTAACGTTCCTCACTCTCCTTTAATTTCTCCTCAATTTTCCTTCGGTGTGTCACATCGGCATGAGTACCAATAAAACGGAGAGGTTTACCATCATCATCATATTCGGTTATTTTCCCCCTGTCAAGGATCCAGATATAATCACCATTCTTTGCTCTAATCCTGTGTTCATTTATATACTGTTCGCTTATTCCTGATAAATGTTTTCCGATATCCCCGTAGGCACCAGCCAGATCTTCAGGATGCACCCTCGTTTCCCATTCCGTCAGGTCATTCTCTAATTCGTCGTCATTGTATCCAAGCATCGCTTTCCACTGTTTCGAGAAGAACACTCTGTTGGTTTTCAGATCCCAGTCCCATACCCCATAACCGCTGCCTTCAAGTGCATTTACAAGTCGCTCTTTACTTGATTTCAATGAATCGATAAGTTCCATCTTTTCAGTGATATTCCTTACAAACTCAACAATGCCCGTTACATCCCCATGTGCGTTAATTACCGGTTTGGCATACAGCTCCATCCATGTCCTTTTCCCTGACGGTGAATTACCTGAAATTACATGTGATTCCATCTTTTTGGTTGTCTTAGCGCGTATGGCCGGACAATTTTCGCATACTTCATTTCTGTTGTGAAAAACATTGAAGCATTTTTTTCCCTCCAGAGGCAGGCAACCAGCATGCCTTTCCCTTAAGCTTCCGTTGGTTTTAAGTATGGTCATGCTGGTATCAAGCAGACAAATTCCATCCTGAACCGCAGTCAGCGCATCTTCAAACAGTTGATAAGAGTTTAACAACCCTGAATGTCCGGACCGCAACTGATCATAATAGCATACGATCATTTCAAGCTCCCGCCGGTAAACAGGGAGGCACAGATAAGCAAAGATATTACCTGCGAAATATGTTATTAAATCTATATCAGTTTCATCAGCCAGAAATACAATATAAATATCTGAATCATTAAAACCTGAAATTAGTTCCTGGATTTTTTGCGGATTAAATGAGTTTAACCTGGCAAAGACAAGAGCTCTGGTATAATCAGTTGCTATTTTATTGCTTTCTGAAAGTTCATAACTTGCTGCAACGCTATAGAAATTTTCGGTAAATGCTTTAACCAGCAGAATGGACTCACGCTTATCAGCCAGTATTATAATAGGTATCATAGGTTAAAGATATCATTTCAAGGGTTTAAAGATACTAATTAAATAATACCCTATATGAGAAAAAGGAGCACGAGGCCCCTTTTTAAGTATGAATAATCTAACCAGATACGATACTAAATAGTTGGGTACTTTTTCATGATCTCCTCAGGCTTCATCAAAATATCAACATACTGAGCCCTGGAATAGGCAAACGGATCGCTGGCTGATGCCTTGGACAATTTCCCCTGAAAATCATTGACAGAACTATAGGATTTTGACTCCATCCAGGACTCTAGTCCGCCGAGTATCTCCTGAATATATGCTGGCTTAAACTTATATAATGCACTTACCACCTGAACACAGTCTGCTCCTGCAAGTATCATCTTTGCTACATCTTTGCCTGTGTAGATACCCGTGTTGCTGCAGATATTACCTTTAACCTTTTTATATAGTAATCCGGTAAATCTCAATGGCAACCTGTAGTCTCCCTCTTTGCTAAGGTTAAAGGGGAAAATATGCTCTTCGCTATCAATATCTATATCCGGCTGGAACAGTCTGTTAAACAGTACATATCCATTAACACCGGCTTCATCCATTCTCGCGGTAAGATTGAGGGGGTTTGTATAAAATGAACCCAGCTTGACCGATACCGGGATCTTAACTACCTGTCTGACTGCCTTAAGTATTTCAATTTGGGAATCCTCCAGTTTTGCCGCATCAGAATCAGAGTCTTTGGGAACAGCATAAAAATTGAGTTCGATTCCATCAACCCCGGTTTCCTCGATAAGACCAGCATATTCAACCCATGTTTCTTTATATATTGCATTCAAGCTTCCTATTACCGGAATAGACAATGATTCCTTGGCTCTTTTTAAACCCATAAGATATTCCTTAGGCCCTGCATGCTCCATTCTTGGATGAATATTTGTCATTTCTGCATGGCGTTCATCGAATTCATGTAAAGATTCATTAAGCTGAACCTTTTCATACTGGATCTGCTCCTCAAAAAGCGATTTATAAACAATTGCAGATGCTCCGGCCTTTTCGAGTTGCAATAGGGTTTCATGGTTCTGTGACAGGTTGCAGGCACCTACTACAATGGGATTTTTAATATCAATTCCCATAAATTTAGTTTTCAGGTCAATCATATTTCAATGTTTTAGTTTAACAATCCGAATATTTAACAATCGTAACAGCCACTTGGTTCATGCAATACCAGTATTAAAAACGGAAATTGCTGTAGCCACCCCGCCTATCATTTAATATACAACAGATAACCAACCACTAAGACATGCCAGCAATTATAAACATTAAATTTATTCAAAATAAACAATTTAAAGCAAAAGGCAAAATCATAAACAGAATTTTCCGGAAGTCTTAATTTAACATGTCAACAATATACAGCGACTGCCTGATGCCTCTTCACTCAACAGAACCTGATGTCAACCTGAATCCTGGTCAACGAAACCCCTGATATTAATACACACGAACAGACTACAATGAATCAGGCAGGAGGAAAACAAAATTGTTTTCATCCTGTTTTTTTCCAACCTCGCTTACCAGCACTAACAGGCCTGGTATATAACGGTTCCTTACTTCATAACTCTGGCCTCATCACAATAATCAAGCAAGAAAACGTAACCAGCCTCAGGCAAACTATCATAGGTGAGATGGTACGTGTCTGGATAAAACATGCACCACCAGATCTTGTTCCATGCAGGACATACCTGCAAAAAGAGCGGCCACTTGAAAGTGGCCGCTCTTTTTTTATTAAATTTGAGGAGGTTCTATGCCTTTGTGTAGTCCATAGATGCCATTCTCAAATAACTCTTATATCTCCATTTGGCATTGTCTTCAGCAGCCTTGAACAGCTCACCGGCCTGCTCGGGAAATGCTTTTTGCAATGAAGTATAGCGAACCTCTGATTTAAGGAACTCCTGGAATTTGCTCCAATCCGGCTCTTTGGAATCAAGAACAAAAGGATTTTTTCCTTCTTCCTCAAGTGCAGGGTTGAAGCGCCAGTTAGTCCAGTAACCAGCCTCAACAGCTTTCTTGCTTTCATCAATTGTCTTACCCATACCATGCCTTAGCCCATGGTTAATACATGGTGAATAAGCAATTATAATGGAAGGACCCGGATAGGCTTCTGCCTCTTTTACAGCTTTAAGGTATTGTGCCTGACTTGCACCTATTGCTACCTGCGCAACATATACGTAGCCATAGCTCATTGCCATAACGCCAAGATCTTTTTTCCTGATCCTTTTACCGGCCGCAGCAAATTTGGCAACTGCACCAATCGGAGTTGATTTTGAAGCCTGACCACCGGTATTGCTGTAAACCTCTGTATCCATAACAAGTATGTTGACATCCTCGCCTGAAGCAATCACATGATCCAGTCCGCCGAAACCAATATCGTATGCCCAGCCATCTCCGCCAAATATCCAGACTGATTTTTTAACCAGATATTGTTTCAGTTTCACTATCTCCATTGAGATCTCATCCTTATTATCTTTGAGAAGATCAAGTATTTTGGCAGAAACTGTCCTTGATTTTTCTGCATCATCCTTAACTGCAAGCCACTCTGTAAATGCCTCTTTTATTTCAGATGAAAGTCCACTCTCAAGTCCCCGTTTCATCAACCCTTCAATATTGGTACGCATCTGTTTCACTCCCAGAGCCATACCGAATCCATACTCAGCATTGTCTTCGAAAAGCGAATTTGCCCATGAAGGACCATGCCCATTCTTGTTTGAAGTATAGGGAGTAGATGGGGCAGAACCACCGTAAATTGAAGAACACCCTGTTGCATTGGCAATCATCATCCTGTCACCATATAACTGGGTGATAAGTTTGATATAAGGTGTCTCACCACAACCTGCACATGCCCCTGAGAATTCAAACAATGGCTGTGCAAACTGACTGTTTTTAACTGACTTATCCTTTTCAAGAACAGTATCTTTATATCCGACAGTATGATGCATGTAATCCCAGCGCTTATCTTCAATCATCTGCGATTCAAGAGACTCCATAACAAGTGCTTTGGATTTCGCCGGACAAACATCGACACAGTTACCGCAACCTGTGCAGTCGAGGGGACTGATCTGCATGCGGTACTGGTACTCTTTTGTGCCACCGATACCTTTTATTGTAACGGTTCCTTCAGGTGCATTCTGAACCTCTTCATCTGTAAGTAAAAATGGCCTGATGACAGAATGAGGACATACATATGAGCATTGATTACACTGAATACAATTTTCCGGTATCCATTCAGGTACGTTTGTTGCTATACCACGCTTTTCATACTCTGTAGTACCCGCAGGGAATGTACCATCTTCGCGTCCAAGGAATGAACTTACAGGCAGACTGTCGCCTTTCTGTGCATTGATAGGCTCCATAATATTTCTGATGAAATCAGGAATATTCCTGGAATCGGCAGCACCATTCTCACCCAGTGTTTTCCAGTCTGAAGGTATTTCAACTTTAATCACATCATCAGCACGGTCAATTGAGGCGTTGTTCATTGCAACAATCTCCTCACCTTTCATTCCAAAAGACTTGATAATCGCTTTTTTCATTTGCGATACTGCAAGTTCATAAGGAATTACATTGGATATTTTAAAGAAGACCGACTGCATGATGGTATTGGTCCTGTTGCCAAGTCCGATCTCTTCAGCAATTTGTGTTGCATTGATAATATAAAACTGAATATCATTTTCAGCCATATATTTCTTCATCTTCACCGGAAGCCTGTTCTTTGTCTCTTCTTCATTCCAGATGCTGTTAAGGAGGAAAGTACCACCTTTTTTCAACCCTTTGAGAAGATCATATTTTTCAAGATATGCAGGAACATGACAAGCAATAAAATCGGCTGTATTAACCAGATATGGCGAACGGATCGGAGAATCACCAAAACGAAGGTGTGAGACTGTTATACCACCCGATTTCTTTGAATCATATGCGAAATAAGCCTGTGCATACTTATCAGTAGTGTCACCAATAATTATTATGGAATTTTTATTTGCACCAACTGTGCCATCAGAACCAAGTCCGAAAAACTTAGCAGCATAATTTCCCTTTGGTGAAACATCAATATCCTCAGTAAGTGGTAAAGAGTGGAATGTAACATCATCAATTATGCCTACCGTAAAGCGATTTTTAGGTTCGGGCATCTTCAGATTGTCGTAAACAGACTTCATCATTCCGGGAGTTGTATCCTTTGAGCTAAGTCCATATCTGCCACCTACAATAATTGGGGCATCAGGCATACCGTAGAACATCTCTTTTACATCAAGAAGCAATGGATCGCCATTGGCTCCTGGTTCCTTGGTCCTGTCCAGAACAGCAATTCTTTTAACCGAGGCAGGCAGAACTCTCATAAAGTATTTCATTGAGAAAGGCCTGTAGAGGTGTACAGAAACCAACCCAACTTTCTCGCCTTTTTCAGTCAGATAGTCAACCGTCTCTTTGATGGTTTCAGTTATAGAGCCCATTGCGATAATGACATTTTCAGCATCAGGAGAGCCATAGTAAGTGAAAGGATGATATTCACGGCCTGTCAGTTTGGACATTTCCTGCATATACTCCTCAACTACGTCAGGAACAGCATCATAGAATTTGTTTGCTGCTTCGCGGGACTGAAAATAAATATCAGGGTTCTGTGCCGTACCCCGGGTTACAGGGTGCTCAGGATTCAAAGCTCGCTCGCGGAAAGCCTGAACCGCTTCCATATCTAGTAACTTAGCCAGATCCTCCTGCTCACAAACTTCAACTTTCTGAATTTCGTGCGAAGTACGGAATCCGTCAAAGAAATGCATGAAGGGAACTCTTGTTTTTACAGATGCAAGATGGGCTACTGCAGCAATATCCATTATTTCCTGAACACTTCCGGTAGCAAGCATGGCAAAACCGGTTTGACGGGTACTCATTACATCACTATGATCACCAAATATAGATAAAGCCTGTGCAGCAAGGCTCCTGGCACTGACATGAAATACTCCCGGCAACAACTCACCTGCAATTTTGTACATATTGGGTATCATCAGCAATAATCCCTGAGATGCTGTAAATGTGGTCGTCAGGGCACCTGCCTGCAATGAACCATGAACAGCACCGGAAGCACCACCTTCCGATTGCATTTCAACAACCCTTAAAACTTCCCCAAAAATATTCTTTCTTCCATGAGCCGCCCATTCATCTACATTTTCCGCCATATTTGATGACGGAGTAATTGGATAAATCGCAGCAACCTCACTGAACATATAGGCAACGTGAGCTGCCGCATAGTTTCCGTCACAGGTAATAAATTTTTTCTTTTTAGTCATATCTGTTAATAAATTAGTTGATTAGATTATCTATATTGGGTTAATTACTAATATACAGGTAAAAATCCGGTAATCAGCAAAAATAAAAAAACAGACAAAATAATTATATGACTTTGCTCATATGATAATCGATTCTCCTTTAAGTATTCAATGAGGGTTATCAGGAAAGGGAGCACTGTACCGGGGAAGTTGAACACAACTATTCGCGTCAATTTAAAATATTCACCGGCTCACAGGTCAATTGATTCTCCCTTATGCATCCGAACATGATTCGGACCCGGCAAGAACCAATCCAGGAAGATGAGTCAGGGTATTTGTGATTGTGAATTAAAAAGTTAGTCAGTGTTATTCACTGTTCATGGAAATCAGGAATTCCTCATTTGACCTTGTTTTGGCAACCCGGTCACGCAAGAATTCCATTGACTCAACCGGATTCATATCTGAAAGATAATTGCGCAAAATCCATATTTTGTTCATCATCTCCTTATCCAGCAACAGGTCTTCCCTCCGTGTACTCGACAGATTGACATCTACAGACGGGTAGATACGTTTATTTGACAACTTTCTGTCAAGTTGAAGTTCCATGTTACCGGTTCCTTTAAATTCTTCAAAAATAACATCATCCATCTTGGAGCCGGTATCGGTAAGTGCAGTGGCGAGTATTGTAAGTGAACCTCCGTTCTCTATATTCCTTGCTGCTCCGAAAAAACGTTTTGGCTTTTGGAGTGCATTTGCATCGACACCACCTGAAAGGACTTTGCCTGAAGCAGGAGATACTGTGTTGAATGCTCTGGCCAGACGTGTTATTGAATCAAGCAGTATAACCACATCA
Source organism: uncultured Bacteroidales bacterium (assembly GCA_964421595.1). GTDB lineage: Bacteria > Bacteroidota > Bacteroidia > Bacteroidales > PUMT01 > PXAP01. Next base: position 49,568 of record CAYQXY010000029.1, on the reverse strand, counting down.
TGACCACACTCCACCATTCGTTTAGCCTTTTCAATTACCATATTGGCAACCCTTACATGGCGCTCGGCAGGTTCATCAAATGTTGATGAGATCACTTCTCCCCTGACGCTTCGGGCCATATCAGTTACCTCTTCAGGACGTTCATCAATCAGGAGAATCATAAGATAAACCTCGGGATGGTTAGCTGCAATTGAATTTGCAATTTCTTTCAACAGTACTGTCTTGCCGGTTTTTGGCTGTGCAACAATCAGTCCGCGCTGCCCCTTACCAATAGGTGCAAACAAGTCTACGATACGTGCTGACAAATTATTGCTCTTCTCACTGACAAGTGTAAATTTCTCATCAGGAAATAAAGGAGTAAGAAAATCAAAAGGTACTCTGTCTCTTATATAATCGGGTGTCCGCCCGTTTATCTGTTCTACCTTGATAAGAGGAAAATATTTTTCTCCGTCTTTTGGAGGGCGGATTGTCCCCTTCACTGTATCACCGGTTTTGAGTCCGAAGAGTTTGATCTGTGACTGTGATACGTAAACATCGTCGGGTGAATTCAGATAATTATAATCCGATGACCGTAAAAATCCATATCCGTCAGGCATTATTTCCAGTAATCCGGAAGCGGAAATAATACCGTCAAAATCATACTCGCGGCTATTGTTTTTCCGTTCGAATTGCTGTTTCTTATGAAAATTTTCTTTCCCTGACCTTTCAGGCTCTTTTCCGGGTCCGGATTTTTCAGATTCTTTCACAGTTCTGTCAGCATCCTTTTCCTGTCCGTCCGGTTGCTGTGATTTTCTTTCATTTTGTGAAGGGTGTGTTTTGTGCTCTGACTGCTTGTTGAATCTGTTGTCTCTGTTTGCCTTATCGGAAGCTCTCTTTTGTTGTTTTTCCCTCTCGAATTTAGCGCGCGGGTCAGACTTTTCGGCAGCAACAGAAGTTTCTGAAACCGTATTTGATTCAACACCCTGTTTCTTTGACTGAGATGTTAAGTCAGGAGTCTTTTTTCCTTCTTCTTCCCCGGGTTGCTTTTCAACTGGTTTTTGTTCAGGTCTGGGCTCTGTTCTTTTGGGATGAGGTCCGCCGGAAGCAGGTGGTCTTCCGCGTCTTTTAGATGGTCCCTGTCCAGGTGTCCGGGAAGGTTTATTGGATCTTTCAGTATCTTTTTCTGAGATGCTTATTGCCTGCTGATCAAGTATCTTGTAAATTAAATCTTGTTTTTTTAAAGACTCAACCCGTTTTATATTTAGCTCTTTCGCTATTTCACGCAAGTCTGTAACAAGTTTCTTGTTCAGTTCAAGAATATCATACATATGTTTATTCGGAATTAATTAGTATAAAGTAAGATTTGTAATGAGATGATTATGAATTTACAGAACAAATGATGCCCGTAATGTTTATGAAAGTGATTATAAAGATGATGTGCAATTCAAAAAGTGGAATTATTGTGCAATAATAAGTATTTGGAAGAAATTTGCAAAAAAAAAGGAAAAAATGCAATTATTCAATTTCTAATTGCTAATTTCAACACCTAAACCTTAAAGTAGCTTGTGACAACAAAGTTAATGTTTTTTATATTAATTAAAAAACTTTTAATTCTTTTGCGCCTTAATAAATCTTAAATTAATCATTCAATTAATATAGCAGCTTATTTATTAAAATTACTCCAATTTATTAAGTTATAACCTTAAAATTTCCGGTTAATGAGACAATTAAAAATTATCAAACAGGTAACAAACCGGGAAACACCTTCACTGGACAAGTACCTTCACGAAATTGCCAAAGTCGAGCTTATCTCTGCCGAGGAGGAAGTTAACCTGGCAAGGCGAATCAAAAAAGGAGATGAAATTGCTCTTGCTGTATTAATAAAAGCAAATCTGCGTTTTGTTGTTTCAGTTTCAAAACAGTACCAGAATCAGGGCCTGAGTCTGCCAGATCTTATTAATGAGGGCAACCTTGGATTAATAAAAGCTGCCCAAAGATTTGATGAAACCAGGGGATTTAAATTTATTTCCTATGCTGTATGGTGGATCAGGCAATCAATTCTTCAGGCTCTTGCCGAACAGGCAAGGATTGTTCGTCTTCCCCTGAATAAAATAGGTTATATCAACAAGATCAACCGCACCTTCTCTGAACTCGAACAGAAGTTTGAGCGGGAACCTTCAGTTCTCGAAATTGCACAAGCTCTTGAACTTGCACCGAAAGACGTTAAGGAATCTCTCAAAACTTCTGGTCGTCATATCTCAATGGATGCCCCGATTAATCCTGACGAGGAAGGCACCATGTATGATATTTTACTTGCTGACGACATACCTGCTCCTGACAGGGAATTACTAAATGAGTCACTCCGCAAGGAAATAGAAAGAGCTTTATCAACACTGACTTACAGGGAAGCAAATATTGTAAGACTCTATTTCGGTCTGAATGGCAAACATCCGCATACCCTTGAAGAGATTGGTGAAGCATTTAACCTGACAAGGGAGAGAGTCAGGCAGATTAAGGAAAAAGCCATTAAAAGGTTAAAGCACTCTACCAGGAATAAAATTCTAAAAACTTATCTTTAATGCACTAAGCAGAACAGTTAAACTATTTAAAAAACAGAAAATCTGAATAGTTTCCTTATGGTAACTTTCCTGATCCGATATTCATTATTTTCGCTTCATTTTTAATAAATTTAATTCTCAATTATTCCCTATGTCTCATCTGGTTGCGCCCTCAATATTATCGGCCGATTTTGGTAACCTTGATTCTGACATCCGTATGTTAAATGATTCATCGGCCGACTGGATTCATTTTGACATTATGGATGGGGTTTTTGTACCAAATATAAGCTTTGGATTTCCGGTTATGGAGGCGGTTCGGAAAAAAGCCAGAAAACCCCTGGATGTCCATCTAATGATAGTCAATCCTGAAAAATATTTTGAAAGGTTCATGATGGCAGGCGCTTCGGTTCTAACTATCCATTTCGAAGCTGTGAACCATTTACACAGTGCTGTCAGTCAAATACAAGCTCTGGGAATGAAAGCCGGGGTTTCACTCAATCCACATACACCTGTCAGTCTTCTCGAGGAAATTCTGCCGGACCTTGACCTGGTACTGCTAATGACAGTCAATCCTGGTTTTGGCGGACAAAGTTTTATTAAAAGCAGTTATAACAAGATAAAAAAACTTCGTCAGCTAATCAGTGAAACCGGATCATCTGCGCTAATTGAAGTTGATGGCGGAGTTGACCTTGTTAATGCACCTCTGCTTGTGACAGCAGGCGTAGATGTGCTCGTTGCCGGAAACACGATATTTAATTCCGGCAACCCGGCAGAAATGATAAGTGCCTTAAAGAATTGCTCAAATAAAACGGCTTAATGCTAAAAGCAGCCATAAACAAAAACAATATCTGGACAACTTTCATACCAGCAGGCTGCCACAGGTTATTAAATAATCCATCAGCAACCCACTGACAAGGCTATTTCTGAAAATTTAACAACTTAATATGGGTACACAGTCATATCTGCAGCAATAAGCCATGACGGGAGCATTACACTCAAAGAATTTGTATAAATGTGGCGGCAGCAACAACCCCACCGACCATCCGCAAAACAATAAAAACCTAACCTTTTCCCGAAAGAAAATCTTCGAGATATGAAAAATTTTTTGTCAGTCCGCCCTCTCTGACAATAGTTGCTTTTTCGATCACCGCATCCCTGTCATTCAGAAATGCGGGAAATACACTTTCTACAAGTTTTTCTGCAAAATCTTCAGAAGCATCTCTGGGTAGTTCACCCGGGAGATTATCAACAGCCATGACGGTTACATTTTTCATATCAAATGGAAGTCCTTCAGAACCTGTTACAGGGTCATATCCATAAAACGGCTGATCGATTGTTGAGGCTCTAAGAGTTGAAGCAATGGGTTTTTCAATGTCGCAGCTCAGGTCAGCAATCACTGAAATATTAAAATCAGGCTTGAGATAATCCTCCCTGCTCAGAAATTCAGGGGATCGCGGATCCCAGTAATGACATGGTACATATAAATTTGCAACTGTGCAGTAGCGATAGAAAGTTGAATCATATTCCTCGGGATAATAATAAAAATGCTGCAGATCAAAGTCACCGCCATCCTTTCTTTTAACATAATGCCAGGGAGCAATCTGACATATGACAGGTTCATCATAGGTCCTCTCTATAAAATCTGAAGGATCAACATTTTTAAAACCAAGGGGAGCAAATGTCTCCATGGCTCCTCCGGCAACTCGCCCCCCTCCCGATATAAGTATCTTTACCGGGGGCAGCTTAACCTTTGCAAGCTCGCCAAGCATTTCCTTCATATCCTGACACCTGTGCGCAGGTTTCAACTCAAACAAGCTGAATCTCAATCCGAAAGCCCGCAGACCATTATAAGCACCCACAATTCCTGCCCAACGACCAAATGCAACCAGCCTGGTATTTTCATTATTTGTCAGGTATTCATAATCTACAAGGGTGATTTTCCGACTGACAATCTCCTGAAGCAGCTTCTGGTTGTAGCTTTGTTTTTTTGCAGTATGAGAAAAGAACATATAGGTTTTGCCAGGAATCAGCGTGTGAACAGCAACCTCTTTAACACCTACAAAAAGATCGCAACCAGATATGTCATCAGAAACACTGATTCCGGCTTTCCGGTATTCGTCATCACTAAAACATCTTATATCGCTGCTTTCAATAATGATTTCGAATTCAGGATATAACCTTTTCAATGTGACTGCTGCATCAGGAGTAAGCGCTACACGTTTATCAACAGGTATTTTGGTCTCCTTTAAAATTCCTATTTGCATCTTATATTTTTTACGAAAATAAGCTTTTTGGAAGAATAATAAAAAAAACTGCAGGGTTAAGTTTGGCAGGAAATTTGTACCTTTGCAAAGGTTCATGGGGCTGACTGGTTTTGACAGCAAGATGAACGGGTATGTAAGCATGCCGAGCGAAGCAATTTATCTCGTTAAACTGAAGTGCAAACAATTAAGTGGCGAGAATAATTACGCGCTTGCAGCATAGTCTTTAGAAGATCTATGCATAATCTGCGATCAAGGATTGCAGACAAGCTGTCTCTCAAAGACCCTGCCTGACGGTTTTTGATCAAGAGGCACCGAAAAGTTAAGGCTGGTCCGGGGTTTTTCCCGAATTCCGGACGAGAAAACAGGGAATAAGGATCAGTTAGGTTGTCTGTTGCCGGCCTGATCCCTACAATTAATAACAGAATAAGCATGTAGAAATCATATTTGTACCTTGTTTGGACGAGGGTTCGATTCCCTCCAGCTCCACAAAAATCATTAAACCACCCTATTTACGGGTGGTTTTTTGCTTCCTGCCTGATTTAATGAACCCAACAACATGATATGATCTGACATGACAAGTTATCGTATGCTTTCAGGAAAAATACCGGAAAAAGTAATTAAGCAGCTGCCAACTGCCGGAATACCGTCGATCATGTGTACGGAAAATTATTCCGAATACATTGTTTTACATGCTCCCGGAACATTTCGTTCTGCGAAATTGGCTGTCAGAAGTTTACGCGTCAATCTTTCTCGGATTGGCTCTGCTTACTTTCAGATTTCTTCCCAATACATCCTGCCCGTTAAGATTGTTTACAGCACTTTCACCTTCAGCATCGTCTTCCATTTCTATAAATCCATAGCCTTTCGACCTGTGAGTAAATTTATCAGTAATAATTTTTACTGATAAAACTGTTCCAAAATCGGCAAATAATTGCTCAATATCGGCTTCTTTCATGGAGTAGGGGATATTCCCGATGTAAATTGTCATGTCTGGAAGTTTTTTACCTAAATGTTCACAATAACTAAATTATTAACAAGTTATAAAATTTTAAATAAAAAAAAAAGAAAACGATGGAAATTCCAGATGATTTATTACAAACGTTAAAAGATCATGAATTTTTTTTCACCTAATTTCACACAGTTGGATGGAAAATAATTTCCATAATTATGAATTAAATAGAAAGAAAAAACCGGGACTGCTTAAATTGCAGATTCCCGGTTGTACTTAAAATACCGATATTTTCCTATTGTCCCAGTGTAGCAACCATTACCGCTTTAATTGTGTGCATCCTGTTTTCAGACTGGGAAAAAACGACAGAATGGCCAGATTCAAAGACCTCTTCAGTAACCTCCATTGACTCAATGCCGAATTTCTGAAATATCTCCTCCCCTACCTTAGTCTCACGATTATGAAATGCGGGCAGGCAATGTAAAAATTTAACTTCCGGATTATCGGTTAACTCAATCAAATTCATATTTACCTGGTATGGTTTTAGAAGCGTAATTCTTTCCTTCCATGCTGAATCAGGTTCTCCCATTGAAACCCATACGTCGGTATAAAGAAAATCAACCCCTTTAACTGCTTCTTCTACATTTTCAGTAATTGTTATTTGAGCACCCGTTTCCTTCGCAATTAACCTGCACTGTTCAACCAGTTTTTTATCGGGCTGACATTCTGGTGGTGCAGCTGCCCTGAAATCCATTCCCATCTTTGCAGCCCCTACCATCAGAGAATTACCCATGTTGTTCCTTGCATCACCAAGATAGCAATATGAGATCTTACTCAGAGGTTTATCAGAATGCTCCATCATTGTCATAAAATCGGCAAGGACCTGAGTAGGATGAAATTCATTTGTAAGGCCATTCCAAACAGGAACTCCTGCATATTCTGCAAGCTCTTCGACTATAGCCTGACCAAATCCCCGGTATTCAATTCCATCATACATCCTTCCAAGGACCCTGGCAGTATCCTTCATTGACTCTTTATGTCCGATCTGTGAACCACTGGGCCCGAGATAAGTAACATGTGCACCCTGATCGAATGCAGCAACTTCAAATGCACAGCGTGTCCTGGTTGATGATTTTTCAAAAATCAGGGCTATATTCTTACCTTTCAGGAGAGGTTGTTCTGTACCTGAATATTTAGCTGCCTTCAGGCTTAACGATAACTCCAGAAGGAATTTTATCTCACCCGGAGTAAAATCCAGTAATTTTACAAAATTGCGATTTCTAAGGTTGTAAGCCATTGTTTTAATTTTTATGTGAATTGTTTAATTATTATATGGTTAATTTAACTGCTACCTGGCCATCTGATGAAATTGTTATCTTAAGGAAATCATCTGATGAAGAAACAGCCTTTTTACTGATCATCGTAAGCCATTGTAATCTTCGTCCCGTATTTTTTATCAGACAACTTAAATGCTTCAGTTATTACACTTTTACTTCCTCCCTGTTGAATAAATTGCAGGCAGGCTCTGATTTTTGGTGCCATGGTCCCCTCTGAGAACATTCCCTGGCTCAGATATTTTTCAGTATCGGCATAATTCAGGAATTCGACTGACTGCTGATCGGGCTTGTTATAATTCAGATAAACATAGGGAACATCAGTGAGAATATAAAATTCATCTGCCTTTATCCTTGCAGCAAGCAGAGATGCTGCAAGATCCTTGTCAATTACTGCCTCGGCCGGCCTTACATTGTTAACTTCATCAATATACACGGGAATACCACCACCGCCCGCTGCAATTACTATTGTACCCTGATTGGCCATTTCCTCTACAACCTTTTCATTCATAATACTAATCGGTGCCGGAGAAGGCACGACTCTCCGCCAGCCGTCATGCACCTTTACTTCTTCGCGGAACTCCCAGCCTTTATCCTGCGAAAGCTGATCAGCCTGTACTTTGTTGTAAATCTTTCCCACTCTTTTGGAAGGATTTTTAAAGGCCTTGTCATCTTTATCAACCTCAACCATGGTTACAAGGGTAACTATATTTCTCGTTATCCCATGTTTTCTCATGACATTAAGCAGGATTCTTTCGATCATATAACCTATTCCTCCCTGGGAATCAGCTACGCAGATATCGAGAGGCATTTGCGGTATGCCATAATTCTGTTCGCCCGCATCATTTCTCATTAATATGTTCCCGACCTGGGGACCGTTACCATGAGTAATTACAAGGTTATACCCTTCTTTCATCAAAAAGACCAGATTTTCAAGGGTGTCTGCAGTATTTTGTTCCTGTTCATCTATGGTCCCGGCCTGATCACCCCGCAAGAGTGCATTCCCACCAAGAGCTACTACGGCTAATTTACACATAACCAGATATTTATTATTATTTTGAATGACATAAAGCTAAAATTTTTTTCAGATAAAATTATTCTCCCTGATTAAAATAAATTCCATCCTTCAGATAAATTCTTTTTAAGCAATTAATGTCAAAATAAGTGATTTTGAATTAAACCAACTATGGTTTTAATCATATCCGGCAATCAAAACAATAAATGCTTGAGTAATAATTTTAATTAATGTGTAAATTCATTGCTTTGATATTTTATAAAAAAAAGGAGAACTTGGATAATATTTTGCAATTTTGCAGCCGGGCAGTTTATCCTGGTAATGTTTATAAAATCGACAATTTTTTTCTGCCATTAAAAATTTAAAAGTTCCCGGTTAAATACGTAACCAAATATAAAACCGTTCAAATTATCTGACTTGAATTCATTATGGCTCCAGGCAAAGAAAACAAAGCAAAAGCAAGAGTAAAAAAGAAACCTTTTTTCAGTTTTTTCAATGATGACCGTTTAAGGTTGTTTCTGGGAAGTTTTATTCTGGTATTTGCCCTTTTTCTGACCTTGTCATTTGTGTCCTATTTTATAACATGGAAAGCCGATCAGAGTTTTGAATGGGAGAAGATAATATCAAATCAGAATATAAGGGCCGAAAACTGGGCCGGAAAAACAGGGGCATGGCTATCATCACTTTTTATCAACAGAGGATTTGGAATTGCATCCTTCAGTATACCCTTCCTGCTTATCCTCACCGGCTTTCAGCTAATGAGGATAAGGCTTGCACCATATGGCAGGACTTTTCGGATTACCATAACCGGTGCGATACTATTATCATTAATGCTTGGATATTTATTTACTGATGCCGGAGGTTTACTGGGTAGCGGACCGGGTGGGGCACACGGATACTTTATGGCCGAATGGCTTAATGCATTTATAGGCAAGACAGGCACAGCATTTCTGCTGGTTCTGCTCACATTCACTTTTTTTCTTTTTTCTTTCAGGAGTTTTTCAACCGTTCTTAAAAGGCTCTTCAGAAGTAAGGGTAAAATTACCTCTGAAGATGAAAATCATATGCCGGTGATTAAAAATCAAGAAAAACCAATTGAAGACATTAATGAAATAATTGCACGTGATAAACTCTTCGAAACCGAAACGGCAAAAAAAGAAGAGGTCCTTTTTGAAGAAGAAAATGAAGAGGATGTTAGAAATATCAGATTGCTTGTTAAAGAAAAAAAGGAAGACGAAAGAAGTTTACCTGAAGATCAGATCAATTCGCACCTGGTGGAAGATTATGATCCGACTCTTGATCTTTCATCCTTCAAGTTTCCTCCAATAAACCTGCTTGAGCCATATAAATCGACTGAAACTTCTGTCAGTAAAGAAGAATTGATCAACAATAAAAACCGCATAGTTGATACACTTGGCAATTACAAGATCCAGATAGATAAAATAACTGCAACTATCGGCCCTACAGTTACCTTATATGAGATTGTTCCTGCCCCGGGTGTAAGGATTTCGAAGATCAAAAATCTTGAAGATGACATTGCCCTTAGTCTGTCGGCATTGGGAATCAGGATAATTGCCCCGATCCCGGGAAGAGGCACCATAGGAATTGAGGTTCCAAATCAAAATCCTGAAATAGTTTCCATGCGGTCTGTTATTAGCTCAGTAAAATTTCAGGAATCAAAATATGAACTTCCCATAGTTCTTGGCAAAACTATTTCAAACGAAACCTTTGTAGTTGATCTTACGCGGATGCCCCACCTGCTTATTGCAGGTGCAACAGGGCAGGGTAAGTCGGTGGGACTTAATGCTATCCTTACTTCCCTTCTGTACAAGAAGCATCCTGCGCAACTTAAGTTTGTGCTTATAGATCCCAAAAAAGTAGAGCTCACAGTTTATTCAAAGATTGAAAGACACTACCTGGCCAAGCTACCCGATACTGAAGAAGCCATAATTACAGATACACAAAAGGTAATCCATACTCTTCAGTCTCTCACAATTGAGATGGATGAACGATACAATCTGCTCAAGGAGGCTCATGTGAGAAATATCAAGGAATATAATACCAAATTCATTGCCCGCCGTCTCAATCCTGAAAAAGGTCACCGTTATCTTCCGTATATTGTTGTAATCATTGATGAATTTGCTGACCTTATAATGACAGCAGGGCGGGAAATAGAAACACCACTGGCAAGACTGGCACAGCTGGCCAGGGCTATTGGTATTCATCTTGTCATAGCTACGCAGCGCCCTACTACCAATATAATTACCGGTGTGATAAAGGCCAACTTTCCGAGCCGCATAGCTTTCAGGGTAACTTCCATGGTTGATTCCCGGACTATTCTGGACACCCCGGGGGCCAATCAGCTCATTGGGCGTGGTGATATGCTCATTACCTCTGGCAGTGAGATGATAAGACTGCAGTGTGCATTTATTGATACACCTGAAATAGACCGGATAACTGAATTTATAGGATCACAGAAAGGATATCCTTCAGCCCACTATCTTCCTGAATATGTTGGAGAAACCGGTGCAGAGTCGGCAGAAGTGGATCTGAGAAAGAAGGATGATATTTTTGATGAAGCCGCAAGGCTGGTAGTTCAGCACCAGCAAGGTTCCACCTCCCTTATCCAGAGAAAATTTTCAATAGGATACAACCGTGCCGGACGGATAATCGATCAGCTTGAAGCCGCAGGAATCGTAGGACCCTTCGAAGGGAGCAAGGCAAGACAAGTTTTAATAAAAGATGAATACAGTTTGGAACAGTTATTGCGAGATCTGGATTTCATGAAATAACATCATTTTCCCTTAAATCAGAAAACATGAAGACCAGTCCGCTATTAATTACAGCTATAATCCTGTTGTCATTTAATACACTTATTTATGCACAACAGGACCAGCAGGCAGGCAAAATACTTGATCAGCTATTTGAAAAAATCAAGTCGTCACCTTCCGTTTCAATGGATTTTATAATTGCTATTTCAAGCTCAAGAGACAATTTCAGCGATGAGTTTGAAGGAAGCATGATAATGAAAGGAGAGAAATACAGGCTGAATTTTATGGGTAATGAGATATTCTTCGATGGAACAACCACTTATTCATACATGCCTGATGCAAATGAAGCAATGATAAGTGAGCCGGATGAAGATGAAGGTATTCTTGCAAATCCTACAAAATTGTTTACAGACTACAGCAAAGAATTCAGATACAGGCTTATTGGAGAAACCAGCCGCAATGGGATCAGGCTTTATGAGATAGATCTTCATCCTCTGGAACTTGACCAGATATTCCATACCATTAAACTTTTCATTGACCGTGAGAAAAGCTTTTTACACTCGGCTGTCATTTCTGCCAAGGACGGAAATACCTATACTTTTACCGTAAATGAGGCAGATATGGGGAGACAGGTGCCGGATTCACACTTCAATTTCAGGAAAGAAGATTATCCGGGTGTGGAAATAATAGATATGCGCTGGTAGTTATCTGTTCACTTTGGATACGCAATCCTGGCATGATAAATATTCCCCAGTTTCCTTTTGTAAATTTCCTTTACCATTGAAATATCCTTGAAGGTGATCTGTGTATTGCTAAACTGATCTTCTCTTACCTGGTTATTGATAATCGACTCCACAAGTTTATTTATTGATGCAATATTTATTACTTTCAAACTTCTTGAGGCTGCCTCAATAGAGTCTGCCATCATCAGAACAGCAGTTTCCTTCGAGAAGGGTTTAGGGCCCGGATAAGTATACTTTTCGGCATCTACTTCATTATTAGGATATTTCCTGAGGTATGACTTGTAAAAATATTGCACACGTGTGGTCCCGTGATGGGTTTTAATGAAATCAATAATCTGCTCAGGCAGATTGTTTTTCTTTGCCATCTCAACGCCTTTTGTTACATGAGAAATAATCATCTGTGCACTCTCTTCAAACTCCATTGAATCATGAGGGTTGTATCCGTTCGATTGATTTTCAATAAAGAAAACAGGATTGGACAATTTGCCAATATCATGGTATAAAGCACCGGTCCTTACAAGCAAAGGATTACCCCCTATCTCATAAATTGCAGCCTCTGCAAGATTTGCAACCTGAAGGGAGTGCTGGAAAGTTCCGGGTGCTTCTTCAGCAAGCTTTCTTAAAAGCGGTTGATTGGTATCAGAAAGTTCCATCAGAGTGGCGTCGGAAATAAACCCGAATGTCTTTTCGAATATGTATAACAGCGGATAAGTTGTCAGTACCAGCAACCCATTCCCTCCGAACCACGCAAAGTTCATCCATTCAATTGTTTCCAGCGAACGTTCCTGTGTAATGGCAATTCCAAAATACAGAAATGAATATGATATTATAATAATAACGGCTGTCAGAAACAATTTACTTCGCCGGTAAAGATTTGTCAGACTGAAAATTGCCACAATTCCTATAACAAAATTCAGGAAAACAAATTCAAAGCTGTTCGGTGCAAAAAATCCAACAAGCAGCAGAATGATCGTATGAACAAACAGGGCAAGCCGTTCATCATAAAAGGTTCTTATAATTATGGGAACAATTGCAAAAGGCACGATATAAAAATTAATTAGACTGAACCTTATGAACATAATAGACGTGAATACCATAAAGAATAAAAGGAAAAGTATAAAAAGAGTTTTTCTTATATTACTCAAAATCTCTCTTCTGAAATGAAAAAGGAAAAGGTACAGGGTAATAATTAGCGACAGGACCAGAATAAATTGTCCGAGGAATATCATATTCAGGTTTGCACCCCTTAACCTTGATTCATATTCCCTTCTTAGTGATTCAAGGATCTGGAAGACATCATTGGTTATCAGTTCTCCCCTTGAAACAATACGCTCTCCTGACTGTACCATACCCCTGGCAATTGAAATGTTGTCCAGAAGACTTTGACGAACCCTGTTTGACATAGATTCATCATAGTAAACATTTGGTAAGATATAATTATTGAATTCAATTGAATTAAAAAAATTACTGATATATATCGGGCGGTCAGTGAGGTTTTCATTGAGCCATACATTTACATTCGCAGTCACATGCTCATAGGCAGACATCTGTCTGTACAACCCCTCAGACGAGGTCCTTTCTCCGATATTATTCCTTACCAGAATTACAGACTGGCCTGTAGTCAAAATTTTATCTGATACTTCGCCCGGAGCAATAATTCCCCTTTCATAAACATGCCTGAACATGCTGGTAGAAAATGAGACGAATCTGTCCCTTAACGATTTTAAATTCGGATTCCTTTCCTCAAAATTTTCAATCTCTTCTTCTGTAATTTCATACTGACTTATCAAAAAAGCATCCCACCTGTCTTCAAAATAATCAAAATAAGCTATTATCACTGAATCATATACCCGGCTATTATATTGAAAATATTCACGAAATTCAGCCGTTATGCTATCTTGTTCTGCACTTAGTTCAGAATCAGTTTTATAAATAGGGAAATTGAACGGCGCAATCAGTGTCTCATGCATCCACGGGCGACCACGTTGAAACTCATATCTGAATTTTCCCTCCCGGGGTAATAAATAAAGTATAAGCAGGGTTGTAATCAGAAAAAGAGAAACTACACTAATCCTGTCATAATTTTTCTGAAACGAATTAAAAATTTTTTTCATTTTTACTTGCAGTGTCTGTAATTATTAATGAACGATCATTAATCAGATAATTTATAAATTAATAACTTCCTTCTCTTATCACGAAAATTGGAGGTTGATTCACTCTATTAGAAATTTGGATCATGCAAAGGTAATGCATCTGAACAAATTATAATATTTGTATTTTAATTCATCACTATGTGTGTTTTCAGATAAAAAAAATAAACGTACATTTCTCCTGTAAAAAACAAGAAGCCAAAATTTTGTTTAGAAAATTACAAAATTTTGACTTACAGGAGGAACCGCTTTGCTTTTCCAAGAAATTTTTTCATCCGTCTGTGTGTAATTTCGGATAAAAAAATTTCATGTATATTTGAGTTTAAATAATCTGTTAACATGCAATTTGCAATTTCTGCTCTACCCGTCATACCCCTGAGATCTGAACCTTCTGAAAAAGCTGAAATGATAAATCAGCTGCTTTTCGGCGAATACGTAATTATTCATGAAAAACAGCAGAGCTGGAGTTATGTTGAATTCGGTCATGATAATTACAAAGGCTGGTTAAGTACTATGATGCTTCATCACATTGATTCAGATATGGCCAGTGAACTGATACAGCATAAACCAAGGATTCCCGGCAACATTTTTCTCCCGGTAGTAAATAACCAGAATAAGAATGTTTTTTATATTCCTGCAGGAAGCTCCCTGTATCATTATAAACCAGCTTCAAATGTTTTCAGACTTGCAGACCTTGTCTTTACCTGTCATTCAGAGCCAGTGTTTTATCCTGAAGATAAAATAAGGGACAATATAAGTATGGCTGCCATAAAATTTTTGAACATTCCTTATCTGTGGGGTGGTAAAAATCCCTTCGGCATAGACTGCTCCGGCCTGGTGCAAGTAATAATGAAGCTTTTTGGAAAAAATTTACCTCGTGATGCCAGGCAACAGGTCACCGTTGGAAGAACTGTAAATTTTATTAGCGAAGCCAGACCAGGAGACCTTGCATTTTTTGATAATGAGGAGGGACAGATAATCCATACGGGCATAATTACAGATCATCAGCAGATAGTTCATGCTTCAGGCAGTGTAAAACTTGATAAAATAGACCACCAGGGAATTTACAGTAGTACACTCAAACAGTATACCCACAGGCTAAGAGTAATAAAAAACGTTTTAGATTAGCATGCAATAAACAGACAGCTATGTTTATGTTCACGCCATATATAAAATTGTTCATGATTTTGATTGTGATCGTTATCATTTATCTGTTTTATGATCACATTACCAAAAGATCAAACAGATCATAAAAGTATTCAACCAAAAATTCAGGTTCCCAGAAAATTGTTTACAAGATTCATCAGTTGGGTTATATTGAATGGCTTGCCAATGAAACCATTACATCCCGACTCCATGCACCGCCTTCTGTCATCGTCAAGATTATAGGCGGTTTGTGCTATAATAGGGATAGCACTGAATTTTCTGATCTCTTTAATTGCAGCAATGCCATCCATAACCGGCATTTTTATATCCATCAGAATAAGATCAAGATCATCTCTGCCACGTGCATGATATATTGCCTGTTCGCCATCTTTAACCCATACAATCTCCATTCCTGTCTTATCAAATATCTTCTTGAGCAACAAATAATTAAAATCCTCATCTTCTGCAATAAGCATTGATTTGCCGCTCCAGTTATATTCGGCAACTGGAACCGGAACCATCTCTTTTTCACCGGATGAAGAGACAGGCACAAATGGAATACAGAAGCTGAACACAGATCCTGATCCGGGATTGGAAACAACACTTATTTCGCCCCCAAGAAGTTGGACCAGTCCCCTTACTATTGATAAACCAAGACCCGTACCCTGGTATTTTTTTGTCGATGCAGAATCAACCTGGTGAAACCTTTTAAAAATTAATTCGAGTTTTTCAGGTTCAATGCCAATTCCTGAATCTTCAACTATAAATCTTAGAAAGAGCTCATTTTCAATTGATTCAAGCTGGCATTTCAGATAAATTGTTCCCTCATTTGTAAATTTAACCGCATTATTCAACAGATTAACTATAATTTGCCTGAGCCTGATCTGATCAGAAAGTATCCTTACACCATGAAGATCATCAGAAATTGTCATTTCGAGGGATAAAATCTTCCCTTTGCCTGAAGTTTCAATAGTATTAATAAAGTAGGTATAGACCTCTTCCATCAGGAGGCCAGGCGAGAACTCCTCAATATCAATTTTCAGTTGTCCTGCTTCAATACGTGATATATCAATTATATCATCAATAATTCTTAACAAATCTGATCCATTTCTCTGTATAATACCAACATACATATCCTTATCCTTTGCCGGAAGTCCATCACGTAACAGTAATTCTGAAAATCCGATTATACCGTTCATGGGGGTCCTGATCTCATGTGACATATTAGCGAGGAAAGCAGATTTAAGCCTGTCTGATTCTTCGGCTTTGCTCTTTGCAAGTCCAAGGTCGTGATTTAATCTGATGAGTTCATTTTTTTGATTACGGATCTTTCTGTTCATATCTTCAAGCCTTCTGAAAGATTTGATCCTGAGTCTGAGCAGGGTAAAAAACACAAATGCAAGAACAGTAAGAAGTGTGACTATTATAATCAGAGTATAAAATATTATTCGCTGCCTGTTAAGGTCCAGCTCCTGGATACGGTTCTCCTTATCTTTAAGTCGCAATTTATCTTCAAGCAGTCTAAGCTCAAACATCCTTTCAAGGTCATATTGTTGCTGGTGCAGTTCGAGTTGTTTAGTGCGGTTAACATATGCCAAATCAAAATTACCAAGTGAAGAATGAATGTTTGCAAGTCCCCTATGGCTGTCTTTCTGCTCTTCAAGTGCACCCATCCGTTCAGACAGCTCAAGGCTTCTGTCATAAATATCCATGGCATCCAGCAACCGTCCTTCTGTTTCATGAAGCAGTGCATGCAGATTCAAAGTTCGGCTCAAGCCAATATAATCTCCTATTGAGTCCTGTAAATGCAGATTAATTACCAGTTTTTCCCAGGCTGCTAAAAAATCTCCCATTTCAATATGTATCCTGGCCATAGTTGTAAGTGATCGCCCATAAGGAGTCTTGTCGGCTATCAAACTTTCCAGTGGTATACCTCTGTTCATAAATTCGAGTGCATTTTCATAATCACCCATTCTCGAATACAATTCACCAATATTAGCATAAATCACTCCGAGCATCTCCATGTTTTCAGAATTTTCAGCAAGATCAGCAGCAATATCGAAGTATGCCCTGGACTCGTCAAAATTTTTAAGCGACCTGTGTATAAGTCCCATCAGGTTGTTTATATGTATCAACCCCATCTGATCACCAAAGTCCCTCAAAATCTCATCTGCTTTAAGGGCATAGTCCATCGCAGTAGCAAAATATCCTGTTTCCCAGGACAAGTTTGCCAGTCTGAGATATATCCTCTCTATCCCACTCTGTCTTGAATCAAATTCATTACTCAGGGCAAGTCCGTTTTCGAAGGCCTGATGAGATAACTGGAACTGGTCATTATATTGCAGGTAATCTCCCAGATCAAACCAGGCTTCAACTACAATTATCTTTTGCCTTGGTGTTAAAGCCAGAATCCCGGCATCGGAAATGTTTTTTAATGCGTTATCAGGGTCATATGCCCGTATCTCTTTGGATCGGTCAATTCTAAGAAAAATGAGAAGATCATTTTCTTCAACAATCTCATAATTCTTATCTGTTTGGTCAAACTCAGAAATGAATCCATGTGCCTCTGATGGAATCAACGACATAAGAATAACAAAAAAAGCCAGGATATTTATCATTAAAAAAAGCTTAATCCGACAGATAAAACTTAATTACGGAATGGCAAATATAATAATTATGATCAGTTAATGAGTTATTTGTAAAAAAAAACGGGGCTGCCAGGCAGTCCCGTTTTTTTCAATATTTCCAGCGGTTATCTAAACAGTTGTTACGCCGGCGGGCTTTACCCTGCTGCCAACAAGAGCATAGAATGCAATATAAAGATAGCAGATAACAGGAATAATAAATGAATACTGAATACCATATGCATCACCCATAACACCCATAAGGAATGGAATAATTGCCCCACCCACGATAAGTGTATTGATTATCCCTGAAGCAAGACTGACTTCACTCCTGTCAAGTCCCTTTACTGCAAGGGCAAATATATTGGGGAACATAACAGAGTTAAACAAACCAATGGTAACTATCGACCAAAGGGCTACCCTGCCGGTTGATAGCATGGAAGTTACTGCAAGTACGACTGCAACAAGTGCAAACACAGAAAGGACAAGATTGGCTTTGCCTCTTCCAAGTTGCATAAGCGCATAATTCAATACTGCAAATCCAAGGAAAGTAAGTGCCATCGGAATGCTGTATTCGAGTGTTACATAGCCAACTACAAATGCCCATACAAGAACAATTGCCGAAAAAGTAATCTTCAGACTCTGCTGTTTGATATCTGACAGGGAAATCGCACCGAACAAACGGCCAATCATTGCACCCGCCCAGTATAACCCTACAAATTTTAAGGCAAGCTCACGACCAATACCACCGCCAACACCTTCCTGCACAATATAGGAAGATATTGCAGTACCAATACCCACTTCAGCACCTACATAGCAAAAGATTGCCAGGGCGCCGAGCAGCACGTGCCTGTATTTGAAAACTGTTGAGAAATTACCTAAACCCTCCTGGCTGATTACAGGAAGTTTTATCATACGTACTGCCACAGCAATAAGGAAAACCAGTACTGCTATTATCATAAAAGGAAGCAGGAGGTCAGAGGGGGTGACTCTTTCAGGCAGACCTTCAGCAAGAACACCGTTGACTGTTTCAGTTACTGCCGGCAGTGCAGCTGGCAATATCAGGGCAACAATCATAAGAGGAGCAAGCCAGGTAGCAATTGAATTAAGTGCCTGAGTAAGATTCAGCCTGCCCGATGCAGTTTCAGGAGGCCCGAGTTCAGTTACAAAAGGATTGGCAGCAGTCTGTAAAAGCACAACACCTAATGAGAGAATTACAATGGCTCCAAGGAAAAATGGATATGATTCAGTTCTGATTGCCGGAAAAAATAAAAATCCTGCAAATGAGATCAAAAGGAGACCAACTACAATAGAGTTTTTATAGCCTATCCTTTTAACTACCCCTCCGGCAGGTATTGAAAAGATTGCATATGAAATAAAAAATGCCGAGTTTACCAGAAAACCCTGAGTATAAGTCAGATCGAACGCCTCCATTACTGGATCGCTGAGAGTTATAATAAAGGTCGTCACAAACCCGAAAATGAAAAAGATCATGGAAATGAAAATCATCCCCACCCTCAATGTATTGCTTTGATTAGACATGGTAATTGATTTAGTGATTAAACAAATTGGTATTCGATAAAGCTGGTTGAGACTATATTCTTAAAATAATTCCGTCCTACTTATCAAGTTCTTTCCATATAAGTGCACTGGAGCCCATTACTGCCGCGTTTTTGTCAGTAAGTTGCGATGGGAGTATCTTAACTTTATTCTTGAATGTACCCATTACACTTTCCTCCATGTATTTCTTGGTAGGAGCGAAAATATAATCACCTGACTTGGATAATCCTCCAAACAGAAATACTGCTTCAGGACTGGTATGGGCAACTGAATCTGCCAGTTTCTGTCCAAGAATCTTACCTGTTACATCAAAAGCCTTTAATGCAACCGGATCATTTTCACGTGCAGCATTATAGATCATTTCTGAATCAAGTTCGTTAAAACTATAATTAGCCAGGTTACTTCCTTCACTGTCGGAGGCCAGCAGTTCGAAAACAGTTCTTTTTATACCAGGAGCCGAAACGTATGTCTCAAGGCAGCCAAAGTTGCCACATCCGCATTTTCTTCCATTCTCCCTTACATTAACATGTCCAAGTTCACCTGCAAAACCGTCATGTCCATAAACCAGGTCACCATTTACCACGACACCGCTTCCAAGTCCTGTTCCCAGGGTTATCATAATAAAATCCTTCATCCCTTTGGCTCCACCATATACCATCTCTCCAAGCGCTGCTGCATTAGCATCATTTGTAAGTTTTACAGGTACATTATAATGTTTGTTGACCAGCTGAGCAAAGGGAATGACGCCCTTCCACTTAAGGTTGGTGGCATTTTCGATTGTCCCGTTGTGATAATTGCCATTAGGAGCACCAATACCCACACCAACAATTTTATATGGTCCTTCCAGCTGTTTTTCAGCTGTTTTAAGGACGCTTATCAGATTCTCCAGATAATCATCAACATTATCATATACATCCGTTGGGGTAACACATTCGGCAAAACAATTGCCTTCACGATCTACAAATCCACATTTGGTAAAAGTGCCTCCAATGTCAATTCCTATAACGTACTCTTTCATATTCATAATTTAAATTAAGGTTAGAAAATACTTTATATGTTAAAATCTGATTTTCATAAAACAAGAGGTAAAGGTAAAAAAAATAGCTTTACAGGAACTGCACAAGAAATATTTTTAGCTCAATAATGACAGCAAAGGAAATAAATAAAAAAATATTATATTAATTTCCGAAAATTTAAAATCAGACCGAATAAAAGTAAAATGTTAAATTTATGAAAATAATTAAAAAACTTATAATCCGTTTAACTATTTTGTCTTGCCCTGGTTATGATTATTGAATTCATCAAAAATACAATTGAACCCTGCGTATAATTAAATGCCCATCAAATTATACATATTAATTTTATTCACCTTGCCTGCCATAATAAAGGCCCAGGATCAATCTGACAGCCTGGTCCGTCAGGAGCCTCTGCACCCGTTAAACAGGATCTATTCAATTATCAAACCGGTTATTGAGATTGATTCATCAGCCAGTCATGAAGTGCAGATTTCTATGTACAACAATCAGCTGGATATTTCAGAGACTCAGTTTTTCTACAATAACCTCAAGAAAGCAGCACAACGCACATCCATAACAAGGTGGCTTCACACGATGATCGTCAGAGACCCGTCATATGTGCATATGCCTGCAGTATATGATCAAAGAAGTGAAAGTGAATTCGCCGGTTATGAAGGGAAAGTGATCAGGAATATTGAGTTGGGTACGGCCAGTTTGTTCGCATCCAGTATTGGTGCTACCAACTACACTCCGCCAACCAGGGCAGAGCAGGTTGGAATGATGCTGCATATCAACACAAATGAAAGGATAATCAGAAACAACCTTATGTTCAGGTCAGGTGATTACCTTAATCCGTTCCTTCTTTCAGACAACGAACGATTATTAAGACAACTCTCATATATTGAAGATGCGCGCATTTATATTATTGAAGATCCTGACGATTCGTCTGTTGTTGATGTTATGGTAATTACAAAGGATCGTTGGTCAAAGGGTGTAGATGTTGATTTGAACGAAATAGATGAGGGCCGGATTGAACTTTATGATAAAAATATATTGGGTCTTGGCCAGGAAATACAAACCAACCTGCTTTTCAAAGGTAAAAACGAACGGGTATTTGGCTTCCAGGGAAGATTAAATGTAAATAATATTGCAGGATCGTTCATTAGATCGGGCATAAACTATATTAACAGCTATGATCAGAACCTGATCAGCTTTCATGGCGAAAGGAATTTCCTTACCCCCTCAATGAAATACGCTGGTGGAATACTTATATCCGGAAATAAAATATTAGGCGATTTTAACTTCCCTGATACCTTGTTTATCAATCAAAGATTAAATTATAACAGTTTTGATTACTGGTTTGGACGGTCTTTTCAGCTTTCGGGAAAAAATGATGGTATGTATTTGAGGCGGAACTTGTATTTGACCTCGAGGTTTCACCGCGATGTCTTTTTTGAACGTCCTGACATTGATGAAAAAACAAGATATATATACCATAATAAAAATCTCTTTCTCGTGAGTCTCACCATGACTCAGCTGGGTTATCTGAAAAGCAGATACATCTACGGTTTTGGCCCCACAGAAGATATTCCAGTCGGATCGAAATTTGAAACCATCCTGGCATATGAAGACAACCAGTTCTATCCTCGATGGTACACCGGCCTGTCAATTACTCATAGTCAATACCTGAATAATACAGCCTATCTTAAAAACAGCTTTTCAATCGGCGGATTTAATAATAACAGGACTTGGGAACAAGGTGTAGTTAGTTTTCAGACTGCCGGGTTTTCCAGCCTGTTTGAATATAAAAATTTTTTCCTCAGACAGTTTTTTACCCTAAATTATACAAAAGGCATCAGGAGATTTGAAGACGAGATGGTTAGCATAAGTAACCGTTACGGGATCAGGGGACTTAGGAGTGACCAGATGAGAGGAGTTCAGAAACTGACTGTGCAGCTTGAAACTATGCTGTATTCCAAAAGGATATGGTATGGTTTCAGATATGCATTTTACACCATGGCAGATCTGGGATGGATAGGACCCGGCAATAATTTCATCCTCCGCGAATCGTTCTATAGCGGACTTGGAATTGGTATGAGAATAAGGAATGAACATCTTGTACTGCCCACCCTGCAGTTCAGGCTTGCATGGTTTCCAAGGGTTCCTGAGCCAGCCTCAACAAGCTGGTTTTACATTATGAGTGAACGTTCAGGACTGTTTGATGAATACAGGGTTAAAGCTCCTGACCTGTTGCCTTATCAGTAGTTAATTTATATTACTTTTTTTCAACAGCAAAAAAAGTATACTCTGACAAAAATGCCGCGCTTACAGTAAAAAGCCTGAAAATAAAACCTTTTTTCTAAAAACCGTGAACTCGCTACTCTTTTCTTTAACTTTTTTTCAACAGCAAAAAAAAGTTACAAAAAATGCCGCGCTTACGGAAAAAGTCTAAAAATCAATGTTTTTTTCTAAAAACCGTTAACTCGCTGCGTTTAACTTTTTACTTTTTTTCAACAGCAAAAAAAAGTAACAAAAAAATGCCGCGCTTACAGTAAAAAGCCTGAAAATAAAACCTTTTTTCTAAAAACCGTGAACTCGCTGCGCTCAAACAGCACGGTTTTCTTAACGAAAAAACCTTTAATTTTCTTAATGGCTTTTTCCTTAGGCGTAAAGACTCCAATGTTCTGAATAATTAGCCTCATAATATTTCAAGTATCAAAAAATAATACCCATATAAAACTAATTGTAGCCAAAAAAGCTACAGGACTATTCCAGATTTAATTGGAAGATCCATTAATAATTAGATTGAAAAATTGCTGCACAGGGAGAAATCAACACTTCATATCCTGAATAATCGCAATCAATTATTAATTTTGCGCCATGCGCAAATTCAGCAGCTTTGTTATTAATGATACAGCCCGGTTTATGAGTAAACTCTTAATCTGGGGAAAAAACTATCATAGGATATGCGTACTTGATTCCAATAACTACAGCAATACTTTTCCCTCGGCAAATTCCTGGCACAAATATGATATGATCGCTGCGTTCGGCTCTATTGGAGAGTTTATTCCTGAAGGAGATAACAATCTGGAATCGCTTGAGGCATTCAGGCTTAGTAGCGGCGACTGGCTGTTTGGTCACCTGAGCTATGATCTGAAAAATCAAATTGAAGCCCTTTCATCAGGGCATCCTGATAATATAAATTTTCCTGAAACCGGGTTTTTTATTCCTGAGTATATTTTCATATTAAGCGGAAAAACTCTTGAACTAGGCTGGCATTCCAATAGTACAGACGAGAGCAAAATAATTAACCTGGTTGGTGAAATTGAAGATATTACTTCACCAGAACCAGTGATAAATAAAACAGGGCAAATAAAAAGTGTAATCTCGAAAAACCAGTATTTACAGGCAGTAAAAAACATAAAAACCCATATTCAGAAAGGAGATATTTATGAGGTCAACTTCTGCCAGGAATTTTATTCCCGGGAAGCAGAAATAGATCCTGTCACCACCTGGCTAAGACTAATTAAGATCTCTCCCACCCCTTTCTCATGTTTTTACAGATTTAAAGATAAATACCTCCTATGTGCCAGCCCTGAACGTTTTATAAAAAAAGCAGACAACAGAATCATTTCACAGCCGATTAAAGGAACTTCTGCCCGGGGAAATACCAATGAAGAGGACAGTATGCTGCTGGAAATGCTAAGCAGAGATCCAAAAGAGAGGGCTGAAAATATAATGATAACTGATCTTGTAAGAAATGATCTGTCAAAAATTGCAACCAGATCTTCTGTAAAAGTAGATGAACTGTGTAAAATATTTCCCTTCCCGGGTGTATTTCAGATGCAGTCGTTAGTCACAGCCGAATTGCCTGTCGGAATAAGCTTTATGGATATTATTAAAGCAACTTTCCCGATGGGGTCGATGACTGGTGCACCAAAAGTAAGGGCAATGGAAATCATAGAAAAATATGAGAAGTCTTGTCGCGGACTCTATTCCGGTGCTGTCGGATACATTTCACCTGAAATGGATCTTGATTTCAATGTGGTTATCAGGAGCATACAGTATAATCAAACTGATTCATATCTTTCATTCATGGTGGGTGGAGCTATTACCAGCCTTTCTGTTCCTGAAAAGGAATATTGCGAATGCCTCCTGAAAGCCACTGCAATTCTCAGAGTGCTGGAAAAACCAGTTGCTCAAACATGATCATAAATACATGTTGCCTGTCTGCACCACATATTATTCCTCATTCTGTTCGGCAATCACACTCTCTATTTTTGATTCAATGAGCATCAATGAATTTGTGATCTTTTCCTCAGGAGCAATAATGCTGTATCCCATCCAGAACCCGGGATCATAGACATGGTTACCGTCCTGAAATACTCTGTCAGTTCGCAGCACCTCCTTTCTGTCGAATCTGTCAACGTTTTCCGTTTCAATTTTGCTTGTGGCCATTTCTACAAAAACATGGTAATTACTGCTGAAAATCTGGTACCTTTTCCTGTATTTTAAATGCAGATCGGCCCTGACATGGTTAAGGTGATAACGACCATCAAAGTACTTATAACTAACACTATATGCGGCCTTATCAATTGTAGCCCGGTAGTTTCTGTTTTTCCTGGTGAGAAATTGATTCTGAGCTTTGTTTATATACCTCGGATGAACCTCAAAATCAGCACCCAGAAAAGCAAGTGTTTCCATTTCAATGTATAATATTCCCTTGTATAGAGGCTGTGTTATGTGCTGTTTCTGTTCAAAAGAAACAGCATAAGCCATATTTCCATTATATGAAATAATATCGGTTTTCATAAACTCATACTCACCAATGTATTCCGGATCAAGAAAATCGGGTATGTTTTTAATAAAATCGAGTCCGAGCGAACTCTTTACACCGGCCCTGATCTTAATTACAAGAGTATCACTCCTGTCTACATTACTAATGGATCTTGATTTGAGCAGCCGGACCTGATCTGCCTCCGGCCTGATGTCATAGGGAGATTTGTACACCTGGAAGATTGCCTCTGAGTAATTGATAAACCTGTCGCTCTTAAGAACACCTTCTCTGTAAAAATTCATAAGATAAACCGGCTTCTCACTATAATTTTCATTTATTTTATCCATTGCCGAATTAACAATCAACAAGGGATCATAGTATCGTATCATAACCTCCTGGATAGATACATATTCGGTTTCCAGCAATATATCCACCTTGTTTTCAGCGAAAAGGATTACCGGGATAACCTGTTGCCTGTATCCCAGATGAGATACAGTAACATACTTTGATATATTCTCCTGTGATAGCTGAAGAGTAAAAACTCCGTCAGAATTTGTAGTTATCCCTAACGGCTCGCCTTGAATTCCAATCGTGGCAAAAGGCAGCGGATCTCTGGAACCTTCATCAAGTACCCGGCCTTGTATTGTAAATAAATCTGTGCTGCTACCATATCCGGATTTATATTCATCAGTCATTTCAACACTGTTCTGCTGGTAAACCAGAATATGGTTTTCAATGATCTGAAAATTCAGTGACGGATCATCAATTATCTCTTCCAGCCAGTCTGCAAGGGGTTTCTCGCCACCTCGCAATCTGATTCGCTTGTCAGAATCAAGTAGCTCGGTATTGTAAACAAAATAATATCCGCTCTGACCGGAAATTTGATTCAAAACCGAATAAACACTTGAGTTTTGTCTCGGAAGTGATATTATTTGCCGGAAAATATCATCCTGGGAATGAACATATAAAGGTGAAATTAAAAATAAAATCAGTATGAATGATCTTATCCTCCGGACTATTCCTGATCTTATTTCCGGATAAACGGTCATGACAACTTTATTTAATTTAATTTCAACCAGCTTATTACATTACATATCAGTAATGTAAGTAATCAATTTTTAGTTCTGAAAAAGATGCCTGAGCCGGGCATTATTTCATAGTCCAAATTCTGACTTGCCGCAATAACGCGGGCAATAGTACCTATCTCATTATTGTCGAAGGTAACTGACATCCTTCGCTCTCTATAAGTATCGTTATCAAAATGAATGTCTATGTTATAATTTCTGCTTATAACCATGACAATATTCTCAAGTTTCTCATCCCTGAACTGCATTCTGTTCATTCTCCAGGAAAGATAGGTCCTGTCAATTACCGGCGATTTCTCCATATGGTCATTCGCACCGGTAATCATCTCCCATTGCCCTAAAATTTCAGACTGGCCGGGCATCTCCTTCAGAGTAACTCTAACAGAACCTTCTTCTACAATCAACTCGAAATCAGTGTCTGATGTTTTCAAATTAAAAGATGTTCCCAATACCTCGATAAGTGCATGTCGGGTCTCGATAATAAAGGGCTGATCAGACTTTTCTGCAACATCAAAGAATGCCTCTCCTGTCAAGGAAACTTTCCTCTGGCCACCGGTGAATACCTCAGGATAATGGAGAAATGAATTATTGGCCATGTAAACAACACTTCCATCATCAAATGTTTGAACAAAAGTATTATCCTCTCCACCGGTTTGCAATGTTAAAAGTTCTGACGAACCTGTGTTAAAGATCATAAAATAGCTCAAGCTTCCAACAGCCAGCAATATAGCAAGGGTAGCCGCGTAAGCAAGCCAGTCCGGTCTTCGAACCATACCCGCATCTCCTGAATTGACAGGTATCAGTCCATCATCCTGTAAACGCTGGTGAACAACCGTCCAGGCATGGTCTGTATTAACATCTTTGATCGCTTTAATAGGCTCCATCTTCAAATGGTATTTAAACTTTGTTTATTATATAAAATCACCAATTAAATCCAGGTTCATTTTTATTTCCAAGTCTCTCTCTTAAAAGTCTGAGAGCTTTACTCATATTTGCTTCCACCGTTTTTACAGAAATTGACAACTCAGAAGCAATTTCCTCATACTTCAATCCTTCAAAACGACTCATCCGAAAAATCAGGCTGCAACGGTCCGGCAACTTCGCAAGCGTCTCTTCAATAATTTCATTGAGCTCGGCAAGCTCCAGTTCCCCATCCTCGTATCCGGCCTGCTCTTTTGTCTGTAACAATACCCTGTCGGCATACTTCCTCCTGACTGCCAGGGCATCGAGATATTTCAATGAGTTATTCCTGATTGACCTGTATAAATATGACTGAATTGATACTTTTATTTTAATCTCTTTTCTATTTTTCCAGTAATTATAAAAAAACTCCTGAACCACTTCCTCTGATGCATCCCTGTCTTTTAAAAAGCTATAGGCATATGTCACCAGACCGGCATAATACTTCCTGAAAAGCATTTCGAATGCAGAAATGTCATCATTTCTGGTTCTTCTCTGAAAATTGATACCCTTCAAAGCCATAATCTATACCATCTAAGGGTAAAGATACAAATTATACCAACTGTTACCAGTCCAGCCGACGGTTCATTTTTTTAATAGCAGCATCAATTGTCTGATCAGGTTCAATATAATTATATTCGCCCCAGAATTCATCTTCAAAATATACGGGAACCTGATCAGCAAGAATATTGGTAGATCTGAATGATTCTCTCGGGGCAAATCTGGTTACCTTATCACTGCTTCGTCCGGTTATAGCCATTTCAGACATAATCGTATATCCGGTACGGAACAGCCTTCTGCGCCAGTCTGCAAAAAATTCAAGTTCATACCTCAGGTAATTAACATGGTATTTACCCTCAACCTCTTTATAATTAACAAGATACCTGGTGTTTGCAGGATTAAACCTGAGTCGGGAGGGTTTTTTCAAAATAAATCCCTGGACCGCTTTTTCTCTGTCAGAAAGATCAAGACTGAAATCAGCCATGGTAAAGGCCAGTCTTTCGACAGAAATATATAATTGACCCTGATAAAGCGGATAACTCAGAACTACTCTTGGAGTAAATTTTATTACATAGTTTGATTCTTCGTCAATCTTCACCACATCAACCAGTTCAAAATCATAAAAATTTAAAGTCTCCAAGGATATGAGCAGTTCTGGATTTTTTACTATATCC
Source organism: uncultured Bacteroidales bacterium (assembly GCA_964421595.1). GTDB lineage: Bacteria > Bacteroidota > Bacteroidia > Bacteroidales > PUMT01 > PXAP01. The sequence goes on along the minus strand of CAYQXY010000029.1, from coordinate 21,462 downwards.
AGTAACATAGAAACATTAGGCCCTCCCTGCAGTTTTACAAGGAGAGTATCAGATTTTTTCACTTCTCCACTTTTCCGGCCCTGAACTATCCGAAACATGTCTTTCTCGCGTTGTGAACCATATGGAGCCTGGTAGATTTCAACAACAGCCTCTGAAATAGACACATACTCTCTCCTCTGTTTAATAGTTTCCCTGTAAAAAGCGGTGAGTCTCAATGATTCATCAGAATAATTATTTCCGATACTGTTTATTGCAGAAGAAACTATTGCCCTGGCATCAGTTGGTCTTATAACTACTTCCTGGATACTTATACTATGTGGCTCAATGTAAAACTCTCCTAAGCTCTCTTTAATCTCATCAATAGTATAGCCGGCTACTCTGTAACCGACATGAGAGATGCTGATTCCGGCAATCTCAGGACTTGCGGGTATTTTAAGGGTAAACTCCCCGTCCAGGTTGGTAACAGTTCCAATATGTCCGGAAGTGACAGTCACACTTGCAAATGGTACAGGCCTGCCCGAATTTGTATCTTTAACAACACCGCTGATTGTTAATTGTCCGGAAGTAACATCCAGCGGAAAAATTCCCTGATTAAAACCAAGAAGCACCAATACGAAAAACAATCTGATCATTATTCCTGTTTTAAATCTGATTTTGGTTTCCGGTATAAATAATAAAGATCATACCAATTACTAGACCGGCAGATCATACAATTACCCTACCGGGGAATTTAAAAATCCCGATTAATTTCGCTTAAATAATTTTAATTGAGACAGGAGAAGTAAAAGGAGAAGAAACAGATTTTCAATAATTCAGGGTTATTATCCTTCCGCTGGTAAAATCAAAAAATCTTTCTTTTTCGGCAACCATAACACCTTCAATAAGATCTTCCTGATCAATACCTGCTGCCTTCATGCATCCCGGACAGGCATAAATATTTACACCTTTGTTTAATAAATAGTCAAGAGATGCTTTAAGAGGAGCAAAATGACTGTGATAAACATCTCGTGAATCTTTGGTAACAAGTTTTACAGCATCAATATCCAGGTAGACCAGCACATCCTTATCAGTGGCCATTATTGATGCCATCTGAAGGGGCATAAGAACACGATGGGGATCTTTATGATCATGTGTCATGTGAATAAACACACCATCACGCACGTGATTAATATTTTCTTCTGGTATTCGCTGACTGCTTATTTCAGTTAAAGCTAAACCAGCAAAAAGAGCAATCAAAAACAAACCGGATTTTCTCATTGATAAGAATTTTAGTTTAAGAAAATTTTCAAATAAAAGAGAAGTTCGGGAAAGAGAATGTTACATATAAATTTAAAGATAATTGTTTAATTAATAATGAGTTTGTAACAAAAAAATTTATCAGAGCATAAAATACTGGTATGCAGACAGGTTATAAAAAACAAAATCTTTATCTTATCTTTATGATCACTTAATTACTGGTATAAATGACAGATAGCTTAGTACTTTACATTTTAAATACTATAAACTTCTTTTAATAATTTTAAATTACTACCCCTGATATGATTAGTGAATTAGCCAAAATGATTGACCATGCGATCCTTCACCCTGCATTAACAGATGCAGATCTCGAAAGAGAGTGCAGGATAGCCCTGAAGTATAATGTAGCATCTGTTTGTGTAAAGCCATATATGGTAAAAAAAGCAGCTGAACTGCTTAGAGGGAGCAGTGTTCTTGTAGGTTGTGTTATTGGGTTCCCTGCCGGGAATTCAACAATCGCAGTAAAAGTATATGAAACCGAAACAGCTGTAAATGATGGTGCGGAAGAAATTGACATGGTAATTAACATTGGCAGGGCCTTATCGGGAAACTGGGAATATATTGAGAGAGAAATAGAATTAGTTACAAAGGCCTGTCATAATAAAGGAGCAATTGTTAAAGTAATTTTTGAAACTGATTACATTACCAACGATGATGACAAGATCAGGTTATGCCAGATATGTACCGATGCCGGCGCCGATTATGTCAAGACATCTACCGGTTTTGGTTTTGTTAAAGATAAGGATGGTAAATTTTTTTATAATGGTGCCACAATTCACGATCTGAAACTTATGCGCTCTAATAGTGGAAAAAACGTGAAAGTAAAAGCTTCAGGAGGAATAAGCACGCTTGATCAGCTCCTGGAGGTAAGGGAGGCAGGTTGTTCCAGATGTGGCGCCTCAGGTACAGCCCAGATTATGGAGGAGGCGTTAAAAAGATTTGCAGAGTAGAGGATGTGATCAGCATTAATTTAATATATTTACCGGCAGTATTTATTCTGACAATAAGTCCACAAATATAATTTTCCAATTAAAACCATGTCCAATGAAAAAATCAAGAAGAGAATTTATGAAAACCATTGCCGCCGGAACTGCAGGTGTAACTATCGGGGGATTGGGTTTCAGCGCTAAATCCTATGGTAACATAATCGGATCCAACGACCGTGTTAATGTTGGTATCGTTGGCTTTTCAGCCCGCACCAGGCAATCTCTAATCGGTGCATTCAACAGCCAGGCAAAAGATATGAACTTTGCCCTGACTGCTGTTTCAGATATCTGGAGCAGAAGGCGTGAGGAGGCAAAAGCCTTCCTTGGTGAAAGAGATATAAGAGTTGATCTTTACCGTAATAATGAAGAATTATACGATAAAAGCAATGTTGATGCAGTAATAATTGCAACAGCAGATTTTCAGCATGCCCTTCACACTGTTGAGGCAGTTGAAGCCGGAAAGGATGCGTATGTTGAGAAACCTTTTGCAGAAACAATGGAAGATGCCCGGAAAGCAAAGGCCGCCGTTGATCGGACCGGAAAAATTGTAACAATTGGTTCTCAGAGAAGAAGTGCACCTAACTATCATGCAGCAAATGAGTTTATCAGATCAGGCAAGTTTGGTGACATTGTGATGGTTGAAATGTCATGGAACGTTAACCAGCCGGGAAGGTGGAGATTGCCAAAACTTGTCAGTGAAATAAGAGAGCAGGACACAGACTGGAAAAGATTCCTGATGAACAGGCCTTATGAACCATGGGATCCGAGAAAATATCTTGAATATCGGTTATTCTGGCCCTATTCTTCAGGAATTCCGGGGCAATGGATGGCACATCAGATAGATACGGTTCACTGGTTTACCGGATACGACCACCCCAGAAGTGTGGCTGCAAACGGAGGTATCTATCTCTGGAAAGACGGGCGGGAGAATTTCGATACCATGACTGCGGTATTTGATTACGGACCAAAGGATGATCCTTCCAAAGGTTTCCAGGTTGTATATTCATCACGTTTCACCAATTCAGCAGGAGGAACCAAGGAGCTATACTATTCGAATGGAGGAATGCTGAATCTTGATACAAATAAAATTACACCACAGGGTGGACTGACAGAGAATCATGCCCGGGCAATGAATATGAAACCGAACCAGCTGACCGAAATGGATCTGCCTGCAGTTACTATTGCTACAACTGCTGATACAGGTTCAGATAATATGACTGTTGCTCACATGAGAAACTGGATGGAATGTGTCAGAAGCAGAAAAGAGCCAAATGCACCTGCGAAGGCAGGATATGACCATTCAGTGGCGAACATCATGGTAACAGCTGCATTGCGTACCGGACAATTCGTTACCTTCGATGATCAGAAACAGGAGGTAATGGCAGGCGGAAAGGTTTTCCATTACTAATATCAGTAATATCGGAATATGCAGAGGGAACCCCTGGGTTATCAATTCCCTCTGCATTTCTTATATCATTCCACAATAGTTTATCTTCGATAAAAACAGAGAGCATACTTTTTTAAATACATCAGATCCTTTGTTTTAAAGGATAGTTTATAAGCTCTCTCTCTGATTTCTTCCTTACACTAAATCCCGCTCCCTTTCATAATTAATTTTTTATAGATGATGCGGAAGCCAATGGTTCTAATAAAAAATGTCGAGTAGCTGCAATATGTATTGCAATTACTATATCAATTATTAATTTACAAGAAAGAAATACTTCTGTTTTATGAGATATACAGACACTGCACTAAGAATAACCAGGACACTCATTTCTGGTTTGATTTTGACTGTTGCCATGCTTGTCTCCTGCAACACAGAAAGCAACCAACCGGTAGACGCCACTGAAATAGACATAAGCAAAAACAATGTCTCCTACTGGTCATATAAAGGAGAAGATGTTCTTTTGCTTGGTGGATCAGTGCAGGATAATCTCTTTCAGATACCCGATCTGACCGGGCATCTCGATCTTCTTATCTCTTCCGGTGGAAATTATGTAAGAAATACCATGTCAAGCAGGGACAGCGGAAATGTGTGGGCCTTTAAAAGACTCGAGAACGGCCTGTACGATCTCAACCAGTGGAATGATGAATACTGGGAAAGATTCTCATCTTTTCTAAATGAAACATCAAAGAGAGATATAATTGTCCAGATAGAGATATGGGCAACATTTGACTACTACAGGGAAAACTGGGATGTAAACCCTTTCAACCCAAAAAACAATATCAATTATGACTCCAGACGCTCTAAACTTTCTGAAGTAGTTGAAACGCATCCGATCTTTACTGAAAATAATTTTTTCAGATCTGTGCCATCACAGTTGGCCATAGCCCGGGTATTGTGGTACCAGCAACTTTTCGTCGACAAGATACTCTCCTATTCTCTTCAGCAGGACAATGTATTGTACTGTATGGATAATGAAACTTCTGTAACAGCAGACTGGGGAAAATACTGGGCTCTTTACATCAAAAAACAGGCAACACTTGCCGGCAAAAAAGTACACACAACAGAGATGTGGGATCCATGGGACCTATCTCACCCATTCCATGCTGAAACATTTGACAACCCTGATATTTACACCTTTGTAGATATATCTCAAAACAACCACCAGTCGGCCGATGCCCACTGGAATAATGGTATTGCCCAGATTGAAAGACTCAGACAAATGGGAAATCTGAGACCGGTTAATAATGTTAAGATCTATGGAAATGACGGAGGAACTCATAAAACAACCAGGGACGCAATTGAAAATTTTGTAAAAAATGTCCTTATGGGTTGTGCTTCGGCAAGATTTCACCGTCCTGCTTCCGGACAGGGTTTAAATGAGACTGCACAGGCGGTAATTTCCAGCATGAGACAGTTATCCGGCAGGATGGATTTCTTTAATGGTTCTCCCAGAAATGACCTGCTGCTGGCAAGAATACCTGGCAGTGCTTATTGCAGGGCAATTGATGGAAAAGAATATGCCGTCTATTTCCCTCAAAGCGGATCAGTGGAAATTGACCTCTCCGGTTTCAGGGTAACGCCACAGATTGAGTGGCTGGATGTGTTGAATGCCAAATGGCATCCGCCTGCTGATCTTGAAAGGTCAGCCATTACCATTAAAACACCAGGCCAGGGCCACTGGGTGGCATTGATCAGGTAAGACCTTCATGTTTTAAAAATAAACTATTCATTGACTACCCTGGTATAGGCCGGACTGAAACACAATGATCGTATCAGCAACTGCCCATCCTTCCCAAGTAGTATAAATAATTTTACAATTACGGCGATTCGAACGGACCTGTTATTTTTTGAGAAGATTACGGATTTCGGTCAGCAGTTCAATATCCTTGGGAGTGGGAACCTCTGCTTCTTTAACATCCTCGGATTTTTTCTTCATCCTGTTGATTGCCTTAACAACAACAAAAATAGTAAGTGCAATTAACAAAAAATCAAAGAGTGTCTGCAGAAAACTGCCGTACCTTACGGCAACCAGCTCCTGTACAACTTCACCTGTCGCGTCAAGGACCTCTTCCTGAATGACGTACTGAAGATTTTCAAAATTCACCCCTCCAACCAGAAACCCGATTACAGGCATAAAAATATCCTGCACAAGAGAAGTTACTATCCTGTTAAAAGCAACCCCGATAATAATACCTATTGCCATATCAAGCATATTGCCTTTCATGGCAAACTCTTTAAATTCCTTAACTATACTCATTATAAATGATTAATTTGATTAATAAAGGGTGAGCAATACGCACATAAATATCAAACATCTATGCTGATTAAAATTAAGGAAAAAACTGGCACAAAATGTTAGTCAATGAATATAAAAAATCATTTGTTGTTATTAACTTCCCATGATCCAGAAAACACTATACTAACTAATAACCGATGGGTGCTCCATCCGTGCCAATCAATTGAAGACTATATATAACTCTCTTGAATACAGATTAGTACTTCTTAATTATTCAGACAAATCTCCAAATGAAGTTCACTCCCCCATTATCTCATTGTAGATGGTTTCCGTCAGGGTTGCTTCACTTTCAGAAAATTCTGATTTAATCTGTTCCAGTGTGTAATTATTTTCTATGAAACCGGCTACCCTGGCTTGCCTGGCCTTCATTGTATTTATATAATTACGGATATCGTCCCTACCAACAACTTCACTATGGCCGCTGGAAAACTTTTCGGCATCAAGCGTCTCCAGCATTTTCTCAAGGTAGGCAACACTTGAATGCGAATTGCCGCCTTTGTGCAAATGAATAAGCGGTACCCTGTTCATAAAAATCTGATCGCCGATAAATGCCACTTTTTGCTCAGGAAAAAAGACGACAATATCGCCAGAAGTATGCCCCCTGCCAAAATACCATAATTCTATTCTGTCTCTTCCCGAATAAAGGTCCATTTTGTCAGTGAATGTTACCTGGGGTAAATAAGGAGACAGATCAGGTGTCAGCCACATTGAAGGTGAACCATCCCTTCCGGGGAGAAAAAATTCTTCCCGGCATTTTTGATGTGCAACGATAACTGCAGATTCTGGAAAATATGGATTCCCGTTAACATGGTCTCCATCACTATGGGTATTGATCAAAAACTTAACCGGCTTATCGGTAAGTTTGCTCATTTCTGACATAATCTGATCAACAGACTGCTTGTCCATTTTAGAATCAATTATGATAACACCATCGTCACCTATAAATAATCCGCCATTGGCACCTCTCCCACCCTGGATCTCAAATAAATTATCAGCTAATTTTTCAAGCCTCACCGGGCTGGGTTCAGACGGTTGAGCAATTGAATTATAATATGAAATAAAAAGAAGGAGAATGAAAGTTACAATTTTTCCAGTGCCCATGATTATTATTTTTAGTTTTTGATCCCAATGAGTCAAAAATATAAAAACATAATCATATCTAAACTCCTGCTTATGTTAAAATTCCCCAAAAAAAACCTGCCAACAAAACCATTTGCATCAGAAAATAAATTCCACTGTTTATTTTAGCAAGGCTTTGTTCCTGTTTATGGTGCCAATGCTATTCTTCTGAGAATACAGCGATATCAGAATCAGGGTCATGAATGAGAGTGGTATTGAAACAATACCCGGATTATCCATTGGGAACCAGGCACTTTCCGGTGGCAGACCATACCGTTCGAACATAGAAGGTGAAAACAGGATCAGTATAACTGATGACAGAATACCAACTATTATGGATGAGGAAACACCATTACTGGTAGTTTTATCCCAGAAGAGAATCATTAAAATTGCAGGCAGGTTGGCTGATGCAGCAACTGCAAAAGCTAGTCCCACTAAAAATGACACATTCATCCCTTTAAGTAAAATGCCAAGAATTATTGCAAAAATTCCCACTCCAAAGGCAGAAATTTTCCCTGCCAGCACTTTTTCCTTATCTTCCATCTTTACCTTAAAATACTTATCCATAAGGTCATGTGCAATTGCTCCTGAAGATGCGACTATCAGTCCCGAAACCGTACCCAGGACAGTGGCGAATGCCACAGCCGATATAACAGCAAATAAGCCCAGTCCGAATGACTTTGCCAGGAGAGGCCCCGACATATTACTGCTTTCCATATCCAGAACTCCATTTATCATAGCACCAAGTCCCATATATAAAGTCAGTATATAGAAAAAACCAATTGCGGTGATTGCAATAATAGTCGACTTGCGGGCATCTCTCGCGCTGGGAACAGTATAATACCTGATCAATATATGAGGAAGGGCCGATGTGCCAAGAAACAAGGCGAGCATAAGAGAAACAAAGTTGAGTTTTTCCCATATACTTGCTCCTTCCAGTTTATATAACAAGCCCGGTTTCATAATATCTTTACCTGAAGTAATTACGGGATACCAGCCAGTTATGGTTTTTCCTTCGAAGTCAAAAGTGGTTTTATAATATCGTACTACTTCACTGTCTTCAATCTTAGTAAGGAAACTGAAAGGGTTGGTCCGGCCTGTGCTTTCAACCTCCTCACCATCAGAAATAATCTTAGACAGATGGCCAACCTGATAAAACCTCTTTTCCGATTTAGGGGCTCCATTATATAAACTGTTACCTGTCTCATCGGTAGATATGGTTAACATTTCATCGAGGATAAGCTCATTCTCCATAGTTACCAGATGAAACCAGTTGCTTGTGCCATTATGGTTGAGCAGATAGAAAATATTTTCTCCATTCTGAACCTTACCTGTTATAATATAACCTGAAGAATCATCGACCAATAATTCCCCGGAAGGGTTATAACTAACATTCAGGGAAACATATTTATGATGCTCATCAGACGGATTCCTGTCAAGCCCCTTATTCAGGATGTAAATTGTAAGAATTACTGAAAAAAGTATCAGTAATCCGCCCTTAATAAACTGAACATATGTCGTTGAAGTCATCCCCGCTGTTGCCACAATAAATATCACCACCGATCCCACAATAACAACGCCTGCCCAATGCGGAAGGCCAAGAATAGGAACCACCAGGTCACCTGCTCCCACCATCTGGGGAATCAGATAAAAAATAGAGACTACCAGTGTACTTATTGCAGCAGTGAGTTTTATTGAACGTGAATTGAACTTGTAATCAAGGGCATCGGTAAATGTGAATTTGCCCATCCTTTTTAGTGGTTCGGCAACAAGAAAAAGTGCAACAACCCATCCTGCCAGAAACCCGATGGAATAGAGGAACCCATCATAACCTGAGAAAGCTATCATGCCACAAATACCAAGAAATGAGGCTGCTGATAAATAATCGCCTGCGAAAGCAACGCCATTTACCCCCCAGTGGATGGTACCCCCCGCAGCAAAGTAATTAGAGGCTGATTTGGTTTTACCTGCAAAATAGAAAGACAGACCTAAAACGAGTGCAACGAAGGCAAAAAATATCAAAATTGCAATTGGAGAAACTTCATATATCATGGTTTGTCCTCCGTCTTATTTAGCTTATCCTCAAGTCGGTTGCAGGCAAGGTGATAAAGAAATCCCATAACAATAGCCATGATGATGAGGCTGAAACCATAAAATATTGCAAGGTTCAGGCCCCAAATAATCCTGATACCCATTAAAGACGGGTTAAATACACCTATGATAATGAATCCCAGGTAAACTAATCCGTAAACAAGAAAAAGCTTCAGTCCCAGTTTAGACTTTCGGGAAGCAGCATTATCGTCTTCGAGTTTTGCAGCTGGTCCGTGCAGCATAATTATTTAGATTAGGTTTATAGTAGCTACCAGTAATATTCGCCGGGGACTAAAATATGATAAATATCCTATTTAGAGCAAAATTTTAACAAAAAAGATTTTTTAAATGTCAGAACAAAGTTTTTCAGGCATTACATCAAAATATTTATGGTGTCCAGACCCTGTGCCTAACCTCACGTAATACCGATCATAATAAGATAGATTTCTTTAAAACAGATCTCTTTAAAGCAAAATATATTTTTAAAAAGAATCTTATATTTGAAACTGTAAGAGTGGTCCGCGTAATTAAATTACCATAAATTCAATTAAACCGATAGTTGTTTTACAGCCATGCTCTCAGATGACAAACGAACAAAGAATATTTGTATCATAACCGTGCCGGAACGGATTTTAAAACCTTGAAAACAATGATAGTAATTAATATGACCTGGATCACTCTACTGATTCTATACTCATTCGTCTGGCAAAAAATCCAGGGCAACCAGGATAACGATATACTAAAGCTTACAATTGAGGCTGGTGAATCACATCAGACGATACATAGTTTTGGCGCTTCTGATGCATGGAGTTGCCAGTTCATAGGTAAATACTGGCCCCAAGAGAAGAAGGAACAGATAGCGGACTGGCTTTTCAGTACCGGCATTGATGAAGACAACAATCCCATGGGAATAGGACTGACTGCCTGGCGGTTCAATATAGGAGGTGGCAGTGCCTTCCAGGGTGATGACAGTGAGATAAGCGATGAATGGAGGAGGGCGGAATCTTTTATGACCGGTACAGATAGTTACGATTGGAACAAGCAGGAGGGTCAAAGGTGGTTCCTCCGGGCCGCGCAAAAAAGAGGAGTGGATCAGTTTACCGGGTTTGTGAACAGTCCGCCGGTGTATCTGACCAAAAACGGAATGGGCTTTTCATCGCACGAAAGCCGGTATAACCTGCCAGAGGAAAACTACAGGCTATACGCAGACTTTCTAGGCAGTGTAATCGACAACTTACAGAAAAATGATGGTATAAGCCTGACCTACGTAAGCCCCTTTAATGAGCCCCAATGGGACTGGACAAATCCAACCCAGGAAGGGACACCCGCACAGAATTCTGAGATAGCTGCATTGGTGAGGATTCTGAATGAGGTGTTTGAAAACAGGAACATTGAATCATTGATAGAAATTCCTGAGACCGCACAGTTTGACTATCTTTATGAAGAAGGTAACAGGCCCGGAAGAGGCAGCCAGATCGATGCATTTTTTAATCCCTCCTCCCCTCATTATGTTGGCAATCTCCCGCATGTGGCGCAAAAGATTGCAGGGCACAGCTATTTCACTACATGGCCGTTAAGCAGGCAAGCTGAAGCAAGGCAAACGGTAAGAAAAGCAATAGATGACAGTCCACGCCCAATAGAGTTTTGGATGACCGAGTACTGTGTCCTCGAAAATAACCCGGTCATCAGGGGTAATGGCAGAGACAGGAGCATGCATACCGCCCTGTATGTTGCAAGGGTGATCTGGTCAGACCTTGTACTGGGAAACGCCTCTTCCTGGCAATGGTGGCTTGGAGTCAGTCCCTATAATTATAAAGACGGGCTCGTATACACCGACTATGATAAATATGACGGAAATATCTACGACTCAAAATTAATGTGGGTAATGGGTAACTTCTCAAGGTTTGTAAGGCCGGGCATGAAAAGGGTTTCAGTTTCCCGCAATGATGGGAAGACTGTTGAAATGATTATGGAAGATTTAATGGTCACCGCCTTCGTAACACCAGACAACCAGAAAATCACAATTGTACTGATCAATGCCGGAGAAGAACAAAAGGAAATAGGTTTATCACTCGGGAAACTTGAGGGTATCGGAGAACTGTCGAAGTACTTAACCGACAGCAGTCGGGAGGGTAACCTGAAGAACACTGGCAACTATACCCCTGGCGACCTTCTGGTTGTGCCCGGCCATTCGGTAATTACCATAACAAATCAGCATTAGCTCGTATTATCATGCAGCATAATAATCTTGTTGTATCTTCCAAAAAAATTATTCGAAACAGATCAATCAGATATTAATATTACCTAAACCGCAATATCATCTTCAGGTTTCAGAGCATGACCATATCATAAATCTGTATTTGATATATATCAAACAGCAGAAAGCTCTGAAATACAAAAAAGAAACAAAATATATATTTGTCGTAACATTTTAATAAGAAAACCATATAACTAATATATTGCTTATCATTTAATAAAATGAAACGGCAAAAAAAACCGCAGTAACTGGTCAATTTTAATTACGAGTTTTCTTTTTAACAAAGAGTTTAATTGTTTAATCAATTATATTTGGCGAATTTATATGTGGCTGACCAATGTATTAGATTATGTATTTGTTATTGTCCTTAATGAGACATAAAAAACCTATGCCAGTAATCTTTTCACGGCTTATACTGATTTTTATTCTGGTTGCACTGCCGGTTGAATCCTTTGCATCAGAGGATAGTTTGCAGGTCCGGTTCTTTAGCCGTTTAGAAAATGGAATCTATGAACAGAGCGACAGATATACTCTCGATGAAATTGCGCTGTTAAGTTCATTACAGGATCATCAGAAGGGTATAAGCATAATCTATGAAGCTCTTGCATTGGCAATATTACATAATATGGATACCTTGAGGTTCGACTGCCACAGGACCCTGGGCCACCTGTATTCACAGATAGGAATTGCTGACAGGGCAATTGAAAACAGCCTCCTTGCGAAAAATTTCTATGCCAGGATAAACGAAACGGGGAACTATAACTGGACAGTCATAAATATTGGCAACAGCTATTACTGGCAAGGCTCATACTGGAGGGCAATTGATTACTATGAAGAAGCCCTGGCTGGATTTGAATTAATGAAAAATTCAAATCCAGAAGACAGTGATGTCGGAAGTGATGGCATGGCGGTAGCCTTGAACAATATAGCACTCTGCAATATTAAAGCTGAAGAATACAATGCAGCCATCGAATATCATTTACGTGCCCTAGAACTAAGAAAAGCATCGGGTTCAAAAACACTAATTGCACATACATACGGCTATCTGGGATTCCCTTATTCATTGATGGGAAATAATGACATGGCACTGGAGTATTATTACAGGGCCCTGGATATCCTGTCTGACACAACAGGTCTCAGTGCAGGAGATGTGCCATTCAGTAATAACACCAGGGCTTTTATTAACAGAAGAATCGGGTTGCACTATGGCAATAATAACGATCCTGTAAAAGCAGCGAATTATTATTTATTGTCTATTAATGATTATGCCAGGTTGAATAACCAGAAGGAACTGATAAACACTTACCTGAGCATGGCTGACACTTATTTAAAAACTGGACAGACCTCAAATGCACTGCCCTCTGCATTTAAAGCTCTTGAGCTTGCCACAGAAGATGAATATCTGGCAGACAAAATTATGGCATATGAGAAAATAGTAACCATATACACATCTTTAGGTGATTATCAAAAAGCACTGGGGTATTCTCAGAAAATTATTAAAACAGATTCTTTACTATACCGGAATTTTAACGATTTAGTCCTGCTCGGTGTTGAAAAGGATATAGCACACAGGCTGCAGACTGAAGATATCCAGGTACTCAGGCGGGAAAAGCTGATAAATGAAATGAATATTTCAAGGCAAAAAACTGCTATCGTATTCCTTATAATAACCTCATTTTTAATCCTGATAATACTTTTTGTCTTCTTTTATTTTTTCAACCAGAAACGAAAAACCAACCGAAAACTTCAGGAATTAAATTCCCAGATGCATCAGATAAACAAAAAACTGCATAATTCGGAAACAAAGCTTGCCAGAAAAAATATAAATCTGGAAAAATCGGAAAAGATGCTTAAGGAACTTAATCTCACAAAAGATAAATTCTTCAGCATAGTTGCACATGACCTGCGGAGTCCCATCGCGAATATCATGCAGGTAACTGAGTTGTTATGTTATAAATTTGATGAAATGGCTGATGTCAAGAAGAGGGCATTTCTCAGTGAGCTGCAAAAAACTACAGAAGGACTTTACAATCTTCTTGAAACACTTTTGCAATGGTCCCAGTCACAGCAGGGAATAGTAAAATTTAATCCTGAAAACATCGACATAGGAGAAGTAGCAGAAAAAAACATAAAAATTTTCAATCTTCTGGCTAAAAACAAAAAGATAAAGATAGTATCATCCGGTGTGAAAAATGTTTATGCCTTTGCTGACCTGAATATGATTGATACGATCTACAGGAATCTGATATCAAATGCCATTAAATTTTCGCCGGAAGGAGAAACTATCAGGGTGGAGATATTGGAAAAAGCTATGGAAATAAGTATATCAGTTATTGATTCTGGAATAGGAATGACAGATGAAGTTTTAAGTAACATATTCAGCCTTGACAAAAAAGAATCAGTAAAAGGAACTGCCGGAGAAAAAGGGACCGGACTGGGACTGGTTATTTGCAAGGAGTTTATAGAAATGCACGGTGGCAATATCACAGCAGAAAGTATTCCGGAAAAAGGTAGTACTTTCACGGTTACATTGCCCGGCTTGAATCTGGATGAAAAAAAGGTATATCCCGCTAAATTTTTAAAAAATCCGGCTTAATTTTGCTGAATTACTAACCTAAAATATATTACTGATGAACCCAGCTAAAACACTTTTAACACTATTCATTGTCGCAATTATGTTTTCCCTTACTTCCTGCCAGGAAAACAGATCTATCGACCTGAATTTTTGCCACCATGTATATTTCTGGTTAAATAACCCTGACAACCCCGCCGACAGGGAAACATTTGAAAATGGAATAGCAGAATTACTGGAAATTCCGGAAATCAAATCATATCATTTTGGTATCCCGGCTCCCGGCACTGTCGACAGGGAAGTAGTAGACGGCTCATATACATATTCATATCTTATCTTTTTTGATAGTCCTGAAGCTCAGGATATATATCAGGATCATCCGTTGCATCATAAGTTCATAGACAACTGCAGCCACCTGTGGGACCGGGTAGTAGTGTATGATTCAGTTTTGAAGTGAAAGTGCTAATCCGTTTTCAGGCAACAAATTCTTCAGAAACCCAGGTCAATCGTTTGTCAATTTCAATGAAGTTGACAGAAACCTGAATTCCCATCTTCCGGCGAATCAGGCTGGGATAGCTCATTAAGAGGCCTGTCAAATTCAAGTTTAATTACCATCACCGTATTGCTTAACTCATTAGCTGGCAGGTTTACCAGGTTCAGGTATGCTTTCTGCTCAAGGTGATCTGAGGGACTAAAACGGACAGTATAATCGATCGCTCTGCCATCATTCAACAAAGTTGCCCGAACCGGGGCTATATTAATGGGTTTCAGCTTCACAACATTTCCCGGGAGTTCTTTATTCAGATGAACATATAATGTCCTGCGGCGGCTTGTCAGCATGACATTGCGGTTGGAAGTCAGTGTTGATACCGGCACAACATCTTCAAGTGACTCCTTTATAGTATTGTACCATTTTCCTGTTCTTTTAAGTATGGATATACTTTCAGAGTCGATAGTTCCGTCAGCCATTGGTCCCACATTCAGCAGGTAATTTGCATCTCTGGCCAGATAACGGTCTATGCTGCGAAAAAGGTGCCTGTCTGTATAAAAATCCTCATCCTTCCGGTACCCCCAGCTTTCAATGCCGACCGACTGGCAAGCTTCGGTTGGTCTTTCAAATGCAATTGAGTCGTCACTTTGGTAGTCGCGTTCCGGAGTTCCAAAATCACCCTCATCGAAACCACGGTTGTTAATTACTGCATCAGGCTGCAGTTGCCTGATCATTTCATTAATTGAGGTGTCGTGATATTCGGTCCTGTTAATATCCCACCAGAAGCCATTTATCTTTCCATAATTAGTGCATAGTTCACGTACCTGACCTTTCAGAAAATCCAGATACTTATCCCAGTCCGGCGAATCCTGTGACTGGGGCTGCAGCTGATGTGCAAGTCCCTGGTTAGGATAATTCTCATGGTTCCAGTCCGCGATAGAATAATATAATGACAAAGGTATATCCCTTTTGTGGCATGCCTGGGCCAACATGCCGATGATATCCTTCCCATAAGGGGTATTCATTGTATTAAAAGAAGTTTGCTTTGTATCCCATAAACAAAATCCGTCATGATGCTTGGTAGTGACACAAATGTATTTCATGCCGGTTTCTTCCAAAAGATCCAGCCACCTTTCAGGATCAAACTTAACCGGATTCCACTTTTCAGCAAGCGTCACATAATCAGCCCTGTCAATGCGCCCCCTCCATTGGTGCTGCTCATGCCAGCCAGGAATAGAATAGAGTCCCCAATGAATAAACATGCCAAACCGTTTTTGAAAAAACCAGTCCCTTCCATCCCCAAAGCGCTTCAGCTTTCCATCAGAAGCAGAATGTAAATCATTATATATCTGATAATTACTGTCATTAGCCATTATGAAAGGGGAAACTCCGGCAACCAGCGAAGCCCCGGCAGTTTTCCTGATAAAATCACGTCTTTTCATATTATCTTGTTTAGGCCATAATATTACTAATATTTCTGAAATTTATAAGAAGTATCATTAGTGTTGCATTGCTTCCTGGCAAATAAAGTTAATGTCTCATAATCAAATTATAAAAAGTTAAAATATCACAATAATTTTGAAATCCAAAAATTACATTAACTCTTGAAAGCATTAATTTTATGGGCTTATATATCGCTTTAAGTTTTATAACGCAACACTAATTTAGACGTATTTATCATCTTGCAATAATTTCAATATCTGATATGAATTAAAAATATTTGTAATTAAACAACTTACTTAACTTACCTCCATCGCGAAATAATATCCTGATTCCCCCTTCCTGCATTAATTACAGTCTGGCTGATCATTATTTGAAATATTACTTTCTATTTCAAATAACAAAGATTAATTTTACTATAACGTTAATTTACAGGCTAATGGAAAGATTCAAACCACATGTTAAAAAACTGGCCCGGTTTGGGTGCTATTCAATATCTGCAGTTTATATACTTGTAGGTCTTATGGCAATTTTATCTTTTCTCGGACTGGCCCAGGATGATGCCGATGAAGAGAGAATAGTGGATGTCATCCTGGAACTGCCATTTGGTGAAGTTTTAATTGCTTCATTAATTGCCGGATTGATTGGATACATAATCTGGCGCCTTTTTGAAGCATATACCGATCCTTACAACTTTGGCAATGACAAGAAAGGCATTGCCAAAAGAGCCGGTATAGCTTTAAGTGCTGTAGGCTATGTGATGATAGCATTTGCCGCGGCTCAGATTCTAATTCAGGGCGGCGGAGGAGACAGTGAAGAAGAACAGCAATCTATGATTGCAAAGGTACTTGGCTTTCCCGCAGGTGCATGGCTGGTAGGGATAGCCGGGGCGGTAACAGGCATCGCAGGATTGGTGCAGTTTAAATATGTTGCAACAGGCGATTATATAAAAAGAATAAATCTGCAGGATATGGCGGGATGGATGGCCAGCACTACTCATACTCTTGCGTGGGCCGGACATATTGCAAGGGGGATCATACTGGCCATTCTTGGATACTTCCTCATCTCGGCCGGGATAAAATCGGACCCGGAGGAAGTAGGAGATACTGATTCTGCATTTGATTTTATTGGTGATTTTGGTACAATCGGACACATAATGTTTATTGCCGTTGCACTCGGCACAATTAGTTATGGCATATTTATGGTCATCAATGGCTACTATTACAGCTTTGAAGAAGGGGAGGAAAAAGAGGAGTAACAAATTAAACAAAACAGATAAAAAACAACAATTAAGTATAAACCACTGCAATACAGTCTATTGCACC
Organism: uncultured Bacteroidales bacterium; assembly: GCA_964421595.1. Classification (GTDB taxonomy): domain Bacteria; phylum Bacteroidota; class Bacteroidia; order Bacteroidales; family PUMT01; genus PXAP01. The sequence continues at coordinate 4,143 of CAYQXY010000029.1, read as the reverse complement.
TCAATATCCAGGAGTTGGGAAGGTTAAGAATAGGATAGATTTACTTAAACAGTGAAATTAGTTTCCGGTAGTATTTTCGCTTTCTTGTTTTTTTCTCCTGAACCATGTCATTGGATTCATCTGTTTTTTATACTTCACAAACAGCTCCTTTCCAACCAGTAAACCCCCACTCCAGAATACAATCTCCATCAAAATAAAGCTTGCAGTTGCTGCAATAAACCGGGTTTTTGCAGGCAGGTCAAGCAGTGGGACTGCAAGTGTTATTGCAAAAAAAACACCAGAGAAAATCATTAAGAAAATACCAAGCTTTATCCTGAAGTTCTTATTTTTCATAATTAAGCAATTGTAGTAAAAGTTTACCAGATAACCGAACTAACCTGGAACCGGATCAGCAATTTAATGTATTAAATTAACACCTCGCCTCTCTGAAAAAACTTAAGATCTACACATTTCCACACTGTTTTTATGAAAATTCTAAATTGCCTTTAATCAAAACAGTCTTAAATAAAGATTCTTTCCGGCTTCGTCTATATTTAATATAAACACTGCAGGATGAATGAAAAAAATTCATATGTTTAATATTTCGTTCAAATTTTTATTCTGACTCAGTTAAAATCAAAAGCAATATTCCCGATGGTTATGAACACGTATATTCAAGTATTTAAAAATAAGTCGAAACACAGCAGACTATTTCTCCTGCTATGTTTAGTAATTATAATGGCTGGCATAACAGGTTTAATCTTATCCTTTGCCTTTAGAATGTCATTTATTCCTTATCTTAACGAAGCCAGTTATTTTGTTCTTATATTTAATGGAATTATATCATTTTTGATTGTTTGGGACAGTATCAGGAAAGCAAAGTATTTTGTTGCCTGGAATGATGATGAATTAAGTTACCTGTTACCCAAATCAGATAAACCTGAATTAATTAAATTTATAAGCATCAAATCAGTTGCCAGGAACCGAAACGAAATAATTATTAAACTTGATAACAGCGAAACGAAGCACTTTAATCTAAATCATTTCTTTTACCCGGAACGTAAGACAATTATCAATTTCTTTGAGGAAATAAAAAAAATGACTGACAACAATTAGATTATGATAATTAAAAACCAATTAATGAAAAGATACTTAGTTTTTTTTCAGTGCTTTGCATTTATTGCACTTATGAATTTAGATAATAATTGCTTTAGTGCAAGTTATGATACTATTCCACCTCGTCATACGGTCACCCTTAATGAGGCTCATATTGGTGATTTGGAGATAGATACCAGGTTGCTTGACAGTTATTTGCTTTTGCCCGACAGCATCAGGAAGTTTTATCTTAGTGCACGAACTGTTTTTGAAGGAAATCCGGATGCTGATTTCACAAATAATGAAATTATCGAGGCTGCGAGAGAATACAATTTACCATTAATCGGAGGTCCCATGCTTGGGAATTTGACTGAAGACGGAGTGATGCTTTGGTTGCGTTCATCCACTACAGATCCATTAGATGTTAAAGTAACAAATCCAGATGGCTCTGGTGAAAAGACATATGTTATCAATCCTGAAGTAGCCGGTGTGGATCAAAAAATCAAGGTAGACGGGCTGATTTCCGATACTGAATACAAATATGCCATTTATTTCCAAAAAAACAGAATTGCAGAAGGTGAGTTCCGCACAGCTCCGGAGTCTTATGAAAACAGCACATTCACATTGGCCTTCGGTTCATGCTTTCACAAAATAGGTCTTCATAACCCGAACCTTATCACCCAAATTTTGAAAAGAGAACCTCATGCGATGATGCTTTTAGGCGATATTGCTGTCGATGACAGACGAAACCGGATTAACATGCATCGGTCAGATTATCTGCTACGTGATGTATCAAATCCCTGGCGGCAACTTGCAGCGAATGTTCCCTTATATGCTTCCTGGGATGACCACGATTATTTTGATAACGATCTTGGCGGCATCCCTGAAGGATTCACTGAAGACGACCGTACGGCCGTTCGGTCAGTATGGCAACAGAACTGGAATAACCCTGAAAACCCTCATCCGGGGATCTATTTCAATACACGCATCGGTCCGGTTGAAGTGATAATGCTTGATACCCGTTCATTCCGCGAAAACGAAAGAAGAGGAGAATACGGTTCTTATCTGGGAATGGAGCAATTTAACTGGTTAAAAGATATTCTGAAAAACTCAGATGCCCCGTTCAAAGTCATTTCCAGCGGAACGATGTGGAGCGATTATATAACCAATGGAAAAGATTCCTGGGGTACCTGGGATACTAAGGCTCGCGAGGAACTTTATAGTTTTATAGAAACAGAAAAAATCCCTGGCGTTTTGCTGGTTAGTGGCGATCGTCACGGTGCACGCGCATTTACTATTCCCAGACCTTCAGGATTTGCTTTTCATGAATTTGGTGTAGCCTCGCTTGGCGGAGTACCAGGACCTTCTGCAATGGCTGAAGACACTTCCAGTCAATTGTTTGGTTATCATGGTTCCCAATTCGTGGCTTATGGTGAATTCACCTTTGATACCATGAAAGACAAACCGACTGTAACATTCAGACTGATAGATGAGTATGGAAACATATTAGAAGAACACATCTTACCTTATAGTATATTATCGCCCCTTGAATAATTATCATTTTAGTTCTGAACTATTAATAAGAGCTTACATTTTTCTGGCAATAACTTGCAGCGGAAACATATTAATTTTCCACAAAACCTGTCATATGACTATGAGAAGATTTCCTTGTCTCTCAAGCTTTCAAAGATTGACAGAATGATCAATCCAGTTTGTCCTTTTCAATGTCGGTTTGGTTTATCCAGCCGGCATTCAATTCCTCTCCGGACATAAACCTGTTATAAAAGTCCCTTTGTGCTGGCTGGGCATACTCGTATGTCTCAAATATTTCTCCATTACCCAGGATTCTTGGATCGCCCTGTGCTCTCAATTCAGAGGTCATTAAATCCAGCAATTCATCCTTCTTTTGCCTGTATGATGGATCATCGGCCAGGTTAACCAGGCAAAGCGGATCCGAATTTAAGTCATATAGCTCCTCTGACGGGCGTTTCCCAAAGTTCATATCCCAATACCAACTTTCGCCATTAACTCTCCTGTCATTCAGTATCCACGACTTGGTAGGAGAACCGTCGCAGTTCATGTAACCTGTTTCGGGGTTCCCGGCCGGCCAGAGTTCAGGATAATAATTTGCAAGATACAGGTATTCATCCGTAACAATACCCCGAATGGGATATCCTTTATCATCAGGCCTGCCCAGATCGTGCCTCTCCTTTCCAATCAGAACGAAATCGCGAATTTTTCTGTCAGAGATGTCATTGAAAACAGGGAAAAGGCTTCTTCCTTCCATTTGTTGCATTCCGCTTTCATTCACATTTATACCTGCAACCTCCAGAAAAGTGGGAGCAATATCAGAGAAACTTACAAATTCATTGATAATCCTTCCGGGATTCTTAATTCCTTTCGGCCACATAATAGCCAGAGGCAAATGGTTGGAAAGTTTAAATGCCTGCCCTTTAATCCTGGGAAAGGGCATGCCGTTATCAGAAGTGACTACAACAATGGTATTTTCCAGCATTCCTTTTTCTTCAAGACTCCGGAGCATTCTGTCAAGATGGGTATCAAAATGCTCTATTTCAAAGGCATAATCCAGCAAATCGTGCCTGATAGTGTCGTTATCGGGCCAGAATTCAAATATCTCATCAACATCAGAAAGCTGTTTTCCTCCTTTGTTAACTCCTGCCTGGAATTCATAAGCTCTGTGAGGTTCGTAACCTCCGTACCAGAAGAAAAAAGGCTCTTCATCCTGTTTTGCTTCAAGAAACAGCTCAAAATTTGCGGCATAATCAATATCTGATATAAATGCGGCAGGTGGTTCAGTTCTGATTTCACTGTACACCGGACCAATCAGCTCTCTCCGTTTCCCGTCTTTCATGCCGGGATCTCCCGGTGCCCAGCCTTTACCAGTGTAACCTATGAAATATCCACTTTCTTGCAGAGCCTCCGGAATAGTTTTAAACTTTGCCGGAAAGAATGGAACATGATTGGCTGCTTCTTCCAGTTGCCAGGAATTCCTGCCTGTGAGAAGAATAGATCTTGAAGGAGAGCATTTTGCATTTGGTGTATATCCAT
>CAYQXY010000028.1:0-78584 GCA_964421595.1 uncultured Bacteroidales bacterium | reverse complement strand
CAGACCCGTAATGCAGACACACTAATGCTTACCATTGGAGATCCGGCTGATTTTGGCCGGCATAACCGGGCGGAACTTACCGGAAGAATACTGGACGGAGCAACCGGCGAAACACTTCCGGGCGCTGTGATCTATTCTGAGAATACCGGGTCTGGAAGTTCAACAGACAATTCAGGTGAATTTTCGGTAACACTTCCTGTTGGCGAATTACAGATAAGGTTAAGTTATGTTGGTTACGAGGATCAGACAATAAAAGTAAACCTTCTTGGATCTGGCAGCCATGATTTCTATCTTTTCGAAGAGACTCACAGGATTGACGAAGTTACAATTATGGCCAGACGGGCAGAAGCAAATATAAGTCGCACCCGGATGAGTGTAATCAGCATGGATTCGAGGGTTCTGAAGGAATTGCAAGGCAGTATCGGCGAACAGGATATAATCAGGAGTATGACCCTTCTGCCGGGGGTACAGAGTGTCGGAGAGTTCGGCTCAGGCTTTAATGTGAGGGGGGGCAGAAGTGATCAGAATCTTATTATGCTTGAAAATGTACCATTGTTTAATTCATCACACCTTTTTGGCCTTATCTCTACTGTCAACCCTGATATGGTTTCAGAGATGACCCTGTATAAAGGGGGCATACCGTCAAAATTTGGTGAAAGGATCTCTTCTGTAATGGATATAGGGATGAATCCCGGAAATGTCAGCGAAACAAAACTTACAGGAGGGATAGGATTGATCAGCAGCAGGCTCCATCTTGAAACACCTCTTGTAAAGGACAGGGTTAATCTCTCCATTGCAGGAAGATCCTCCTATTCTAACCGGATACTGGACAGAATTCCAGCCGAAGAGCTTATGAACAGTGCAGCAGGATTCTATGACTTCAGCAGCCTGTTATCCGTTTCTCCCAACCAGAATAATAACTTTTCACTATTTGCATATTATAGTGACGATTCTTTTTCGTTCGGCGGGAATACTGAATATGATTACAGCAATACTCTTACTTCACTGAAATGGAACAGGGTAATAGGAGAAAAATTCTCATTTAATATATCCGGTGGTCTCAGCATGTATGATTATAACGTAAAAGAGACAGAGCAGTCTGCTCCTGCAGGTGCTTATAATATGAACTCATCAATTGATTATAGCAGTGTTAAAGGTAGTCTGCTATGGTTCCCGGATGGGAACCACAGGGTAGAAATAGGATTTAATGCCATCCATTATGGAATAGCTCCCGGGAATCTTGATCCGCTTGGAACCTCTTCTGAAATTGAGGCTTCACGTATTGACCCGGAGACCGGTCTTGAGATCTCTTTTTTTCTTGGCGACGATTTTGAAGTGAGCGAAAAGTTAAGTATTGAGGCAGGAATACGCTATACTGACTATCAATATCTGGGACCGGCAACAATAAATATTTATGACGACAATTATCCCAAAAGAACAGAATATATTATAGAAACTGGTTCTTACGGTAAAAATGAAAAAGCTGCGGGATATAGTGGACTGGAACCCAGGTTGAATGTCCGCTACAGCATAAATGAGATGAGTTCAGTCAAGGCAAGCTATACCAGGCATAATCAGTATATTAGTGTTGTTTCCAATACTGCAGTAATAACTCCTTCGGATATTTGGAAACTTAGTGATACCCATCTAAGGCCACTTTCAAGTGATAATTTTGCACTTGGCTATTTCAGAAATTTCAGAAATAACAGTATTGAAACCTCTGCCGAGCTATATTATAAAAATATAAGTAACATAATTGAATACAGGGACGGAGCTTCCCTTGTCATGAACCGGAATATAGAAACAGAACTCATCAATGCAGAAGGATACAACTGGGGAATTGAATTGTATGCAGGTAAAAATTCAGGAAGGTTTACCGGTTGGGCCAGCTATACATATTCAGCCTCAATGATCAGGTCAAACAATCACTTCCCGGAAGACCAGATAAACAGGAATAACTGGTTCGCTTCCAATTTTGACAAACCACATGAACTGATATTAAATACAGGTTATAATATTTCAAGAAGGTGGAGAGTGGGCGGATCTTTTACATACAGCACGGGCAGGCCAGTTACATTACCGGAACTCAGGTTTCCACACGGTGACCGTGACCTTGTATTTTATTCTGACAGAAACAAATACCGGCTTCCTGATTATCACAGGCTTGACATTTATATTACACGGAATGAGACACTTAAAATAAACAAACGAAGAACAGGGAACTGGACTGTTTCACTACTGAATTTGTACGGCAGGAAAAATCCCTATTCAGTATTCTATGAAAAAGCGCCAAAGGGCCCCAGGGTAAGAAGTGATTCATTCAATCTCTACAAGCTTTATATTATTGGCAGACCATTGCCTACGGTAACCTACAATTTCAGGTTTTAGACCATGGGAATATCATTAACGGAACATAAAAAATATATTACCGGAGTTATGGCCAAACGTGCAATTTCAAAATATTTCTGGCTGCCGGCACTGCTTTTGTCAATGTTGGTTTATATTTCATCCTGCAGGGAGCTTTACGACCCTGAAACTGACAGTATGGAAAATGTTCTGATTGTTGACGGGCTTGTAACGGATGAGCCGGGACGGAACTATATCAAGCTGTACTACAATAAAAATTCCAGACTTGATCCGCTGAGTAATGCAACTGTATATTTATCGGACGACCATGGCTTAATTGTTCCTTTCCATCATTCCGGATCAGGGCAATTTTTGCCACATGAAGCTTTTGCAGGCGAAGCAGGAAAAAATTACACACTTAATATCGAGACGGAAGATGAGATTTACCAGTCTGGTCCTCAGCTAATTCTTCCTGCCGCCTCTCTGGATTCTGTTTATCCAAAACATGCCCATAAAGACTACCTGTTCCCTGACAGTTACGGGAATTACATCAGGAGACGAGAGGCCGGCTTTGAAGTATACGCTGATATGGCCGGAGAAACCGGAGATCCCCTCAGATTCAGGATTGCCCCCACCCTTTTGTTGTTATATAACTGGACTGAAATTCTTGAAGGACAACCGCCACCGGTAATTATTCATTACCGGTGGAAAAAAACGAAGCTAACCAATACACCTGAAATTAACCTCGACAGGTTTGAAGATGGTCATGAAAATATTAAAAGTCATCTGGTGAGCTTCATACCTTCGGGAAAATTCAATTATCAGCTCGAACAGGAGGAGCATATAAACAAGTATATTATTATAATAAGATATTATACCCTGAATAATGAGGCACACAGCTTCTATGAGAAAGCATACAGGCAGGTTACCTCAGAGAATAAACTTTTTGATCCGATTGCATCTCAATTACCAACTAATATAAAATGTATAAGCAATCCCGGACTGGCAGTTTCTGGTTTCTTCGAAGCCTCTTCAACCAGAACGGAGACATATATGCTTAATTACTATAAGGCCGGAAACATATTTCATTTTTCGAACATTGACAATATGGAAAATATCCCGGCCAGCGGATCACTGGAAAATCAAAGACCTCCATTCTGGCAGGATTGATTTGTTGATTATTAAACTTTTTGAAAATAGCGGTATGCAGAGAACCGGGGTTATTATAATTTGCAGGTCCTGCAGCATCCTGAAAGAGCTAAAATGACGAAACCATATATTATTTTTTTTGCACTGTTCCTTTTAAATCAGTTGATACATATAACAGCTGCTCAAGATTACCGGCAAGGTTCCGACAATGAATATATTGAGTCTGTCTATATTCATACTGACAGGGACTTCTATATTGCCGGTGAAAGAATCTATTTCAGGCTAAATGTTGAGGGAAGCAATAAAAGTCCGGTAAGCAGTCTTGCCTATATTGCACTCAGAAATCAGGATAATACAGTTATCAGTTTTCATTCAATCAGGATTTCGGGAAACATGGGTTCAGGAAGCATATACCTTCCGGATACGTTAAGCAGTCAGGTCTGCCAGCTGGTGGCATTTACCAACTGGATGAGGAATTTTCCGCAGGACCATTATGCCTCCCGGCAAATTTCAATAGTAAACAGGTTTGATGAAGAGCCCCGGATATTAACCGGTAACCTGACTGCAAATTTTTCAGACAATCCAGAACTGACCGAAAACAGGGCATCGCCTGGTAACTCTCAGGTAATAAAGATAATTACCGATAAAGCAGTATACGGTACCAGAGAAAAAGTAAGGATGCAGGTTATTCACGTAAACCAGAAGGATACAATAAATTCACTTGCGGTTTCAGCTGCCGGGCAACAATCCCTCATAAACCTGACACATAAGTTTGCAGCAGACCATGAAAAAAATGACCAGATTCTCAGATCCCGGGGCGATATAAAGTTTTATAAGGAATTGAATGGACCTGTAATAACCGGGCGCGTAACCGATAAGTCAGGTGGCAGGCCATTATCTGAGGTTATGGTTGTATTGACAACCCCTGACACTGTATTAAATATGCAGTATGCCAGAACCTTAACTGATGGTACATTTCATTTCATGCTGAACGATTTCTATGAAGGACGTGAACTTTTCTTTGCTATATACGACAAAGAAACTGCAAAAACTGCCGAAATAAGCATTATCGACAAATTCAGGCTGGAAAAACCCTTTATGCCTGACCTCCGGAAAAATGTACCGCTTTCTCCCGATTTTGTAAGAGTCTCACAGGATATAGTCAGAACCAACAAGACCCTGAATATTGATCATAACAAACAGGTTGAAACCAAAAAATACGGGTACAGAAACCAGATATATTCTTCACCTGCATACTCATTTGACTTGTTTGAAGATTATGAATATCTCGGCAGCATGCAGGAAATTTCAAGGGAACTGATCCCATTTCTCAGGATTCGGAGGCAGGATAACCATTATACATCCACCCTGATGCTGGATTTTGCTGAATCATATACCCCGGAAGAACCGGTATACTTTCTTGATGGGGTATATACCGACAATATAAACAGGATAATTCATCTTAATTCGGATGATCTCAAAAAACTGGAGATTCACAATTTTAAATGGCGTTACGGTGAACTGATTTTTCCGGGCATAGTAGCACTTTTCAGTAAAAATAATGAATACAGGAGCATTAATCTGTCTGATCCGCCGCTTTCATATGAGCACCCCCTTGCAGCATACCAGTCGTTTTACCTGCCTCCGGATCATGGAAAGGATGAAGCATCCCGTTCCAGGCCGGACTTCAGGCAGCTCCTGTTCTGGGATCCAAATGTATTAATCAATGGTGATGGTGCGAGCGAAATAATAGAATTTTATACGGGTGATTTACCCGGTGAGTTTGTCATCAGGGTGGCAGGGCACTTAAATGATATGCTTATTGAGGATGAGCTGACTATTAAAGTTGAAACAGATGAAGATGACATGACCGATCAAAAATTTTATGATGCTGACTTCAAAGATGTACCCGTGAAAACAGGTTCCTCAGATATATCAACAATTCAACAAAACCAGTTACTGAACAATAACAACGGTGACAAATATTTCGAGCAGGGTCTTTCAGGAATAATAAATGCCCCACCGAGAAGGCCAATAGGCAACCAGCATTACCCTTCGGAAGATTGGATCAAGGGTAATGTTTTACTGGTAAATGACATAACAGTTGAGAACAAATTACTCAGATACAATAGCTACCTTGATGATCTGTTCTGGCTTTCGGAAGGTGACTATCAACAGGTGCAACTGGACAAAAAACTGGTCAGGGAATTCGAAATTCTCCTTCCCGGCGGCCAATCACCCTTAAAATTCAGGAGGATAGAAGTAAATGCACCACTTTACATTGGTAAAAATGAAATCTTTGGTGAACTGCTTCATGAGGGTGAACATTTGTCACTATATGCATACAGGAGGGCTATAGAAACAACCAGGGGAGATTACAGAGTTGGCAACAAGCTGTATGGAGGCATCATGATAAAACCATCCCACCTGTACCTCTTTGTATTGCGTGACGGATCAACCAGGGTGATTAGACGGATCAGGCGCAGAAACATACTGGATCTTTTTCCTGAGAACAGAAATGAGATCAGGAGCATTATACGGGAAAAAAGAATATGGATCCGCTCCGGGGAAGATTTAACTGAAATTGCCAGGTTAATCGATGCTTACCTGTCTGGTAAAAATATACAATAGTGCCACGCTTCTTAAAGTTTCGAAACCGGAAAAACCCCGGATAAATGTTTAATATCAATTACCATTATTTTTGGCATTGATTTAAGATTAATGTTAAATCAGGTTTTTTCTGTCATAAAAATGATATATTTTTATGTATCGGGGTTCTTAATAATCTTCATTTGAATTTAACCCCGGTTAATATTCAGTAACCCGGACAATCCGATGGAAGACTCAATCAATAAGATCAGACAACAGCTTCCGGACCTCAGCCGTCAACTCTTTAAAAAGCCCAATGTGGTTGCAACAGGAATAGGCTACAAAAGAGTGCGTGGAAAGCAAACAGACGATCTGGCTATCATATGTTCTGTAGAGAAAAAAGTTGCAATGTCTTCTTTAACAGAGATCCAGCAGATTCCCGCTAAAATTGACGGTATTCCAACGGATGTGCATCAGACCGGAACCATCCATACACAGCAAAATATTGCTGGCCAGATCCGTCCTGTGCCTGAAACCAGTCCGCATACCGAAAGGCACCGTCCATTTCCCGGGGGAGTCAGTATCGGGCATGCTCAGGTATCGGCCGGAACACTTGGTTGTATGGTTAAAAAAGGGGGGGACAGTTTTATCCTTTCAAATAATCACGTAATTGCCAATTCAAACAATGCTTCACCGGGCGATTTGATAATCCAGCCAGGTATTTATGACGGGGGAAAAGCAGAAGAGGACGTGGTTGCCTGTTTGTATGAATTCATACCTGTCATATTTGAGAATGAAGGAAAAGAGATCAGAATATCAAATGGTTTTAAGTGGTTTAGAAATTTACTTTTCTTTATCACCAGGGGCAGAAAGAAAGAGTTTTCTTCTTCTGGTCAACCGGTATATAATTTGGTTGATTGTGCAATTGCAGGTCCGGTACTCCCGGATGATTATCTGAATGAAATTCTGAAGGTCGGCATAATCAAAGGAATCGCAGAAGGAAACCTTGGCATGAAGATAAAAAAAAGCGGCAGGACAACCGGACTGACTTCCGGGTCCATTGAGCAGGTGGATGTTACCGTAAGGGTAAATTTCGGAGCTGGCAGAACAGCCCTCTTTGTTGATCAGCTTATTGCCGGGGCCATGAGTGAGGGTGGAGATAGCGGATCAGTCATCCTTGACAGGGAAAATCAGGCAGTAGGTCTTCTTTTCGCTGGAAGTGCCAATAGTACTATCATTAACAGAATAGAAAATGTATTCAGCCTTCTTGACATTACTCTTGTATGAATTTCCCATGTGCACTAAAAAATGGGTGATCCATCGGAATTGAAATACTGAACATGTATTACCAGCTGAATATAATTACTTGATTATTAATTTGATTAACCTGCTTTATACAGATGAATCTCCCATGTGCACTAAAAAATGGGTGATCCATCGGAATTGAAATACTGAACATGAATTACCAGCTAAACCTGCTTTATACAGATGAAAAGATACTGAAATGGATAAATTACTGATTAAAGCCCGGGAAGTTAAGAGCCGGTATGAAAAGATATGGATGGGACTTGAAAATGTAACCTCAGTTGGTACCGGAATTACCTCAAAGGGTAAACCCGGGATTATTATTTCCATGGAAAAGGAAAATGTCTCCATCAGGAATATTTTCCCTCCTGAAATCGAAGGAGTGCCAGTGGAGATTAAAGTAAGCGGAAATATAGATGCTGGCTGAGTCTTAAAATTGATAATCAATACTTTAAAAGAATAATTATGAGAAATCCACGTGAATTCTATCCTGTAATTCTGATAATATCGGCAATAATGATAATAATTATTGTACTTTCCCTGGTGTGGCTCATGGGAAGATTACCCCAGTACACTGAAGAAGATACATACTTCAATGAGCCAGATCCGGTAGGATATGATGCAGAACCTGATACATCGGGATGGAGGACCCTGTTTAACGGGCATGATACTGAAGGATGGGAAATTACCAATTTCGGTCCGCAGGGCCCTGTTAATGTAAGAGATTCTGCCATCATACTCAACTTTGGAGATGGTGCAACAGGAGTGACCTGGAGAAAAGAATTCCCTGACAACAATTATGAAATATCCCTGGAAGCTATGAGGATAGATGGTAATGATTTTTTCTGCGGCTTAACATTTCCTGCAGGAGATTCCCCCTGCAGTTTTATCGTTGGAGGGTGGGGCGGCTCGCTGGTCGGGCTCAGCACCATTGACGGAAAGGATGCAGCAGAAAATTTTACCGGCACAAGGATGCAGTTTAACAACGGGACCTGGTATAAAATAAGGTTAGTTGTTACAGAAAATGCAATTACCGGATTTATAGATGAAGAACAGGTATTTGATGTCCCTCCCCAGGAACATAGTTTATCAATTAGACCCGAGGTTGGGCTCTCAAGGCCTCTTGGTTTCGCAACATGGGTAACATCAGCCGCATTAAGGGATATTAAGTTCAGGGAAATTTAATGGACATTACCGGGGTTAACCGGGAACCCTGAATCATCAAATCATGAAAAAAATACTTTAACTTTAGTCAATCAATTCAATATATTGAAATTGGTTATTTTTCCTGAACAAACATTCTGTGCTTAACTGTGAAAAAAAGAATTAATCAGTTGATAAGTTTAATAAATGCTGAACTGGGTTTATTTCTCAGTATTAGTTTTGCAGTATTTCTATTTGTGCTATTCTTTGAGCCATTTCTGTTTGAAAGTCTTGAATCAAACGACAGGCTTGTTGTAATATCGGGGTTATCGGGTATTGTCTTTCTGTTGATCATTCTTTTCCGGATCGTGCTTCCATGGATAATAGATAAACCTGACACAGATGATCAGGAGCCTACATTGCCTCCATATCTGGGAAGCTTCATAATACTGGTTCTCAGCTCAATCGCATTTGCCTTCTATCTTTCTTATGTTGGAGGGGTGAGTATTACTTTCCCCATCATGTTCAGGGTAGTGTTTATATGTATCGCTGTTGTAGTCTCTTTAAGGGTATATGACCTGATCGCCGAACTGAAACTGCAGATAAATTCACTTGTATTAGAAAAGAAAATCACACAAAAGCAGATTGAGAAATATGAAGAGGACCATCTGAAAAAAAATATTGAATTCACTTCCGAGGCAGGAACAGAAAACCTGACAATCAAAGTGTCTGATGTTGTCCTGATAAAATCAGCCGATAATTATGTTGAAATTATTTACAGGGAAGATGATAAATTCAACAAAAAACTGCTAAGGAACACCCTTAAACATATAGAACAGCAGATACGCCAATATTCCAATTTCATGCGATGCCACAGGATATGTATTGTCAATATGCATTTTATTGAAAATCTGAACAGAAACCACAATAACTACTGGCTTTCAATAAAAGGATTAAATGAGAAAATACCTGTTTCCCGGCAATATCTGGTAAAGCTTAAGGAGGCACTTTAAGCCTGATCAGACAGAAGATTAACCCCTCAGCCGGCCTGAACCGATGACTGAGTCGCTTATTGAGAAGTTAGAATTATTTCGGATTGAAACACCTCATTATCAGACCTGTATTGAACAGGCATTCGCGTAACAATTCTGCCAGTTGCAGAGTTTAAGTCCAGTTAACCGCTGCGTAAAAACAGGATACTTTAAGATGCCTGCGGTGAATATCACTCACCCCTGAAATAATCATTTACCACCACTCCCACCGGTTCGCCACTTATTTAATTTGATTAGCCCCATTAAATTTTTTAGAACTCGTCCCGGTACTAACTTTGTATTTTAAAACCTGAAATATTTAAATGATTTAATTGATTTTGATTTAATGCTGATAAACAGGTTTAGAATTTAAAAACCATAATTATGCAAAAAACAAGGATAAAGACAAAAATAATTTTCTCGCCGAAAAATAAGCCCGATTTCATTAATGAGCTAAGGATGGAAGTCAATGGATATTTTTCAAAGAAAAACATTTCCAAATACGGAAATACTGACCTGGTTGTGAAATCGTTATTCATGGGTTCATTATATGTTGTACCCTACATTTTGATGATAACCGGAATTGTTTATACTGTTCCCCTGATAATTTTAAGCTGGATTACAATGGGTTTCGGAATGGCCGGACTTGGAATGGTACTGATGCATGATGCCAATCACGGATCATTTTCCAGGAATCCGAAAGTTAATAGTTTGCTTAGCAAATCACTCTATTTTCTGGGTGGTTTTCCTCCAAACTGGCAATACCAGCATAATACACTCCACCACGGTTTCACAAATATTGAAGACCATGATGAGGATATAGACCCCGGGGAGTTTCTAAGATTTTCTCCTCATAAACCTCTGAGGAAAATCCACAGGTATCAGCATCTGTATGCATGGTTCCTTTACGGACTAATGACTGTATCATGGGTAACGGCAAAGGATTTCGTGAGGCTCTCCAAATACAAAAGTGAAGGTGTTGCATTAAGTGGTAACCGGAAATACAATCAATTATTGAGAGACCTTATACTGGCAAAAGTACTTTACTATACCTTTTTTCTGGTATTGCCTGTTATAATTCTGCCAATAGCATGGTATGCTGTTGTCCTTTTATTTATAGCAATGCATTTTATCAGTGGATTCATATTAACTACAATTTTTCAGACTGCTCATGTCATGCCATCGTCAGAATATCCATTGCCTGATGAAACTGGTAACATGGAAAACAACTGGGCAGTACACCAGATTCTTACCACCGCTAATTTTGCACCAAAAAGCAGAATATTATCCTGGTGTATCGGGGGACTGAATCACCAGGTAGAGCACCACCTGTTTCCAAACATATGTCATGTGCATTATAAAGCAATCTCTCCAATTGTAAAAGAAACTGCCCGTAAGTATAATCTGCCGTATCATGAGGAAAATACTTTTGCTGATGCACTCTTCAGCCATTTCAAAATGCTGAAGTCACTGGGGAGAATTCCAGTGGAAGCAGTAATGGAGAAAGACAGTATAAAAGCTGTAAGCGCATGACTCAGAACAGGCATACTGAGTTAAAAATTCGCTGAAACCGGGCTTTACACCACCGGAGGAGAGGGTTTTAACCCCGGTTTTTGCTTCACACCGCCTGTTTAAATTAAACATGGCTTCAGGGTAAAACCATTCTCTGACAGTACTGCGAACAGAGACCGGGTTTCAGATATTTACTTAAGCAATAAAAATCTGCTGGTGATGATCTCTCCTTTAAAAAGGAGGGATCATCTTTTTTTGAGTATGGTTACAAATAAGGTCTGATAATTACTGCGACCAGCTGGAAGGTTCACGATCCCATCTGTGTTTTTCAAGCTCATCCATTAAACCTGGCTCAAGAGGACCTTTATCGCTGGCAGACAGATTTGCCTCAACATGTCTGGATTTCCTCATGCCCGGTATTATTGTACTTACTGTCTTCTCGCCAAGAATAAACCGCAGTGCCATTTCTGCCATACTCATACCTTCCGGCACAACAGGTTTTAGTCGGTCGGCATGATCAACACTGGAATTCAGATTTTCAGGGACGAAGTAGGTATTCCGCCAGTCACCTTCAGGCCATTTGGTATCTTTTGTAAGCATACCGGTAAGTGAACCTTCATCAAATGGCACCCTGGCAATTACTGCAACATCATGTTCTCTGCAGGCCGGAAAAAGCTCATCCTTTGGATTCTGATCAAAAATATTATAGATTACCTGTACAGCGTCTATTATTCCGCTTTTTACCGCCTTAACTCCATTCCACGGTTCCCACCGGTTAATACTTATGCCGATGGCATGAAACATTCCCTGCTGTTTCAGATCCATCATTTTATTTACCCAACGCTCATCTGCCAGCCATGAATCTTCCCAGGTATGAAACTGCATTAGGTCAAAAGAAGCTAATCCGGCATTTTCAAGGCTCTTACCGACAAACTCTTCAATATGGTCGGGCGGGAAGCAGTCGTCCAGGGTAAACTCCCTTTTACTGGGCCACCGGAAATTTTTAGGTGGTATCTTGGTGGCAGTATATATCTTCTTGCCTTTATTGGCTCTTACAAGATTACCCAGCAACCCTTCACTCTTACCTGCTCCATACCCCCAGGCTGTGTCAAAGAAATTACATCCCTTATCAACTGCAAGCTGCAGCGATTTTGCCGACTCTTCATCTTCAGAACCCGTCCAGCCGGCCATACCCCACATTCCATAACCGATTTCACTTACTTCCCAGTTTGCCTTTCCGAATTTTCGATAACGCATATCTTTATGTTTTAAGATTATTTAGTCTGTATTGCAGTAAAAATTAACACCTCTCCCCTATACTATTCAAAGATACATGAATTTTATTTATCCGAAAATTCTCTCAACCTAAATAAATGAATTGACCTGAATCGATTTCCCATGCAATTTAATAACAATTACATGTTTTCATCTGACAGATCTCATCTCACATATTTAAGAATTCAAAATTCCTTTAAGCAATGGAGAGAGAATTTGATTATCTTTAAGAAATGAAACCAATATTTTAATTATCTCATATATAAAATCTTAATTATGTTTAAAATAACCGTAAAATCCATTATTATCCTGGGGTTATTGTTACCGGGACTGTTAATTGCACAGGAGAAATCGTGGATGCTCGGTCCTTTTGAAAGGCCGGAAGAGGTAAATCCTATAATTACACCGGGTAAGGGTTCTGTATTTTATTGTCCGATGAATGAAACGAATATTCACTGGGAAGAAATGGCTACTTTCAACCCTGCATCAGTAGTCAGGAATGATAAGGTTTACGTGCTTTACCGCGCTGAAGACAAACTGGGGGAAATGATAATAGGAGGCCATACATCGAGGATAGGCCTGGCCGTAAGTGATGACGGACTGAATTTCAAAAGGAAACCAGAACCTGTCATGTATCCTGATCATGATGAACAAAATAAATATGAATGGCCCGGAGGGGTTGAAGATCCGAGAATCGTTGAGACAAGCGAAGGAATGTATATTATGACATATACGCAATGGAACAGGGATGTTCCAAGACTTGCAGTCGCCACCTCATCTGATCTGATCAATTGGAAAAAGCATGGCCCTGCATTTGCAAATGCGTATGGTGGAAAATATCTCAACATGGAATCAAAGGCAGGTGCAATTATCTGCCGCAGGGAAGGCAGCAGGCTTATCCCTGAAAAGATCAACGGAAATTACTGGATGTACTTTAATGTACCATATATTCACATTGCAACTTCTGATGATCTGATCAACTGGAAACCACTTGAGGATGACAGGGAAGACCTTTTAAGGGTATTGAGTCCGCGACCCGGATACTTTGATTCATGGCTGGTGGAACCAGGCCCCCCTGCCCTTATTACAGATGATGGAATATTACTTATTTATAATGCAGGAAATACCATTCATACTGGTATACCTGAGCTCGGACATCGGCTTTACACAGCCGGTCAGGCTTTGTATGAAAAGACAAACCCGCTTAAGCTGATTGACCGGACCGACAATTACTTTATCAGGCCTGAAAAAGAGTATGAAAGAACAGGTCAATATGAGGAGGGTACGACATTCCTGGAAGGATTGACATTTTTTAATAACAAATGGTATCTTTATTATGGAACGGCAGACTCGCGGGTGGCAGTAATTGTCTGGGATCCTGCCTCAAATGATTGAATTTTTGCTGTTGTGCAATCAACCCGGGTCCTCATCCGTAACAGGGGCACTGGTTCTCAGATCTCTTACGAGTTCCCGGTATAAAGCTGTTTCTTCCCTTACCTGCATTATAAAGTCATTACTGTCAAGATCTCCCATAATTGCATTCATTTCATCACTATTCCTGTAAATCATGATCCTGAAAGGATTCTCATAGTCTTTTTTCCTTGACAGATAAACCTGATCACATACATACTCCTGAATCCTGGCAGATGCCAGTAAAGCAGCATCCCAGATCTCTGCGGTTAGTTCGACCGTATCGTAAAGAAGACAAAGGGTTGCATATGAATGCTTCTGCTTTTCAAGTATATAGTTTCCCCACAATTCATCATACCTGTCATGGACCGATTCCCATGAGGCCAGTTTTCCACTGCCGATATCAGCACGCAAATTGTCAAGATCCTGCTCAGGCACAAGCTGACCCCCAAGATTCACCCATTTCGTTATGCGGTCACCATGTAAAGAATCACGGAGTGAGGAAAACAAAATTCCCTGATCAGGTCGCTGATTCTCAACAAGATTTTTAACTGCATAATAAAGAAGCATTTCCTTATAGGCCACATAGGCTTTTTGAGCCTTCATAATTACAACTTTCCTTTTGGACCTCTCCATTCCTTCTCCTGTTATCTCGAGAATGGAAATATCCGATTCATTTCCTGTGAGAAGTTCCTTGCCTTTATCAATTAGCTCCTGCTCGCTTAATTCTGAATTAAGTTTATGTTTCCTGCAAAATGCTTTGGCTGTCCAGATCTCGAGGAGTCTGAGTGCGGCAATTATCTCTTCGGCTGTGTCAGGTGCAAGAGCTTCAAATTCGATGTTCTGCAGTTTGCGCTGACGTTTATCTCTTAAAACAAATTTACGGGAATTCCTTGCAAGAGCATACATGTTGTACATCCACCAATATGCAGGCATCACCTCAAGCTGATCCTTACTCTGATTATTGCTGACAAGTGAAAAAGGTAATGGTATATCGAGTTCGTAGGGATAATCGGATTTTGATAAAAGATTAAAAGAAGCAAAACGGCTGGAATGCTTGAGACTCACACACAGTCCCGGCCAGAAACCACGACCTGCAATAATCTCGCTGTCATTTGCCCTGCTGTTATGATTCGAACCCAGAGTAGCTCCGGCAGCAATATTACTTTGCCCCATTACAACAGCAGCCACCAGGAAAGAATTATTATGGTGTTGTTCATGAGCAGGAAATATCAGGCTGTTTAGTACTTCGCAGCATGATATTGTTGAGTTATCACCCAAAAAGGAGTTGATCAGACGTGCGCCGTATTTAAGATTTGAATTATTTCCAAGAACAAACCTTACTGCCTTGCACCCATAAAATATTCTGCAGCCATAGCCGATAATCCCATTTACCAGCTCAACCCCTTCGCCTATTTGTGTTGGCTCTTCCTGTGAAGAGTTAACTGTGATATTCTTAATCTTATTAGCACCTTTTATATAGCATCCTGCACCGATTTTAACATCTTTAAGAGTATGAGAATTCTTGATCACACATTCATTACCGATGGTACCATAATAACCCCTGCGTTTATCATATATGTTTTGGGTAATTTGTTTCAGCCTGCTTTGCAGCGCCTGATCATCCTTGTATTTTGCCCAGATCCAGGCATCTGCAGAAATCATACCGTCAAAAGGCAAAACCTGCCTGGAACCAGTTTCGTTGATCAGATCCATCCATACCCTGACATCTTCATCTTCTCCATCTTTGATAATTCCATTCCCGAACTTTGCATGATCAGTAGTATTCATTTCCATGACATTAAAAAGAATACACCGGTCACCGACAATATAATGTGAAAGATATTGTACATTATGGATTGCAACATCATTGCCTATATCGCAGCTTACTATAAGACTATTGGTTATTCCAGCTGAAAGCATAAGATCATGATGTCTTAAAACGATATCCCTTACGCTGCCGATCCTGATAAGTCCGTAAAATTTATTATTCCTGATGAGTGAAGGATCGAAATACTCAGTAACATATATGTCGTCCCAGTTATCAGCTGTATTCTGGTTAAGCACGAGCCTCTCTATCTCATCAGATCTAAGGTTTCTCCATTGTTCAACAGGACGCACAGACTGCATATTCCGGATATCATACTGGCTGCTTCCGTTATTAAGGTATTCATGAGGTATGAAATCCTTACCCAGGCTATCAGAAGCAAGAATGGTTACTTTAGGCATTTTTTAACTATTTAAATAATGTCACTGTTTTTAAATCTTCCTGCAAATATATAATAAATACGAAACAAACTTATTAACAAAAAAACAGATTTAAATAAATATTTACCATCCTCCTCAGGCTAAATGTTCAGATGATTTCAGGTTGGGGACTGACTTACACCTGCAGCTAATCACACCAATCCTGCCTCTGATATTTTCTTATATGAAATATTGACAGTTTAAAGACATTAAAGACCTTCCAGAGTCCTTTCTGAAACACCTTCAAAACTGATTTTGACAGGTTTGATCTTTCCCTTTTCGTCGAATTCAAGTTTTTCCATGCAAACTACCCTGTGGTTATGATGTGTCTCCTCCAATGGTCTCCGGTGATAAACGATATAATATTCGTCTTCACCCGGGATGTGTAAAACCGAATGGTGCCCTGCACCTGTAGCTATATCAGGATCCTGCTGGAGTATTGTTTCTTCCCGCATAAATGGCCCGAACGGGTTATCAGATATGGCATACGCCACTCTGTAATGAGGACCTCCCCAGCCACCTTCAGACCACATAAAATAATACTGACCATCACGTATAAACATAAAAGGCCCTTCAACATACCCCTCAGGAGTAATTTCCCTGTATAGAGTACCGTCTTCGAAAGGAACAATACCCGTGAAGTCATTGTTAAGCCTTACAACATTGCAATGTCCCCAGCCTCCGTAGTACATGTAATAGGTACCGTCAGAATCTTTAAATACATACTGGTCTATTGGCTGGGCACCATTTATAATCTCATTTATCAGTGGCTTGTCCAAAAGATCTTTGTAGGGTCCCTGGGGCTGATCTGAAACAGCAACACCTATCCCGCCAACCTGTCCAGCATGTACATCATTGGCTGAAAAAAAAAAATAATATTTACCGTCCTTCTCAACAGAACCAGGAGCCCACATGGCACTGTCGGCCCATTGAACTTCAGTAGTATCAATTATACGGTTGTGCTTTGTCCATGTTATCAGATCGGGTGATGAGAAACAATCAAAGAAAACCTGGTTTCTGTAATAATCAGAATATGTGGGAAAAATCCAGTATTCATTATTGTAAACAGCCGAAGCAGGATCGGCATACCAGCCATCAAACAAAGGGTTGCCGGAAAACCTCACCGGTTTCTCCCCGGGGGCTTGTCCACATGAAAGGCTAAAAATTAAAATGACTAAGGAAAAGAATATGGTTTTCATCCGGATAAAGTTTTTTTTTTTAAGTCAATTATATATCAATATTGCATTTTTCGCAGTGGAGTCACCCATGTATTATTCTTTGCTTTATTTGTGGTCTGGTTCGTGAGTGCACCCCTCCAGGATATTGAACTTTTTATCAGTCTATTATATTACAAAATCAGTGAAAACTGTAAAGTTTCCACTGAATATTTATTAGAAATATATCAGGTCTTTTTCGGGGTGATTGCTGCAGTCTGTAATCTGGCTTTTTCAAAAGAAATAAATTCTCTTGCAGAATAATGAATCTTGCCGGGTTAATATCTACTTTATCAACTTAACTCTTACGGCGTTCATTCCCTTTTGTCCCATTTCAGTTTCAAAGCTGACTTTATCACCTTCGCCTACCTGGTCTTCAAGGCCGTTTACATGAACAAAAATGCTATCCTGGCTTTCGTGATCCTTTATAAATCCGTATCCTTTGGATTCATTAAAAAAGGTAACTGTACCTTTGCGTATCAGGTCAGCCGGATCAACGGCTTCCTGCCTGGAAACACCAATTTCGATATCCTCTGCCTTGATTTTTCGTTTCTTAGTTGGATCTGGGGGAGTGTCGGTAAGATTTCCATCTTCATCAACATATGCGTACATTTCCTCCAAAGTTTTTCCTTTATCTGAATCAGTTTTACGTTCGTCTTTCTTTTTCAGTTTATCCTGCTTCTTTTTAAGCCTTTTCTTCTCTTTTTCTTTTTTGTTATAAGTTTCCTGCGATCTTCCCATAGTTTAAATTAAATTGTTTTAATAATTATATTAAAAAACACTAACGTACAAAGGTAATTAAAATAGAATGAATAACCTATAGAGAACAGCCTTCATGAAATTCAGTTAAATGTTCATATTGCACAGGTTGGATAAATATCAAATATGTTCCGGAAATTATTTCCGATTTATGATTACAACCGGTGGAATATTTTGGAAATTACCGGCTCCGTCAATAGTTCACTACGACACTCTTGATATACTGGTATAATAAGCAATCAACCTAAGTAACTTCTCCCTGTCGATTGGTTTGGTAATTAATTCGCTGAAACCGGCCTGGAAGGCTATTGTCTTATCCTGAGGAAGTATATGAGCAGTTTGTGCGATCATTGGTACGCCGTCATATTTGGCCTTAACTGAACGGGCAAGCGTCAGCCCATCCATGACAGGCATCTTGATATCAAACAATGCAATATCAATCCCGGGATTTGATTCCATCAATTCGAGTGCCTTTTCCCCGTTTTCTGCCATTAAAATCGTGGCATTGGTAGATCTTAAAATCTCCTGAAGAAAAAACTGATTGAAAATATCATCTTCCGCGATCAGTACAGTAATATTACTGAAATCATATTGATGGTTCTTCCCGTTAACTAGTTTCTGGCAATTCTGGTACATTTAAAAAATTTAATTTTCTAAGCCTTTAGATCAGTATTTTAGAAAGACGATAATTTTAATAAAAGGGTTGGAAGGTTAAGTTATATTTTGATAAAAAATAATACAAATATACAAATATAATTCTTTCAACAATGTAAAACCATAAGCATGAGGAGCAAAGATATCTTTAAACTTGTTCTGGATTACTTATTGTGAAAGCAGCCGCTCCTGTAGCCTTAAAACTGAAAAACAGTGATTCAGAAATAATATTTTGAATGGTGTCTGAGTAAGTTCATTTTATTGCTGATGGAAATTGTAAGGTTTGCCTCTGGAGTTTGTATATTAAAATTAGCGGAATTTTCAGTCAATAGTAACTGTGATTTTTACTGTTAAAGGATATCAGGCATCAATTATTGAACTTATTAGTAGCGGTATATAATCTCTTTAAGAAATGATTCAATTGCCCTGCGAACATCCCCGCTATCCTTAAAATGATTATTTATAAGGACAGAAAACACAAGTGTCCTGTTTTTTTCGGTAATAATAAACCCGCTTAATGAAACCACATTACCACCCAGGGTCCCGGTCTTGGCATAGATCTTTCCTGTCTCACCTGTATAGAGACCACTAAGGGTTCCTGCATTACCGGTCGGAAGTAAGCTTTTTATCCTGTCAAGTCCGTATTCATTTGCAATCTTCTCAAGCAACCATACTATTGAGAGGGGACTAAACAGGTTGTAGCGACTGAGACCTGAGCCATCAACCCACCTGGGCTTTTGAGGAATGCCGGAAAAATCATACTCAATAATATGTTCGATTAGTTTCTTCTCATCCATTACCCCGAACATTTCACGGCTTGCCATTAATAAGGTCTGCTCTGCAAAAAAATTGTCGCTGTTATACATCATAGGCTGAAAAAGTGAGTCGGCCGGCCGGGAGTAAATTGTCTGGAAATTACCAGGAATAATATGACTGTCTGGCAACAGATCAATTTCCCTGTGAAGGGTATCTCTCAGTAATTCCACCGCAGAACTCAAACCGTTGGTATGAAAGGGGACAAAGAGTTCGCGGGCTCCATCCAGTCCGGGATAAATGATATAATTATTTTCATTTACCGGCCGGGAAACTATAAGTAGTTCATTGTCGCCGTCTTTAATCTCAACGGGCCATGGATGACGGGGATTTGATAATATATATGATATTCTGACTTCATCATTAAGACCGGCCATCTCCCTTTGGGCCCATTGTATACCATTGCCATAAACAGGGAATGGACTTCTTTCAGGCATATAATAATCGAGATAAAAATTCCATGGCCATCCATATCCAAGCGCCTCGGTATTCCACTCTGATTCAATAAATGCAAGGTTTTTCTTTGTATCTTGTAAAAATTCAAGGACTAACTGCGGGGTAAAATCTCTGATTAAAAAAGTTGGGTCGCCGGTAGCCTTTAGAAACAAGGTGTCATTATAGTCAAAATACTGAATACCGGGAACAGCGTCACCCACATATTTCAATCCTGCATAAAGAGTGGCTATCTTGGTATTACTGGCAGGTACAAAAAATTTCCCGCTGTTATATTCGTACAAATAATTCTTGCTCTGGAGATCATAAATTGCAATACCGGCATGTGTGTCGAAAATTGCAGGATGATTCAGAAAATCAGAAGGTATCGATGTACGTCCCAGATATCGCGGAGAAGAACAGGACGACAAAACTGACAATAAAGCTGCGAGGACAAAAACATGCTTTAATTTCTTTTTGCCAAAATAATTGCATACCAGATACTTATCCCACATTTGCTGTACTGAACTACCCAGATTATATTTATACATAGTGACAAAAGTACTTGAATTTCCCATCAACTGAAAATCCATAAGGAATTTAGACATTGCATGGGTAATCGACACTCATTTCAAATTTTTCAATCTGAAATTATACATAAATTGATGAAAATAAATTTAAAAGAACTCCTCATCATGCAATAATGTATTAAAGCATACATTGCATTAGGAACAACGAAGGTCAAAGCAAGGTTTCCGTGTAAAGTCTGATAATTTAATTATGTTTGGGCAGAGTTTTCACACTGGCTGACTATCTGTTCAGCCAGCCCTTAAATCCTGCTGCTCTTTCACTGCTTACAATAGCTCCTGAATCAGGTTCAGGTTTAAGCTCCAGCTTCACCCTTGATTTTGAGTAGTGGTACATCGACGAAATGCAACCAAAGCTAACTATGAATTTACGGTTAATACGAAAAAAAATATCAGGATCAAGAACTGATTCAAGTTTATCAAGTGTGTAATCTATAGCATAGCCGGGACCGGAGTTTGTGACAAGAAAAACAGACTTTTCCCTGGCTATAAAATAAGCTATCTCATTAGAGTCGACAGATTTCAATTTATCGGCATACCTGATTATGAAACGTTTCTGCCATTCCGGTGCTTTTTGCTTCCTTATTTCTTCTTTAAGGGCTTCAATATTCAAAGAAGGATAATTTGAATTTTTGAATTTATTTATGCTAAAGAGAAGCTCTTCATGTTTTACAGGTTTAAGCAGATAATCTATACTATTTACCTTAAAAGCCTGTACTGCATACTTATCATACGCTGTAGTAAATATTACAGGGCAGTTTATTCTTGTACCTTCAAAGATCTCAAAACCGGAACCGTCTGCAAGGTGGATATCAAGAAACATAAGATCGGGTTCAGGATTTACTCTCAACCAGCTTAAAGCCGACTCAATACTATCTGCTATCTGCACTACTGAAATATCCGGATCAACCTCCTTTATCATTTTTACAAGGCGGTTGGCAGCAGCCACTTCATCTTCGACAACAAGAGCCTTAATTTCCATCCTGATCATTATTGTCTGCTGAGACATAACCCTGGTAAAATGGGTCCATTTACAAAACCAATCTTTTCAGCTGTCAGCACATTTTTATTTTTTTCAAAATCAGATCGCTCAATAAAGGTTGTCAAAAATATTAACCAGGGGTTACATATGATTTAATCATTGCCCGGTCCAGTTCACTTTTTAATCAAAGATACCTTTTCCGAAGAATTTCTCAAACTCTTAAAATTGATCTGGCTGCATTCTGAGAACAGGTACCCTGACTTCGAAGCGATCTGTACTGCTGGTTACATTAACCTCTCTGGAACTAAGGTATCGATAGCGATTTGCGATATTCTGCAAACCTATACCATTGCTATCAGCATCCTTCTCTCTGGGCTGCAGATTATTCTCAACTACGATAAAATCATTTTCCGAACTGATAGATATATTCAGTGGCTTGTCTCTGGAAATAATATTGTGTTTGACAGCATTTTCAAACAACATCTGGATAGCAAGCGGCGCAACAACTGTAGTCTCCAGTTCGCCAGGTATATTTAATTTCAGGGTCAGGTTATCACCAAATCTCTTCTTTTGTAAAAAATAATAATCCTCTATCAGTCTTAGTTCGTCTGCAAGGGGAATTACATCCTTATCTTTTAAATTTAGGATGTTCCGGTAATAATCCGCACTTCTCTGAACATATTCCACCGCCAGTTTCTGGTCCTCCTCGATCAGGTTAACCAGGGTATTCATGCTGTTAAAAAGGAAATGCGGACTTATCTGGCTTTTAAGAGTATCAAACTGACTATGAATGTTTTCTTTAGCCAGTTTCTCGCTCTTTACAAGAGTTTTTTTCCATTGCTGGAAAAAGAACCACCCCTCATGAAGTGAGGTAATAAAAAATGTTATCAGCAATGTAAAAAGAAAGTTTATACCGAACCTGTCGAAATCGACAATTTCAGGTTTGAAAATATACCATAAGCCGGAAATCAGGGTACCTGCAAATGCAGTATATCCAAGTATGGAGAATACTTCAATTACAAGGTGTCTCAGGGGGTTTAATTCCCACGGGTGTTTGTCCCACAGATAAATAACAATCCTCCTGACCCCCAGCCAGATAATAGTTGTAGTGAGAATCGAGCTAATTATTGAAATCAGGAGAGTCAGTTCATTTTCTTGAATATATTTTGTGCCAAATAACAGCAACCCTATAGCAGCAACTACTGGTATACCTATCAGGATCAACTTCAGATCTTTAAAATGCGTAACTCTTACCGGAGTCTCCATTATATTATTTTTAACAAATTCCTGTTAAAATATCATCCTGAACTGGGGAATAGCCATCATACTTAGCTGGTAAACATATTCGGCTTCACCCGTATATTTGTTAAAGTTATCGCTAAAAATGTTACGTGTATTAAATAAATTTGTTATTTCAATTCCCCATTCCATTGTCCTACCCCGTTTGTTTGATCTGAAACTTACTTTTAGATCAGTCTTATGATAATCACTCAATTTAATTTCAAATGCCCTGCTATAATCCCACTCACGTTCAAATTCATTAGTGTTGTCATTATACACTGCAGTCCACGGTGTAGTGCGTTTACCACCTGCAATCATAGCTTTCAGGTCAACCACAAGCGACCTCCGTACGTCAGGATTGTTCCTGCTTAAGTTAAACTCCTTCCCTACCAGTGCGTTTACTACATAGTTATTATTGAAGGCCGTGTTAAAAAATGTATTGCTGCTACCGGAATACCTTGATTCAAATAATGAACCCGTAAATAGGTAGTAGAATCCTTTATTCAGGAACCGCTCTACAGTCAATTCCACCCCATAGTTTTCACCTTTACCCTGATTAACAAGAAAGTCTGGCATCCCAAATTCAAATGAAGACCCGTTATTTAACATTGAATATGAATTAATTTCTGTACCATCAACAGGAGCATCAAAGATATACTGATAGTAGGATTCCAGTTTAATACGTGTAAAATCATTTAATCTGAAATCATATCCCGCCACTAAATGATGACTCCTGGTCAATCCAAGCCCGGTGTTGGTCCGCGTATATGTCCCGTCAGGGTTCATTACCTGGGAAAAGTACGTGAACAATGGTGAGATCTGGCTGTGCAATCCATAACCAAAACTCAATGATTGTCCGGATTTAATCTGCAGACGGGCTCCCAGTCTTGGCTCCAGTGACCAGCTATTATTCAGGACAAAATGGTTATAGTGAATTCCGGAATTAAGGGTGAATCTTTCAGAAGGCCTGAATTGCCACTGAATATAAGGCTGATACATCATCGTAGAACCCCGGGAATCAAACTGCCTTCTGTACCCGTCATCCTCCTTATAATAAATGCTGTCGATAAAATCACTATAGATCAGTTTTGATGTAATCCCGCTTTTAATTATGTGACGTGAATTAAATCTGTGATTAACTGTTATATTGCCCGATAACCGGCTATCTGTCATTGAGTTCTGGAAGACAAGAAATTTATCCAGATTCAGGCCAAGAGTATCAACCGAGTTGGTTGCCTTTTGCCCCATGCCTGCAATGGTAACCCTGAGATAAGTATCCGGGTTTATTGTATAATGTGAAGAGAAGCCTGCCACTGCCATATCAGTACCTGAAGTAATGTCCCAACCCTCGTCGCCATAAAAGTTAAGCTGCTGCGAGGTGGTATCCTTTCTGGAATCCCAAATTTCTATATTACTTAAGCCCCCAAGTCCGAAAAAAGATAAATGGCCCAGGGCGGTATTAGGGAAATTCAATTTAAAGGACAGATCCTGGTAATAAGGCACACCTATTGTGCCGAAATCCATTCCAAGCGCATCAAATACACCCATGGTAGAGTACCTGTAATTTATGAGAAAAGAAGAACCATTATCGCCAAAAACAGGACCTTCAGCGCCTAATTCTACTCCGTTGAAACCAATTTGTCCAAGAAATTCGAACTGCTCATTGTTTCCGTTTCGCATTCTGAGATCAAAAACCCCTGACAATGCATTCCCATATTCTGCCGGAAAAGCACCAGTGATAAAGTCGGAGTTTTCCAGCAGAGTATTGTTAAGCATGCTTACCGGTCCGCCTGTTGTGCCAGTTATTCCCCAGTGATTCGGACTGGGAATCTCCACCCCTTCCAGTCGCCATAGCAATCCCATAGGTGAATTACCCCTTATTACTATGTCATTCCGGGAATCATCCGACCCGACAACACCAGCATAATTAGCGGCCATCCTTGCCGGATCATTCCGGCTTCCGGCATACCTTTCCGTCTCTTCAACAGTAAACCCCCTTGCACTAACTGTGGCCATGTTGTTAAGATTTCCGGCTTTATCCATTGAGTAGGTCACCTCCACTTCATCTACACTCATTACCATTTCTTCCATGTAAATATTTAAAACCAGTTCTTTACCTGCCTGTAGATTTAAATTACTGAATACAACATCATTATAGCCTACATAAGTCACTCTCAAACTGATCCTGCCAATCCCTACAGACTCAAACCTGAATTCACCTTCCGAACCTGTCGATGTACCCCTTACCGGCTCAGTATGTGTGAGGATGACAGTAGCTCCGGGCAGAGTAACCCTGGTCTGGCTGTCGTAAACAACTCCCCTTACTGTCTGGGTAACTTCATTCGAATAAATAGTGAACATCTGGAGAGCAACTATAGCTGTTAATAAAATCTTTTTCATCAATATGATATTTAAGTTTTTCCTGATATAGTGGTGTTATAATATTTACTATAAGCGATTTATACATCCAAACCAATTGATTGCCATGAATGGACCACCCATCTTTATAAATTTGTGCGATATTTATTGTTTCAAAAATAATAAGCCCATGTAGAAATATTGATATCATAGTAGATGAACCCGGCAAAATCGGGGATGAACCGGAACAATTATTATTCCTTAAATAGCAGAATCAATTTAAGTTTAGATCTGGGAGCATTATGCCCCGGGGCAATCACAAAAAGTTATTAGCGCGAAGAGTATACATATTACTAGTAATTGAGGCCATTCGCACTATAAGTAAACTAATAACTACTTAATTTTAAGACAATAAACATAATCTCCCGGATAAATATTTCATATACCTGGACATGAATATCACATCTGTGATGACCGTGGTTAATTATTATTTATCAGGTGATTATCTGGAATTTTTGATTGAGGAATAAAGAAAAGCTATTTCATCTGCCCATTTTGTTTCGTCAGGAGTTTCAAGGATTATTGGCATATTATCAAACCGTGCATCATTAACCAGCCTGACAAATACATCCTCTCCAAGGGTCCCCTTACCAATCAGATCGTGCCTGTCGACCCTGCTGGCAAACTCCTTCTTGGAGTCATTTATGTGCATACCTTTCAGATAACTGAAACCTATGATCCTGTCAAATTCTGCAAAAGTCCTATCAAAGCCTTCTTCAGTCTTAATATCATAACCGGCCGAGTAGGCATGTGCGGTATCGATGCAAACACCAACCCTTTCCTTGTCTTCTATCAGGTCGATGATAAATTTCAAATGTTCAAATTTATGTCCCATGTTCGTACCCTGCCCGGCAGTATTCTCAATAACTGCAATCACACCCCTGGTTTTATCCAGAGCAATATTGACAGATTCAGCAATTGTCCTCAGGCATGTTTCCTCATCAATCTGCTTAAGATGACTGCCCGGATGAAAATTAAGACGGTCAAGTCCGAGTTGTTCACATCTTTGCATTTCATCCAAAAATGCGAGCCTGGATTTCTCAAGTGGCTCCTTTTCAGGATGGCCCAGGTTGATCAGATAACTATCATGTGGTAATATCTGGAATGGTTTATAATCATATAATGCGCAATTCTCCTTAAATGCGTTGATACTCTTCTCTTCAAGGGGCCTACCAGCCCATTGCCTCTGATTCTTTGTAAATAATGCAAATGCCCTGGCTCCGATTGCATGGGCATTCACCGGGGCAGATTCAACTCCACCTGACGCACTGACGTGAGCTCCAATATATTTCATCCTGATAATGTCTTTTATAATTAAATACTAAAAATAGAACTTATTTTGCCAAAAGTAAAGCCATTATCAGAAATCAAACAGGAATAAAAAAACTCAGGAATCTGCCTACATACCAGCTCTGAACGTCAGGCACCATAAAAACAGGATCTGACACGGCGTATCCGGTTGATGGGAGATTACCGCTAAACCGGAAATTGCCTTTAAAGTATCAAATACCTAAGAAAACTATTTAATATCCTTCAGGCCGATACTTTCCACCAGAAACCGGTACAAATCTGAATTCAAATGAAAAAATCCGGAGATCTCATCTTTCAGGAGTGGTGAAAAGAAGGAGTTGCCAGGTTTTTTAGTGCTGTTAACATAAAGATTCCGTTTTTGATACCAGCTCTGGAATTCATCGGGAAGTTCATTGGGTATCTTTTTCTTGTATTCTTCGCCGCCAATAATATGTTCGCCTGGTTTATATGATCCGATTATCTTACCGAATCGTTTAGTTTCCCTGGTAATATGTTCTCTGAATTTTTCCATATTAGCAGGTGTGGCTGAATAAAATCCCATCCCATACTGGTACTCTTCAGGGGTAAAATAGAAGTAAAATTCAGGAACATTTCCCCATATCTTGTTGGGTCGTCTGAAGGACAGCCATAAACCGGTACGGAATGGTGATTTATCCCTGGAGAACCTTGTATCACGATATATTTTGGATATAGTTTTGTTAACGGCAGGAGTTGTTTCAATTTCCCTGTCGATAGTTTTTAAGCCAGGTCCCAGGTCAGTTACCAGTTGTCTGAGAGGTTCCATAATATGGTGTTCATAGATATCCCTGTGTTTTTCAAACCACTCTTTATTGTTGTTCGCGGCGAGATCCTTAAGAAAGGTTACACTCTGTTCAGTAAATCCTGCAAATGCCATAATTTAAAATTTTAAAATTTTTTCCCTAAAATTTATCCAGATCATCCTTATTTTCGATATAGCTTCTATAACATGCAAGCAGTGCCTCGTAAACTTCAGTTTCGGGAGTATTTTGAACAAAATCACCTGTTATTTTACAGTAACTCAAAAAAGATAGTATTTCCTCTTCATCTTCCAGACCGGTAATCCTTCTGACCAGATCATGATCAAAAACCCATCCTGATCTTATTACGGCTTTTTCCTGGTCAACAACCTCCCTGTATTTGATAATTTCCTTACCACGCTTGCTGAACCGGGCATAGAAAAAGGAAACCGGGCTTAATAAATTTGGTAAAGGTGGATGGCCGCTGGCCGGAATTAAATTGATACCACTCAGATTTGATCTGAAATCGGGCATCGTATCCTTGAAATTGATAATACTCCTCCGGAATTCAGCATATGGAGGAAGTGGAGACACAGAAACACCGGATAATTCATATGTCTGACTTTCTAACGGGACAATCAAAGGCTCGTCTGAATAAAAAATAGTGTCTGATATAAAGAGCGCACCATTCGTAAACCCGAGTGCCTGGAACAAAATGCTGTCACCCTGATTAACATCTAAAGCGAATGACCCGTCAGAATCAGATGCTGACCCACGCTGCCTTGTAATATTTATTACATGTACACCGGGGATGGACGATGTATCTGCTTTTTGCACAACTATCCCGGTTAACCTCCGGACATCTGAATCATTACTTTGAGAAAGAATATCAGCTGAGGAAATTAACGACAAGCATCCATATACTGAGAGACATAAGATCAAATTTTTCATTAGCAACTAGTTATTATCTGACAATTGAGGTTTTACCATTGCATCCGGGCCAGAAGGCATAAAGCCGAGATTATCGAGAATAACCACTCCATCTTCGGTTTTATCGAAAATAAAAGTAATCCGGATTATTTCCTCCGGAGAAAATTTCTCATTCATGGTTGTAAACCTCCGCACAGGAAAATAGAAAAAATGGTATAAATGTTCTGAACCGGGATTTGTTTTCATAAATCCGAGTTTATGCAGCTTCACTTCCAGCCGGGGCTGCAAAAACGCATGATCATTCAGGTTAAACCGGATTGTTTCTCCATCTGAGTCGGCAAGCTCAATACTGAAATCTATAGGTTCGGGCTTCTCCTCTGTTTCTTCTTCTTCTTCGGATCGATTATCACCTGTATTATTGCCATTTACCTGATTTTCCAGATTAGACTGGCTATTCCGGTCAGAGAGCTGATAATTAGTGTTAATACCTTCATTTTCTGAAACATCATTTGCATTGTTTTCAGTATCTCCGTCATCAGGTTGGGGATTTGAATTTTCATTGGTATCGGCAAGTGAAAAAAA
Organism: uncultured Bacteroidales bacterium; assembly: GCA_964421595.1. Classification (GTDB taxonomy): domain Bacteria; phylum Bacteroidota; class Bacteroidia; order Bacteroidales; family PUMT01; genus PXAP01. The sequence goes on along the minus strand of CAYQXY010000028.1, from coordinate 49,856 downwards.
CAGGGAGCTGTTTTCACTTATATCCAGGCTCCTTTCGGGGAAAGTCACAGAATAGCATGCTACCAGTGAATCATTTGCCTCGTTGTTCCATCCGATAAAGACAGCGCGGGTTTCCTTGTCATTCCATTTTAATTTCACCATCTGCTCGCGCCATACAGTCAGATTATCTGAATCTATAAACCCTCCCGGCAGACTGGTAGTTGTAATATCCATGTCTTCAGAAAACCTGCAGATGTATTGCATATCAGCCTGATCATACCTGTTAAGGTAAACAGTTTCCGGCAACCATTCCCGGCCTGTCCTGTAATCTCTGAATAATTCAAGGTACTCCTTATTCCCCGAAAGGGTAACCTCCAGAAAAGCAGATATGAAAATGCTGGCAATTTTCCGCTGATCTTCTCCATCGATAAGCTGCTTAAGATTGACCAGATTAATACCTGGAAAACTGTAATCTCTTCTTCCCCATCCTGTATTGAACTGTCCGTGATTTGCATTAAAAATATAAAGCCCTGCTTTAAACCCATCAAATCCGTCACTGAAAGTTATGCGTTCATACTGGCTCATCCCCATATATGACTGGACATCGGCATCATGAGAACCTTGCAATACTAAATAATTAACATCCTTTAAAGCAGTTTTTATACCTCCAGGCTGATACTGGCCATCAACAGGGGCAATTGCAATTATTGACCTGATGTTGAAATTATAATCAAACCTGGCTTTTGCATTATCCGGATAGTAAGGCAATTTATTAAAAAGAGCGGCATGGGCAACTGCTTCACCTCCCCGGGAGTGCCCAATCAGTGATATATTATCAATATCAACCTTGCTGTGGAAAATATTTTGTGAATCAGAATTCCACTTTTTCCATAATTTCAGGTGTTCAAGAAGCAGCCACCCCCTGGCGTCATTCTCTGACTTTAATCTGCCAAACAAATCAAAGTAAGAACTATTAAGGAAGTTCTGATCTACTGATGCCATAATGTATCCGCGACTGGCAAGCAGCTCTCCCAGATATTCATAACCGGGATCTGAGAAATCCTGAGCCAGGTGGTTTCCGTGTACGATAAGAACCAGTGGAAATGGACCAGAGCCTTCAGGATACCATACTGTGCCATTAAGTGGTAATGATTCTGGATCAAAACCAAAATACCGGCTTCGCATATTACCGGAAAATCCTTTCCAGCCATCGATAAATAACGACCCATCAACAGAATCAGTTAAAATTACGGCCTCACTGGCAAACTCCTCCCTTCTTTTATCGTTGCCGCTTCCGTAGGAGATTTTTGATACCTCAAATATGCCCGGAAGAGAGGGATCAACCTGCTCGATATGGTCTGGAAGATAATAACCCGAAAGTGCAGCAATTTCCGGCATTTCAACAACCTTTCCGGGCAACAGCAGCCATGTAAAAATTACAAAAATTCCCAGAAAGCCCAATCCGCCGAATATACCTGTTTTAACCTTCTGGGTTTCACTTAATGTAGCCCAGCCTTCTTTTGCTGTCAACCAGAGAGCACCACCTGTTAAAGCACTAAAAGTCAGAAAATATAACAGTATCGGCAAGCCACTCTTCAGGGATAACCCAAATTGAAAACTAAAAATTACCAGAGAAGCAATAATCGCAAAGACAATAATTATGGGAATTTTTGACAGAAGCACCATCAATTGCCAGGTAAGCAACCCTGCAAGTACTGCAGCTGCACCCATCACAATTATTACTGACAACACAGGTATAAAACCAATATACGGGAGGAACTGAAAACAAAATGCAATCAACATCACCGCGGAAATAAACAGCATGCCATAAGCTGCTCCTCTTAGAGCCGTTTTACCGGGTTTAAATATTCCGGCGAATTCTATAAAGACCTTGTACCAGCCTTTGATTACTTCGGAAATTTTCATAATGGTATTACACGAACAGGACGAATTTGATAACTTAAAATTTATGAGACGTAAAAGAATAATACGAGGAAGCTTCTACTGAAAAATCCAATTGCAGGATAAATATAATAAATAATTATATTACAGATGATTAAGTTTTCAGCTCTTTTTAATAAAAAAATCGGCAGATCGGTTATAAAGGGGACTGCTTATTCTATCTTTTTCATTATGGAAAACCTTATTTTTGCATTACCAGTTTTTCAAAGCATAGAACTGTTTGAAAACAGAAGGGTGCTATTTGATAACAGAATGATTAAAAATATGGAATACCTGACATTAAATATGATTTGATAAATGGCAATTGTTATAGTAAGTGATATAAAAAATCTTCAACCCTGGATTAGTGCACTGAAGAAAGAAGATCCTTCCATTGAAGTAACCACCATGGAAAATATCAGCGACAAAAAGGCAGTTAAATTTGCCCTTGCCTGGAATTACCCTCATGGCCTTTTCCGTGAATATCCTGCAATAAAAACTATCTCCTCAATGGGTGCAGGTGTTGATCATTTGATTAGTGACCCTTTACTTCAGGAAAACATCAGGATAGTCAGGATAGTTGACCCGTTACTTTCACAGGATATGTATGAATTCACCCTTGCCTTGATAATGAATCGTTTGAGACAAATTACATACTACCATGATAATCAGAAAATGGGCTTATGGAAGAAAAGAAAATACCTTCGGATTTCTGATGTCAGGGTAGGGATAATGGGAACCGGAGTTATTGGCAATTACATAGCCTCTAAACTTCAGTCTTCAGGATTTAATGTCTCGGGTTGGGGACGGACACCTGGCAGGGAAGCATTTTATAAGAAGTATTCAGGAAATGATCAGCTGAAAGAATTCCTGTCTGTTACCGATATCCTTATATGCCTTCTCCCGTTAACATCAGCTACTGAAGGAATTCTAAACAAAAATAATTTATTGTTATTGCCCGAAAAATCATGGGTCATCAACCTGGGCCGGGGAGGGCATGTAGTTGATAATGACCTCATTGAACTTATTGATTCTGGCCATCTTGAAGGAGCCAGCCTGGATGTTTTCAGAAATGAGCCTCTTCCAGAGGAGCACCCATTCTGGTTGCATCAGAAAATACTTCTTACACCACACATTGCAAGCCTGCCCCAACCAGAGTCTGTGGCCCCTCAAATAATTGAAAATTACCACCGTACTTTGGAAAACAGGCCATTGATAAATCTGGTCAACAGGGAAACCGGATATTAGAATCAAACCACAACATTATTATACCTGCCATGGGCCGTTTATTTAAAACAAGAATTGTTTAAACCCAAGATGTCTGCCTTTACCTTGAGAAGCCCGGTTAAGGAATGTTCTCATTTCGAAGTATCTGGATAGCATTTCAGAATCAATTAAAAAAAGAATATCCTGTAAATTATTGGGTATGAATTTTAATGGCAAAAGCTTGACTTTTACCAATCGTTTTAGGTAAATTTGTAATTAAGCTGTTTACAACGTATTTCTTTCCAGTTTATTATAATGGCTTAACCGGTTTCTGAAAATTCTCAGTCTTTCTCAGTCCCCTTAATGACAGGCCTTGTAGTATTTTTTACTAACAATTAAAACCTATCATATGAAAAGAACTATACTAATTTTTCTCCTCATTGCCATACAGGTGATTTCGGTTACAGGACAGCCCCGGGAACTGAAAGACCGTATAAACAATGCTCATGCCAGAAAAAAAGAGTTTACCGGAAATCAACCTGGCGCAAGGGAAATAAAAACCGGGATCGACAGGCTTCAGCTGCTTCAAAGACCGGCACCATCAGAGAAAACCCGGGTAAAAACCCATGTATCTTACTTGCAGCAGATGGACAGTGCTATTGTTGAATTGTTCAATGATGTTACAAACCAGCTGGAACTGCAAAGTAAGTTTGTATTCGAATATGACCCCGCGGGTCACTTGCAGCTTGAAACAGCATATGCGAGGGATCCCGATGAAGATAGATGGATCCAGGTATGGAATGAAGCATCAACTTATGATGCTGATGGAAATTTAACTGAACTCATATTTTCTTTTTGGGACGCTGTTGAAGAAAAATGGGAACCTTGGGAAAGGGAAGTATCTGAATATAATGCTCAGGGAAATGAAACTGAAACAGTACTTTTTTCCTGGATTCCGGAAGACCAGGAATGGGAGCCATATTTCCGCGAAACTTACACATATGAAAATGGTAATCTGAGTCAGATCGTTTCTGATGATTATGTTGCAGATGATGAATGGGAACCTAATTCGAAGACCGAACTAATTTATGACACAGAAGGAAATCTTACAGAGGAGATCGAATATTTATGGGATGACAATGCTGGTGATTATATCGGGGAATTACGGACTATAAATCTTTATAACGAAGACGGGGAACTTACCGGAGCTGAGTTTTTCGAATGGGATGAATCAGCAGGTGAATGGATCGGACCGTGGAGATTTGAATATACGTTCAATGAAGATGGTACTACTGCGCTGATGACATATTCTCAATTTGACCATAATACTGATGAATGGGTCCCTTACTGGCAGGTCAATTACAGCTACGATGAGCAATTGAACCTGATCGAAGAAATAAGCTATTCAATCGAAGGGAATGATCTGACACCAGAACAAAAATATGAATACTCCGTAAATCATGCTTTCAAGGCTGAAGAAATACTTTCTCCCTATGGTTTCACCTACTTGTTATTTTTCAGGAATATGCTGACAGCAATCAACATTTTCGATTACAGTGAAGGCGACTGGCTGCCTGTTAGTTCTAACAGTTTTTACTATTCTGAATATATCTCTGCTCCTGAAAACTATACCCTTACAATAGATATTGAAGGTAATGGAACAGTTACAGTAAATGATGTGCTTTATTCTGAACCCGCAACCTTCGAATCAGGAACCAGCTTGACACTCGAAGCCATAGCTGAGGAAGGATGGGAGTTTACAGGATGGACAGGCGATATAACCTCAACAGACCCGGTCCAGACATTTACTATAGGTGAAAATCTCAATATAAATGCAAATTTCAGTGAAGTTATCGAGGTAAAGTTTACCCTTGATATTACAATCGAGGGTCAGGGTACTGTAAATATAAATGGTGAACCATTTACAGAAGCAATGACATTCCTTGAAAATGAAGAGGTAACCCTTGAAGCAATTCCCGATGAAGAATGGGAATTTTTTGGATGGACAGGAGACCTTGAGTCAGCAGAAACCGAAGCGACCATCACAATGAATGCTAATAAACTGATCACCGCTACTTTTACCATAGTAAGCAGTGCATTAACACCGGATAATGAAAACCTCCGGGTTTATCCCAACCCTTTCAACAGCAGTATTACAATTAACAATACTGAATACATCAGTACTGTGGCCTTTGTTAATCTGATTGGACGGACAGTAAAGGAAGTAGACCTTAACGGGTCAGGAGTCAGTACAATTCCCACCCTGGATCTGGATGACGGTATATATATATTACTGTTTCATGACAGGAATGGCAACAGGACCTCAATCCTTAAAATGATAAAAAACTAATTGCAGTAACTGTATTAAATAACCCGGAATTAGTGATATTGCTTCCGGGTTATTTTTTTTAAATCAGGAAATAATCTTTGTTACTGTAATCAAACCGTATCCGCCGATAACCTCAAAAGAATCAACCTTAAAGACCGGCATCATGCAACATGAGACAGCCATATTCATTTTAAGCAATGACATGCTGGCCGGCTGGCATAACCGGATCAGCTGCCGGAACCAATAACTCAACACTGGTCAGTCAGTAGCCAGGAACCCGGGAACTATGCGCTGTTTTGTACCTTGCTCAAAGGAATAGGCAATCTCGATTAATACCGGCTCACTCCATGCCCTTCCAAAAAAAGAAATACCTACGGGTAAATTATCTACATATCCCATAGGAACAGTAATATTGGGATATCCTGCATGTGCAGCAGGAGAAGAACTTCCAAGCTGAAAACTATCGCCATTGATTAAATCGGTTTTCCATGCAGGGCTTCCTGTGGGGGCGATTATTGCATCAAGCATATGTTCGTCCATTACCATATCTATACCCTGGTCTCTGCTTCCAGTAAGCAAAGCCGCCAGGGCATGCAGGTATTCAGGTGAATTTAAGTCCCCTTTACTGTTTGCCTGTTCAAGATAATGCTGATTAAAATATCTCAGACTTAATAAATCAGACTTGTTGAAATTAATCAGGTCGTCAAGGTTTTTTATCGGTGCATCTGGTCCCAGAGAACTGAAATAATTATTTAGCCCATCCTTGTATTCATATAACATTACAGTAAATGCATGCAATGAGGTACCCCTGGAAGAGACCTCATCAATTTCTATCACATTGGCACCCTGACTTTCCAGAAAGCTCACTGCACGGGCCATTAATGAATCTACCTTGAAATTCCTGCCGGTGGCTCCTTTAAAAAACCCGATTTTCTTACCCTTTATGCCACCGGGGTTCAAAAAAATTGTATAATCATCGTAAGACATGCCCCGGCTTTCGATAGTTCTTTCATCATCAGAATCTATACCGGTTATTGCACCAAGTGTTATTACGGCATCCGTAACGGTGCGTGCCATAGGCCCGGCAATATCCATTGTAGATGAAATTGGAATAATGCCTGAACGGCTAACCAGGCCAACTGTTGGTTTAATGCCGACAATGCCGTTTGCACTTGACGGGCATACAATTGATCCATTTGTTTCCGTACCTATTGCTATCAAAGTAAGGTTTGCCGAAACAGCAACTGCTGAACCGGAACTCGATCCACACGGGTTGCGATCGAGAACATAAGGATTTTTGGTTTGCCCTCCGAGACCGCTCCACCCGCTGGTGGATAACTCACCACGAAAATTGGCCCATTCACTCAGGTTACTTTTGCCGATTATAACTGCACCTGCCTCCCTTAATTTCCGGGCAACGAAACTATCCTCAATTGGAAAGGAGTTTATAAGAGCTCTTGAACCTGCCGTCGCCGGCATCTTATCAGAAGTATCAATATTATCCTTTATTAAAACAGGTACCCCAAAAAGTCTCCCTTCTGCTCCACCTTTCAGCAGTTTCTCATCAAGCAGGCGTGCAATTTCAAGTGCATCAGGGTTAACCATTATTATGGAATTCAATTCAGGTCCATTGGTATCAATCGCATCGATCCTGTCAATATATGCCCCGACCACATCGCTTACGGTATAGAGTCCATCGGCATAACCCTGTTGAAGTTGAATTATGTCCATTTCCATAAACTCAAAATCCTCCAACTTTTCATCAAACTCCTGTGAAACCCTCGATTCACATGAAACTGTTATGCAGAAAATCAGAATTACATATGTTATATATTTTGTCATTTTATTATTTATTATTGACTATATCAGAAATCAAAAAACAAACATAACATAATGTCAAGGCATATTTACAAATAAGGCAAAAATTTTTAATCAAAGATTTGGTTACCGGGCATATTTACATATTGCTTTCGAAGTACCGGGAAACCCGGAAGTGTATTATAGACCCGCTGCAGAAAGAAAATTATTAAAAGTGAATCATCCCTCCTGACATTAGTTATTTATAACCGCAAAAACCTTCTGGATATCTTCAGAACCGTTTGCATCAATAACCTTGAGTGTATTCCAGCCTTCATTGAATTTAACGGTCATTTTATGTTCCAGTCAACAGATTTTACTGACTTGTTAGCGGGTATAGAAATCCGGGGGTCGAACCTGAATATCCCTCTTAAGGAGCTAATACGGTTGTAGCGGCAGTATTTTCAGGGGTAATGATCCCAAAGATCCTGTTCAGGTAAGCGCTGACCGTGAATGATCTCCCGGACATTCCGGACCGGTGCACTTCACAGTCTGCCGGGCCACATTCAAGATAAAAGGAAAAAACAAAAGGATCATCCCGGTCAAACCCCATCCTGCCAAATCTTAAATCATTAAAAATGAGTGAATCTGACCCTGAACGGTTAACAGAATAATAACCTTTGGAAAACCTTTTTAATTGCCGGACAGAATGGCTTTCACTGAATGATGAGATTAAATCTTCATTGCGAGGTATGTATTGAAAAAGGATATTATTTTTTCGGTCAAATATTGAATATAATCCCATATAATAACCTCCCTCCGATTCGGCAATACCCATCCAAAGGAAGTTTGTAAGCGGCATTGGTGACGTTCGCAGGCGATGGAAATCCAGTTGTTGTGATTCCAGTGATTGCCGGAATTCCCGGTGGATAAGTGGCTTATGCACAAGCGTAAGGAGCAGGTAGGCAAAACTGACTGAAATTGCCCATATACCAAGGTTGCGGCGGACTAATGTGTTGCGGCCATAAAACATCAGCACAATAAGGATTGTCAGAAAAGGCAGGGTGTAAAAAACATCAATTATAGCGATGGAGTTTATCTCTATCCTGACAGCGGACAATGGCTCTAAAAATCCGGTACCATAACCTGTCAGCGTATCAAGCATAGGATGTGTAACCAGAACCAGAAATGACATCAACCACCACTTTCTGAAAGAAACCTCTGTTTTCCTGAATATTTTTACAAGCAGCAATGCCAGCAATGGTGATAACAGTAATGAAAAGACGATGGAATGGGAGAAGCCCCTGTGAACAAGAAGGCCGTCTGCCTCTGAATAAAACCCAGTAAACAGCACATCAAGATCGGGAATTGTTCCGATAAGTGCCCCGATTAGAAGTGCCTTATTCCCAATTTTATGACCAAGTGTAACTTCTGCTACTCCGGCACCAAGTACTGCCTGTGTTAAAGAATCCATCAAAAATGTTTTCTAATAAACAGGCCAGAGCACTTATTGTTTACATGTAGCAAAACAGTCTGATTTTTTAATTTATTTTAACTACATGCAAAAAGGAGAATTGACTATTATTTATCTCTGAAGTAATTCACCAGGACCCGGAAAAAAACAAACTTCTCTGGTGTTTCAGCCCTATACATCTATTTCCCTTGTAATAGCAATGGCGGCTATCGTACCATCGGCCACGGCAGTAGTTATCTGCCGGTATTTTTTACTGTTTATATCGCCAACTGAATAAACACCTTCAATGCTCGTCCTCATGTCTTCATCGGTTTTGATATATCCCCACTGATCAAGTTCCAGTTTATCCTTAAACATCAAAAGATTAGGTTTCAGGCCGATAAAAATAAAAACCCCGTCAGTCTGCAAAGTAATGCGCTTACCTGTCTTTAAGTCCTCAACCTCGACTTCCATCTTATCCCCCTTTTGAGAAAATGATCTGGGCTCATGTTCCAGCATCATAGATATTTTGGGGTCAGCGAAAGCCTTTTCCTGTGCGAATTTATTTGCCTGCAACTTATCAAACTGGTGTACTATCGTAATTTTCGAAGCAAATTTTGAGATAAAGGCCGATTCCTCAATAGCAGAGTTTCCCCCGCCAATAATAATAACCTCCTTGTTGTCATAATACTTGGCATCACAGGTTGCACAATAGGAGATACCTTTCCCGATATACTCCTGTTCACCGGGAATATTGAGTTTTGCAGGCGTGGTTCCGGTAGCTATAACGATTTTCTTTGCTTTAATTGTTTCATAGTCATCAATAACAATTTCCTTATTCACCAGATCGACCTTAGTCACATCTACGGCAACCTTGTAAATTGTTCCGCATCTTTTAGTCTGCTCCGACATATTGTGGGATAACATGTATCCGGGCTGAGGTTCAATGAACCCGGGATAATTGGAAACCATATGAGTTGTGGCTACATAACCACCTGGCAGCGCTATATCAATCATTGTTGTATTGATCTTTGCCTGGCAAAGGTATAATCCGGCCGTAAGTCCGCCCGGTCCGGCACCCAGTACGGCCACATCAGTATTGGTAACTACAGGGTCAATCTCATTCATCACATTACCAATCTTTTCACGACCAAGAATATGACCAACTTCCCTTACTATCTCCGACCTTTTAATTCCTCCTGACAACCTCTGGCAAACCTCTTTACCTCCTTCGAAAAAAAGTAATGTTGGTGAAGATTTGACCCCCAGTTTCTCTGCCAGCTCTCTGTTTCCCTGACGGTAGATTTTAACAAACCTGATCTCCTTGCTGAAAAGCTTTTCCAGGCTTTCAAGTTTTGGTGCAAGGGCATCACATGGAGGACACTCTGTTGAATAAAAGTCAACTAAAACCGGTTCGTTCATGCCGGTTATCTCATTAAATTCCAAAGCGGTAATTTCCTGCATCACTGATTGTTTTTATTATTTTAATTCATTATTAATTCCTTAAAGCTGATCGCGAAAATAGGCTGCTATCCCCAGTTCCAGCAGTTCTTTAATTGGGCGGCAATCGGCACTGTTACCTGAACCATTACGGCTTTTAGCAACAGCGGCACAGCCCCCGCCACAGAGCAGGCTCACATTACAATCTCCGCATTCCTTAATTGAAAGTATGTCCCTTTCCGAAATCTTTTCAATAATTTCGTCCTTCAGAACCCTTTCGGGGAAAAAGCTGCCAAGCTCTTCTCCGGTTTTACCAACTGTGGCAGTACACGCATAAATATTTCCGGTAAAGTCAAAAGCCCATTCTGTTTTTGTTCCGGGACATGCATCAAAAAGAGGAGGCGGCAGCACTCCGTTTTCCGAAAGATACTTTGCAACAGAAAATGAAGGCTTGTGGAAATCAAGTATATGTGGAAATTTCATGATAAGATCATAAAGTTCCCTGTACATCTCAATTCGCGAAAACAGATTAGTATTGCTGTGCCGGCATTCATGCAGTTCATAGTTCCTGCCGAGCTGCGTTTTGAAAAGAGAATTATCTGTCCACCCCTTATCGATGGCAAACCTTGCCAGGGCGGGCAGATCAGAAATATTATCCCTGTCGATAACCACCCTCAGATTTACCGGGATATCATTCTCAAGTAAAAGATCAATTCCCTCAACTATGCGGTCAAAAGTACCCTCGCTGGATTTAAGTTTGCGTCTGCTATCATGTACTTCACGGGTTCCGTCAATGGTAACCTGCACCTCCCTGATGCTTGCTTTTTTGAAAATATCAATATAACCGGATATGTGATATCCGTTTGTAACAACTGCAATATCAATGGCACGTTCAGTTGCCATTTCCACAAGATGTAATATGTTTGCCTTATGATTTTTTCCCGGCAATAGAGGCTCCCCGCCAAACAGTGTTATATATTTACTGCGACCTTTAAACTCTGAATCAATATAGCTGTAAAAAGCTTTTATTACTTCCGGACTGAGCCCTGCCGGCTTTTCATTGTAATCGGCCTGGTAACAATAGGAGCAATTGAAATTGCATGAATACCCCGGAACAAAAAAGAGCTGAATCTCATCAGAATCACGCTCATCTGTAAATTTCAGGTATGCCTTTCTGAACTCCGATCTCTCAGCATCAGGATCAGAAAGATAACCTTTCTCAATCAGCTCATTGTTGCATAATTTTCCTTCAAGTAAAGCCCTGTAGTAATCTTTGTCAATGATATCAGCGGTGCCGTATAATGGATTAATTATATAGCACTTTTCTGAATCTTTAATTTCCGACAATATATTAAACCTTGATAATTGCATAGAACTGGAATTTTTTCAATATAATCCGGCCGGTTATTATCAGGCAGAATCCGGAAATTTAATCATGGCAGCCGGCAATGACTTTTGATTTCTTTGCACAACACTGAGCAGGCTGAACTGCTTTTTCTGTTTTCTTAATTGTCAGACTTTTCATTATCAGATCATTAATTATCAATTATTCTTTTATCTAAACTCAGTATAAATAAGCAGCTTGTTTAACCACCACTGCAAAAATAATTAAAATATCTAATAATCTAGCCTTTTAAATAATTCCTTAATAATTTCTTATTTTTGAGGTCAGATTTTCGATACGATATTTAAATAAGGTGAAAAGCGATTACGTTGATTTGTCGCCGATATAGATTATGTCAAAGACTTTTCTCAGTAATGCAGGGCCAAAAAGAAATCAACTTAAATTATTACTAATTCACAAATAAAATATTTTAAAAATGGAAGAAGCCATTAATAAAAGGTACACACAACTGGCGGAAGACAGTTGCTGTCTCTCTTGCGGAGGAGCGCTGGACAAAAGCGGTATAATATCAGGAGAAATTTGCATTGACCTGGGAAGTGGCAGGGGTAATGATGTTGTCAGGATGGCTGAAATTGTTGGGCCTGATGGCTTCGTTTATGGTATAGACTCAACTCCCGGGATGATTTCCAAAGGCAAAAAAACAGCTCAAAAACTTGGTGTAGAAAATGTGGAATTCATTTTATCAGGGCTGGAAGAAATTCCTTTGGAAAGCTCTATTGCCGACCTTATTATTTCGAATTGTGTTCTTAACCATGTCAGAAGAAAAGACCTTGTATGGAAGGAGATCTACCGTTTGCTTAAACCGGGTGGCCGGTTTACTATAAGTGATATTTATGCTGATGAACCAGTACCCTCAGAATATAGTTCCGATCCTGAAGCAGTAGCCGAATGCTGGGCAGGTGCGGTAACCTATGATGAGTATATGGATTATATTGCCAGGGCCGGTTTCAGTGCTGTTGATGTAATTGAACAAAGCCAGCCTTACGAAAAGGGCAAAATAAAGGTTAGCAGCTTTACTGTAAGTGGAATTAAACCTGTTCCCATAAAGATATAAAACCACCTCAACAGACCTGAGGGCGAATCGTGGAAGAATTTTACCTGCTTTTCAGCCATATTTAACCTCCTTTTCCATCAATATCTGATGGAAAAGATGTCGAAAAAAAAACTGACTTCAGTTTTACACCGCCATGAAAACGACAATAACCAATCAATCCGGTTTCCGGAAAAATTTTACCGGCCAATATAATCCAGCAATGAAACTACCGGAGAGTCATAATACCCTGCTGTCAAATGACAATTACTTTTCTTCAAGCATAAAAGAAATTTTAGCATTAACGGCATAAGAAACAATCTGATTATTTTCCACCTTGGCATTCATGTTCTTAATGTAGACTGAACGGATATTCTTGACTGTTTTTCCGGCTTCGGTCACCGCTACCCTGGCGGCGTCATCAAAACTCTTTTCCGATGATGCAATTACTTCAATTACTTTAACCATGTTTTTCATAATAATAGAATTTTAGGTTAATAATTCCTGAAAGATGTTATACCCGTGTTTATGCAAAAATCTGAAGTACTGTCTGAGCAGTTTTATCATTGCACCTTCATCCGGCGAATAATAAAATGCAATTGGAAATATTTCTGATATAAGGAGAAAATTTAAAATCAGCCGATTTCACTATAAATATACAAAATATTTTACAGAGATTCAATTGATTATGTTATTTTTTTTCAGTCAGGCCAAGCTGAAATGCCCAATGTGGAGGTCGGACAAGGTATGTTTATTAAGAAAATCAACCTCTGCTAATTATCAGACAACCGTAACACGGGTATACTTTCCGAAAAACTGAATTTTATTACATATGCGAGTTCCTCAGCCGGCTTGTAGGGCAAAGTGACGTGCAAAGACGATTCATCCTGCACAAGTTCAACAGGAATATATTCTTCATCTCCGGGCCCCAACAGAAAGACATCTTCCAAATTATCAAGATAAATCTTCCCTTTCGACAAGGTGGTTATAGATACAGTGCTGCCATCTTCAGGCCAGCCCAGAATTATGGCATAAAGATCTTTATTATCCTTACTGCGGGTAAATCTTATATCGTCAGGTGTTCCGGCAGTCGGAGGAATAAATCCTGCACCTTCTGCATGATGATGCCCCGCCCCCATCTGTGTTGGGCCCTCACCAAACTTCACCCATGCCCTTGTAGCATAAACAGCCTCACCATATTTGCCGAGCCAGTCGCCCATAGCCAGAAGTATTTCCTTTTGTCCGTCGGGAATGGTTCCATCTGCCATTGGTGATATATTCAGAAGCAGGTTCCCGTTCTTGCTTATGCGGTCAAAGAAACCATGCAAAACCTCAACCGGCCTGTAATAAGTTATACCCTCAGTATAACACCAGCTTGAACGACTGATGGCATCATCGGTCAGCCAGTAATAATCAGTCAGGTCTACCGGTCCCCCCCGCTCATAATCAAGCACGCCGACCTCGTGATTAAGAGCATCCTTATAGGTATTGACCACCTCTTTACCCCACTCATCAGCCCGGTTGTAGTAGTAGGCGAGAAACTCCAGCAGCACCTTCTCAGTAAGTTCAGGCAGGTTGAAATCCTGCCAGATAATATCAGGCTGGTATTTATCGATAATCTCTTTGTGCTTTTCGAGCCATACCTCCTCATTTCTCTCCCGTCCCATTTGTCCGTACAGCATCTGCAGATCAGGATCATCCGTTTCCGGGGCATTATCAAAAAAGCCGGTTATATTGTAGGCATGATGCATCGAAAGGATTATCTTCATTCCGCTTTCGCGGAAAGCATCGGTCAACAAACCGACCAGGTCCATTCCGGGTCCATGATCCTGTGCATTCCATGGGTTGACATCACTGTCCCACATTGAGAAACCATCATGGTGTTCGGCTACCGGACCGGCAAATTTCGCTCCAGATGCAGCAAACAGATCCGCCCATTCCTGAGGGTCGAAGTTCCCGCCTTCAGATTTTAATCTGGGAGCAAACTGCTTGAAATTTCCCTGCTTATCGTCGGCTCCGGTTATAAAAAAATGATAGGGCCAATCTTCAGGATTACCATAGTTTTCAATGTGGTGGACGTTCTCCCGTGATCCATCCCTGTACATATTCCTTGGGTACCACTCGTTGCTATAGGCAGGCACGGAATAGACGCCCCAGTGAAAATAAATGCCCAACTTTGCATCCTTGAACCACTCCGGCACCGGGTTTACCTGGCCCAGCGATTCCCAGTCGGCGCTATACTTTGGCGGCTGCTCCTGGCAGGAAATAATTATTAATGACAAAACTGCAATTATAATTATTTGTGGCTTCATAGTATTGAGTATTAGTTTAATTCCTTATGCACATTATGGGAATGATAAAATTGTCACACAAAAACATTTAGATTTATTCTGGAATTGCCGGTATCAACTCATCAACTATTGGTTCATTTATTTACCCATCGCCATTAAGATTTCGTAACGATTTATTGTATCAACATTCAGAAAATCTCTGACATCATGGACCTTCAGTATTTAGATATATCCAAACCTGAAGCATTGGCTCATTTCAATACCCCCTTTGTTATATTTTTAATTACCCGGTATCAATACCCGGCATTAAGCAAGCGAAACCAGGTTATACAGAAATTTTCCCGTCCGGATCCCAAAGGTCTTCCCATCCTTTTGCCTCCGGCCAGAGAAATACCTGTCCTTTTATAAGCCGGCAATTCTTATCAATTCCGGAAATAGCCTTCATGTCCTTTTCATCTAAAGGGTCAGAAACGGCTGCTCTGAGGTTGCTTAACATATTTTTCCGTTTTGTGGAAAAAGGAATTGAAATCTGACCCCGCTGTATAGCCCACTTAATACATACCTCTGCGGGATGCACATTTAACCTTTTGGCAATTTCCACTATTACCGGATCTTCAATATCCACTGTATCTTCAGGCGTCCGGTCACGTACCGGGCGGGCAGGTGATCCAATTGGTGAATATCCGACGGGCATTATCCCTTTTTCAACCACATAATCGAAAAGCTCCTGCTGCTGAAAATGAGGATGCAACTCCATTTGATTGCATGCCGGTTTGATCCTTGCATCCCTCAAAACAAGCTCAAGTTTCGGAATGGTCATATTAGATGTCCCTATATTCCTTACCAGTCCCCTTTCAACCAGATCCTCCATCTGTCTCCAGGTCTTCATAAAGTTCTCATGTATGTATGGCACTGCATGAGGATCCCTGGAGCCAACATCAACACCAGTTGCATGATGATTAGGGAAAGGCCAGTGAACAAGATACATATCAAGATAATCCAGTTTAAGATCATTAAGGGACCTCTTGCATGACTCCAGAACCTGTCCCTCCCCGTGCATGTTGTTCCAGACTTTTGAAGTAACCCAGAGCTCCCTTCTGTCCAGTCCCCCATCCGTAAGCTCAGAAAGAACCGGTCCGATCTTATGCTCATTTCCATATACAGAGGCGCAGTCAATATGCCTGTAACCCAGCAGTATTGCCTGCCTTACTGCATGGGCAACCTGATCGGCCGATACATGATCAGACCCGAAAGTGCCAAGACCAATAACGGGTATCTCACCGCCGGCAGATAATTTCCGGGAGGGTATACTACCAGGGTCTACACCATCGGGATCAGGAGTGAATAAATTATTATCAAACATCCCGCACCTCCTCATCAAATACTATAGCAACTTTGCCACACTTACCTCCGGCCATAAGCTCATAAGCTTCCGGCGCTTTATCCAATGTAAATCTGTGAGTTACAAGCTCCTCCGGGTGTATTCCCCAGCGGGCAATCCGCTCCACCAGTTCTTCCATGAGCCAGATACTGGTAACCCAGGAACCATATATTGTCACCTGATCATGAATGATATCAGGACTCGGGTTGAATTCTACCGTGCCCCCCTCTCCCACCATGGCCATTTTCCCCCATTTTCGGGTGGCACGAATTGCAAGCTGCCTTCCGTAGGTGTTACCCGAGCAATCAATGGTTCGTTCAAAACCCTGACCATCGAAGGTAAGTGCCCTGACCTCTTTAAGAGTACTCTCACCTGAAAGGAATATATGGTCTGCCAGGTTTTTCTCCCTGGCCAGTTCGCATCTCTCCTTAACAGTATCTATACCAACGAGCATCTGTGCACCCATTGCCTTTGCCAGCATAAGGGTGGCAAGTCCGACAGGACCCAAACCAACGACAAGAACAGCATCATTCCCGCATATCCCTATCTTTTCCAGGGCCTCATAGCAAGTTCCGAATCCGCATGCTATCTGTGCGCCATCGGTATAACTGAGTGAATCAGGCAGCAACACAAGATCCTTCTCTTCTGCAACAATAAATGGTGCCATTCCACCATCACGTTGCCAGCCGTAGGCTGCACGATGGGGACTCGTACAGCTGATCATGAATCCACGACGGCAATCATTACATACACCACATCCGGAAATATGGTAAATAACTACTCTGTCTCCTTCTTTAAATCTTCTCATACCAGGACCGCACTTCACTATCTGTCCGGAAGGTTCATGACCGGCAACCTTATTGTTATAACCTTCAGGGCCTTTCCCCAGATGTTCATGATATATTGCCCTTATATCACTTCCGCAAATGGTAGACGACTTTGTTTTGATAAGTACTTCCCCATGTCCCGGTTCCGGCACAGGGATATCCTTCATAACAACTGTACTATCTCCGGGGAGATAAGCTCCCTTCATTGTGGCCGGTATTATGTCTTTCATGTATTAAGGTTTTTAAGTTAATATTTCAGATTTCAGTTCAATATCCTTGTATATGAATTTCTCGGGTTCACCCTTGTATTCAATTTGTTCCAGAAGGAGGTCAAATGCAACAATGGCCATCTCCTTCTCAGGCTGGTCAATTGAAATTATGCCGGGGCTCAGCAAAGAATTAAACATCCTGTCGCCAAAGCCGGCAATGGTGACTTCATCAGATATCTTTACATCTATCTCATTAAGGTATCTGACTATTCCCATGGTAAGGAAGAATGATGTTGAAATTATGGCATCCGGCCGGGTTTCCTTTGAAAATAGTTCAATTGCAGCTTTTCTGCCGGATTCGGGACTGAATTGTTCTTCAATACAAATGCTCTTTGCATAATCAGATCTCATTTTTCTGATGCCACTCAAATACCCCTCGTTCCTGTTATGGAAAACACTGATATGATCAGAACCTGATATGTGTGCAATCCTGGAACGGCCCATCCGACTAAGCTTAACAACCAGCTTCTCAGCAACTTCCCGGTTATTTGCAGTAACTCGCGAAGCCTTTATATCATCAAGCACCCTGTCGAAAAATACAAGTGGAATATTTAATTTGTTGAGCTCACTGAAATGATCGGAAGTTATTGTTTTATCAGAAATTGATGCTATAACTCCAGCGACATCCTGCTGAATTAGTTTTTTTATAAAACTGCGTTCATGGTCAAAATTCTCGTTGGACTGGTAAATTGAAAGAATATAGTCCTTTTCGTAGCAGAGGTCGGCCAGGTAATTAATGATGTTGGAAAAAAAACGATGGTTAATGTTGGGAACAATCAGCGCAATCACATTCCGCAAACTGTTCCTTAATCTGAGAGCATTCAGATTGGCATAATAACCATGCTCCATGGCATAATTCCGGATTATCTCCCCTGTCTCTGACTTTATGCGCGGATCCATCCGCATAGCCCTTGAAACAGTTGAATGATGGACATTCAATTCCCTTGCAATATCCTTAATAGTAATTCTCATCAGAATAGGCTGATCATTTCTTAATACACACGTGTGCAAACAAAAATATGCTAATGATTTTACATACACAAATAATTTAGCCTTGAATTTAAAACCTATCAAAAATTGGTTTATTGATCATGGTAAAGCAAAGGTCAGGTAACCCCGTCTATTAAACAGCAGAGGTTTACTTGCTGAACAGGAAAGGCGGTATATGCAGGCTTTGGAGAATTAAAACCTGATGGTAAAGAGGTATTCATGACAATTTTCCAGATTTTCTATGTCATGTAATATAAGTTGAAGTAATAAGTGGTTATTTATCTCCAACAATAATCTGTAACTTCTAATGGTAATTCACTTATTATGTCAGTTTTACTATAATTCTCCCACCAGGATTTATAGATTTCTCTAACTTCCAGAATTTCTTTGCCTGTAAGCCTTTTATCATTATTATAGTTTTGGTTTTTAAGCGCAGGAGTCAGTGATGGATATATTTTGTCATTAATAATTCCTTCAGCACACCATAATAGGTATTCACCAATCATAATAGATTCAACTCCATCGTCCATTCTATAAGGTGGGATTGACGAAAGAGGATTTACCGGAAAATGATCATAAGGACGCACTAAAGTAGTATCCTGTGAGAGATCAATTAATAATGGGATCTGCTCCTTCACAAATTTTGGCATTTTTATCCAAAGCTTTTCACCATTTTCATTAAATTCATATTTATCCTATTTGACAGTCTTAAGCAAATTGACAAATTGTCCAACATCAGGATTCTCTTCACTAAAATTATCTTTTTCACAACTAATGAAAAAAAATGTAAGGACTGCTAAGATTATCAAATTTCTCATAATTTTTTTTCTATAGATGCAAATTTTGACTGGAGGGTTGCGATGCATAGAAATTTATTTTTTTAATTGCAGTATAAAAATCCACAGCATTTTACCAGATCCTTTTAGCAAAAGGTTGATGTGTCACCCTGAGTGGATAGGATTTGACTCAGAATATGATTTAGCCAGGGAATTTTTGACCCGGACTCGGTTAACAATCAATCTTCCAACTTGCCGCCACTGAATTATCAAAATTCCAAAGGCAGTGTAAAGTTAACAGGAACAGGCTTGCCCCGCTGTTTGCCCGGAGTCCAGTCAGCCATTCCCGATACTATATCGATGGCACTGCTGGCTATGGTAATATTATCAGTTTCAAGTACCCTGATATCTGAAACTTTCCCGTTCTCATCAATAGTGAAACCAACCAGCACCTCTCCTTTTAAGTTTTGTTCCCGCGAAAGCTTTTCTTCCATACTTTTCACATATTGGCCTAGTGCATAAAAGTTACCCGGATATACTGGTAGTTCTTCCACTACAAAAAAAACTAATTGAGAACCGTCTTCATCGGTTACAGTGTAAGCTGAACCGGGCTGATCAGTTCTTTCTCCTGCCGGAGATGATGGAGGTGGTGGAGGTGGTGGAGGTGACGAAAAGTGTTTTTCACGATCAATGTTGAATACTCCTTCCCGCATTACATATCTGCGTTGATATTTCTCCTGAATTGGTTCGGATTTCAAATCAGACAAATTATCAACTATAGTTTCTTTTCCCACATAGGAAAGTACCAGATCGTACTCCGGGGGGAATTTAATTTCAAAGAATCCACCCGGATTGGTTACAGTACCTACAGTTGTACCCTTTATTACTACCGATACGCCAGGGATCGGGTTACCCTGTTCATCAACGATTTTACCTGTTATTTCTATGATATCAACCGAACCTGACGGAATTTCGTTAATGCTGATTTTGCTATTATTCTGGTTTTGATACCATGGTTCGGCACAGGCGAAAATTATAGCCGCCAATACAGGTAAAGCTATGAGAAACTTTAAGCTTCTCAGTCCGGGAGTTTTCTTTTTCGTCATCATTTTAAACCGGTTTTTGTTGAGTGCAAAATTGAGTGAATTTGTAATGCTTATTACCTGAAGTCCAAATGCCTGGTTCATTAATAGCTCACGATACTGATCCTTTGAATAGCCCATAGACAAAACACCATTATCGGCAAGATATTCATGGTTTTGCCTCATCGAATGTTCATAAAACCAGATAAACGGGTTGAACCAGAAAAAAACTGTCATTAGTTCAATAATAATCAGATCGATCCAATGGTATTCACGAATGTGCACTTTTTCGTGAGCAATAATCTTTGGCAGATCATTTTGATTGATCTGTTCAGGGTTTATAAACATTATGTTGAAAAAAGTAAAAACTGTATTAACATTCTTATTTTCAGCAACACGAATACCTCCGTTAAATACAATTTTACTGCGCGCTATTAAATGAACCAATACTCTTGTCTGTATAACCAGACGAAGCAAAACCAGTGCTGAACCGATAATATATACAAAAGTTAAAATATTGATCAGTCCACTTCCGGCAGGGGCTGCCTGGTTAACAGAATAATCTGGCCGGATGTTCCCGAAGTTATCATGCAATGCCTGAAACATAACCGTGGTATCGCCGGAATGGACCGGGACAGCATACCGCAGCGGGAAAAGAGGTAATAAAACTGATAAACTTAAAGCCACGATAAAGTACCATCGGTTGGCCTGGTAAAAAGTTTCATTTCGCAGAAATATCCAGTAAACAATGTATAATAAAGCTATTGCTGCAGAGCTGCGAACCAGAAATTCAAAAAATGATTCCATACTTATTCAGGATTTTGTGAGTCATTCAATTCCTCACCGGATTTTTTCAAAATTTCTTCCATGTCTTCAATGTCGAGGTTGTTCTCCCTGGCAAAAAATGTGGCCATTTTTGGAAACGACCCGTTGAAATAATTGTTGAGCAATGCCTTAAACTGAAACCCGGTATATTCTTTCTTACTTATCTCAGGAAAAAACAGATTGACATTTCCAATCTTTTTTCGTGCTACAAATCCCTTCTTTTCAAGGACCCCCAATACGGTCGCGACTGTAGTGTAAGCAGGCCTGGGTTTTTTGAATCTGCTGACAATATCCTTTACTACAGCTTCATCCAGTCCCCAGAGTATCTGCATGACCTGCTCTTCTGCTTTTGTAAGGTTCTTCATTTTTAATATGTTATATTAGCTCATTAATGCATTTAGCCGGCAGCATTAACATCACCTACTACAAATATAGTAAACAAATTTAATTGCACAACTATTTTTATAATATTTTTACTATTAATGTAGTATTTAAAAAAAGGTACTTATCGTGTGGGATGGGTAGGTGTAAATTCGAGCACCAAAATTGCCAGGGCTGATCTGGCAGATTTTATATTGAAACAGGTATAAAGTGACGAATTCACCCATCAAATTCCTTTTGTAGGTTATTAGTTTGCAAGATATAAGGCTATGTTAAAAGTTGTTGATTCGATTCTACGAATTCCCGAAAGTTTTTTGGTTTTTTGTTTGAAATTACCTCGACCCATTTTGTGGTATTGGGAGTTGGTTTAAATCTTGGTAAATAGTGTAGCATGATCATGACCAGCACAAACATTGAAGGGATTTTCTCCCTCCGTTTTTTAATGTAAAAAGAAATTAAATCAGGGCTTTTAAAAGTGATTTTTTTATTTAAAACTTTGGTTAAAATATCAGCCATTTCGCCAAAACTGAGTTTTTCATCATTGGTCAGATCATAAGCTTTGTTAATATGTTTGGCAGGGTCTGCCAGGATTAATGAGGAAACTACACCTAAGTCTTCTACATCAATCACCGTAAATTTTGATTTTCCGGCTGGCAAGAAAATCTTCTGGTTTTCTATTATATCTTTCCGAAGGGTTGTAGTAAAATTCTGAAAAAAATATGCAGGTCTAAGGAAGGTGTAGTTGATTCCACTTTCTTCGATCAGTTTTTCGATCTTGTGGTGAGGAATAAAGGAACTGGTTTCTGCTCCCTGGACGGATAGAAATACTATGTGATTAATTTTCTTTTGAACAGCTATTTCAATCACCGGCTGGAAGTATTTCTTTACATCAGCCAGCTGAGGAGGCCTAAGCAAAAACACGATATCAGTTAGGCTAAACGCCTTTTCTATACTCTCTTTATTATCGAAATCAAAATAAATTGATTCAACATTATATTTGTCAAAGAGTTGGCCGGTGATTGCTTCTTCTCTGACACCTGCAAGGACTTTAACATTGACATTATCTTTACTGAGATTTTTTATTACTTCCATGCCAACATTACCAGTGGCTCC
Organism: uncultured Bacteroidales bacterium; assembly: GCA_964421595.1. Taxonomy (GTDB): domain Bacteria; phylum Bacteroidota; class Bacteroidia; order Bacteroidales; family PUMT01; genus PXAP01. Next base: position 27,341 of record CAYQXY010000028.1, on the reverse strand, counting down.
TGTTACAAGTATTGTCTTCATAACCTTTTTATTAATAATTTCTGCCAGTCGCAAATCGGGTATGACTTCTTATTATTCATTAAAGTGTGGCTTCTCATAACACCTTCTTCAGCACCTCCTATTCTATTCAGTACCTTTCTTACATGTTCGGGAAAAACGGATCTCCCATGTCCTGCTCCTAATACTATAATGAACCGCTGTCTGGTGCCAGGGCAAGCTACACATTATAATGGATAATTTTGTTTGTAGTTCTTATTCTAAGGAATAGTTCAATTATAGATACACAGAACCAACCGGCCTGGCGGGGCGATGCCTCAAAATCATCAAGTTTTAATGGCCTTAACAGAATTGTGTCTGTCTCAAATGTTTTCATGAAGGATATCATTTTACAATTCTTTTAATTCATTTATTCGCATAAAAAGTTGTTATGCAAATTTACCCTTACTGCTTCCCGGAAAAATTAAAATAAAGTTAAAAAACATTTTTGCCTTTAAAGCTTGTTCATTGTTTATTTTTTTTATATGTTTACATTATAAACATGTTAAAATAAAAGTTATGGAAAAACAAGAATTTGATGAAAAACAGGCGATTGATGTCATCAGGTCAATGATACTTCATTCACAAAAAAAATACGGAAAAGGGGCCGATCACTTTATCGTATGGGGATGGTGTATTGTAACGGCCGCAGTACTAACTTATATGAACTTCCTCTTAAAATTGGGAATATCACCAGGTTTTATCTGGTTTCCTGCAATAGGATTGCCCTTAGTGATAGCAATTTTAAAAGGGGTAAAGTCGCCGACCAAAAATCAGCGGAGATCTTTTATTGAGTATTCGCTGAGTGGAATTTGGTTAGGCTCAAACGGGGTTTGGCTGGTGATGGTTCTTTTAGGCTTTACTTATGGCTGGGTAATGATTTACCCTGCATTTATAGCTTTTTTTGCATGGGGCACCTTTACAACTGGGGTAATCCTGAAATTTAAACCATTGATTATTGGAGGTTTCTCGGCTTTTATTCTTGCAATTGCAGCGGTATTTGTTACTACTGCCGAAATTTTGTTGATTATGGCGTTGGCTATAACCATCACATATATTATTCCTGGTTATATGCTCAAAAAACAAGAAAGATGAAAGATTTAGACCCTCTGTTGCATAATCAATTACGATTGGCAATTATGTCGTTACTTGTTGCGTATGAGGAAATTTCCTTCTCTTTTATTGTAGACGCCTGCAATGCCAGCCGTGGTAATGTAAGTGCACAGATAAGCAAGCTGGAGGAGGCTGAATATATACAGGTAAATAAATCTTTTCGTAATAAGAAGCCATTGACCTGTATTAAAATAACAGAAAACGGACTCAAAGCAATGGATGACTATACACAAGCCCTTAAAGATTATCTTAACTTATAAATAAATGAAAAGCTGCAGATTGAAATTATATAAACATTAACTCAGTTGGTTTCCTGAACATTTATGGCTAAATTGCAATATAACAAGTTGATGATAGGCACATTAGCCCTCACACTAATTAAAATAGTTGCCCAATTATTAAAAAACCCTGAATCCTATGAAAACGACTGAAGAAAAAATCATGACTCTCCACCCCCAGGGTAAAAAAGGGGTAAATATTCTAAAACGCAGGTATGACACAATGGCGGATTATATTCTTAAAACCGTGGAAAAGCATCCAAACATCACTTATGATGATCTGAGCCAAAAGGCAAATGCAGAGCTTTCAGGCACGTTTGACGGTAAGGTAACCTGGTATGTTGTAACGGTAAAGCTCGACCTGGAGGCTCGTGGCATAATAGAACGGGTCCCTAAAAGCAGCCCGCATAAGCTGCGATTGAAAAATTAAAAAAACTGGTACAATAACATAATCAGGCTTTTTGGGTGTTGTAGTGTAAACTCATGCACACCCCTCTCTTTTCTGTGATATACATCAACAGCAGGAGCCCTATTTATTTATTGTGAACATGTCATTTTAAATATAAAAACTTAAGAATATGAAAACAACACAAAATCAAAATAGTGATTTACCGGTTAAATTCAATTACGTATTTACACTCGTGATAGCCGTTCTATCGGTGCTAACCGTTAATGGCCAGCAACCGGAAGCCAACCGCATTTCTCAGCAAGCGATTGAAAAACTCGCTTTCCTTTCAGGCGAGTGGAAAGGTTCCGGATGGATTATGGCCGAAGACGGCAATCGTTACGAATTTGATCAAACCGAACTCGTTCAGTTAAAGCTGGACGGTACAGCCCTGCTAATTGAAGGGCGTGGAATGAGTAACGGGGAAATTATGCACGATGCCCTGGCTGTGGTAACCTATAACCACCAGGATAAAGACTATTCCTTCAGGACCTGGCTAACTACCCGGCAGGGCGGCGAGTTTAGAGGGGAGTTTATTGACAATAATTTCTACTGGTACCCTGGAGATAATATTCGATATATTATTTATCTTAATGAAAAGGGGCAGTGGCACGAAAAGGGAGAGTATAACACAGGTGGTGACCACTGGTACCAGTTTTTTGAGATGACCCTTGATAAAGTAAAATAATGTGAAAAAATAAGTGGTTCCGGGTTTCGATATAATATGGTTTGTTTAAGTATCAATTATCGTATAACAAAGGTATATTCCTGCCCCTTTTCGGTATGAATATCGTATAAATAGGTATCTGGCAATTCAATAATATTTAAATTGGCAACCGGTGATATTAATGCTTGCTTAATTTCAGGTACCTGGTAAAATTCATTGCTGTTTTCGCCCTCTGCATTAACCATGGCAACATTTCCTTTTAACGCAAGTTCATTTGCCGTTCTGACCCTTAAGTTTCCACCCAGGGTAGATCGAATTACAAATTTTTCTATATGATGATTGTCCCACTCCAATTCAATAATTTCGAACCCACCCCTGGCCCTGAGACCGGTAACACGGCCGCCGGGCCAAACATCAGGCAGTGCGGGCAACAGGTGAATTGCCCCATCGTGGCTCTGCATGAGCATTTCGGTTAGTCCTGATGTAAATCCGAAATTTCCGTCAATCTGGAAAGGGGGATGTGCATCAAACATATTGGGATAAGTGCCCCCTGCTTCAGAAAATGCACGCGGATCATCACCATTCCGACCTACAAGCTTTATCTGTTCACCCATCAGTTTAAAAGCATGATTCCCGTCATGGAGTCTTGCCCACAGATTTATTTTCCAGTTTATTGACCAGCCGGTTGAGGGATCGCCCCTGTGTATTAATGTTGTTCGGGAAGCATCGGCGAGCCCGGGAGTTTGATAAGGCGATATCTGGTTTGAGGGAAACAAACCGTACAGATGAGAAACGTGCCGGTGCTTGTCATCAGGGTTATCCCAGTCATGCATCCATTCCTGCAATTGACCGTGTTGCCCGACTTGCATTGGAGGCAACAGATCTAAAATACGCTCCATCTCAGGAATTAAATCTTCATCAATATTCAAAATTCTTGCAGCCCTTATTGTTTTGGTGAAGAGATCGAAAATCAACTGGTTATCCATAGTTGTGCCGGCAGCAATTGAAGATTGGTAGTGAATTGATGGTGAGTTTTCGGGCGAATTGGAAGGCACTATGACCATCCATCCGTTATTTGGCTCTTCTACCAGGAAATCGAGGCAAAACTCTACTCCTCCCCTTAGTATATCATATACTGAACGCAGATATTCCACATCACCGCTGTATTCGAACTTATCGAACAGATGCTGGCTGAGCCAGACCCCTCCCATCGGCCACATACCCCAGTATGAACCATCAACAGGACCGCTGATACGCCAGATATCAGTATTGTGATGCGTTACCCAACCTCTGGCACCATACATGGTTGCTGCTGTTTCGCGGCCGGTTACCGAAAGCTCTCTAACCATCCGAATCATAGGGTCATGCATTTCCATTAAATTAGTCGGTTCAGCAGGCCAGTAATTCATTTCAGTATTTATATTTATAGTATACTTACTGTCCCATGCCGGAAAAAGCTGATTGTTCCATATTCCCTGCAAGTTAGCAGGCTGGGTGCCCGGCTGTGATGAACTGATCAGCAGATAGCGCCCGAACTGAAAGTAAAGAGCTGCCAGAGAAGGATCGTTTCCCAGGTTGAATTGCTCGATGCGGATATCGGTGGGGTTATTTACCGAATCAGTCTGACCAAGATAAATCGATACACGGTTAAAAAATTCCTGATAATAATCAATATGAGAGATGAGCATTTGATCATAGTCATTTTGTATTGCCCGATTTAAATACATCTCCGCCTGCGAACCAGCATCTCCGCTAATATCCTTATAATCGACAAAATTAGTGGCGATAGAAATAAAGATAGTTGCGCTATTGGCGCTGTCAATAGTAAGCCGACCATTTCCCGAAGAAATAGTACCACCTTCATTGAGAACTTTCCCGAGCACCACATATTCAACTTTCCCCTCAACTGTTTCATGACTGCTTGTGATACCTCTCATCTGTAATAAGTCGTTGCCTAAAACAGAAACATCAACATTCCCCGGACTGTCTAAGGTAGTTGTAAAACTTATCTTGCCCGGTTTACTGGCAGTCATTCGCACTACAATTACTTCGTCGGGAAATGATGAAAACATTTCCCGGGTATATTCAACCCCCTCAACAGTATACCTGGTGGTGGCAACAGCTCGCTCAACATCTAGTTCCCGATGGAAACCGGAGTAATTATCATGTCCTTCGAAATTGAGCCTCAGATTACCTGCTGTCTGGTATGGCATGCCATGAGAAGTTTTGGATATTACTTTTTCATTTGCCATATCCTGGGCTTCAATATATTTTCCGTCGAAAATTAGCTGACGTATTAACGGCAAAGCTTCGAGCGCATCGGGATTATTATTTTGATTCGGACTGCCTGCCCATATGGTATTCTCATTAAGCTGAATCAGTTCGCTTGACGGATTGCCGAAAATCATGGCCCCAAGCCGTCCGTTACCCAGAGGTAAAGCCTCTTCCCATACAGTAGCCGGTTCAGGATACCAAAGTTTCAAATCAGAGTTTTGTTTTTCGCTGTTGCATGAGATGATAGCTAGCAATAGCATGACTAAGCTGAGTATTTGTTTCATTGAGATATTATATTTTGTTAATGTTTCGAGCGTAGAAATTGTATTCAAAGTTTGCCTATCAATCACCTCCTTACTTTTCCAGCTGATTTTCAACAGGTTCAACAGAACCAATATGCTCGTCCTTCAGGCGTCTTATCTCTTCAATGATATCCGGATGATCTGAAGCAATATTATATCTCTCCGCAGGATCGATGTTCAGGTTAAAAAGCAAGGGAGTGTCGTGGACCGTCCTGCCAATCCCAACATCAGACTCAGGTTTGGTAACAAAGTGTGCGGTTTTGGTACCGTATTCAAGCTGGGTAATGAAGTGAGCCTTATAATCTCCCTTTCGGACTGCAAAGACCTCTGTTCCATTGTAATACCATACGACATCCCTGACACTCTCTCCGGTTCCAAACAATAGCGGTGACAGATCATAACCATCATACACTCTGTCGGCAGGTAGCTCAATATCTGCAAGTTTAAGGAAGGTAGGCATCAAATCCAATGTTGTTCCCAGGTCCATAATAACTCCCGGTTCGATTTGGCCCGGCCACCAGATTAAAGTTGGCACACGCATACCACCCTCAAAAGTTCCTCCTTTGGCACCTCTTAACAATCCTGCGAATCCACCGTGAGTATCAAAAATATGCCAGTGTCCGTTATCAGAGGTAAAAATTACCAGCGTATTTTCTGCTATTCCCTCCTCTTCCAGTGTCTCAATTATACGCCCTACAGACCAGTCAATCTCCTCAATTACGTCGCCATAAATTCCTGCCAGAGAATGATCTGTGAACTCTTCTGCCCTGAAAAGAGGGATATGAGGCAATGAATGGGCGAGGTAAATAAAAAAAGGCTCATCTTTAAATTCCCTAATCCTGTCAACAGCTTCTTCTGTGTAACGCTTTGTGATAGTCCGCTGATCGGCCGGCCTTTCAACGATCCGGTCATCCCTCATCAGTGGCACATTATAAGCATCAAAATTTTCCTGTTCTGCAAAAATCATCTGGTCTGTTATCCAATTGCCCCCTGGTATAGACTCCAGCCGGTCCATATCATTGGAATATGGAATGCCGAAGTAGGTTTCAAAGCCATGATCTGTGGGTAAGAAAGGAGATTTATGTCCTAAATGCCACTTACCCGACATTGCTGTACGATAACCGTTGTCACTAAGAATTCTTGCCAGGGAGATCTCTTCTTGTGGCAGCCCCCCGTTTGAATCGGGAAAGAGAACGCGACGCCTGCTACTGGCCATTCCTGACCTAACCGGCAATCTCCCCGTCAGCAATCCGGCCCGTGATGGGGTGCACACCGAGGCGGCAACATAAAACTGAGTCCATTTCTGTCCATCGGCAGCCATCCTGTCAAGATTTGGTGTTCTAATTGTAGGATGGCCAAAGACGCCTATATCCCCATATCCCAAATCATCGGCAAATATTATAATGAAATTGGGTCTGCCTGACTGATCGTTATCCTTCTCAACCGTACACATTTGGCTTATCATCCCAAACGTGAGCAGGCCGGTCATTGTCATAGCTCCGGAGGTAAGTTTCTTCATTTTTCAGATTTTTAGGTTTCCTTTATTAGGCATAAGTGTCCACATCCACAGATAATTATTATGTAGAACAGAGTTAACCGGCATAAAAAACAATTGAATTTTTAAAATAAAATAGTGGATTACCGGCACGATATAAGATGCTATACAATTTAAAAATTGGGTCACTTAATGTCACAGTTTTAAAATATTATCTGTTTTCTGCATATTTTTCCTGGTAGCTCATCCAGGTTTCCATTGAATTTCTCAGGGCAGTTTCACAATCCTGATCAATATTGTAACACTGCAATCCGAACAATCCTTCATAACCATTATCCTTTAGCAGTTTGACCAGTTTATAAGTGTCAAATGAGCCTTCTCCTAAAGGCTGAATTAATCTGTCCCATTCCATATTTCGGGTATCACCTGAGTCTGCTCCATTGATCGAAACCATAAAAAGCCATGGAATGGCATCCACAATAGTTTTCTCCCATCCTTCTTCCCCCTCAACTTTTAAAAAATGGCATAAATTAAATATACCTCCTGCATTTTCCCTGTTAGCCTTTTGTGCAAGATCAATACTATGCCTGACTGTTTCACAATAAAAATTAACGTGGGGGTAAATACCAATCCTCACATTCAGGGGAGCAGCAAAATCTGCAAGTTCAGCTATGCCGTCTGCAAAGATCTGGTCAGCCTCTTCCCGGGTACCTGGAAAATCAGGGGCATGCAGATGCAAAGCCACAAGCAGATCCCTGTCCCCGGAATCACTGATGACATCCTTTAACCTCTCATGGTAGGATATCTCCCCGTCAATGATTCGCATAGGAATGTAGATCTCAGCCATTTCCAGACCAACCTCATCCATCGCAGCCCTTAGTTCAAAATAACTGTCCTCGCTATGACCGGCCATGTAATCATACCCAATATCCTTAACAAGGGCTGCCTGTGCTTTGAAACCTGCAGGAGCATTGGGCAATGTTCTGACACAGTTGTTAAATGCATAGAAAACATTGTCAAGCCTTTTCACCTCTTCGTTACAGGAATTCAGTAAGAAAATAACGGCCAGGGATTTTATAATTAAAGACAGAAAGGTTGTTTTCATTATATTTTAGTTGATTATGATGTGTTTAAGATATTTTAAAAACAGAAAATAAAATTTGACAATTTTTGTAGCTATCATAAACACTATATGTTTTAGGAGAATATTGTTGAAATGAGTCTTACCTTAGTTTCACTTCCTGATATTTATTCATCCAGTCCACTACATTCCTGTCAATCCAATTTTCCCTGAATGGTCTGTTAAGCATTGAATTTGCATATGTATCGTCTACAAACCGTTGTTTGGATGAATCCCAGGTCAATTCACGTCCTGTCTTAATGGCAATTAATCCCATAACATTAGTAAAATAAACATTATGGCCGACTTCCAGAGGCTGGAGAGATGAGGTGCCAAGCTCAATTGATTTAAGAAAATCTTCCTTATCGGACAAGGTCCCTGAATAATCTATTTTCCCGGAGGGCCTGTCAAATGATATAAAATCCGGATTACTTGCTTCAAGAACGTTGGGATAACCTACACTGATCCAGCCGTCTCGACCGATAAATTTCGTATATGGCTTATCTATCGAATATTTCATTGTCAAGCCATCAGCATACCTGTAATTTACTTCGAACGATTCAAGTGTATGCCATAGACCTTTAGAAAATGTACCTGTTCCTGAAACCTTTAGGGGAAGTTCGTACTCTTTTCTCATTCCCCATAAAGCTATATCACAAAGATGAGCGCCCCAGTTAGTAATCATACCATTGCAGTAATCACTTATTCGCATCCAGCCAGGCCGGGTATCAATCGTCTGAGGATCATGAACCCTGTGAAGTGTATAAGGTGCAGGGAATGCAGGGCCCAGCCACATATCGTAATCCAGTTCCGGAGGAACCGGCATCTCGGGTTGAGGACCAACGGCACTGCCTGATAGCTCGGCAGGAACACCAACCTCTACATGGGTCAGTTCTCCTATAAGCCCATTGTGAACAACTTCCACCGCTTTCCAGAAATGCTTTAGTGACCTGAATTCACTGTCAAGACGATTGGCAACTTTATTGAGTTTTACCGCGTCTACAAGGGCTTTACTATGGGAATAACAGATCGACAGCGCCTTTTCCATCGAAACATGCTTACCCGCCATTGCAGCTGCAATACCTTGCGGAGCATGCCAGTGATCGGTTGTTGATACCATTACCGCATCTACATTTACATCGGCAATAAGATCACGGTAATCACCATATGATTTGACACCTTTATAATTTTTGTCTCTTTGGGCAGAATAGACATCATTCACTATCCCTTCAGCCAGTCTCATCCTCCAGCCATCTACATCATTTACTGCCACGACATGGCAATTGTCAAGTTTTAAAAATCCGTTCTGAAGATTAGCTTTAATTGCTTGACGGCCAGCACCAATCATTCCGATATTTATTTTATTACTCGGTGCATTTTTACCAAAAACCGATGATGGCAAAATAGTCGGCATCATTAGTGACCCTGCCGATAAGAGCGAAGTTCTTTTTACAAAATTGCGACGTGTAATGATCCCGTTCATAGTATTAAATTTAAGATAGCATTATTACAAAGGTTCCTCAGTCAGTAAATGTAAAATATTTTATTACATTTTGAAAAAAACCACCACATTTAGTGGTGGTAATGTTAATGGCTTTACCTTCGAACCTTGCAAGGCATAAGATCTTTGAGAATTATATTTATGACGTTGACCAGGATGAAAATTGAATAAGTTATTGATTCTTTTATTAAATTTAACCAGACACTAATGACCATATATTTAAAATGACTTTTTAAATAAAAAAATATGAATAATCAACAAAGCAGAAGGAGATTTATCAAACAATCAGCATTAACTACTATCGGTATTACTACCGGAATTAAATCATTTGGAGCACCCTATAGTGCCAGCGTATTGGGATCCAATGAAAAAATCCGTGTCGGCTTCATTGGTGTTGGCAACCGCGGCAGTCAGCTGTTACACCTGTTTATGAATCAGCCCGATTGTGAAGTTGCCGCTTTATGTGATGTCTATGAGCCTTATATGACCCGTGACCGGAGTGCTGTGCATCCCAGACATATAAAGGATATGGATGGCCAGATACCCCGCATGGGAGAGAATTTTCCGGCTACAGTCAGGCAATATGCCGATTATCGTGATCTTCTTGAAGACAAGAGCATAGATGCTGTTTGCATTGCCACTCCCGATCACTGGCATTGTTTGCAAACCATTCATGCTATTCAGTCGGGGAAGGACGTTTTTGTCGAAAAACCTCTGACAATAACTATAAAAGAAGGAAGGATGATGGTCAATGCCGAAAGAAACAGCAAACAGATAGTTGCTGTTGGACTCAACCGTCGGGGTTCGCCAACCTATCAGAAGCTATCCAAAGAAATTCCAGCCGGGAAAATAGGAAAGGTTACCTGTGCTTTTGCCAGCCGGATAAATAACATGTATCCTGATGGTATCGGAAGGCAGAAGCCAGAGGATGCTCCTGGCAGCTTCAACTGGGACGCCTGGGTAGGCCCCAGGGCCTACAGGCCTTACCAGTATAATATTGCCCCCTATATGTTTCGCTGGTGGAGTGACTATTCCAGTCAGATGGGTAACTGGGGAGTTCATTACATGGATGTTATCCGCTGGATGATGAATGAACAGGCTCCTGTTGCAATTAGTGCCCACGGAGGTAATTTTGTCGTAGATGATGACAGAGATATACCTGATACGATGCATGTGACCTATGAATTTGCATCCGGCTCTTTAGTAACTTTCAGCATATTTGAAGCAAGCAGCAACAGGTTCATTCCTTATGGTGAAGTTGAGTTAAGAGGGACCAAGGCATCCTTATTTGCAGGCGAGGGTGGGTACAGGATTATGCCGACAAGCCGGGGACAGTTTCAGACATGGGACAAGCTGACTGAAGAGGAGGAGTTTTCTCCCGGCGATGAAATGCTTGCCGATGGCAGCAGTCGCAACAGCACGCTTAATCTGGTAAGGAATTTCCTTGATTGTGTGAAATCACGAAACACACCATTATGCACGCTTGAAGAGGGACATCGGTCAACCAGTTTTGCTCATCTGGCGAATATTGCACTGGCTACCGGCCAGAGATTAAAATGGGATGCTGAAAAGGAAATATTTCCCGGCAATGAAGAGGCCAACAAGTTGTTGCACTATGAATACAGGAAACCTTATGTGCTTTGACAATTAATTTAAATTTGAATGACACAGGCACCATTGCGAAAAAATTCAATAATTAATTTTTTAAGCAGAATACTGAAAGGTATCTGATTACAGATCGCAATCTGAATAAAAAAAGAATTGAAATTGCCATGAAAATATCCCGACGTCGTTTTATCCAGGCCACAGCTTTAACAGGTGCGTTTATGACCTACACAGACTTAATATCATTAATGCCGATGGATAACAAAAAACAAAATCAGAAAATTTTCTTTTTTTCCAAACCATTGGACAAATATGAAACGGAATTCATGTCTGAAACTCTCAGTATGGCTGGGATTGATGGTTTTGATCTAACTGTAAGGCCCGGAGGCAAAGTCACACCTGAAAAAGTTACTGATGATCTGCCAAAAGTTATAGAAACCTTTAACAAATACAATCTGGACACCCATCTCATTGTAACTGCCATTACCGGAACTGAAGATCCGGTGACCGAAAAGATCCTTAAAACAGCCTCAGGACATGGAGTGAAACATTACAGACTTGGATATTATGACTATGATATGTCAGCAGGAGTACTGAAATCTCTGGATTTAATAAAATCACGGATGAAGGCCTTGTCTGATATGAATAATCATTACAATATCCAGGCAGGCTATCAGAATCACGATGGAGCCAGATTAGGTGCTCCATTATGGGATGTATGGGAAGTTATTAAAAACTTACCTGATAACTCTGTCAGCATTCAGTATGATGTGCGTCATGCTATTGTAGAAGGATACAGATCGTGGATTATTGCACTGAATCTCATACAAAGCCGCATTGGATCACTTGCATTTAAAGATTTCTCATGGGATATTCAAAATGGCAGGGCACGTCCTATACATGTTCCACTGGGAGAGGGACTGGTCGATTTTAATAATTATATTAAAATCCTCAGGGATCTTAATATTGAGGCGCCATTCACCCTTCATATAGAATATCCTTTGCTTACTGCCGAAGAAGAAGGCTTGACCCTTCTGGCGAAACAAAAAATCATTGTTGAAAAACTCAAAAAGGAGGTACAGTTTATCAGGAATATAATTTCATGAACACTTCCTGCATATGCATCGCGGGGTATCTGGGCACATAAAAGTGATGAATGAAGTTTGGGTGATCTACAACACTTTTTTCAATGGATCAGACATAAAATCAGGGCACACATAATAATAAAGAATAAAACATGAGTAATCCACCGAAATTTGAAATATTGTATATGAATCAACTGCTGTGCAAATCCCGGGCATCTAAAAACGAATAATCGATGAATGATCAATCCGTATCATCCACGTGGCACAGATACGCAAACTTCTTATATTTAGACTGTTACTTCTAATAATTTATTTGCATGAAAAACTTATCCAGACGGGAATTCATGAAAAAGAGCGGTATCATCACCACCGGCGCATTCCTTGCCGGAAGTTATTCACCTCTCATGGGAAATTACGAAAAACAACATTCAATGAAAAGTATCTATATTGACAGCGTTGATTCAGATTTCGAGCGGGAACCCCTTATCCGGCCCTTTGGTTTTGCCGGTGGTTTTATGACAGAAATTTGGCAGTCAGCTTCATATCTCAGAAGCTCTTCCGGAATTCATAAAATAGGGCTTTGCACCCAGAATGTATTATGGTCAGACGGAAAAGTCTTCGCCGGCCATTCTGAAAGCGGAGGTAATGCAATTATGTATGCACTTACTGAAAGAGCTATGCAAATGGCTAAAGGACAGAGCTTTAAAACACCACTGGAGCTGCTTGACAATCTTTTTCCTGAACTTGAGGAGTATGCAAAAAAGATAACCGCTCATCAGCAATTAAGACAAACATTTACCTTGAACGCCATGGTAGGGCTGGATAATGCTGCATGGCTGCTTTATGCTGAGGAAAATGGTCTCCGGACATTCGACGAAATGATCCCTCAGGAGTACAGGCAGGCCATGTCACACAGGCATGACAAGGTTGCCGGAATACCTCTTATGGCTTATAGTATTCCTATTGATGAAATCATTGCGGCCGTTGAAGAAGGATATTTCTTTATGAAGATCAAGATAGGCCAGCCCGGAACCCAGAAGGAGATGCTGGAAAAGGATAAAGCCCGGCTTACCGCTATTCACAATGCTATCGGTCATGCCAGAACCCAGTACACTGGAAATGGCAGGCTGCCTTATTACTTTGATGCCAATGGCCGTTATCAGGAAAAGGAAACTCTTCTGCGGCTAATAGATCATGCTGAAAAGATAGGGGCACTTGATCAGATAGCGGTAATAGAAGAACCTTTTCCCGAAGAGCTGAAGGTGGATGTTTCAGATATCCCTGTTAACCTTGCTGCTGATGAGAGTGCCCATACAGATAAGGATGCTCTTGAGCGTATTCAACTGGGTTACGGATCTATTGCGGTGAAACCCATTGCAAAAACCCTGAGTATGTCACTCAGGGTTGCTAAAGTAGCACACCAGCATAATGTTCCGTGTTTTTGCGCCGATCTTACTGTCAATCCTGTACTGGTCGAATGGAATAAGAATTTTGCTGCCAGACTTGGACCTTTTCCCGGAATAGGCGATATTGGTCTGATGGAGAGTAACGGTCACCAGAACTATAAAAACTGGGATACCATGATGAGCTACCACCCTCGCAACAGCGCACCGTGGGTTAGGGTTAAGCAGGGTGTTTATGAAACGGATGATGAATTTTACCGTACAGGAGGAGGAATCTTTGACAGCATGCCACATTATGAATCAATGTTCGAACCAGAGCGCACAAAATGAAATGAATTGAAAATGAAACTTGATTACCTATTTCAGGATTCTATCAGATTTATATTTATGCTTCATAATTAAACCCGGCAAAGGAATACCCAATGGCCGGACTGTTTTAGAATACAATAGCCATTATTACATGCATAAACCCACCACATGCCAGTCACAGCTAAGTCAGTAAGCGGCCAGATTAGCAGGTAGCAAGAATTACCAGTTTAAACATTCATCGGGAACCTGTGACAGGTCTGCAGCGATCCAGTCCGCTTCACCAAGACGGCTTTCATCAAAAGTGGTGGTCAGGGCCAGGCATCTGGACCCTGCCTCTTTGGCTGCCCTTACTCCGCTGACGGCATCTTCAACCACAAGACACTCTTCCGGCCCAAGCTTTAATTCCTCAGCAGCCATTATAAAAATATCGGGAAAAGGCTTTTTTCTTTCCACATGATTTCCGTTTATTATGGCACCGAATAGTGAGGGATCAAGTTCTATCTCTTCAAGATTGATCATTACCTTCACTTCATCGGCACTTGATGCAACAGCCATTTTCAATCCACGTTCACTGCATTTCTCAATAAAATCATATACGCCTGGGAGGGCTGTCAGTCTCCCACTTACAAGCTCTTTATAAATTTCATAGGTTCTGGCTTTATCTGTGACAACATCAAATGGAAACCCATATTTATCGGCCACACCGCCCAGATAACGATTTTCTCCCATTCCGGTAAACGGCTTGAAATCCTCCGGTTTCACCCGAAGCCCCTTTTCTTTAAACATCTCAATGCCGGCGCGACAAATAAATTCTTCAGAATCGACCAGCACTCCGTCCATATCAAACAATACTCCTTTTATCATAATGTTTTTCAGATTAGAATAATTAATCGGTAGCTGCCATTTAATTTCGCATTGATCGCCACGGTTAAGTAATCAGATACTTTTCCGGATATCGGTAACCCATAAATTTGTAATGGATTCCAAAAATACGAAATATCAGACAATACACTTTAATTCACTAATTTCATATTTTTATGGTAAATAGATTTACAATTATTGTACTATTAAGTGAATATGGGAAAACTTTCTCTTTATGATCGAAAAAATGACTACATCTACCACAAGGATCAAGGAACCATTGAGTAGTGAAAAAGGCTCACATCAAAAAAGAAGTATCACGGTGCCGGCTCAGGTAGGATGGACCGGGAAAATAGATGATGATACGAGATTTTTGCAGAAAAGGAAAAAAAGCCATTAATGATTTATTATTTTTATAATGAAAACACCATATTTGCCCACAGGTAACCATAAACCAGATTTTGCATGAAATCATTATAAATAATCTTTAAAGTAAAAAGGATGCAACAGTAGTGACTTATAAAAATATTAATCAGCTAAGAAATGTTCAAAAATAATATCCAATTTATGATGATTGCAGTCCTGGCTTTACTGATTGCAACCCCGGTACTCTCACAATCAAATCACGACTTCCTGCACGATAAATACGATGCCATGCATGACTCACCCATGCAGCAAAAATTCAGGCAAATCGCACCTATGCCCTTCGGTGTGGTATTCCTTCCGTGGGCCGGATGCACCGAAGAAGATATGCGGTACCACTTCCGAATGATGAAAGAACTGGGTTTTACCAACCTGAAACAAACAATGGCCACTCCTGAATGGCCTGAACACGAGACATTGAGAATTGCGCTGGAAGAGGGCATTATTCCGTTCTGGTACGGCGAAGGAGGCTGGGAACTCATAACCCCCGAACTGCTTTTAAAACTGGGGTTACCGGAAAACATGGATATCAAGGAAGCCCGTGAACATCCCAGCATGCTTGAATATCAAAAAGAAGTTTTATACAGGCATCTCGAAGCATGGAAGAAAAACCGGGTTGAATATAACGATAAAGTATATTTTCACGAACCAGATGCTTTTTTGCGCCCGGAGGATGAAGAACCTTTCAAAAATTGGGTAAAACAACAATACCGTTCCGTTAAGGAATTGTCGAATGCCTGGAATCACTATGAAGTTGGCATTAAAGAGGAGCCTTACAAAACCTGGGAAGATTTTGAAAATGATAACCTGGTGAAAACCATACCCGGTTCCGACGAAATTGTGCCATCGGCAGGAAGGGAATACGGTCAGGTACGCGATATTCTTCGATTCAAAGCTGATATGAATATCAAATACCTTGAAGCCGTTGTAATACCATCTCATCCGGAACAGCCGGTCAGAGCAGGAGGTGAAATGGGTCTGTTTCTGCCTTTTGCCTCACATGGCACCGATATGGAAGGAATTGCCGAACTCATGAAAGACCGTGGTTCATTTTACCCGTCTATACACCTCGCCTGGCATTTCGAAGAGGTGGATTATGAAGTGGCACCGGCAATATATATGCAGTCGTCCATTGCTGCCGATTGGTTTAAAGGAGGCTGGGCAGCTACCTGGGAAAGTACCGGCGGGCCGCAGCAATTCAGTGGCGGTAAAGGATGGGACCGTAAAGGGCAGGAAGGAACACCCGGTTATACAGTAAATACGGGCACAATGACCCAGTTGTTACTTTCATATCTGGCAGGTGGCTTTAAAGGAGTTGGTCTGTGGGCCTGGAATTACAGGCGTGCTGGCTGGGAATCGGGAGAATATGCCTTGTTGAACCGCCAGAACGAACCTTCGGAAAGGACCATCCGTGCAGGACAAATTGCCAAAGCAGCGGACAAGTACCGCGATGAAATCTGGAATGCCCATAAAGAGCCGCTTGTCGGTGTTTTTGTGAACTGGGACAATGAAGCTATCTGGGCGGCTGCAGCCGGGCCCGGACGTACACATTTTAAACACTATCCGGTTCAGGCAAGAGTCGGAATCAGCCGCGCTCTGATAAATGCCAATATACCATGGGAATATGTGACCCCATCAGACATAAAAGCAGGTTTAGGTCCCCGCTATCAAATCATTTACATGCCTGCCCAGGCAGCCATTAATGAGGATTTGCTTCCCGTCTTCGAAGATTATGTAAAACAGGGCGGACGGCTTGTTATAGATGCTCCCGGAGGATGGTGGACAGAACACGGTAAAGTACTCGAAACCGGAATAGGTTCGGCATTCGAAAAAATTTTTGGGGCTTCCATTGCCGATTTTCAATACTCCAACAACGTCCTCTGGAAAATCGATGGACATGTCCTTGATGGTTTTGTAATAGATATAAAAACCACTTCAGCAAAAGTCGTTGAACAATTCCAAAACAGAAGGCCTTTAGTTACTGAGAATAAACTGGGAAAAGGAACTGCCGTAATTTTGGCCGCCGATGCCTCTTTTTCCATGAAATCGCCCGGAAATGATTTTATGGAAAGCTGGACACTAAAACACACACTTAACGGAAAAGAATCACCCTACTCCTGCCCTGATGCAATAGTTTACAGACTCACGTCCCCGGAAGCGGACCATTATTTCTTCATCAACGACAACGAACCAATGATGACATCCATAACTTTTACAAATTACAGATATAAATCGTTTACCGACGGGGTAACCGGCGAAATGGTCGACCCCTCAGCCATTGAGCTGGAAGCTTACAGCGGCAGGTGGATCAGATGCGAAAAATAGCAGTGTTCAATTTAAGCTGTACGGGAAAAGTAAAATTGCTTTTGGTTAGAAAAACAACCTGAATGATTTGATTGTAAGAGTTAAACACATATATTTAAACAATAAAAATAAAGATTAATATGAATACACAGACTGTTTTACTTCCGGCCTCCTTACTTCTCCTTGTATCATGCCATAACCAGCAAAGTGAGCCTGCTCAATTACAAAAACCCAATGTGCTTTTTATACTCGCCGATGATCTGGGTTACCATGATTTAAGCAGTATGGGCAGCAAGTTTTATGAAACACCTCACATTGATCGGATTGCAAACGAAGGAATGGTTTTTACAGAGGGTTATGCAACCAGCCAGGTCTGCAGTCCCTCAAGAGCCAGCATCATGTCTGGCAAATTTACGGCAAGGCACGGCATAACGGACTGGATTGGTGCCCGCACCGGCGAGGACTGGCGTAATGCCGGCAGGTACACTAAACTGCTGCCTCCGGAATACGTAAACCATCTGCCACATGAATATATTACAATGCCTGAGGCTTTGAAAGAGGCTGGATACAAAACATTTTTTGCCGGAAAATGGCATATCGGCGGGGAAGGATCATGGCCGGAGGATCATGGATTTGACATAAATAAAGGAGGATGGGATGTGGGAAGTCCGCGGGGAGGATTTTATGCTCCCTGGGAAAACCCCAACCTGGAAAGCGGTCCGGATGGAGAAAGCCTTACCCTCCGGCTGGGAAGAGAAACAGCAAACTTCATTGAAGAGCATAAGGACACTACTTTTTTTGCATTTCTTTCTTTTTATGCAGTTCATGCACCACTTCAAACCACACAGGAAAAATGGGCCAAATACCGGCAAAAAGCTGAAGATATGGGCATTGCTGAAACAGGATTTCTCATGGGCAAATTTTTGCCCATGAGGCAGGTGCAGGATAATCCGCTATATGCCGGACTGGTAGAAACTATGGACGATGCCGTGGGAATTGTTCTTAATAAGCTGGATGAACTGGGACTCGCTGAGAATACTATCATTATTTTTACTTCAGATAATGGTGGTGTCTCTGCAGGAGATGCTTTTGCAACTTCCAATTTGCCGCTAAGAGGTGGTAAGGGCTACCAGTTTGAAGCCGGTATTCGTGAACCTTATTTTATTAAGGTACCCTGGCTTGACATTGCAGGAACATCATCTGAAGTGCCTGTTACCGGAGCTGATTTCTACCCTACTCTTCTTGATTTTGCCGGTGCTGATCTAAAACCGGAACAGCATAATGACGGAGTAAGTCTCGTCCCGTTATTAACCGGAGGTACAATTGATGAGCGTGAGCTTATCTGGCATTATCCCCATTACGGAAATCAAGGAGGTGAACCCTCTTCCATAATAAGGGATGGAGATTGGAAACTGATTCACTATTATGAGGATGGACGCGAAGAATTGTACAATCTAAAAACCGACCCGGAAGAAACCTCTGATTTGGCCGGTAAAAATCCGGAACTGGCAAATAAACTCAGTAAACAGCTCTTTGCTTTTCTTCTTGAAACGGGAGCCCGTTTTCCAGAAAAAGATCCAGAATACAACCAAGAACTGGAACAAAAACATCTGGAAAGAATAGTGAATGAGCGACTACCTCAGTTGGAAAAGCAAAGGCTTGATTTTCTTTCGAAAGATTACGATCCGGGAAACAACTGGTGGGGAAGTAAGATTGATTAACCCATAAATTCACAACGAATAAAAAACATGAGCAGTTCATTTGGAATTCATGACGACATATCATTAAGCAGTGAACCACTTCCATTTGAAGATCTGAGCATTAATATAGTAGCAATATAGTAACCATCTGGTTATGCATTTTATTCAAATTGAAATCTTTACTCTAATCCCAACAAAATGAGACTTAAAAACTTTAATTGCAACTCTGTTTTCGGGCTTGCTGCTCTCACAACGTTTTCCCTTTCCGGATGTCAGGAACAAATCCCCGATGAACTACCCAATATTCTCTGGTTGGTAAGTGAAGATAACAGCCCTATGCTGGGCTGTTACGGCGATGTTTTTGCTACTACCCCTTATCTGGATAAAATGGCTTCGGATGGTTTCTTATATACCCATGCATACGCCAACGCCCCTGTATGTGCCCCTGCCCGCAATACCATAATCACCGGGATCTACGCTAATTCCGGCGGTAATCAGCATATGCGGAGCAGATATGCAAAATCAGAAGTGGTAAGAACATACCCTGAGTTCCTGCGTGAAGCAGGTTATTATTGCACCAACAATTCTAAAACCGATTACAACACAAACAGCATTGATCCGGGCAGTATCTGGGATGAAAGCAGCGGGACTGCCCATTATAAAAACAGGGAACCCGGCCAACCATTTTTTGCCGTGTTTAATACTACAATATCGCATGAGAGTTCAATTCATGATTCCATACCGATGGAAGAACTAAGGCACGATCCATACAAAGTGCCTCTTCCCCCTTATCACCCTGATACTCCTGCCATGAGACACGACTGGGCACAATATTATGATAAGGTAGAGGAGATGGATAGCTGGGTTGGCGAAAAACTTCGTGAACTGGGGGATGCCGGCCTGGCTGAAAACACTATTGTATTTTATTATAGTGACCATGGTGGTGTATTGGCACGGAGCAAGAGGTATGTTTATGAAACGGGCACCCATGTTCCTTTTATTTTGCATGTTCCCGAAAAATACAAGCATCTCTTTCCGGCTGAGCAACCCGGTTCGGAAGTTAACCGGCTGGTCAGTTTTGTTGACCTGGCGCCCACCCTTTTGAGTATTGCCGGAATACCCGTTCCGGAGTATATGCAGGGAAATGCTTTTTTGGGTGACCAGAAGACTGATGATCCTGAATATGCATATATGTTCAGGGGCAGAATGGATGAACGTTACGATATGAGCCGGTCTGTACGCGACCAGAAATATCGTTTTATACGCAATTATATGCCATACCGGGTCTATGGACAACCTCTGGATTACTTGTGGCGCGCACCTTCCATCCGTTCCTGGGAACAGGCTTATTTAAACGGTGAGTGCAACGAGATCCAGAGTATCTTCTGGAATACCAAGCCTGTTGAGGAGTTATACGATACTGAAAATGACCCCTGGGAAGTGAATAACCTTGCCGGTGATCCTGCATACAGGGATGTCCTTGAGCGGATGCGTGGTGCAAATAAAGACTGGGTGATCCGTATTAATGATTCAGGTTTTTTACCGGAGGCAGATCTTGGAGACAGGACAGGTGATATGACCACATACGATTACATGCGTTCCGGCAAGATAAATCTCAAAGATATTGTTGATGCTGCCGAACTTGCTACTCTTGGAAGAAGTGAAAACCTGGAACAGTTACAATCCTTTCTGAAAAGCAATGAAAGTGCCATACGTTACTGGGGGGCAACCGGATTGCTTATTCTGGGAGAAAGTGCCTCTCCTGCAAAAGAAACTTTGCTGGATGCCCTTGCAGATGAGTCGGCGAATGTGGTTACCGTTGCTGCCGAAGCACTTTACAATATGGGAGAAAAGGAAGAGGCTGAAAAAGCTTTGCTCCGGGTTTTGCAAAATCCTAATGAGTTTGCCCGTTGCCATGCGCTTAACGCAATTGATTGCATAGAAACTGAAACTCCTGAATTGAAAACCGGAGTGGTCAATATGCTCAAAGAATTGCCTGATTTGACACGCAATGACTATGATGTAAGGGCAGCCAAAAGACTTATTGATAAATGGGAGGTGAAGCCGGAGGATTATGATATAGAATTTATCTGGTAGTAACATACCCCCCTGAAAAATGATCAGAATTACCCAAAAACAAAAACTAATCACAAGGTGGAGTATCGCCGTTATGGGATCCTTTATCTTGTTTGGTGCTTTAACTATGTGCAGGGCGGACGAAACATCCGCCACCATTCTTGAGCAGATTGACATCGCACCGGTCTGGTCGGTGCACCAGGCCGGGCCACCGGAACTTCTGACAAGGGATGGCATTCAGTATGTTGCTTATTTTGATCATGATCGTTTTCTGACCGTTGCCCGGCGGGAACTGGATTCCAATCAATGGAAATATCACCGTTTTCCCGTGCAGATGGGCTGGCAAACAGGCAGTCATGCAAAACTGTCGCTCGCTTTGGATCGGCAGGGTTATATTCATATCACCTGCTACCGGCGCGGACTATTGGAGGAGCCACCAATACCGCCCAGGCCAATTTATTACCGGTCTGTTGCTCCACACTCAATAGATGAGTTTGAGCGGCTGTATATGGTCTCGGAAGATGAACGTACTGACTATCCTACCTTTATCACTGTTGACGGTACGATCTATTTTACGTTTCGGGATGGTGGCAGTGGCCAGGGAGACCAGCACTTCTACCGATATGACGATGACCAGCGTATATGGGAACGGTTGCTTGATACCTCGCTGATTGACGGACAAGGAGAACGGAGTGCCTATATATATGGAGGCGGTATGCCGACTCCCGGACCAGATGGACGCTTTCATTTGCTCTGGGTTTGGCGCGAGACTCCCGACCATGCAACCAACCACTCGCTATCATACGCCCGCACGGTCGGCAATGATCTTACCCAATGGGAATCAGCAGGCGGAGTGCCGGTAACGCCGCCATTTACCATTGACAATACCGAATTGCTGGTTGACGGCACACCTCCTGGAGGCGGACTCAGCAACCCCCTCAACAGAATAGGCTGGGATTCCATGCAAAGGGCAGTGATCAGTTATCACCGGTTTGATGAAACCGGCGCCAGCCAGATATACAATGCCCGGTTTGATGGCGGAAAATGGATGGTCGTTCCGGCAACCCGCTGGGATTTCGTCTGGGGCGAATCCTACTATGGTACCGGAGCCCTTAATATTGCCGGCACCGTGCGCCTGAGTGGGATCACACCGGCCGAAAACGGCGAACTGACCCAAACGGTATGGAACCGTGAGGTGGAGGAATCGATTGTGGTTCTCAACGAGGATTCCCTTGAACCTGTCAGGCTGGAAAGTCCGCTGCCAGTTGAATGGCGGCAGATATTGACCAGGCCGGAATCCGATTTTCATATCTTACCGATACCCGATCTGCGTCGACCCGGTGGACCCATGCATGTTGAGCTTATTTCCGACTCCGGCGGATCGGATCTGGATGGCGTTTCCTGGTTCCTGCGCTGGGAACACGGTGGGTCAAACCGAGACCGGCCTGTACCGGAACCGTGGCCGGAACCCACCATGCTGCGGGTTTACAAAATCAGTAATGCAGACTGAGCCACACCCCGACACCCGGAAACAATAACTATCTCAAACAAAACTTAACATTCAATGATTAAGTCAATTATTCCAGGATTATGCCTTACTGCTTTAGCAGGTTGTAATTTTGCAGAACAGCAAAAAGAAAATCCCAAACCGAATATTTTAATTATATATGCCGATGATGTTGGTATGGGAGACATCAGTGCCTATGGATCTAAATTGATTCAAACCCCCAATATAGATGCAATTGCAGAAAACGGAATAAGATTCAACAATGCCTATGCAACTTCAGCCATGTGCACCCCAAGCAGATATTCCTTACTTACAGGTATTTACGCCTTCCGCCTGGATGGTAGTGGAATTCTATCTGCTGAAGACCCTATGATCATTGAACCCTGCAGTTATACCCTGCCCGAAATGCTCAGGCAAAATGGTTACCGCACAGGCATCGTGGGCAAGTGGCATCTGGGATTGGGAGATTCTTTAGGTGGTTTAGACTGGAATACAGATATAAAACCAGGCCCTCTTGAGATAGGTTTTGATGAATCTTTTTTACTTCCTGTTACCAACGACAGGGTGCCAACGGTCTATCTGGATGGTCATCATGTCTATAAACTGAATGCTGATGATGATTCACTTCTGGTTAAATACCCCGATGAAGCACATCATGAATACCAGGAGCGTGAATTTGGGATGTACGGTGAAGGGCAAAGTGATGCCCTGGTAGGAGATCTGCCCACAGGACTGAGTAATCCGGAATTACTCAGATATGGGGCAGATGTGCAGCACTCCGGCACCATTGTAAACGGAGTCAGCCGCATAGGTCACATGGCCGGGGGTAAATCTGCCTGGTGGGATGATGAAACCATGACAGATGTATTTGCTGAAAAAGCCACCCAATTTATCAATAACCATAACGGTAAACCGTTTTTCCTTTTTCTTTCAATGCATCAAAACCATGTTCCCCGGATACCCAATAGCCGCTTTATTGGAAGAAGCGAAGCTGGTCTCAGGGGTGATCATGTTGTTGAACTGGATTGGATCGTTGGCGAGATGATAAAAGTGCTGAAGGAGACCGGACAATTTGAAAACACCATCATCCTTTTCTCCAGCGACAATGGCCCTGTACTTTTTGACGGATACGATGACGGTGCTCTTGAAAGCAGCAAGAATCATGATCCCAATGGTGGTTTCAGGGGTGGTAAATATATTGCTTACGAAGGAGGTACCCGAATGCCTACTTTGCTGCAATGGCCTGCCCGGGTAGAAAAAGGCGCAGAATCTGATGCTTTGCTCAGTCAGGTTGATCTTCTTGCTTCATTTAATGCACTTACAGGGGGCACAATGCCGGATGATATCCAGGTGGATAGCAAAAATTATATAGATGCATGGTTGGGTAGTTCGGAAAAAGGAAGAGACGTAATCATTCAACAGTCAAGTGACGGACTGGGACTGCGTAAGGATAACTGGAAGTACATTACTTCATCAGAAAGGTCTGCATGGGCATATAACAGGCATAACCTTGGTGAACGAAACCCTATGCACATAGAAGCGCTGGATAGCATCGAATACCTGTTTGATCTTGACTCAGACCCCCGTGAAACAAATAACCTCATAGAGGAGTTTCCCGAACAGGCAGCCCGGTTAAAGGAGACCCTTTTTGAAATAGAACATGAGTTTGAAAAGGCAGTCTGGTACAGATAAATCAGAAATCCTTACTATAAAGCCACACAGCCCTGATCTTTCGACAGAACCAGGAATTTGCTTTTATTTGGTCAGTCTCATGGAGGAACTTCTAATGTTTAATTTGCCACTTAGCGTGATCGTTTGAGGTACAAATACTCCCTGGTTTTCAATTTGTGCAATTAATAATTTTGCGGCTGTACGGCCAATCTCAAATGTAGGTTGAGCAACGGATGTTAAAGGAGGATCGACGTGTCGTGCTAAAGTTTGTTCTGAGAATCCGACAAAAGCTATGTCTTCCGGAATTTTGTAACCATGTTTTTTAAATACTTTCATTGCACCAATAGCCGTTAAATCCCCTGCTGCGAAGATGGCATCAGGAATATTTTCGTTTTCAATAATTTCCATTGCAACTCTTTCCCCGTCTTCTATCATAAAATCAGAAGGGATAATATAACTGTCCGGAATCTTTAATCTGTGCTTTTTGTGCGCATCCTGAAAGCCACGTATTCTGTTTTTTGCGAGCGATAGATTGGCCGGGCCAGCTAAATGAAATATTTTTTTATAGTTTTGATATATAAGGTGTTCTGTTGCAAAAAAAGCCCATTTATAATCATCAAATACAACCTTTGATGTATTAAGTTCGTCGATAACACGATTGAAAAATATGACCGGTGTGCCAGATGAAACTAATTCCTTAAAACATTCAATGTTTTTGGTTTGATGGGAGAGTGAAATAATAAACCCATCAACCATGTTTCTTTCAAGCAACTTAACATTCTCAATTTCCGTCTTATGGCACTCATTAGATTGAGTTATCAGTAGCTGATAGCCTTCTTTAAACAACACCTCCTGTGCACCAATAATAACCTCCGGAAAAAAACTGCCAATGAATTCAGGGATTACGATACCAATATTCATAGACCTTTGCTGGAGTAAATTCCGGGCAAATGGATTGGGCCGATATCCCATCTCCCTGGCTTTATTTAAAATGAGCTGTTTTGTTTCAGGCCTGATATCATATTTATCATTAAAGGCCCTTGATATTGTTGAGATTGCGAGATTTAACTCTTTCGCAATATCCTTTATGGTTATATGCTTCATTTTTCAGGCTTTATTTCTCGTAAATCAGGTTTGTATAATTGTATTCAGTTCATGGCGGTCAAAAGTAAATATTTTTTCCGGAAACGTTTCCGGAAAAAATCAACATTTTCGGAAACGTTTCCGGAGCAAATCTACTATTAATAGTTGTATAAGATATTATGCCATTGTATTATTGCTACATGATCCAAAATTAAATAGAGAATGGGACATATTGATATTTGGGTAATTATTGTTTTTTCTACTCTTGTTTTTATCTGCGGAATGTCCTTTGCAAGGTCAGGAAGCAACATGAAGTCCTTTTTTGCTGCCGGCGGAGCCTTGCCCTGGTGGATGAGTGGATTGTCACTTTTTATGAGCTTTTTTTCGGCCGGAACCTTCGTTGTGTGGGGGTCCATAGCATATACCAGTGGATGGGTGGCTATTTCCATTCAATGGACAATGGCCATTGCCGGTTTAATTATAGGTTTTTTTATAGCGCCCCGCTGGCGCAAAACAGGTGCATTAACAGCAGCGCAATTCATTACAGAAAGATTGGGCTACAAAACACAAAAAGTTTATACCTATCTATTCCTTTTTATATCCATTTTTACAACCGCATTTTTTCTTTACCCCGTTGCTAAAATTGTTGAGGTATCTTCCGGCATTCCAATAAATCTGAGCATATTGGTTCTTGGCCTGTTGATTCTGGTCTATACGGCTGTAGGGGGGCTATGGGCTGTTATTGTTACAGATGTGTTGCAATTTGTGGTTTTAACTGCTGCAGTGTTGATTCTGGTCCCTCTTTCTTTCAACGCTATCGGTGGGGTAGATGAGTTTGTAACCGGGGCCCCTGAAGGCTTTTTCTCTTTGGTTTCTGGTGAGTACTCCTGGGAATTTGTAATTGCCTTCGGGTTTTACAATTTGTTCTTTATTGCCGGTAACTGGGCTTATGTGCAGAGATATACCAGTGTTTCCACACCGAAGGATGCGAAAAAAGTAGGCTGGTTATTTGGCATGCTATATATGATAAGCCCCGTTATCTGGATGATCCCCCCTATGATTTACAGAGTGCTGAATCCTGAACTTACCGGACTGGCGGATGAAGGAGCCTATTTGCTCATGGCTAAACAAGTACTGCCGGCCGGTATGCTTGGATTAATGCTTGGGGGTATGATATTCGCCGCATCCAGCTCTGTTAACACCACACTCAACATATCTGCAGGGGTGATATCAAATGACATTTACAAGCACTTTAAACCAAATGCATCAAACCGGAAGCTGGTGAGGGTGGGGCGGCTTGCAACCATTTCTTTAGGGTTGATTACAATTTTTATTGCATTGATGGTTCCGGCAATGGGAGGCATTGTTGAAGCCGTCATAAGTTTGGGTGCTATAACCGGCGGAGCATTGTTCTTACCCCCGATCTGGGCGCTTTTTTCTAAAAGACAAAACGGGCGGACAGTCCTTTTGACGACCATTATTACGCTCATTATCAATGCCTTTTTTAAGTTTATCACTCCTTTATTATTTAATATTTCACTGTCGAGGTCAGCTGAAATGATGCTTGGGGTCGGACTTCCTGTTTTACTGCTGACAATTTTCGAACTCTGGCTGGCATTTCATCCGTCGCGGAATCAATATTATGAGGATTTTACTGTAAGCAGATCACAGGAAACACAAAAAACAGAAGAGGAAGCAGAAGAAGATAAAAAAGGAAACCTTCATGGACTTAAGGTGCTGGGCTTCGGGATCTTTTCTACGGGCATTCTGATTGGTATATTAAGCATTATTTCACCCACCGGAGGAGGGATGGTTATAAGCATGGGACTTATTGTCTTTGTAATTGGAGCTATAATCATCATTAGAGGAATCATTAATAAGAGAAAAATTTAAAGACAATGCTTTTAGAAAATTACACAGATAAAGGCCGGAAAAACAGAAATATTCACCTTACGCCCGATCTGGTTATTGCAGGGGGAGGGTTGGCTGGCACTTGTGCTGCCATAACTGCGGCCCGGGAGGGAATGCAGGTTGTCCTTGTGCAGGACCGGCCGGTGCTGGGTGGAAATGCTTCAAGTGAAGT
>CAYQXY010000027.1:0-79453 GCA_964421595.1 uncultured Bacteroidales bacterium | reverse complement strand
GCTCTGGCAATGTATGCAGCTTCACTTAACATTGCCGGTCAGAATCTGCCCGTTATGCCTGTATACTATTCAGATATCTCCGGCAGGATAATACCTGAAAAGGGAATACCGCTCAGGATATGGTCATGGCTTGCCATTGCAACAGTTGTGGTGTTGCTGTTTTTCCTTTTACGGTATTTAATCAGAAAGATCCGGAATATCAGTTACCGCCGCCGCCAAACCCCATAATCTGGAAGCCTTTCATGTCTATCGTACTGGGATTATCTGGATTTATCTCATTTACCAGCATTTTTGTCCGGTTCCCGGTTCCCTTTTCTATATGATTCATCTCCATCAGGATACCGTTGAAACCTCCTCCGCCTCCCATGGCGAGAGCCTGTAAACCTCCCATATAGTTATACGCACTCGAATAATCAAACCGGGCTTCAGGTGAAAACCAGTATTCGACACGGCCTTCTTCATCTTCCCATGTATACTCTTCGCATTTAAAGCCGGAAATAGTTTTGGTCCGGCCAGTTTTGTTATACCATAAATTATAAAGATCGGGTTCAGTGTCTCCAGAAAACCCGGTATCTTCTGTTTCATCAAATTCATCAGGATCGTCATATTCATATGATTCTGATGATCCGGTATCAAGGCTGTCAGGCGCTATTGAAAAGGCCATTCCGCTTTTTTCATTTCCCGATTCAGACAGCATCAGCATCACATGGTTTTTCATATCGAATATCATCAGTGTGCTTTCATCATTGCCGGTATCTTCATTTTTGGCACTGAACCGCATGGCAAAACTTTCATCATCCTTGTTGAAATAGGTAGTATATGTTATTTTGGATAATTCATCTGATTCGGCATCATAGTTTTCCACATCCATGCTCATGCTTGACCCGAAATCATATTGATCCTCAAAATCCAGATCGGCAAAACCCATCGCCTTCATCATCCGATCCTCCATTCTCTTCTCGAATGCAGTAGGACGGCGGGGACTTTCTTCCTCCTGTCTCTCAATTCTTTCCTGTTCTCTGCGCTCCTCCTCTTTTTCTTCCTGTGAACGAAGAGCTTCCCTGGCTTTGTCCCTGAGTATCGAGCGGATCTGGGCATCAGCAACCGGGATTGTGCAAATACTAAATACCACAAACAGCAAAATCATCTTTATTTTCATGACAATGATAGTTTTAATTAACAGATTATTAATCAGGAAACTGCTGGGAGAGTTTGTATGCCTGCATTTACCCACAGGCAATATACCCGCTCTATATGTTTATTTAGAGTAAGTACAAATTACAACAATTCAGAAAGAATTAATAATAATCAGGAAGTTTTTTTTCAACAGAATATAAGAATTTTGGCATTCTCTGCTGCATTATCTGAACTAGTAAATAACCAGCCAAAGATACAGGACCAGTGGATTAACTTCAGTTGCTGCTGCTATTGTGGTTTGGAATACAGTCTATTTTGAAATAAACTTTATATTTGAATACCAAATAATGCTATAGTTCACAACCTTTTAGCTGGCGATCATGCAGGCTAGATACAACTAATTTTGTAGAAAGCTAAAATTGAAATAAAAATTTAAATGTATATTTTTGTATTATATGGCCGATAGAGCATTCATAACAGCTAAAGTGTTTAAATGGGCAAGGGAATCAGCAAAAATCTCTGAGGAAATTGCTGCATCTAAAATAGCTGTATCTGTTGATAAACTTCAAGAGTGGGAAAATGGAAAAAGTTACCCTACTATTAGACAAGCTCAAACTCTTGCAAAAGCATATAGAAGACCCTTTGCATTATTTTTTCTTCCAGATATTCCTTCTGATTTTCAACCGTTACAAGATTTTAGAAATAAAGGTTCTAAGGAATTAAGCACTTCATCGGTTTTTATCATCAGAGAAATTCAGCAGAAGCAAGCATGGATAAGTGATGTGAATGAAGAAAACGGAGAAGATAAAGTGCCATTTATTGGTAGGTTTTCACTAAAAGACAATCCTGAGATTGTTGCAGAAGATATTATTAGAACTTTAGGTGTTAATCCACTCAACTATAAAACAAATAACCCAATCCTAGAATGGATTGATGGTGCTGAATCCAATGGAATTTTTATATCAAGAACTAGTTTTATTCATTCTAGACTAAAGTTAGATTCAAATGAACTTCAAGGATTTGCAATTGCAGATGGTTACGCCCCTTTTGTCTTTATTAATTCTGATGATTGGAATGCACCACAGCTTTTTACATTAGTTCACGAATTAGCACACTTATGGATAGCTGAAACAGGAATTTCCAATGACGTTGAACCTTCAATTAAGAAAATAGAAGATTATAATCCAATTGAGTTGTATTGCAATGAAGTAACGGCAAATGTACTTATGCCAAAAGATTATTTTACAAATCTTGATAGCAACGTATTTGATAATTCACAGGGTGTTTTTAAATCTGCAAAAAACATTGGAGTTAGCTCTTTTGCATTATTAGTTAGAGCACTGAATTTAAAAATCATCACATTAAATAACTATAACAAGCTTAAAGTACAAACTGACAAAGATTACAGGGATTTTCTTCAAAGAGAAGAGGAAAAAAAGAAAAAGGCCAAAGAAAAAAAAGGAGGTCCAAACTATTTCTTATTACAAGTAAATAGAAATAGCCGTTTGTTTACTCAAACTGTCCTTGATGCTTTTCGTGGAGGGAGTATTGAACCTACCCAAGCAAGTAGTTTGTTGAATGTTAAAGTAAATAAATTCCCGAAACTTGAAGCACAAATATATAGATGAATTCCTCTGAAAAGAAATTTTGTTTAGATGCTAATGTTTTGATACAAGCCTGGCAAAAATACTATGCTCCAAGTATTTGTCCAAGCTATTGGGATATTCTTGATTATTTTGGTAAAGCTGATAAACTTTTCATACCCGAATTAGTTTATGAGGAAATTGCAACAACCGAAGATGATTTGAGTAATTGGCTAAAATCTAGCAATATTCCCATACGTAAAATCGACGAGGGAGTAACAAGATGTCTTCAAGATATTTATAGTGCAAATCCTAATCACAAGTTTTTAGTTGACAACACAAAACAACGGTCGATTGCTGACCCATGGGTTATTGCACATGCGATTAAAGAAGGTGCTGTAGTTGTTACAAAGGAGGTAAAAGTTACAGCTTTGAATTCAAAGAAGATTAAAATTCCAAATGTCTGTGATAATATGAAAGTTAACTGGATTAATGACTTTCAACTGGTAAATGAATTAGGATTGGTATTTAAGTGTGAGATTATTACTAAATAAAGAGAAGCTAAATAACCGAAACGATTTATTTTGTTTTAACACGTATTAAAATAAAGGTTCAGATTTCCAGGTTCATCTTTAGCAAAAATAGCCCCATCTTTTTATCAATCATAGCAATATGACTATTCCTGTCGTACCAATAACCGAAGATCAAATAGTCTTTAGTATTAAAAAATCGTAATGGGTTGAAGTAGTCCCAAAATTCTTCAGATCCAATCCTGCTATATGGTTTTCTAAAATCACCCTGGGCCAATTACATTGCTGTTTCGCAAGAATTAATGCACTTACTGATGCCAGGGAAACGGAAGATTTGAATATTTTCAGAAAATTCATGTAAGGCCAGTATGGTAAAATGTTGAATCAGGAGATAGAAAAAGCAGAAAAATCGAAAAACATTAAATTGAAAAAGCCTGACAACGATAAAGGACTAACAATGTTTATTTAGCTCTCAATCAAACTATTTCGCTTATGATCACGAGGGTATAATCTTGAAAGAATGAACTCCATAAATCTCTTTGCTAATTCATTGATCGACGCGTAGTTATGAAAATTTTTAAGAAAATATATATTATTTTTACGAAAATAGTAACTATTTTGAATCAAATATTGAATTCTTTTTAAGACTTCTCTAATACTCTTAAAAATATTGAGTGGAATATTGATCAATACTTCATGAAATTCTCAAAAGAGGAGATCCTTTTTTTTGAAATGCCTTTAATCAGCATAATGGTGGTGCGGCTTTGGTTGAAAAGACAGATGACAGTAAATTTAGTTTCAATGTCAATAAAAGAAGAAAAATTATGCCGTGTTGGCAGGAGTTCTCATAAAAACTCTCAGATGGAGTAAAATTTTGGAGCCAAATCCGAATAGAAGAGAAAAATTACAGGGATAACTGGCAAAAGAGTAAGGAAGTATTAGGTTTTACCATTTGTTTTCAAAGCAGCCTTCTTTATTTAGAATGCATATAAATTATAAAAAAAAGGGGGGGGGGGATTTTGAAGAAAGAAATATATTTTTATAACTTGAATGTTAGTTTGTCATTTTGACAATAGTTTTTAAACTTGAATTAATCAAACGGAGAAAAAAGAAAAGGAAGCCACAAAAGCTTGGTCGCACCGTAGCTTCCTTTTCAGGCTCCCTTTCAAAAAAGAAAGGAGAATTTAAATGGCAAAGATACTTCTAAATCACCCAAAAGCAAAAAGCTGCAGGGTTGATGGCGGAATTCCTCTGTCCTTTAATGTTGCTCAAGTTAGACCGGGTACCAAACTGTCAACAAAACAAACACTGGAGCTAGCCGGTTCTAGCCCGGCCGGATATCAAAACCCTTTATTATCCGGTAATGGCAGAAGATAATACCGTATTTGTCCTGCAAAAAGCCTTAAAGGCACATAAGGCGAAAGTAACAAAGTATTCGGCAGCTGAATTCCTGCTATCCCATCCCCGGTATCCTTCACTAAAGAGTATATGCGACGGGCTTAAAAAGTGGAATATTGACCACTACCCCCTGAAACTCTCAAAAGAGGAAATCCTTGAACTTGAACCTCCCTATATAGCCCACCTTTATATGGGCGCCGGTCAACTGGCATTTGTTGAAAAAACAGATGATTGCAATGTTACGTTCTCTGCGGGTAAAGGAAAGGAAACTGTACAAAGCAAGGAGGAGTTCTCAAAGAGGCTATCAGGTGGAGTAATAGTAATGGAGCCAGATAAACAATCAGGTGAAAGAAATTACAGGGAAAAGTGGCAAAATGAGTTGATTAAAGCTGCCCTTCTTCCTTTTATAATTATATCCTTTGTCTTATTTGGATTTTCCAAAATTTATTCCGGTTCCAGCTTTTCGGATAGTATCCCGATGCTCCTTATTTTAACAAAAGCAATTGGTATTGCGGCATCAGTTTTTTTAGTACTACACGAGTTTAAGGTTCATACAAGGATAGCCGATAAGATCTGCGGGTTTAGCTCAGGGATTGATTGCGATTCAGTTTTGGCATCCAATATCTCTAAGATATATGGAAATATTAACCTCTCTGACATTGGAATAGTTTATTTCACCTCTACCCTTCTTTATATCTTGGGCACAGCTGCTCTATACCAGTTATGGCTCCTTGCAGTGGTAAGCGCGTTTTCATTAGTATTCCCGGTTTATTCGATCTACTACCAGGGCTTCAGATTAAAAAAATGGTGCCCTTTCTGCCTTGTGGTACAGGCCGTGCTTATCGCGGAATTTTTTATCCTGTTCCCGCTCCTGGGCTTAATATCCATATCCATAGTTGATCTGTTAAGGCTTGCAGCTTTTTTAACCTTGGTAACCGCTGTGTGGATACTTTATAAGAGCTACTTTGAATTATCCGAAAGTTACAGCAATGAGCACTACACCTTTCTAAGATTTAAAAGCACCCCGGGGATTTTTAAATTCCTGTTGCAAAAAAACGGCTATACCGGTATCCCTGAAAATCCGGGCAGCCTTGTTTTTGGAAATCCTGATGCCAGGGTAACAGTAACTGCCTTTCTAAGCCTTAGCTGTAATCCTTGTGCCGGGGCATTTAAAGAGATAAAGGATCTGATTGATAATACCGATCAGGTTAAAGTCAATATAGTTCTATCAGTCAGCCCGGATGAGCAGTCACAAAAACTTGCAGGGCAGATTTACAGGCTTTATAATACAGAAGAGAAAGAAAAAGCGCTTGAATTTATTTTTTGGTGGTACACCGCCACGAAAGATAAAAAAAGAGCAATGCGGGAATCTTTATCAGATGGCTTCCCTGAAATCGAAAAAATCGCAAAAAACAACAATGAGCTATTTGAAAAAGTAAAGATTCCGGGAACTCCGACTGTTTTTGTCAACGGATACAAGTTTCCAAAAGAATATCAAGTAAGTGATATAGATTATTTTAAAGAAGGGATATTAAGTCTAACCATGGAAAGCAAAGGGCAGGAAGCCTGTTCTCATTGCAGATGACAGCTTCCCGCCCGGCCCTTTCCTTAAAAATGGAGGGTATAATATGGGTTAAAGATAATAAATGAGGAATAAATATTCCTTGCCTTTGAAACGATAAATAAGGCTTTTTCAAAATTATTATGTAACTAAATTTTTAGTATGATGAAAAAGTTAGGTAAATTAGAAATCTCACCTGAAAAGATTATGAAAAATGAGGAACTGATTAATCTGCAGGGAGGGGATGGGGGATATCCAAGTTGTAGTTGTTTTCTTTGGTGGAACACTGGCGAAGTAACTGAAACCGGAGGATTATGTGGGACTTCAGCT
The DNA here is from genome assembly GCA_964421595.1 of uncultured Bacteroidales bacterium. Lineage (GTDB taxonomy): Bacteria > Bacteroidota > Bacteroidia > Bacteroidales > PUMT01 > PXAP01. Next base: position 72,914 of record CAYQXY010000027.1, on the reverse strand, counting down.
AATTGCACTGACTGCGCGGTTGATGTTGTTAATTTTTATGATGAGGTAGTTGCTGCATTTTGTTATTAATTGAAGTTTGTGCATGATGGCTAATAAAATTGTTCCTGAATTTCTTATTAGTTCGGGAACAATTTTAGTACAAGAAAAACCTTGTTAATTCAAAATAAATCAAAAATGCATAAACATTCAATTATTGATAGGCCAATGATTCTGTTCCTCACAGCTATCATTATGATAGGTATAATTAGCTGCATTGAAGGAAATTGTTTGAAGAATAATATTACGAGGATTGATATCGAGAACAATATAAATAATTTCAAGCCTTTCAGTTTAAGTGATCTTGAGTGTTACATTGAGTATGTGGTTTTAGAAACTAAAAATGCTCCAATTCTTGGTTCGATTAAAACAATAGATATCTCTTCTGAATATATTGTTGTTTCTGACTTGAATCAGTGTGTTCTTTTCTGCCGCAACGGGAACTTTATCTCAACAATAGGCAATAAAGGAAGAGGACCAGGGGAATATCATGGTCTTGGGCAGATCAGAATATTCGACGATAAAATTTTTTTACCGGATTATAGTAAAAATGAATTTATTCTTTATAATACGGAAGGAGAGTTTATAAAGACATTTAAATCACGTGGACGTTTCAGTGTGAAGTCAGGAAGCTGGATACCTCTTACCGATACCACCTATCTTGTTTCGATTCCAAACCAAACTGGCAAAGAAAAATATAGAATTGCTCTAATAAATGACAAGGGTGAAATTCTGAAAAAGTACCCCAATTCGACTTTTTTTGTTCGTGGTGGCGCTGGATCTTTTACAGGTTACAGTGACACCCAATTTTACAGGTTAAATACAACCCTTTTTTATAAAGAAAATTTTAATGATACAATATGGAGAATTGATGATGAACAGCTTTCTCCTGTGTATATATTAGATCGTGGTAAATATGGAGTCTCCATTGAATATTGGGGTTTATTTGATAAAATATCAATAGAAAAAATAAGCAATCAAATAAATATCATAAATGTCTTTGAATCAGAAAAATATATTTATTCAGTTCTGGGATATATGAAACATTATCCATTTACATTTTTTAGAGAAAGCAATACCGATATTTTTATGGGGATTGTACCTCCAGGTCCATCCCCGCATGATATTATCGGATTATACAATAAATTAACTGAGGAGTTTTTTGTTGTTGCACCAAGTAATGTTGATGACCAAATTGAGCCCACTGGAATTAAAAATGATATTGACGGCGGGATCAACTTTATGCCCAGGTATGCTGTAAACGATTCATTAATTTTAAGTTGGTTCGAACCTTACCAATTAAAAATGTATGTTGCTTCAGAGACTTTCAAAAAATCCGTACCAAAATTTCCGGAAAAGAAAAAAAAACTTAAAGAACTGGCCGCCAGCCTTGATGAAAATGACAACCCGGTGCTGATGCTCCTAAAACTTAAGGAATAGCTATCAGCTGATTGTTGGAATTATTCTATAACCCGCACCCATGCCTCATTTCCCCATATACAAACAACTTGATTCGATGGACTGCGGGCCGACCTGCCTGCGAATGATTGCCAAATACTATGGCAAGAGCTATAGCCTCCAGTCCTTGAGAAGCAGGTCTTTTATTACCAAAAGCGGGGTGTCGATGATGGGCATCAGCGATGCTGCCGAGAGCATCGGGTTTCGCACAAAAGGTTACCGGCTTACCTGGGAGCAACTGCGGGATGAAGTGCCTCTTCCCTGCATTGTCCACTGGAACCAGCGCCACTTTGTAGTTGTTTACAAGATAAAGACCCCAGGTAAATTTGCTTTACCTTTTGGCAGAGGAACAGGATTTACATCTGGCACTGAAAGCGATGATAAAAAGGATCAGAAGACAATCATCTATGTTGCCGATCCGGCGCAGGGGTTGCTGAAATACACAAAGAAAGAATTCCTTAAATGCTGGATAAGCACAAAAAAAAGCGGGGAAAAAGAAGGCACTGCCTTGCTCCTTGAACCCACCCCGGATTTTTACCGTCAGGAAGATGAACAGAAAGGTAAACTGAAATTCACTTATCTTATAGGGTACCTTCGGCCCTACAGGAAATTCCTGGCACAGCTTTTTCTCGGGATGCTTACAGCAAGTATCATAAGCCTTTTCTTTCCCTTTATCACTCAGGCCATCGTCGATTACGGAATAAGTAATAACGACCTGGCATTTATAGTGGTTATGCTTATTGCCCAGATAACCCTTGTTTTTGGGCAAACGGCAAATGAATTTATCCGTTCATGGCTGATGCTTCATGTTACAACACGTATCAGTATATCTCTTATCTCTGATTTTCTTATAAAGCTGATGAAACTGCCAATCTCCTTTTTTGATGTCAAGCTTATTGGAGACATTATGCAGAGAATAGGGGATCACAACCGTATTCAGTCTTTTTTAACAGGATCTCTGATTAATATCATCTTTGCTGTAATCACTCTTGTTGTGTACACGGTGATAATGACTACCTATCATGTTGGTATTCTGGGTATATTCTTTCTTGGGAGTGTATTATATATCGGCTGGGTTATTTTGTTTCTCAAGCGCAGAAGGGAGCTCGATTACAAACGCTTTCAGCAATCCTCTGCCAATCAAAGCAATATTGTGCAGCTGGTAAGTGGAATGCAGGAGATAAAACTTAATGCCTGTGAAAAGCAAAAAAGGTGGGAATGGGAGCATATCCAGGCACGGCTTTACAAGGTAAGCATAAAGAGCCTTGCCCTTACACAAAGTCAGGAGATTGGCGCAACCTTTATTAACCAGGCCAAAAATGTATTTATCTCCTTCCTTTCTGCCAAAGCGGTTATATCCGGTGATATGACCCTTGGGATGATGATGGCCGTGCAGTATATCATCGGACAGTTGAATGCTCCCATTCAACAGTTCATTGGCTTTACCCAGGCAGCACAGGATGCCAAGATCAGTATGGAGAGGCTTGGTGAGATACATGACAAGGATGATGAGGAAAGGCCTGAAGATAACAAGATTCAAATAATACCTTCCACAAAAGATATTGTCATAAAGGACCTGATGTTTCAATATCATGGACCTCACTCTGAGAAAGTGCTGAACAACCTGAACCTTTCCATACCGGCAAACAAGGTAACTGCCATTGTTGGCACAAGCGGCAGCGGGAAAACCACCTTAATAAAGCTGCTGCTTGGATTCTATGACCCCATAGAGGGTGAAATATCCCTTAACGGCATTCGCCTGCAACAGTACAGTCAGCGGCAGTGGCGAAAAAGATGCGGGGTGGTTATGCAGGAGGGATTTATCTTTTCCGATTCTATCTCCAATAACATTGGTGTCATTGATGAATATCCCGATAGTGAAAAGCTTGATAAAGCTGTAATAACAGCTAACATAAAAGAATTCATTGAGTCTTTACCTCTCGGGTATGAGACAAGGATAGGTAGTGACGGTCATGGAATAAGCACAGGGCAGAAGCAGAGGATACTAATTGCAAGGTCGGTGTATAAGAATCCTGATTACCTTTTTTTTGATGAAGCCACAAATTCACTCGATGCCCAGAATGAGAGGGTTATAATGGAGAACCTTGATGAGTTTTTCAAGGGTCGCACAGTAGTGGTGGTAGCCCATCGCTTGAGTACAGTGAAAAAGGCCGATCAGATCATTGTGCTTGAAAAGGGAGAGATTATTGAAACCGGCACACATAGACAGCTGGTTGCAAAAAGAGGTGCTTATTTTAGTTTGGTTAAGGATCAGCTTGAGTTAGGGAATTAGTAGAATAATAATACAAATCAAGAAATTATGCCCGAGTTTGAGAATATTGAAGTCCACAGTGAGGAAGTCCAGGAGATTATGGGTGCTATTCCCGGCTGGATAGTCAGGTGGGGTTTATCTGTCGTGTTTTTAATATTTGCAGCTATCATCCTGGGGAGCTATCTGATAAAGTACCCGCAAGTTGTTTCTGCCCCGCTGGTAATTACAACATATAACACCCCTGCATCTCTTCAGGCAAGAGCAGGCGGAAAGCTTGCACATATCATGGTATCCAACCAGCAAATTGTTCAGACTGGTGATATTATTGCAGTTATTGAGAATCCTGCCAGATATAAGGACGTATTGGTACTTGAGGATTACCTTGAGGGAATGGGGTCTTCCGAGAATATCGAGATTGCACTGCCTTCAGTTGATTACCCCGGAAGTCTTTCCCTTGGCGAGCTTCAAGGGTTCTATTCAGGTTTTCTGAGGAATTACAGACAATTCAAGCATTACCTACAATCAAACCAGCTGCCCTTAAAAATCGATCTGCTTAAACAACAGATTTTGCTTCAGGAAGATATTTATAATACGCAGCTTCGGCAACTACAGTATCAACGTGAAGATCTTGTCTTGTCAATGGTGGGATTTGAGAGAGACTCTATGCTGAATTTGATGGGAGCCTATGCCATCAGCCAGGCAGAGTATGAGCGTTCACAGCAGGCATATATCCAAAAGCAGGCAGCATTCGCAGGACATGAGAGTTCCTTGAGAAGTACAGAGGCTGGCGTTATAAGGTTAAGAGAATCACTTGTTGACTTAAATATAAGCCATGAGATTGAACTGCACCAACACAGGCTTTCGATTGAAGAGAGCCTGCAGCAATTAAGTACTGCCATAGAAAAGTGGAAAGATCAATATGTGATCATATCACCAATAGAAGGAAGAATAACAAACACCATTTTCTGGAGTGAAAACCAGGTGATAAGTCCGGGTGACCGGTTCGCCACTGTGGTGCCTCTTGATGAGACCAGTATCATTGCCAAAGCTACAATACCTCCTGCAGAACTTGGCAAGGTGGAGAGCGGGCAGAAGGTTAACATCAAACTGTCGGGATTCCCTTTTATGGAGTTCGGGATGTTGAAAGGGATGGTCACAGCAGTATCTCTTGTTCCGGAGCAGCAGGGATATATTGCCGATATTGAGCTTGAAGGAATGACTACCTCATACAAGGAACAGCTAAGGTTCATCCAGGAGATGGATGGCATAGCCGAAATAATTACAAAGGATACACGTGCTATTTACCGGGTTCTTCAGCCGCTGAGATATTTAGTGGAAAGAAACAGGCAATGAAACATTCTTTTATTGAACTTGAACAAAAAATTTAGGAAGCATATTGCATACATTATTTTTTTTGTTCCTGGATTAAAAACTCATGATGATTTAGTGCATAAATGAAATGCCAAAAATCCTTATTGACATATTGCCTGCTATGGGGCATTTTAACAGTCTTCTTAAAATCGTTCAATTATTGAAAGATGCTGGTTATGAAGTTATATATATTAACCAGGGACTTAAAGCCGAACTTGCTAAATATAATTTACAATCACGTGAGACTGCATTTGATATTAGCCCCGTTTTGCTAAAAAAAGAAAGGCTTAATTTTAGAAAGTATTTGCATAAAAGGATTTTTCCTGAAAAAGACAAAAAATTAAAAAAGATGCGGGAAGATTTCCTTGCGTTTAAAGAGTTTTTAATCACTTTATCTCCAGATTTAGTCTTGCTAGATGAGCAAAATATGCTGAAGGCTATATATTATGAGATATGCAATGTCCCTGTATTGTGTGTCGAATCAAAACCAGAGCCTTACAAAAGTCCAAATGTTCCACCCTTTACCTCATATTATGTTCCATCTGATTCTTTTAGAAGCAAATGTTTAATCAATTGGTTATGGATGAAAAAGACTATCAGGAACAGATTCAGGTTAAAAATGCTCCAACTTAATTCTGATGGTAACGACATTTATAGTATTACCTGCCAAATAGCCAAAAATCATGGGATTAAACTAAGTAAAAGAATAAATCTGGAGAGGGGCTATGGCATTGGAATAAACAAAATTCAGCGATTGATTGTATCAGCAGTAGATTTTGACTTCCCTCACCCTGACAAAGAGGATACTTATTCGATAGGACCTCTTGTAGATATTCACCGGGAGTCAAATATCTCCCTACCGAGATATAGGGTGTTGATTGATACTATAAACCGCCAAAAAGAAAAAAATGAAGGTGTTATAATCTACTGTTCACTAGGGTCGGATAACTTGCAATTTCATAATGAAGTCCTCAAATTTTTCAACAGGATTAAACAGGTTTCAAGTTTGAATCCAAAGGATTTGTTTATTTTATCAACAGGATTTGAATTTAATGTCACTGAAATATACCCTGTTCCCAATAACATGTATGTTTTCGATTTTCTTCCTCAGGTTGATCTTCTGAAATATTGTGATATAATGATCACCCATGGAGGAATTAACAGTATTACCGAGTGTGTTTTTTTCGGCGTGCCTACACTCAATTACCCTTTGTCTATGGATTGGGACCAGCCAGGTTGCGCAGCCAGGGCTGTCTATCATAAAATAGGACTCATGGGTAAAATTAATAAAGACAATGCAAAAACTATTTCAAGGAAACTGAACAGTATAAAATCAGATTATAGTTTCTATAAAATGAACATCCTTACTATGAAAAAGAAATTTGAAGAAAAAAACAATTCGGATCATGTGATAGAAATAATTGAAAGAATAATTAAACAACACTCTAAACCTAATGGAAATAATTGACATAGGCTACGTTAAATCAACATTTACCAGAACCGGGAAATACGTACATTCAGGGATCGGATGTCTTGCTTCGGTGATGAGATTCTTTGGAGTGAACCCAAATATTGAAGAACTTGTAAAAGAATGTGGTGTCGATAGCGGAACCATAAGCCTGCATAGTATTATGGAGGCTGCACAATATAAAGGTTTCCGGGCTGACGGGTATGAAGGAGACATCAATTTTTTGAAGGAATTTGTGCGACCAGTAATACTTCCAGGTGAAAAAAAGGAGGGATATGATTATTGTTTTCTACTTTATGGTTGGCAAGACAATAAGTTTATTATTGGCGATCCTCAGTGGGGGATAGTTGAATACCGCGAGAATGAGTTGGATGCTTTCTGGAAGTCAAAAACCTTTCTGCTTATTAGGCCGGCAGAAACAATACATGACAAATAAAAAATTGTTAACTTGTCAACTAAAGATTTGGATGATTTTTATTGAAGCTTTTGGCGCTCCGTTTTTAACTCCCAGCACATAACCCAACTCCGATCTCTGCTTACCACCTTTCTTTCGGATACCCATTGAGCTAAGTGTATCAGCCTCTCTGACGGGCAAGATGTGTATTTTAATGCAGTAAGAAATAATCAAGAAATAAAGTATTATGATTTGGTTTGGCTAACAAATAATATCTTGCCGTTTTTCACTTTCCCTGAGCCAGTGCTCTTTTTTGCCCCGACTTTCTATCTTCTGAATACCTTTTTAACAGTAAATTTGCGATATAAGAGAAAAAGGCTAATAACAGCTCCCTGATGGAAGAATTTGAAGTATCCAGGTAAGGTTGTGTGTAGGATTAAACTGCGGAAAAAACATTTGTTAATTCCGCACCAGTTTTCAATGAAAAATGACATTAGAAATCAGCGATTTATAAAGTGAAAAACTGGAGGGTTTTTTCCGCACCCTGAATATTTGATTTTACCAGCAACATATATCATTATAGAAATAAAGGTGGCGCTCGATTTTGGCAACTATTTTTTCCTTACCTTTCCGGCAAAAGAACAAAATACTATAGACAAAATTTTATTGCACCATTATTGCATAGTGGCATAATGCCCCAATAAATTGACAATATAAATGCCAGCAATAAATGTTAAAGGATAATATTTACAGGCTGAAGTAAACTATTTTTCCTGCAGCTGGTCCAGAAGGGGAATTGTTTTATTCTTTATATCATCAACTATTGCACGATAATGCTTTTTAACCAGAGCAGGATTGTCTTTCCCGTCAGGCTTGTTGGTACGTGAAAGGTATTCATCCCTGTGCCTGATAATCTCCTCGATAATTGCATCCACTTTTTCATCAGGAACATCAGGATTAAATTGCCTGTAAATAAGGCATTCGGAAATCAGCTCAAAACTAATGTAGTGTATATTTTTTTTAAGATCTTTGCGACTTGGCATATTGTTTTTTTTATAGTTACCTGCAAAAGTATGAAATTAATTGCTCAAATGTTATCTTGTTGCAGGTTAATTCAGTTTCATTATGGATACGGTGCCAGGTAATATTACAGCAGTCATACTTGCTGGCGGAAAAAGCACCCGTTTTGGCGGTGTGGATAAAGCTTTTACCCTGGTTGGCAAAGTTCCTATGATACGGATGGTTATTGACCGGCTGCATGTGGTTTTTGAAAATATTCTTGTTATATCCAATTCCCCTGAAAAATACAGGGAATGGGCCGATGTTTCAGTGGAACCCGATATTTTCCTGGATGCCGGTCCGCTTGGAGGAATCCATGCGGGCATGAAACACTCAGAAACTCCTTATATTTTTGTTGTGTCATGTGATATGCCTTATATTGATAGCGGACTGATACGGAGGCAGACAGAATATTTTGGCAATCTTGAGAATATCGATGCACTTGTGCCAACTATTAATTCTCGTTGGGAACCAATGCATTCAATATACAGGACAGATATCAGTGAAAAACTCGCTCATTTCCTCAGCTCAACATCAAATTATTCAATAAGGGCCTTTCTCGATACTGTAAGGACAGCCTCTATGGAAGTGAGCGCTGACCAGTTTATTTCTGGTGCTTTCAGGAATATTAACAGTCCGCGCGACCTTCTTTAAACCAATTCTATATTGTCGCCTTTTATTGATTTTTGATTGTCTGAATACTACTTTTATAAGTTAAGATAAATTTCAGACTATATGGATATTCGAAAGATTCTTCTGAGGTATTCTCCTGAAAAAACCAATTTATTGAATATCCTGCATGATATACAGGATGCTCATCCGCAAAACTATCTTCCCGATGAAATTCTCAGGGAAGTTGCAGCTTACCTGAATACTACCGTGAGTTCCGTCTACGGGGTTGTAAAATATTATACAATGTTCAGCACAAAACCAAGGGCCAAATATATTGTCAGAGTGTGCCAGTCGCCGATATGCCACCTTATGGGCCATGAAACCGTTCTCGAAAATCTCCGGAAGGTTCTTAAAGTTGGAATTAACGAGCCTACGCCTGACGGACTGTTTTACATAGAACTTTCGGAATGCCTTGGCATTTGCGATGTGGCCCCGGCCATGATGATAGGGCAGGAGCCTTATGGCAATCTGACAGAGGGCAGCATTGCCTCTGTAATATCTGAATTAAGAAGTAAGTCATAAACCATATTATCATGGCTGAGGAATACAGGGTTGTTCTAAAAAATTACGGCAAGATTGATCCTGGCAATATTGATGATTATATTGCTGCCGGGGGTTACAAGGCTTTCAGCAAAGCTTTGAAAATGGAGCCCGAAGCTGTAATTGATGAATTGATAGATTCAGGACTAAGAGGCAGGGGCGGGGCCGGTTTTTCAACCGGACTAAAAAAAAGGTTTACCAGCCAGGCTTGTCTGAGATGTGAAAACCGTTATGTCATCTGCAATGCCGATGAAGGTGAACCCGGCACATGGAAGGACAGGATAATTATGGAATATGATCCGCATATGTACCTTGAGGGATTATTGATTGCCGCATGGTCTATAAGAGCTACAAAGGGTTATTTATATATACGCGGGGAATATTTTAAGGCAATAGATCTTGCAGAAAAAGCAATTGCCGGAATGAGAAGGAAAGGCTTTTTGGGTGATGACATCCTCGGATCAGGATTTTCATTTGATATTGAGATCCGCAAGGGAGCAGGTTCGTATCTCTGCGGCGAAGAACTGACCCTGCTTGAATCACTGGAAGGAAAGCGGGGTTATCCCCGTATAAAGCCACCATACCCGGCCGAAAAGGGGTTATGGAATTCTCCCACCCTGATAAACAATGTAGAGACTTTTGGATGTTTTCCTGCAATTATATCAAGGGGTGCCGGCTGGTACCGGTCTCTTGGAACTGAGAAATCGCCGGGCACGAAAATATTTACAATAAGCGGTCCGGTTAAAAATCCCGGCTTCTTTGAAGTGGAGATGGGCACCACCCTGGGCAGCCTGATTTTTAATTTTGCGGGGGGGATGATCGAGGGAAAAACATTCAGGGGGGCAATACTCGGCGGGGCGGCAGGTACATTTATCGATGAATCAATGCTTGACTGTGAAACCGGTTTCGATAAGCTAAAGGAAAGGGGTGCAACTCTTGGTTCAGGCGCCATAATAGTAATGGATACGGAGATGCCTGTATGGGATATGCTTTACTCCATTCTCCGCTTCTTTGAGCATGAGTCCTGCGGCAAATGTGTGCCATGCAGGGTAGGGTCAAGGCAACTGCTTATGATTATGCAGCAGATTAAGACATCTGAAAACAGCAGCGGGCTTAAAGCAGACCTGATTAAACAGGCTGGCATTATGGAGCAGACATCCCTTTGTCCCCTTGGCCAGTCACATATATTGCCAATCAGAAGCGCATTGCATTATTTTTATGATGACTTGTAATTAAACATTAAGGCAATGACAAAAGACGTAACCATATATATTGACGGAAGGCCGGTTGTTGCCCCCGAAGGACAGAACCTGCTTGAGGCAGCCAGGAATAACGGGTTTATGATCCCTGGCCTCTGCTATCACAAAAAATTAACACCTACCGGTGCATGCCGCCTTTGTGTTTGCAAGATAAAGGAAATGAACGGGCTTGTAGCTTCATGTACTGTCCGGATTACAGAGGGAATGGAAGTCACGGCATATGATGAAGAGCTGGAGGATGCAAGGAGGTTTCTTCTTGATTATCTCCTGTCAGAACATAATGAGGAGTTTGACGGCAGCTATGATGATGAGTTCAGGGATCTTAAGATACATTACAAGCTGGATGATCCCGCTAACCGTAAATTCCCCTCCATCTGGAAGGAGCTCAGTTACCCTGTTGATAAATCATCGCCCATTCTTAGCTATGATGCCTCAAAATGCATTAAATGCTTTCGGTGCATTAAAGCCTGCGATGAAGTGCAGGGAAAAAATGTCCTGTCGTTTGCCAGCCGCGGGGTAACCTCGTATATCATTGCCGGACTTGATAACTGGAAGGAATCGGAATGTGATGGTTGCGGAGAATGTATTCAGCTTTGCCCTACCGGGGCAATTGTGGAAACTCTTCACCGCGATAAGATCGATCTTAAAAAGATCGAAAAAAGGGTTATTTCTACATGCCCTTACTGCGGGGTGGGTTGCCAGGTTGAAATGCTTGTGAAGGATAACCGTATAGTGAGGGTTAATGGTGCTGAAGGATTGCCCCCGAATGATGGCAGGCTTTGTGTTAAAGGGAGGTTCGGATACGATTTTGTCCATAGTCCCGAAAGACTCACAACTCCCCTGATCAAAAGGAACGGAAAATTTGAGGAAGCCTCCTGGGAGGAGGCGCTTGAGCTGATAGCAAACAAGTTCTCTTCGATCAAACAGGAGCATGGAAGCGGGGCCCTGGCAGGATATTCTTCGGCAAAATGCACCAACGAGGATAATTACCTTTTCCAGAAATTCGTCCGGCTGGCTTTCGGTAACAATAACGTGGATTACTGCACGCGTTTATGCCATGCATCTACAGTTGTGGCAATGCTTCGATCAATTGGAGATGGGGCAGGAAGTAATTCGATAGAGGACTATGTTACGGCCGATTGTATATTGGTGACTGGCAACAATATGATAGAAACTCACCCTGTGACTGCCACCTTTGTCAAGCAGGGAAAGAAACGGGGAGCTAAACTGGTTGTAATTGATCCGAAATGGACACCTCTGGTTAAATATGCTGATATATGGCTTCAACCAAGGCTGGGTACTGATGTTGCCCTGCTGAACGGAATGATAAATGTAATTATTGAGCGGGACCTCATTAATATGGAGTTCATAGAAAACAGGGTAGAGGGTGGAATGGAATCCTTCAATCTGTTAAGGGAAGTAGCTAAAACCTATACACCTGAGTATACAGAAGAGATAACTTCAGTGCCGGCTTCCCTGATGATAAGGGCCGCAATTCTTTTCGCCAGGTCAAAAAAATCGATTGTAGCCACCGGGATGGGATTAAGCCAGCAGGTGACGGGCACGAATAATGTATTTACGCTTATTAACATGCTGCTGATAACGGGGCACCTGGGCAAGACAGGTTCCGGAATTAATCCCCCGAGGGGACAAAATAATGTCCAGGGAGCTTCTGACGTTGGCACATCTCCATTGACCTATCCGGGATATATTCCTGTCGGTAACGACGATAACCGGCGCAGGGTTGCTGAGATATGGAAAGTCCCCTTCGGGTCGCTTTCCGGCAAACCGGGACTTACAACCGTTGAGATAATGAAGGCAGCCCATTCCGGGAAAATTAAGGGAATGTATATAATGGGAGAAAACCCAATGCTTACAGATCCTAATCTTAACCATACCGAAGAGGCAATCAAAAATCTTGAATTCCTGGTTGTACAGGATATTTTTAAAACGGAAACCACTCCTTTTGCCGATGTCATACTACCTGCCGCCTCCTTTGCCGAGAAGAACGGCACATTTGTAAACAGCGACCGCAGGGTGCTGCGAGTGAGAAAGGCAGTAGAATCGCCTGGAGAAGCCCGTCAGGACTGGAAAATTATTCTTGATATTGCCAATAGGATGGGAGTAAGCATGGGCCATTATAAAAATGAATCGGAAATTTTTGATGAAATAGCTCTTGCCGCCCCCATGATGGAAGGTATTTCCCACGACAGGATCGAGCATGTGGGGATACAGTGGCCATGCCCGGACAGGGACCATCCCGGCACATCAACCCTGTTTCTGGACCGGTTCAACACCCCGTCAGGTCGTGCAATCCTGAATCCTGTTGAACACATATCACAGAAAGAGAAAGCCGATACAGATTTTCCATTCATACTTAACAGCGGCAGGATATTATATCAGTATCATTCGGCTACCATGTCGCGAAGGAACAAGGCTCTTAACGATTTTGCCAATGAGGCATATGTGCTTATGCATCCCACTGATGCAGCAAAAAATGACCTGCAGGAGGGGATAATGGTGAAGATTATTTCCCGCCGGGGAAATCTTGAAACCATTCTGCGATTAAGTGAGGAAGTCGCCCCGGGCGAGCTGTTCATGCCCTTTCATTATGGCGAATCGGCTGTAAACCGGCTGACAAGCGATGATCTTGACCCTCATTCTAAAATAGCCCCTTTCAAGCTTTCTGCGTGCCGGGTCGAGGCAGTTGTCACAGTTTGATTTGATTTTATAGAAATCAGGGTCCTTTTGTTTCGGTCATATCTGACAGGCTTTGCCAGAAAGAGCCCACTCCTCATGTAACGGGTAGTCCGTTTTTACCGAATTATTTGCTATCCCGTGAGCCGCTCACAGAAAGACGTGGCATGGGTGGTGCGTGTTACGCGCATCGGGTAAACCCTCTGTCCTGTTTTTTTCAGAACTAATCGAAGATTATTATCATATTTTAGGTTAAAAAGAATTCCTAATTTTGGTTTTTCCGATTTTACTAACCTGTTATTTAACAACATATTATAATGGATTTAAATAAAATACATGAGTTTCTCAGTGAAATTGAATTGTTTCGGGGACTCGAGGCTGATGAGTTTGATGCCTTGTGCAGGTATTCCAGTGAAAAGGTTTTTCCTGAAGGATCATTGCTTTTCCGTGAAAACTCGCCCAGAACCAACATATTTGTTATATACAGCGGTGAAGTTGAGCTGTTTAAAAGTACGGCCTTTGGTACAGAAAAGCGGCTGACATATTTCAGCAGGGGCGATTTTCTGGGAGAGGGTTCCTGGGGAAGTACCTCGCCGCATTCAACCTCGGCAAGGTCATTACGCGACACAAAGGTACTGGTGATTGAGAAGGAATTTTTTCTTGAGAACAGTTCGGCCGCATTAAAGATATTTTCGAACATTGCCAGGGTAATGTCCCGTCGGATGCGGAATGCAAATAACCGGATAATTGATGTAGGTGCACAGTACGAATCCGGAAGGACAAGGCAGGAGCATGACCTTCTAGGCGACAGGAACGTGCCGTTTGAAGTTTATTATGGCATTCAGACACTCAGGGGAATTGAAAATTTTAATATAAGCGGCATAACACTTAATTTTTATCCTTTGCTGATCAATGCCCTGGCCATGGTTAAAATGGCCGCTGCAAAGGCTAATTATGATCTCGGACTACTCGACAAATCTGTATGCGATGCCATAGTAAGGGCATGCAATGAGATAAGGAACGGTAAATTCCATAGTAATTTTGCCGTGGACATGATCCAGGGAGGAGCGGGAACCTCAACAAATATGAATGCCAACGAGGTAATAGCCAACAGGGCACTTGAAATAATGGGGCACAGCCGCGGGGATTACCAGCATTGCCATCCCAATAACCATGTAAACCTTTCACAGTCGACGAATGATGCTTATCCGACAGCAATAAAAATTGCCCTGATTAACAGTAATAAAACTCTTATCAATGTTCTGAAAGAGTTGATATCATCTTTCAGGAACAAGGGAGTGGAATTTGCGGATGTGATTAAAATGGGAAGGACACAGCTGCAGGACGCCGTTCCTATGACTCTCGGACAGTCCTTCGAAGCTTATGCAACCACTCTGGATGAGGAGATCCTGAGGCTGACGGAAAATGCCAGACTTTTCCTGGAAGTCAATATGGGAGCCACAGCAATCGGGACGGGTATTAATTCCGATCCGGAATATGCAGGGACAGTAATCAAGCATCTGCAGGCGGTTACCGGGCTCAATATTGTAAATGCATCCAACCTGGTTGAGGCCACACAGGATACCGGTTCATTTGTAATGTATTCTTCGGCAGTGAAACGAACAGCAATCAAGCTAAGCAAGATATGTAATGATCTCAGGCTCCTCTCTTCCGGTCCGAGGGCCGGATTTAACGAGATCAACCTGCCACCAATGCAGCCAGGATCATCAATAATGCCGGGCAAGGTTAATCCTGTAATTCCGGAAGTTGTAAACCAGATCGCCTTCAAGGTTATCGGTAATGACCTTACGGTAAGCCTTGCAGCGGAGTCAGGACAACTTGAGCTCAATGTGATGGAGCCTGTAATTGTTCAGAGCCTGTTTGAATCTGTCGAAATGCTGAAAAACGGAATGCTCACATTAAAAACCCGCTGTATTGACGGAATAACCGCGAATGTAGAACACTGCAGGGAACTTGTGCTTAATAGTATCGGGCTGGTAACCGCGCTCAATCCAGTTCTGGGCTATGAAGTGTGCACAAAGCTTGCCAAAATGGCCCTCGAGCAGAATCGCGGAGTCTATGAGCTGGTTCTCGAAACAAAGTTGCTTACACAGGAGGAACTTGATAAATTGCTCCTTCCTGAGAATATGATTGCCCCCCAAAAAATGGTGAGAAAGAATTAATAATTGATACTGAAAAAAAATTAGAGATGTCAGAAACTATTTTTAAACACAGAAGCATAAGGAAATATAAAAACACTCCTGTTGAACAGGAAATTCTTGATTATATACTGGCTGCCGGTACGAGAGCTTCAACAACCGGAAACATGCAGGTTTACAGCATGATTGTAACCCGGGGGGAAGAATTGCGGAAGCAGTTATGGGAATGTCATTTTAAACAGAATATGGTTTTGCAGGCTCCTGTGCACATAACTTTTTGTGCCGATTTTAACCGGTTCAATAAGTGGTGCAATCAAAGGAATGCCGAGCCGGGATATGATAATTTTCTTTCATTCTATACTGCTTCAATTGATGCATTGCTTGTTTCACAAAACGTTTGCCTGGCTGCTGAAGAGAAGGGACTTGGCATATGCTACCTTGGCACGGCCACCTATAATGCCAGGCGAATCGGAAAGATCCTTCAGCTTCCTGAGGGTGTGGTCCCGGTAGCTGCAATTGTTGTTGGCTACCCCGACGAGGAACCAATGCTTACCGACAGACTTCCGCTGGAAGGAGTGGTGCATTATGAAAAGTATAACGATTACTCACCCGATGACATTGACAGGATTTATGCAGAGAAGGAGGCCCTTGAGCAAACCCGTGAATTGCTGAAAATTAACGATAAGGAAACCCTGGCGCAGATCTTTACCGACAACAGGTACAAGAAGGCTGACAATTTGCATTTTTCCCGCGAATTTCTTGATGTGATAAGGGAGCAGGGATTTATGAATAACGAAGGTTAGTAGTACAAACTGTCATTTAAGGCCAGCTGTTAACAGCAAATGAAGTCTGAGAAAATACATTTTACGTGAATAACTCGGATGGATCCCCAATGGTATAATCTTTACTTTTTTGTGTCCCTGGCACGAGGGATATTATTTCCAATGATTCAGAAACCATAAATTGTAAACCCACCATCCACGCTTAGCGTCTGACCGGTTATATAGGCTGCTGCAGGCATGCAGAGGAATGCCACTGCAGCGGCAACATCTTCAGGCTGGCCAATTTTCTTCATCGGGGTCCTGAATATTACTTCATCGCTGTAATCTTTATCCTTCAGTACCGCCTCAGCCAGTGGGGTATGGATATACCACGGAGCGACTGCATTAACCCGGATATTATCATTGGCCCATTCAACAGCAAGGTATCTGGTCATATGTATCATAGCCGATTTTGTCATTCCGTAAACAATGCCTGACCGGACTGAGGTCTGGCCGGCGACAGAACTTATATTTACTATATTTCCCTGGTCTGAATTGCAAAGCATTGTATGAAAAAGCCGGCAAAGTTCCAGTGCAGAATGCAGGTTGGTATTCATGATCATGCTTATTTCATCCTCCGAATAGGAAACAGTGGCTTTGCGGATGTTCATTCCTGCGTTGTTTACCAGGATGTCCAGACTGCCCCATCTATTCTCTATGGCAGAATGCACAGATTCCCTGTCTGCAGCTTTTGTTATATCACATGCAATTCCGGTAATTTTGTCATTGTTACCGGCAAATTCAGGAATATTATCTATGGTCACCGGGTTCCTGGCCACGAACATGACTTCACAGCCCAGGGAAGCAAGTTCTTTCACAATTGCCAGTCCGATTCCCTTGCTTCCTCCGGTAACAAGAGCTTTTTGCCCTTCCAGGCTCCATCTGTTCTCCATAGTAAAATTAAGATAATGCCGGTTACCTGTTCAGTATATTTGCAACAGTTCCAATCTCTATATAGGAAACCCCGGTACTCCTGCCGAAGTTACCTGCAGCAACAACCACCAGGCTTTTTTCCTTGACTACTCCCTCTTTCTTCAGGGAACATACTGCCTGCTGTACAAATTCATGTGAGGTATCCCTTGGTTCCATATAGTGGGCCTTTATGCCATATGAGAGTGCAAGTTCGCGTACGACTCTCCGGTCATAGCATTTGGCCCATACCATCTTGTTGCCCCTGTAAGCCGCAAGGCTGCGGATGGTGCGGCCCGACATCGAATCGGCTATAATTGCTTTCGCGGAAAGGTTTACTGCTGCCTCAACAGCCGATTTAATAAGGAATGCAGATATCTCATTGTTTAGTATTACAACGGGAATATCATTTATCGGCTCCTTGGTTTTTTCAACCTCAGTTGCAATTGCTGCCATCGCTTTTAATGATTCGAGCGGATAATTGCCATATGCCGTTTCACCGCTTAACATGATTGCATCGGTCTGGCTGTAGATAGCATTGGCTATATCACTAACCTCGGCGCGGGTGGGGCGGGGACTTACAATCATGCTGTGCAGCATCTGGGTTGCAATTATTACCGGTTTCCTTCTCTCAATACATTTGTCGATAAGCATTTTCTGAATGCCGGGAATTTTTGAGTACGGAATTTCAATTGCCAGATCACCGCGTGCTACCATTACGCCATAAACATGGTCAAGGATCTCGTCAATATTATCAACACCCGACTGGTTTTCTATTTTTGCAATTATTTTAACCCTGCTGTCATGCTTGTCGAGAATGTCCTGAATTGCCAGAACATCTTCCTTATTACGTACAAATGAATGGCCTATAAAATCTATATCCTCATCAATTGCCAGCTGTATGTATTCCCTGTCCTTTTCGGTAAGAGAAGGAAGTTTAATATTAATATTGGGAGTATTAACACTTTTCCTTCCCTTGATTATTCCAAAGTTTAAAGCTTCACAAACAAGTTTGTCCTTTTCTATAGATCTGACTATCAGTTCTATTTCCCCGTCATCTATCATAAGGGTACTGCCAGGTGGGATATCACCGGTAATTCCGCTATATGAAACGCAAATAACCCGGTCATACGATTTTTCATCAGGTGCTCCTTTGACATAAACAACATCACCCGGCTTCACATCCAAAGCCATTTCAGTTTCATTGGTTCTTATCTCGGGTCCCTTGGTGTCGATCATCAATGCTATGCGATCGGATACCTGCCTTACATTGTTAATGATCTTCATACTGTCTTCAACTGTCTGATGAGCAGTATTCATTCTCACGACGTTCATTCCTGCCTCAAACATTTCTTTAAGGAAAGAAACATCGCAGTTTCTGTCAGAAATTGTAGCTACTATCTTGGTTTTCTTTTTGATCATACCTGGTATTTAACAAAAAAATGATAAAATTAATCTTTCAAAGGTACAATATTAGGAGTAAAAGAACATATGGCAGTCTGCGAAAATTTTTAGCTTACCGGCAATGCCAACACCATAGCCGTTAATTTTTTGATAGTATATTTACAGTTTAAGTAATTATACTAAAATCTTTAGCTAATGGATTGGGACTATGCCACCAGGGAATTTAAAGCATATTTAAAACTCGAAAAATCCCTGGCTGCAAATTCAGTTGATGCTTATATTTGTGACCTGGCAAAATTGCAGGTTTTTGCTTCGTTACATTCACCTCCCTGCGATCCTGATAAAATATCGACATCACATCTCCATGATTTCATTGAGTGGCTGGATGGGTTTTACCTTAACAGCAGCACCCAGGCAAGAATTATTTCCGGCATAAGGGCATTTTTCAGATTCATGATTCTTAATGAGGCTATAGACCGCGATCCCTCAGCATTAATTGATATGCCAAAAACCGGAAGAAAATTACCGGAAGTGCTCTCTGTCGCAGAAATTGAAGCAATCCTCGCAGCAATTGACATGAGTACATCACAGGGCAGAAGGAACAAGGCTATTATTGAAACATTGTACAGTGGCGGTTTGCGTGTTTCAGAACTTGTAAACCTGAGTATTAATGATATATTTTTTAATGAGGGGTTTATAAAAATAACCGGAAAGGGTAATAAGGAAAGACTTGTCCCCGTTGGGTCCCATGCAATGAAGGGAATACTGCAATACCGGACCGACCGTGATCTTATGATCGTGGCCAGGGGACATGAAGGAATTCTGTTTCTGAATCGCCGGGGGAAACGTCTCACCCGTGAAATGATTTTTGTAATAATTAGGCAACTTGCTGAAAAAGCCTCAATCAACAAAAAAATCAGTCCGCATACATTCAGGCACTCTTTTGCAACTCATCTGATTGAAGGGGGAGCCGACCTCAGGGCTGTCCAGGAAATGCTTGGTCATGAGTCGATTATAACGACAGAAATATACACTCATCTGGACCGTGAATACCTCAGGGATGCAATTATCAGGTTTCATCCCCGATCATGAATGGCAAATTGGCCAAAACGAGACAAAATGTCTGTTTTTGGCTTAAAGATTAACTTGGTAGGTTTTTTGCAGTGCACAAAATAAAAATATTAAATCGGTGTTAATTATTCTGACATTTATTAATTCTAAATTGAAATAAAATGGCCCCTATCTTTATAGTAGTTATAGTTTTTATGCTTATAAGCTGGCTTGTTGGTAACCAGCTTAAGTCCAGATTCAAAAAATATTCAAAGATCCCTGTTAATTATGGAGTTACAGGCAAGGATGTTGCCGAGAAAATGCTTTATGACAACGGTATAACCGATGTCCGGGTTTTATCTGTTCAGGGAGAACTTACTGACCATTATCATCCCGGCCATAAGACCATAAATCTCAGTCGTGAAGTCTATTCAGGCAGCAGTGTTGCAGCAGCAGCAGTAGCAGCGCATGAATGCGGTCATGCAGTTCAGCATGCACAGGCATACGCGTTTTTACAGATGAGGTCTGCGCTGGTACCCGCTGTAAGTTTTGCCTCCAGGTACGTGCAATGGGTATTGCTTGCAGGTATCCTTATGGTGGAAACATTTCCGGGGTTACTTCTTGCAGGTATTATCCTGTTTGGAATGACCACGCTCTTTAGTTTTGTAACGTTGCCCGTTGAGATAGATGCCAGTCAGCGCGCACTTGCGTGGCTTAATACCAGTAATATTACAAACAGGGCAACACATCCGCAGGCGCAGGATGCTCTGAAATGGGCGGCTTACACATATGTAGTGGCTGCACTGTCATCACTGGCTACTCTGTTGGTTTATATCTGGATTTTTCTGGGCAGAAGAAATTAGAGTTTTGCCAGTTAAAATTGACTTTCATGTATTCTCTAATTCGTGATATTTTTGAATTATGGTTTTCAAAGATTATTACAGGGTACTTGGAATAGAACCGGATGCAAGCATTAAAAATATTAAGGATGCATACAGGAAAAAGGCCTCAGAGTCACATCCTGACAAGCATCCGGAGGGAGAAGTCAATGTTCGGCTTTTTCAGGATATAAACGAGGCATATGAAATACTTGTCAGGCCTGACAGCCGAAGGGAGTATGACAGGAGATACTATGATCATCACCAGGAAAAAGTCAATGAATCCGGCACTCATGGGTTCGGGATTCGCGATTTTGATGATAAAAGTTATGATCCTGGGAGGTGGATAGAAAATCTGTTATTTGGTTTCATGGGCAGCCCCTATGAGCAAGGACCTCGGAAAAATTTCAGGGAGTGCCCTGATAATATTCATTATGATGACCTTTTAAAGGGGCCGGATGATTGGTGATGCCTGGCTATGTGTTTTAGCAGTGTCTTGCCGGAGTACTTTTTCAGACAGAGATGACATTTTTTTAAGTACATAACATGAATTGCTGTGACCTGATCGCCCGCGGGCTGAGGCATCCAGCTTTGGATAACATGGTGAAATCGTTTCAGTAACTATTAATGTGGAATAATTAAGATGCGGCAATCACCTGATTGATGACCTTCTTTCCAGAGGAGTCTTAACTGTAAGGAACGGCATTTCTTCAAGAGCATGACATGAATTGCAACTGCTCATCAGCAGTTGAAAATTTCTTTCGAACATTTCCGGATCTTCAGCCAGGAATGCCTTTTCGATTCCCGGAAGTGCCGATGAAATAAACTGTTGTGCCGAAGCAGCCCTTTCTGGTCTTCTCTCCAGTCCGTTGGCTATAGTTTCTCCCATCTCCAAAGCCTGGTGAAGCGCATATTCCCAGTTCATATCATTTCCTGCCCAGTATAGTTCATGAAACCGGTAATCGACCTCCCACATTGCCTTGCTAAATCCCCCCAGATGGCTGGCAACCTTGTCAAATCTTTCCTGGTCGCTTCCTGTCAGCCATCCATCGGAGACTTCCTGCTGATTATTCTGGCTACAAGCAGATAATAGTAAAAATGCTGAAGAAAAGAAAATTATTGAATAGAGGGTTGTTGATTTCATAAGGGGTTATTTTTTATATGCTGAGATTTAAAAATATGAAAAAAATCAATTAATCTGTAACATTATTCCGATTAAGTAGTCTTACAGTTAAAGATGTTCGCAATCGGACAAGAGTGTTTTACAAGCGTACACCTTTCAGGAATTGACGATTTTAATAAGTGCCACATAATAAGTAATATAAAATGTTTGGCATGATAGCTGATAAAATTAAAATAAAGCGCTAAACCTAAAACTTAAGATATGAAAATCGATTTGAAGCCAAATGAAGTAGTTGTGAAAGCTGGTAACTCAGACAGGTTTTACGAAGGCGATAAGGTAGATGGAAAATTTATTGTGACCAATCAGCGTATATATTTTAAAAGTCTTAACGGTCATGGCGATTTGCACGATCTTGAAATTACTCCTTCTCAGATCAGGGAGGTTCATTTTTTCAATACCGGATTTCTGTCACCAAATGGATTAAACCTGATCCTTAAAGGAGGTGAGGAGTTAAAATTCAAGGTAAAACAAAGGAACTCCTTTGGAGAGCTGATAAACAAAATGTATTAGATCTACCCTTCTATATATACCGGCCTGATGGCCGGTCCGATATTATTAAAGTGGTTTTAACTGGTGCCCTTCCCGTCTTTTTGGCGGGAAGGGTTTTTTAAAAGTCCTTTTCCGACTCCTTTACCAGTGCCTTGGTTGACAGCATGCCACAGGCAGCATATATGTCTTCACCCCTCGATTGTCTTATAGTGGTGAATAACCCCTTTTTATTCAGTTCATCCTTGAACTGTTCCATTGTAGCGCGGTCTGAACTCAGGAGCGGAACACCGGGAACAGGATGGAATTTTATCAGGTTGATCCGGCATTTAAGTCCATTCAGGAGGCTTAGTAGTTCTTTGACATTGCGCTGTGTATCATTCAGATCTTTAAAGATAATATATTCGAATGAAATCCTTCTCTGCCGGCCAATGTCATATGACTTTAGCTCTTCAATTACCTTACCAAGCGGATAGACATTTTCAACAGGCATAAGCTGTCTGCGTTCCTTTTCAAAAGGTGAATGAAGACTGACAGCAAGGTTGCACCTGCTTTTATTGAGGAATTCCCTCATGGCAGGAATTAAACCTATCGTCGAAACTGTAATCCTGCCTGCACCCATTCCATAACCCCATTTAGATGTGAGAATTTCAAGGCTTTTCATGACTTCCTGCAGGTTATCAAAAGGTTCACCCATGCCCATATAGACCAGATTGGTGATCTTCTCCTTTTCAGGGATGGAACGCATTTGATTTATTATTTCTCCGGCAGTGAGGTTCCCCTGGAATCCCTGTTTTCCTGTCATACAGAAAAGACATGCCATCTTGCACCCTACCTGTGTGGACAGACACAAGGTGTCTCTGTTTTTTTCAGGAATGTATGCTGCCTCAACAAATTTTCCCTGTCGGGTAGGGAAAAGGTATTTTTTTGTTCCGTCAGTTGAAGTTTTGACATCTTTGAAATCAGTTATTCCCAGGACGTACTTTTGAGTCAGAAGTTTCCTTGATCCCTTTGACAGGTTTGTCATTTCATCAATTGATGATACGTTCTTCTGATATAGCCATCCGGCTATTTGTCCGGCAGAATAGGCTGGCAACCCGGTTTCCTTAACGACCACTTTCAATTCATCCAAAGTTTTACCAAACAGACTTTCCTTGTTCATCTTATTTATTTTTTTTCAGAAGTATATTTCCGATAAAATATTCTGATAGGGTATTTCTTTTTTTATCAGGATATCGCGCACTGCAACCACCATTTCAACTCTTCCGCAAAGATAGTAAGTTTGAGTTACCGGAAGGTCATTCACCTCTTTAAGGTAACTAGTAAGACGCCCATGATAAAATCCTTCTTCTTCCTCTCCTGAACAGCACCTGATGTACCTGCCATTCATTCCCTGAAGGAAGTCTTTTTGAAAATAGAAAGAATCTGTGGTCCTGCCTCCGTGTATAAGTACTTTATTATCACTTTTCCCTGAAAAATACATCGAGGCAAATGGTGCAATGCCGGTACCGGATGCTATCCACCAGGCTGATTCCTCGCGGCTGCATGTGAACCATCCGAAAGGTGTGCTGACATATAAAATGTCATCCTTGCGACATTTTGCAAGATATGGTGTTAAAGTGCCACCGGGTTGTATATTGAAAAGGATTTTCAATACTTTTTCGTTGCTTCCGCTTGCAATACTGTACAACCTGGCATCCTGAGCCGGTTTGCAGTGAATACCTACAACCTGGCCCGGTATGAAATCAAACTGACGTTCCAGACTTAACAGAAAAACATTCCTGGCAATTTCAATATTCTCTAAAACTTTTGTCTTTAAGAATTTAGCAGAAGACGGCAAAAGGGAAGGATGTTCACTCACTATTCTAAAATTATTTTTGGATTACTTAAATTCTTTAACGCAAAAAAAGAGACAATTATTAAATAATCTAAATAAAAATAAATTGAAGCAAACCTTTTTGTATAAAATATTTATTCATAACTTGCATTATAGTTACGTGTATATTAAGTAATTAAAAAGATGGAGGACATATCATGAAAAAATATTTAATTGAAGTCCCTCATGGTGAAAATAAGGAAGATTGCGAAAAGGCAATCAATATTTTCCTGCAAACGGGATCTCATTTTCTGGCAAAAGCTGACTGGGGATGTATGGATGGTGATCATAAAGCGTGGATAATTTTAGAGGTGCCCAGCAAGGAAGTTGCACGGAATATATTGCCACCTTTATACAGACCTACGGCAAAAATTGTTGAATTATCTAAATTTACTTCTGAGGACATCAGTAATCCTGAAAGGTATCATAAAACGTAATCAGTTGTCGTATCACTTAGTATAATCAGTATCATGCGGGATATGTTTCATGTAGATGATACCCAGAGGCGGTAATGTAAGCGACAGGGTGAACAGCCTGTTATGGGATACCTGTTCCCAGGCATGAATTTCATGCTGATTCCTTGCATTACTGCCTCCAAATTCAGCATCATCGCTGTTAAACAGTTCAACCCATTTTCCTCCGGCAGGAACACCAATATGGTAATCATGCCTTGCAACAGGAGTGAAATTGCATACGACAAGAATAGTGTCATCAGGAGAATCACCCTTCCTGATAAAACTTATTACACTATTAGTGGTATCATTAAAGTCTATCCATTCGAAACCACTGTTTTCATATTGCAAATCATAAAGTGCTTTTTCACTTTTATAGATCTCATTAAGCCTCTGTACAGTTTTTTTAATACCCTGATGATATCCGTAATGTAAAAGATGCCAGTCAAGGCTACTGTCATGTGCCCATTCTGCTGTCTGGCCAAATTCATTTCCCATAAACAGTAATTTGCTTCCCGGATGGGCATACATATAGCTGTAAAGCAGTCTGAGATTCGCAAACCGTTGCCAGTCATCGCCGGGCATTTTATTGATCATGGAACCTTTACCGTGTACAACCTCATCATGGGAAAGAGGGAGCATATATTTTTCGCCAAAAGCATAAATAATGCTGAAAGTTATTTCATGCTGATGATATTTGCGGTGGACCGGTTCCTTGGAGAAATAGCTCAGGGTATCATGCATCCAGCCCATCATCCATTTCATATCAAAACCCAGTCCCCCAACATAAGTCGGCAATGATACCATTGGCCATGCAGTCGATTCTTCGGCTATCGTGTATATATCAGGAAATTCTTCATGAGCGGCCTCATTTACCTGTTTTATAAAACTGATTGCCTCAAGGTTCTCTCTGCCGCCAAACTGATTTTTGATCCATTCTCCTTCTTTCCTGGAATAATCCCTGTATAGCATTGATGCTACAGCATCGACACGCAAACCATCTGCGTGATATTTCTCCAGCCAGAACAGGGCATTGCTGATCAGGAAACAACGGACCTCGTTTCTCCCGTAGTTGAATATGTAGCTTTTCCAGTCAGGATGATAACCTTCACGCAAATCCTGGTGTTCATAAAGGTGTGAACCATCAAAATAGGAGAGACCATGCTGGTCGGACGGAAAATGGGAAGGAACCCAGTCCAGTATCACACCAATGCCTTGCCGGTGGAGTTCATTTACCAGGAACATCAGATCCTGGGGTGCCCCAAATCTGCTTGATGGTGCAAAATATCCGGTAACCTGGTATCCCCATGAACCGTAAAAGGGATGCTCCATAACAGGCATAAATTCAACATGTGTAAATCCCATTTCTTTGAGGTATCCCGGTAATTTGCCTGCAAGTTCCCGGTAACTGAGATATCGGTTTCCTTCTTCCGGACACCTTTGCCATGAACCAATATGCATTTCATAAACAGAAAATGGTTTTGGTTTATGCGCAGTCTTTTTCCTGTCTGCCAGCCACTCCTTGTCTGTCCACGAAAAATCATTATCCCAGATAACAGAGGCAGTACGGGGCGGCTCTTCCCACTTGAATGCAAAAGGATCTCCCTTCTCTACACTGTAATTCTGATGGTTTGATACTATATGGTATTTATATGCCTCCCCATGCCCGATACCGGGTATAAAGCCTTCCCATATTCCTGATCCGTCACCTCTTGGAAACAATAAATGGGAGTTGTGGTTCCAGCCGTTAAAATTCCCGATTACTCCAACTTTATTGGCATTCGGCGCCCAGAGACCGAAAAAAGTACCTTTCTGACCTTTCAGTTCAATTATATGTGATCCGAGCTTTTCATACAATTTAAAGTGACGTCCTTCCTTGAAAAGGTGAATATCAAACTTGCTCATCAGCGAATGGCCAATAACCGGTCCCTCATTTTTATTTTTTCTGTCATCATTTTGCATAGTCTCATTTTTTACTGTTGCTGCATGATAGATTTTATTCCCTTTACGGGGATGATAACCCAGTCGGGTCTGTTATTAAGCTCATAATTAAGTTCATAAACTGCTTTTTCCAGTATATAGGTATTTAACATTGTTTCAAGATCTTCCTGGTTATCAGGTATAAGTTTGGTTTTTTCAACTACTTGCAAATAGTTTTTGATAAATATCCCGCTTATGTAGTGATACCATAACTCAGCCCATTTTTCGAGAATTTCAACATCTTCCTGCCTTATTGCCGTATGTTTAAACAAGGCGCTGTATGTTGCATAATGGAAAGATCTCAGCATACCTGCCACATCACGCAGAGGTGACCGTTTTAATCGCCTTTCACTGAATGATCGTGCTGGTTCTCCTTCAAAATCAATAATATAGAAATCTTTTCCTGTAAACAGCACCTGCCCGAGATGATAATCTCCATGATTCCGGATCTTTAAAGAGTTAAATTTCCTTGAATAGATTTTTTTCATCCGGTTAAGGATTTCGGTTTTCATTCCAAGAATCTCACCGGCCTCTGCTTTCATTGACTCAGGAATTTTGTTAATGTTCTTTTCGAGAGACTGGTATGATGTCCGCGTAAGTGACTGCAAAGAGGAAAACAGAGATCGCTGGTAATGCAGAGAAAAGGCTTCCGGCGTGAAGTCCGGATCGTTTTTTCGGGATGCAAGGGCAATGTGCATTTCGGCGGTTCGTTTTGCAAGAAGGCTTATTCGCTCGAAGACCGGCACACCTATCAACTCTTCTATCTCCTCATCAATCTTTTCAAAGCAGTCAGGAAGCATGATTGATCCTTTTAAAGGAGGAACTGTTTTGAAATCAGGACTGGCAAGTACTCTCTCAAAATACCGGTTAAGTTCATCATTGGTGTAGTCCCATGCATCACCCTGGTTTTCTACCAGCTCCTGCATCATCCCCATCACTATAGGAGAAAGCTTTGCCTTATGGTGTTCAATGGATCCCATGAACCGGGGAACATTACCAAAGCTTGTTTTCTCAGTGAGAAAACGCAGTATTTCAACATCGGGATTGACAACGCGGTCAAGTTTTCGGTATAATTTAAAGAAATACTTCCTGTTGTATATAATTGAAGTATTGCTCTGCTCTGCACTGAGGATCCTGGCATGAAACTCCTTATCCTGATCCTTTTTTCTTGAATTTTCAAAATCCTTGTTTACAAAAAATACCAGATCTCCTGCCTTCTCTTTAATCTGCCTTTTTTTGACCAGGTTTTCAAACAATGCTTCCCTGAAAAGTCTGCTGTGAACAGCATCGTACAAAACACCTTTGGTATCGCCTATAGTGACCAGGGCTATAATTGAAGATAAAGACTCTTCTCGAAGAACTGATTCGGACTCCTTGCTTGCGAAACTAACAGGTAGTTGATACAGCTCAGGCAGGCCTTCAATGTATATGACTTCTATTATCAGCCAGGAGAAACGTTCCTGGTGAAAGGAAAAATGGATTGCTTCAGCAATATTTACCTCCCTTATTGTCCTTGCTTTCCCGCCGAACCAGCGACAGGTCCTGATGTAGTTCTTTATCAGTTTGTTAGTCAGGTTTTTTAAATTGGCAGGCTTGAAAAGATCTTCATACTTTGTTACACTCATTTTAGATTTAGAGGTGTCATCTGTTTCTGCCAGCGATGCCACCTGTTGTTCGAGCAGGAACCAGTAATACCCGTGGGGACCTAAAGTAATTAAATAAGAGGCTTCTTTAATTGCCGGAAATTTATTGTTGGAAAAGACTTCTATTGGAATTGCTTCCTTATAATCCTGCAGATCAAGTTCTATTGCCTGACTGTAACGGGAAAGATTAGCAATTACAAGGATGGTCTCATCCTTGTAAATTCTCAGGAATGCAAGAACCTTTGAATTGGAGGGAGACAGAAATTTAATGTTGCCCCTGCTGAAAGCCTTGAATTGTTTGCGCATCCCGATAACACGCTTCATCCACCAGATAAGTGATGACGGGTTGTTTAACTGGGTTTCAACATTTACAGCATCATAGTGGTATTCCGGGTCGAGAATTACCGGGAGATAAAGCTTTTGCGGATTTGCCTCTGAAAATCCCGCGTTCCGGTCGGCACTCCATTGCATCGGAGTTCTTACCCCATCCCGGTCGCCAAGATAATAATTATCACCCATACCGATCTCATCACCATAGTATAGTACCGGAGTCCCTGATAAGGAAAACAGGAGGTAATTCATTAATTCAATCTTCCTCCGGTTATTGTCAAGAAGAGGAGCAAGGCGGTGCCGGATTCCCATGTTTATTTTGGCCTTGGGATCCTTGGTGTAAACCTTGTACATGTAATCTCTCTCCTCATCAGTAACCATCTCGAGAGTAAGCTCATCATGGTTCCTCAGGAACATTGCCCACTGACAGGTTTCAGGTATATCAGGTGTCTGGTCAAAAATATCAGTAAGAGGATACCTGTCTTCCATTTTAAGTGCCATGAACATACGGGGCATAATAGGGAAATGGTAATTCATGTGGCATTCATCACCATCACCAAAGTATGCAGCAGAATCTTCAGGCCACATATTTGCTTCAGCCAGAAGAAGCTTTCCTTTATATTTGGAATCAACATGTTTCCTTAATTTTTTAAGAAATACATGTGTTTCCGGCAGATTTTCACAATTGGTATTTTCTCTCTGGAAAAGATAGGGAATAGCGTCGAGCCGGAAACCGTCAACACCCATGTCAAACCAGTAATCAAGAATCCTGAAAATTTCTTTCTGAACCCTGGGATTGTCAAAATTCAGATCGGGCTGATGTGAGTAAAACCGGTGCCAGTAATACTGGCCGGCTACATCATCCCAGGTCCAGTTTGATTGTTCGAAATCATTGAATATGATGCGGGCATCCTTATATTTTTCCGGGTCATCACTCCATACGTAGTAATCCCGGTATGCTGAACCGGGCTTAGCTCTTCTTGCGCGCTGAAACCAGGGATGCTGGTCGGATGTATGATTTATTACCAGCTCTGTAATAACCTTAAGGTTGCGTTTGTGCGCCTCTTTTAGAAATCTTTTGAATGATGCAATATTGCCGTATGTTGGGTTTATACTGTAATAATCGGCAATATCATAGCCATCATCACGCAATGGTGAAGGATAAAAAGGCAGCAGCCAGATTGCTGTTACACCCAGATTTTCAAGATAGTCCAGTTTTGTCAGCAGACCCTGGAAATCCCCAATTCCGTCGGCATTACTGTCAAAAAAGGCCTTGATGTGCAATTCATAGATTATTGCGTCTTTGTACCAGTGCAGATCTTCATCAAGCTCTATTACATTCTTTTTTGCTGCGATTTCTTTTTTTACCATATTTTTGAGATATGATTGATAATTAAATACTTTTTTAACAGGCGAATAGATGTCTTTTATTAGTACATTATTTCGGGCGACTGCATATAACTACCTTCATTTATAATGATTTCAGGTATCTTTTTGTTCAACCCTGAAGATATGTACCGGAAAGATATGCGGGTTCAGCTCAACATAATTCCATTCACCGCTCCATGTATATCTGTATCCCGTAAGCAGATCAACCATATCATAAGACCTGTCGGCCGAAATGCCCATATCATGCAGCGGAACCTTTATCATACTGCCCTGAGTGAATTCCGGATCCATGCTGACGGCTACAAAGATCCTGTTTTGTTTACTGTCATCAGTTTTTCCATAACACAACAACTGGTTATTATGAGTTTCTGCAAAGTAAATATTCCAGGTGGTTTGCAATGCCGGGTTTTCCTTCCGTATAATATTCACTTTTGCCATTAGTTTTCTAAGCCGGTTCATTCCATGCCAGTCGTAATGTTTGATCTCATACTTTTCATTGTCAATATACTCCTCCCTTGCCGGATGAGGAACGTTATGACCAAATTCAAAGACCGGCCCGTATATTCCATAGTTGGAAGACAATGTGGCGGCCATAACAAACCTTGAAATAAAGGCAGCCTCGTTTTTATACTGGAGTGATACAGGAAGAATATCGGGGGTGTTTGGCCAGAAATTGGGCCTGTAATACTCCCGCCGTTCGGTCCGCGTTAGTTCATGCAGGTACTCCACAAACTCATCGCGGCTGTTTCTCCAGGTAAAATAGGTATAAGACTGGGTAAACCCTATTTTTCCAAGCCTGTCCATCACCTTATTCCTGGTAAATGCCTCTGCGAGGAAAATAGTATCAGAATGATCTTTTTTTATTTCTGCAATCATCCATTCCCAGAATCCGAATGATTTTGTATGCGGGTTATCAACCCTGAAAACCTTTACACCCTGCTGAATCCAGTAATCGACTATGCTTTTCAACTCCTTCCACATGTTCTGCCAGTCATCATTTTCAAAGTTGAATGCCACAACATCCTGGTATTTTTTCGGAGGGTTCTCTGCATATTGTACCTGGCCGTCAGGTCTCCATGTGAACCATTCAGGGTGTTCCTTTACATAGGGATGGTCCTGCGAGCACTGATATGCAAGATCAAGTGCAATTTCAAGACCGTGACCGGCTGCTGTTTTTACCACACTGCGAAAATCCTCAAGTGTTCCCAGTTCAGGATGGATTGCCTTATGACCACCCAGCTCACTGCCTATGGCCCAGGGCGATCCTGGTTCTCCCGGTTCTGCAGTTGTTGAGTTATCCTTTCCTTTGCGGAAGGAAACTCCTATTGGGTGAATGGGGGGGAAATAAAGAATGTCAAACCCCATATTCGCAACAAGGGGGATCATCTTCTCCACATCTTTGAAAGTACCGTGCTTTCCTGGTTCTGATGATGTAGATCTTGGAAAAACTTCATACCAGCTGCTAAACAGGGCCCGCTTTCTCTCCACCTCAACAAGCAGTACATTTTCGTATGTAGTGGCATCGTCCCGGTTAGTATTTTCATACATCGCAGCGGTTATTTCATCGCTCAGCATCAGAGCTGTGGCCGATGCACTGCTGTGGACCGGTTCGCTAATTGCAGAAATCCACTTATCAAATTGTTTCTTTATTTTAGGTTTGACCTTCTCTTTAACCTTTTGCATCATTATGGCGCCAATCTTCAGTTCTGTTTTTATATCCTGGTTGGCTTCGAATTTTAGTTTTAGTCCTTTCTGCCATGAAGCAAAATGATCTACCCACCCCTGCAGGGAATATTCGTACCATCCCATTTCTTCGGTAATAAAGCTTGCCTCCCATTTATCATTGGAAACATGCTTCATCGGGGTTTCTTCCCAGTTTTTTTTCCCTTTGCGCCTGTGAAGCAAAACTGCCTTTATCTCATTGTGTCCATCGGCGTATATGTCAGCGCTTACATTAACTGATTCACCAACAACTCTCTTTACAGGATATTTTCCGCAATCAATTTCGGGATAAACATGTTCTATTATAATTCTGTTTCTGCCTTTGATGTTCTTCATAAAGTTTTATTTGAGATATATGGAGGGAAATAAAATTATAAATCAGGATAAAAATCATGTCTGATAAATATCTACAGTAAATAACCATTCTAAAGCAAAATTGTTTGATTAAACTTTCATACTGAATAAATGATTACAGATCAATGTCCGAAAGTGACTGTATAATTAACTTCACTAAAAAGTTGCCTTATTGATATGTGTTATTTAATTTTATGACTGTAAGGCTAAAAATATCGAAATTAATCGGCAACAGGAAACTTTTATCACTTTATTGAGCTTCAGCAAATTAATTGTCAATTATTTAAAGTAAAGATTAATGTTGTTGTCAAATTAATTTGGTGAAAATGATATGATTATACAAAAAACCCAAAGGGAAAGTAAGTTTTATTGGATGAATCTCCCATGAGCCGGGGCACACAAAAAGAAATGAATAAAGCATGGGTGATTCATCCGTGGCGATCACCTGATTATCAATTGTAACTTAATTAAATTTAGATAAGTACTTAAAAATTATTCGGATGAAAAACCTTGATTATGGGGTCATTGGAAACTGTACCAGTGCTGCACTTGTTTCAAAAGATGGATGGATTGACTGGTGTTGTCTTCCAGAGTTCAATTCATCTTCCGTTTTCGCCAGAATCCTCGATAAGAATATCGGCGGTACGTTTGGCATTAAATGTGAAAAGGGATATAGTATTAACCAGAAGTATTATCCTGGAACAAACATCCTTGTAACCAGGTTTAAAAAAAGTGAACATATATTTGAGGTGTTCGATTTCATGCCAAGGTACTACCTTGAAAATGGCCGGTATTATTCACCCCCTGATATTATAAGGTACTTTGTTCATATTTCGGGTAAGCCGGAGTTTAAGGTGATTTATGATCCTAAGCTGAATTTTGCCAGGGGTGAGACAAAGACATTTATAAATCACGAATATATTAAAAGCATAAGTACAGAGGGTAAATATGAATCGATTTACCTCTATACCGATCTGAACAAGGAAAGTGTTACCGGAGGCAAGAAGATTACTCTTGAGAAAGATGCATATTTTCTTCTTTCCTATAATCAAAAGATCCGGAAGCAGGATATTGAAAGAATCTATTTAAAGTATGAACGCACAAAGGTTTACTGGCTAAACTGGTCTGAGAACACCATCCATCTTAATATTTTTGATGAGGAAATCAACAGGAGCGCCCTTCTCCTCAAACTGCTCACCTTCCAGAAGACAGGTGCCGTTCTGGCAGCAGTTACCACTTCATTGCCGGAAGCAATTGGTGAAGAGAGGAACTGGGATTACCGTTTTTGCTGGATCAGGGATGCTGCAATGACAATAAAGATTTTTAACAGGATATCACACACAAAAGAAGCTTATGGATTCCTTCGGTTTATAGTCGATGTTACCCCGGCAAAAGATGAACGCATCCAGATAATGTATGGTATCAGGGGAGAAAAAGAGTTGACAGAAACTATACTGGAACACCTTGAAGGTTATGAAGGCTCTTCTCCCGTCAGAGTGGGAAATGCTGCCTACAGCCAGAAACAGCATGACATTTATGGAGTACTGATGGATGTAATATATCAGGATATGAAGTATTATCAGGTTTCCACCGAACATGCAGAGGAATTGTGGACAATTGTCAGGAGCATAGTAAAATCAGTTGGAACGAACTGGCAGAAACCTGATAAAGGAATTTGGGAGATCCGTTCTGAGGGCCGGCATTTTACATTTTCCAAGTTGTTATGCTGGGTTGCAGTTGACAGGGCAATAAAAGTTGCCGGCATACTTCGTATGGAAGAGTATGTGAATGAATGGAATATATTAAAGAATGAGATATGTGAAGATATTAATAAAAATGCCTGGAACGATAAATTAAATGCTTATACCCAGTCATATGGAAGTGATGATATGGATGCATCCAATCTGCTTATGGAGTCGTACGGATTTCTTGAGGCTAATGATCCGAGGTTTATTGGCACAGTAGATGCCATAAAAAAGGAGTTAATGAAGGATGGATTAATGTTCAGATATAAAAACAAGGACGATTTCGGTCTCCCTTCGTCATCCTTTACAATATGCAATTTCTGGATGGTGACCAGCCTGGTTCGCATCGGGCGGAAAGAAGAAGCAGAGGAGATGTTCAGGCGGCTGCTGTCATACAGCAACCATGTGGGTCTGTACAGTGAAGATATAGAATTCGGATCTCACAGGCTGCTGGGTAATTTTCCCCAGGCCTATTCCCATCTTGCTTTAATAGAATCGGCAATGGCACTTGCTAAAGGCATGACCAGCGAGACAAGGGTGGTTAAAGCATTGAACAAACCCTGACTGGTTTGTTCAATGCTGTTAAAAAGCATTTTTATTGTTGTTTATTATTCACACCTTTGCGTTACAATGCATACAGAATATTTTATTCATTTTTTATTCATGTCCCTTTATCTTAACATAAAGAAGAGGGATACCTGTTATTTTTCCTGATTTCCCCAACCAGGCATCCGGTGTCTGCTCCGGCCGTATCACTTCAACATTTCTCCAGATATTTATTCAATTGTATCAATTATGGAACTTCCATTTGCAGAATCATATAAAATAAAGATGGTTGAGGCCATCAGAAAAAGTACTCCATCAGAAAGAGAATCGTGGATCAGGAAAGCAAAATACAATGTATTTAATTTACCATCTGAACAGGTTTATATTGATTTGCTGACTGATTCAGGTACCGGAGCCATGAGTGACAGGCAATGGTCGGCTATGATGATTGGCGATGAGAGTTATGCAGGAGCATCGAGTTATTTTAATCTCAGGGAAGTTATCAGGGAGATAACCGGCTTCCCTTATTTTCTGCCGACCCATCAGGGCAGGGCTGCTGAAAATGTTCTTTTTTCAGCAATGGTAAAAGAGGGTGATGTTGTTCCCGGTAATTCTCATTTTGATACCACAAAGGGACATATTGAATTCCGGAAGGCAACTGCGGTAGACTGTACCATCGATCAGGCATTTGACACAACCTGCGACCATCCGTTCAAGGGCAATATAGACCTTGTAAAGCTGGAGGAAGTGTTATCAGTTTATCCGGCAGAGCGGATACCTTTTATTGTAGTTACCGTTACATGTAATTCCTCCGGAGGACAGCCCGTTTCAATGAAAAATATGCGGGAAGTAAAAGAGCTTGCCGACCGGTATCATATACCAGTGGTTTTTGATGCAGCCAGATTTGCTGAGAATGCATACTTTATCAAGCGTCGGGAAAAAGGTTATGAGAATAAGGAAATAAGGGAAATAGTGCTTGAGATGTTTTCCTATGCTGATGCAATGACTATGAGCAGCAAGAAGGACGCAATTGTTAATATGGGCGGGTTTATAGGGTGCAGGGATGAAGAGCTTTTTAAAAAAGCTTCGGTTTTTAATATTATGTTTGAAGGATATATCACGTATGGGGGAATGTCAGGCAGAGACATGAATGCTTTGGCTCGCGGACTTTATGAGGGCACTGAGTTTGACTACCTTGAAACAAGGATAAACCAGGTTGCATATCTGGGTAACAGGCTGAAGGAGTTTGGAATACCTCTTCAGGAGCCGTTTGGGGGCCATGCCATATTTGTTGATGCCAAACGTTTTCTTCCACATATCCCGAAGGAGGAGTTCCTTGCCCAGATACTTGTTGTTGAGTTATACAGGGAAGCAGGGGTGAGGGGTACAGAAATAGGGACTTTGCTCGCCGACCGTGACCCGGTTTCGAGGGACAACCGTTACCCGGAACTTGAATTTCTCAGACTTGCCATACCCCGGAGGGTATACACCAATAATCATATGGATGTTGTAGCAGTTGCCCTGAAAAATATTTACGACAGGCGGAATAGTATTAAAAAAGGTTTCAGGATAGTCAGCGAAGCACCAATCATGCGCCATTTTACCGTTGAACTGGAGGAGGCCTGAGGCTTTTCATTCCTTTGTGAATTTCTTCATCTTAACTGTCGGTATTTGAGCTTCTCCGGGTCTGGTATATTGCGACCTTCTTGATGTAAATGGTGAATATGTCTGCACTTCCAGTTGCAGGTTACTGTCAACCTCATGTCCTGATGTGCTTACGTCAGGGTAGAGTATGATAAAATTATGAGCGTAAAAGTATTTGCTAAGAAGTTTTGGGATGATGTCATGATGACTGATATAGGAGATGCTTCCCTGGCGTCCGCTGACAACTATCAACAGATCACTGGGGGTGATATCGGAGGCCAGGTCATAAAACTGGGTCCATTTCTCAAATTCGTTAAATTTAATTGTGCTTTTTACCTGTATTTTGGCTAATTTATTCTCAATTGCAGTCATCGTTGCCCTGACGCCGTAGAATCTGATTGAGGCTTTGGTTTGCTGACTTATACGAATTACCTTGATAAGCCATTTTTCAAAACCCTTCTCATACTCTGCATTTTCAGGAGCCACCAGATACAGGTGCCTGACAGTATTTAAAGGTGACAGGGGTTTGTAAACCAATATATTAACGGGTATCTTTTTGACGATTATGTCAAGAATTGAACCGAATATTTTCTCCCTGGCACCCAGCCGGCCATTCCATCCAATTACCATATCGGTAATTAAGAGCTCCTTACATGCCCTGATTATTCCCGAGGAGACATTCAAATCTACTTTTGATATAAGCTGCACAGGCTTGTCAGTAGATGATCCGTGTACAATTGCAGATTCAAGCATTTTATTGCTTTCAAGAAGTTTGCCTGTAATTACATCCTGATCACCCTTTTCAATTACCACGGTCAGAGGATAGACTGGTTCGTTTGATTTTGGATTCCTTATGAAAAAAGCCAGATCCATAAGCTTGTCAATAGTTGAAGGATTGGCTACCGGAACAAGTATCCGCTCATGACTGTCACTTAATACAGGCTCCCGGAATTTCTCAGTAACTGCCATATTCCTTCCAGCCCTATCGGTTACGAAGGAGCTTATAAGGCAGGTGACCAGGATCATGAGGATAGTACCGTTCAGTACACTTTCATTAAAGAGTCCTATATTATAGCCAATCACCACCGCTGCCAGGGTAGATGCAGCCTGAGCATTGCTAAGCCCAAAGATCATATTTCTTTCATCGGCCGAATACCTGAAGGTTTTTTGGGTAAGGAATGCAGCAATCCATTTCGCAGAAGTAGCAACAATTATCATGGTTATAGCGACACCTATTGCCTCGGTATCCCTGAAGAGAATACTCAGATCAACCAACATGCCTGTACCAATAAGAAAAAACGGGATAAACAGTGTATTTCCAACAAATTCAATCCTGTTCATCAGGGGAGAAGTAGGGGGAATCAACCTGTTTAGTGCCAGTCCGGCGACAAACGCACCAATGATAGGTTCCAGCCTGAACACACCGGCAAGGAATGATGATCCGAAAACAACTGCCAGTACAAACAGGTAATGGCTTACACCCTCACCCTCGAAGTTCTTAAAAAACCAGGATCCTATCCTGGGAATTCCGGCAAACACTATTATTCCAAACATCAGGCTATATACTGAAAGCAATACCCAGAACTGCCTGTTCAGATCGCCGGCATTCATTGCTACAATGACAGAAAGAACAAGCAGTGCAAGGATATTGGTAATAAGTGTTCCTCCAAAGGTTACGGTAGCTGCCTCTGTTTTGGTCAGTCCAAGTTTACTTATTATGGGATAGGCCAGAAGTGTATGCGATGCAAACATGCTGGCAAGCAGAATCGAGGCTGGCAGAGTAAAATCAAGTATGTAGAATGCAACAAGAGTTCCCAGTCCCTGTGGAATTATAAAAGTCAGGAGGCCAAAAGTTACACTTTTATGTATCTTTTTCCTGAATTCCTCAAGATCCATTTCCAGTCCGCTGAGAAACATAATATAAAGCAGGCCAACCGTGCCAAAAAGTACGATGCTTGCATCTCTCATAAGAACATTGAAACCATGCGGACCCAGGATAACACCGGCTGCTATTAACCCAACTATTCCGGGAATTTTTAATTTTCTGAATATGATAGGGGTGATGAATATTACTATCACTATTATAGTAAAAATCAGGATAGGATCTTCAAAAGGAAGTTGAATTTGCAATGGAAGCATAGCCTTTTAAAAAGAATTAAACAGAGAAAATATGAATGAATCCCATCCCGTATACATAGCCTTATGAGCAGAAAATATGTGCTGGTAATCAGTATTATAAATGCGTGGCTTCCCCCTATAATCAACCATTTTCATAATATCTGATCCACAAATGGAAGATTTACAACCAGGCTACCTTATACAAGTAAATAGGTGCACCCGAAATTCTTCAATAACACGATAGAATTTCTTAAATACCAGGCAATCTTAACCGACTCCATTCAGCGAGTTCAGCATCTCCCAGTGCTCAGATGAGAAATCCCTCAGGCTATCCAGTTTTATATCGGCTATGCTGAATCTGGCACTTTCACGGTTTGCCTCTTCAGGAATTACAATCGTACGCATTTTGGCCGATTTAGCCGCCAGTAAACCGGCAAATGAATCTTCTATAGCAAGGCAATTCACCGGATGTACATTCAATTTGTCTGCTGTTGTAATATATACCGCCGGATGTGGTTTCCCATAGTCCTCGTTGACTGCACTGTAAATAACTTTAAACTCATCCTTAAGTCGGAGCTTCCCAAGCACCCGTTCAATGACCCCGGGTGCTGAAGAGGTAGCAAGTGCTTTCGGTATACCCCTGGAATTAAAAAATTCCATGATATTGCGTACTCCGGGAGAAGGCACTCCTTTTTTATCGACTATATCGCAAACTGCTTCTTCTATTTCAATTCCTACTTCTTTACGGGTAAGATTGGTCCATGGCTGAAAGCGGTACCAGTGGGCTACGGTTTCATCTGTTCTCAGTCCGGTTGTCTGAAGGCACATCTCCTCTGTCAGTTTGATTCCAACCCTTTTGAATACTTCAATCTCGGCTTCCCTCCACAGTGGCTCTGAATCGATCAGTACACCATCCATGTCAAATATTACTGCTTCTATCATTTTTTTTATTACAATTGATCTGAAAATAAATCATTTACTGTTAATAATTATTTTCAAGGCAAACATGAAAAATTGATAGTAAAGATAGTTCTTTTCTGATTAAATTTGCCTCCTCATGCAATGCCTGAAAAGCCTGCTCACTCTGAAACAGTTCAGTCAGTAAAAAGATAGTCAGCTTGCAGACGATTTTCTTTACGAGTAACATTACTTAAAACGA
The DNA here is from genome assembly GCA_964421595.1 of uncultured Bacteroidales bacterium. Classification (GTDB taxonomy): domain Bacteria; phylum Bacteroidota; class Bacteroidia; order Bacteroidales; family PUMT01; genus PXAP01. Next base: position 33,840 of record CAYQXY010000027.1, on the reverse strand, counting down.
AACAATATTTTCCGTAATCGGGGAAATATTAATTGGAATTTATACATTTCTTTTTGTGTGCCCCGGCTCATGGGAGATTCATCCTAATAAACAATACAATGCAAAGTATACGACATATTTTCAAAATCGGACACGGTCCCTCAAGTTCTCATACCATGGCTCCGCGGACTGCCTCGGCAATTTTTTTAGAAAGATTTCCAGATGCAGCAAGTTACCGGGTTTGCCTGTATGGAAGCCTTGCCGCAACAGGTCTGGGACATCTCACCGATATTACCATAAATCAGGCTTTTGAAGGGAGAAAGATGGAGCTGGTTATGAAGCCGGAAGAATTCCTGAAGCGCCATCCAAACGGGATGCTGTTTCAGGCTTTCAATTCAGATAACTCCATTAAGGGTGAATGGACCTCATACAGCATTGGAGGAGGCGATATTGACGATGATACAGGAATGTTCAGGCGGGAAGATATTTATCCGGTAGACAGTATGGAAAAAATCCTGGAATGGTGTTATGCAAACGGGAAAGCCATATGGGAGATAGTTTCAGAATATGAAGACCCTGATATATGGGAATACCTTGCCGAGGCGTGGACAGTAATGCAGGCATCGATAAAGCGCGGACTGGAAACGGAAGGAACCCTGCCAGGTGTACTCAAGTTACCCAGGAAAGCTCCTTCCTATAATGTGAGAATATTGCATTCAAAGGATTATATCCGAAAGCGCACTTCAGTATATGCCTATGCACTTGCTGTTTCTGAAGAGAATGCATCGGGCAACAAGATTGTCACTGCACCTACTTGTGGTGCCTGCGGAGTACTCCCTGCCGTTCTGAATCAGAACAAAACCTTTTACAAAACACCACTGACCAGAATTCTCCGTGCCATGGCAACTGCAGGGATAATTGGCAACCTTGTTAAAACAAATGCTTCGATCTCCGGGGCCGAAGTCGGATGCCAGGGTGAGGTTGGAACTGCCTGTGCGATGGCTTCCGGAGCCCTGTGTCAGCTTTACGGGGGAAGTATATTTCAGATTGAGTATGCGGCTGAAATGGGGCTGGAGCATCATCTCGGACTGACTTGTGATCCTGTTGCCGGACTGGTGCAGATTCCCTGTATAGAACGTAATGCCCTGGCAGCTTCCCGGGCTCTGTCACACAGCGATTTTGCACTTCTTTCAGATGGTCGTCATCTTATTGGTTTTGACCAGGTAGTAGAGACAATGCAGAAAACCGGACAGGACCTCCCGAGCCTGTACAAGGAAACTTCTACCGGGGGACTTGCCTTGTACCATGGCCTGAATAAAAGAGGGCGGTGCTGGTAGTAAAATGATTCATATTCTCTCCTTGGTAAATGCGGTATGACCATTGATGAATATCCCAGATCCAGAGTCAATTTATAAGCTAAATCAACAAGCTTAGTGCATCTCTGTGTAAAGTTGCATTACCAGTTGTCCCAACTTGTAATATTTTTCGAATTGTGTGCAGACAAAAGAGTATATGTGGTCAACCAGCACCACTAAAGGCAGAAAACCAAAAAGCCGGTTTTAAATTAATCATTATATTTATGCAAAAATTAACTTTTACTATGTATAAGATAAAATATACTGCCGGAATCTTATTGGTATTCTTAATGTTAACATGTTGCACCCGGACTGAAGAGAAGGTCTATATGTTCTCATACTTTAAGGGGAATGGAGAGACCGGACTGCACCTTGCCTATAGCACTGACGGATTAAACTGGGAATCTGTTAATGAAGGCAGACCAGTACTGACTCCAACTGCCGGCAAAGACAGGTTGATGCGTGATCCATGCATTATTACCGGAGCCGACGGCAGGTTCCACATGGTGTGGACAACGGGATGGAATGACAGGTATATTGGTTATGCAAATTCGGCAGACCTGTTAAACTGGTCTGAGCAGATTACCATACCGGTAATGGAGCATGAACCGGAAGCACGCAACTCATGGGCTCCTGAAGTCTTCTATGACAAAAGCAATGAAGAATACCTTATTTTCTGGGCTACTACTATTCCTGACAGGCACTCGCCGATTGAAACATCTCCTAATGAGGATCATTATAACCACAGGATGTATTATGTTACAACAAAGGATTTTGAAACTTTTTCTGAAACGCAGATGTTTTTTAACCCCGATTTCAGCGTGATTGATTGTTCAATTATTGAATGGAATGACAGGTTTTATATGTTCCTGAAGAATGAGAATCCGATCCCCCCGGAAAAGAACATACGTCTGACAGTGGCCGATAATCCGGCAGGACCCTATCCATTGCAGGTTTCTGAACCGATAACCGGCGATTACTGGGCCGAAGGCCCAACTGCACTTCAGGTTGGCGACACAGTTTATGTCTATTTTGACAAATACAGGCAAGGCCAGTTCGGGGCAGTCAGATCGGCCGATATGGTAAACTGGGATGATGTTTCCGAAATGGTCTCTTTCCCTGAAGGTATAAGGCACGGGACTGCCTTTACGGTTAACAGGACTGTGCTGGACAAAATTTTAGCTCAACCTGGGAATTAACTTTAAGAATTCCGCTGGAACATATGCAATTCTGTAAGAGAGGCTTTTCTGAGAAAATTTGCCCAATAATGTTAAAATATATAGATTAAGTAATGAAGCTAAGGGAGACTTGATAAGCATTCATCATTATGGAGTAGAAAAGTTTGGATCATCCCAGGCTGATAAATACTTTAATACTTTTTTTGAGTATATTGATATTATTGCTCAACGGCCATTTTCCTTTGAATCTGTTGATTATATTAAAAAAGGATATAGACGATGTGTTGGTGGTGTTGACAGCATATATTATAGAATCGAGAATGATACAGTTGAAATAATGATAATTATTGGAAGACAAGATTTAAATAGTATTTTATAGTCCTTCCAGAAATGGAAAAATTCAATTATCTACTTGCTAAGCCGGGTATCGGGAAATTTCCGGGGGTGAAGTACAACCAATATCAGGTTCCCTGTTCTGTCCTGATAATTATTTCTTCCTGCAGATCCCTGCCAAGGTCATTAAAGTAATCACTGTACCCGGCTACCCTGACGATCAGATCTCTGTAGTTTTCGGGATGCTTCTGTGCATCACGAAGTGTCAGGGCCGAAACTACATTGAACTGAATATGGTGTCCGTTCATCCTGAACCATGACCGTATAAGAGCGGTCAGCCTGGAATAACTTTCACTGTCGTCGAAAAAAGAGGGAGTGAATTTCTGATTCAGGAGAGTTCCACCGGTTTTTAAATGGTCGAATTTGGCAGCCGACTTCAGAACTGCAGTAGGCCCGTTTGAGTCGGCGCCCTGGACTGGGCTTATGCCTTCAGACAATGGTTTTCGCGATTTCCGGCCGTCGGGCATGGCCCCTGTGACACTGCCAAAATAGATGTGACATGTGGTAGGCAGCAGATTGATCCTGAATTTGCCGCCCCTGAAGCACTGACGGCCATCAATGGCGTTCAGGAAAATATTAAAAGTGCCGACAGCCTGCTGATCGGCATAATCATCGTCGTTGCCATATTTCGGGGTGTCATATACCAGCATTTCACGCAGTTTTTCAAATCCGTTGAAATCTGCGTCAAGAGCCTGCAACATTTCCCGCATTGAAACTTTTTTGCTGTCAAAAACATGATAGCGGAGTGAGGTGAGGCTATCGGTTACACTGCCAAGTCCGACACCCTGGATATAGCTGCTGTTGTACCTTGCCCCGCCGCTGTTATAGTCCTTCCGGTTTTCAATGCAATCATCAGTCAGTATTGAAAGGAATGGAACCGGCAGTTCGTCGCTGAATAGTTTTTCAATTTTCAGATTACCTTCAATTTTGATATCGGCAAAATATTTTACCTGCGTCTCAAAGGCTTTCATTAGTTCATTAAACTCAGTAAAATCAGAAGGATCTCCGGTTTTCGGTCCGATCTGCCTGTTTGTTCGTCTGTCAAATCCATTGTTAAGGGTTAGTTCAAGGATCTTTACAAGGTTGAAATATCCTGTAAGTATATATGCTTCCGTACCAAATGCTCCGGTTTCCACGCATCCTGAAGCTCCTCCGTTGCGGGCATCTTCAATTGTTTTGCCCTGACGCACCAGCTGCTGAACAATGCCATCTGTATTAAAAACAGAAGGTTGGCCAAATCCCGTACGAATAATATCCAGGGCCTTATGAATGAATTGATCAGGATTTTTCCGGCTTACCTGTATCATGCTTCCGGGCTGCAACAGCCTCATCTCTTTTATGACTTCGAGTATCAGGTAAGACAACTCATTTACAGCATCACTTCCATCCTCCTTCACTCCCCCGAGATTAACAAGAGTAAAGTCTGTATAGGTATTGCTTTCGCTCGCGGTTATTCCCATTTTGGGAGGAGCAGGATGATTATTGAATTTTATCCAAAAACACTGCAGGACCTCTTTTGCCTTTTCTTTTGTCAATGTCCCTTCATTTATCTCCTTTAAATAAAAACTGATCAGATGCTGGTCCAGTCTGCCAGGATTAAATGAGTCCCATGGATTCAATTCAGTAATTACGCCAAGGTGAATAAACCAGTAATGCTGAAGAGCTTCATGGAAGGTTGATGGTGCATTGGCTGGCACCCGTCGGCATATTTCTGCCATTTTGTGCAGTTCATTCCTGCGATCAATTGTGGTTTCTTCAGAAGCGAGCAGTTCAAGTGCGGTTGCATGGCGGTCAGCCAGCAAAATCAGGGCCCGGGCAGCAATCTTCATTGCCGTAAGCTCATTCATGCCAGCGATATCCGTTCCCCCTGACTTAATTTCCTTGCTTAACGCATCATCACATTCACTTATCAGATCAAGCATTCCCTTGCCCCATATCTTTTTACCAAGCACGGTATGTCCCGGGGCCCTCTGCTCCTGGAATTCAGTAAAAATGCCTGCTTCGTAGGCTGTTTTCCATGAAGGTGACATTAGCGCCATTAATTTGTCCCGGTTGGTTCTTCCTTCCCAGAAAGGAATGATCTCTTCCCTGTAGGCATTTTTAGTTTCCTCAGAAACAACAAATGAAACTTTGGGTCGTGAACCCAAAATTTCCAGATCCTCCAAAGAATGAAGGTTAACCTCGGGATAAGTCGAGGCTGCCTTAGGCGCCGGACCTCTTTCACCCACAATAAGTTCCCCGTCGCCTGTATATATTTTCTTATTTTCAAGAATATAGGAAAAACACCGTGCTCTTTGTATGGGTATGGCTTCATTAACATCAACCAGCTCCCGGTAAAACCTTGTTACAAGAATTGCACGTTCATGGTCCAGACTGTTTACTGCTTCCAGACTTTGTTTTCTAAGCTGCTGTACTCTCTCTGTCATTAGATGTAATTATTAAGTCTTTTAATGATGCCCAAGGATTATTTAATTTCAGGAAACTTTCTACTTCACACATACTTATAATGGATGGCAGATCATTATTTCATGTTGGGGAGGTCAACCGCCTTTTTTAACCTTAAATCCACCTTGCATAAATATATGAGTCATATTCTCAAGTATTTCATTATCTGCAACCATTAAGGGATCCATTCTGTATTTTATACCCAGGCTTCTGTATTTCTGGTGCCCAAGGCTATGGAAAGGTAACAGGTCTACCCGTGAAACCTGTATATCCAGATTAGCAATCTGATCACGCATCGCCTCAATTTGCACTGTTTCGGTGTTAAACCCCGGTATTACAGGAATTCTTATTATTAATTTGGGTTTCTCGCCATTAAGTGATTTCAAATTGCTGATAATTAATTTGTTGTCTGCTCCGGTAAATAATATATGCTTTTCATTGTCTGTCGACTTCAAATCAAAAAGTACAAGATCGGTAATGTCGGTGACCGTCTTAAATATATTTTCCGGTGCATATCCCGAAGTATCCAGAGTTGTATGAATTCCGTTTTTTCTGCAAAGTTCTATAAGATCGAGCAGAAAACCCGGCTGCATCAGGGGTTCTCCTCCGGAAAAAGTAACCCCGCCTCCGCTCTCTTCATAAAATATCCTGTCCTTTTCTATGACCTCAAAAACCGCTTCCGGAGTATACCATTCAGAAGTCGGCTTATCATATTGAAATAGTTTTCCATCAAGCATTCGTGTTCTTGAAATAACTGCGGGTTCTGCTGTCAGCCCTTCCGGATTGTGGCACCAACGGCATCGTAAAGGACAACCCTTAAAAAATATAGTAGTGCGTATTCCCGGGCCGTCGTGAACGGAATATCTGCGGATATCAAAGACAAGACCTTTTTCCATAGAAACTGGTATTTGCCAGGTAATTTTGCTAAAAAAGAGGAGTATTGGTTAGTGTTTCTGGCAGCAATGCATAATGCCTGATTAGAGCAGGCCATGTAACGCTGCTGGTTTTGAACCCGGGTGCGGCATTTAAATGATGAAATTCTCAAAAAAAACAGTCAGCTAGTTTATAAATTTAGCTTATTCTCATTTAAGCCGGGAAGGTTCAGTATAAATGGATATCAACAAATCCAGCAGTTATAAAGGCCTTTGCCATTATTATGGAACAGGGTATGGTAAGGTCTGCTTTGCATAATGTTCAGTATATCGATCAAAGTTAGAAGAATTATTTGCAAACTGCAATACTTTACAGATTACTTTATATGCCATTTTATGACACATATTTATCAATTTCCCAATCTTCATTTACAAATCAACTGCAATTACTGCAATTACACAAACTCTTTACTTCCTCGATTATCTTTTTTCTTTTTTCGGGATTTATTTCAAGCTTGTCTGCTATTTCCGGATTCTTGCAAATTTGGCGTACAAGAACTGTCCCCTCATCCATCAGTATCTGCTTCTGCTGCCTGTTTATGGTTGTGAGGGTAGTAACCGGGAAAAAACCATCTTTTTCGATCATATCTTTCAGACTGTTTCCCTTTGGGTAATCCCAGCTTATTAAATTTAGTCCGGCGCATTTTCCATAGTCTGTTGCATCGGTTGTAAAGCGTGTGTTTGTAACTATCCATCCCCTGAATGTCAGATGATTTGTTTCAGGCAAAGTTTCGGCGAATTTGATAATGTCTTCAACTCTGGAGCGGATATAAAGAGGAACCTGGACATTTGCATGTTTTCCCTGGCTGTTGTAAAACTTGCACTCAACAAAAATCTGTTCAGAGTCGTTTAGGGCAACAACATCTACCTCATGCTTAACGCAATAGCCCTGAAGGATCTGGCCGACTTTTATCTCATATCCCATATGACTTATGAGCTGAGCGACAAAATGCTCAAACGGGTACCCGGTAGGGCCAAGTTCCATAATTCCTTTTCTGAGCTGGTACCGGGCTGCCAGTCCACTACGGTGTTTTTTAAGGAGCCTGAATGCCTGCTTGTATATTTTTTTGGTACTAACTCCATCATACAGCCAGTTCTGGATTTTATCGGTAATAAGTCCGGTTGCTTCATCATCTGCACCTACTCTTTTAAGTGAATTTTCAAGTTTTTCCTGGGAAAAGGGTTCTTTTTCTCCTGAAGCTTTTTTGACAATTGTAGTCTGTGGCATGGCAAAAATTGTAATCAGATAGGTTTGTATTCAGGATGTAAATGTATAATATTTTTGGTTCCTGCAATATCGTCAGACTGTCAATTACAGCATGCTCAAACAGATTTTATTGTTAACCTTTGCACCAGAGGAAGAGATAATGGTTGTTTTAATTACACTTGTAAACGGTATTTATGCCCCCATTATCAACCAATATTTCAGGAAAATTTCAGATAAGCCAAAAAAACCAGACATACTCCGTAGCTTATATAATGTTAGTTTACTGAGATCAAAATATGTAATGATCCGAAAGTGTAAAGACATTCTCTTAGGGCCTGCGCAAATCTATAATTCGGGAATTCAAGGTTATACTAAAAGGGCCTCAGTCAGTTCTGGAATTTTATGAAGGATTTTCGCAAAAAAATATTGTAACCGGGATTGGCTAATCATTGTTGATATCGCGAGTTTTGTACTGATCGATTAATTTTTCTCTTTCCGCTTTCAGGTTGTCGCTGATACCTATTTTGTAAATATGAGGATATACAAACCTTTTGAATTCTTCAGGCAACTTGTTTATTCTTTGCTGCCGGTAATCAGATATCTCTTCAAGTGACAGCTTTTTGACAATCCTCTTACCTTTTTCCATAACCTTATCAAGTAAGGCTTCCTTTCTGTAACCCTCAATTTTTAATGATTTTGCCGGATCAAAGGGATGATGCATTAGTTTGAAATTTGTTTCATCGGCCAGGGAAACGACATCGGCTCCAATCCACTCTTCATTATTGCTGGTAAGTAGCCTGTAAACCTGCTTTTTGTGCGGCAGGGTAATCTTGCCAATTGATTCGGAGAGTTTTATTCTGGGTTTACCATTGGCAAAAGAGAGTTTATATACCCCATCCAGCGCCGCATCCGGCAGTCCTGTAACCAGGCTTGTCCCAACCCCGAAAACATCAATTGGGGCATTCTGATCGATAAGGCTTTTAATAACATGTTCATCAAGCTGGTTGGATGCGGCAATTTTCACATAATCCAGTCCGGCTTCATCAAGGGTTATTCTGGCCTCTTTTGCAAGATAAGCCAGGTCTCCGCTGTCAAGGCGGATACCCTTAAGCCTTTCACCACGGTCATGCATTTCTTTTCCCACGGTTATAGCATTCGGAATGCCTGCTTCCAGCGTATTATATGTATCAACCAGCAACACACAATTATCGGGATGTACTTTTGCAAAATCCCTGAAAGCTTCCAGTTCATTATCATAGCTCTGGATAAAACTATGCGCCATGGTGCCCGATATAGGTATATCATAATCACGCCCGGCACGTACATTGCTGGTAGCGTCAAAGCCCCCTATCACAGCAGCCCTGCTGGCATAATAACCACCAGGCCCCTGTGCTCTTCTTAATCCGAAGTCCACCAGCTGCCGGTTTCCGGCAGTGATCCGCATACGACTGGCTTTGGTTGCAATCAGAGTCTGAAAGTTCAGCAGGTTTAGCAAAAGTGTTTCTATGACCTGTGCCTCAAGCATGTTGGCTTCCACCTGAAGAACGGGCCTTGTCGGGAACACAATATCACCTTCACGGCTGCTGAATATTGTTCCGCGAAAGCGGAATTCTTTAAGATATGTGAGAAAATCATCAGGGAACCCGTTTTTTCTCAACAAAGAAATATCCTTATCATCAAATTTAAAATCCTCGAGTATATCCAACAGGTCACCGAGCCCTGCAAAGATTGCATATCCTCCTCCAAACGGGAGTTTCCTGAAAAAGTAGTCAAAAACGACTTTTTCATTTTCATTCCCCTTCCTGAAATAAACGAGCGCCATGCTTAACTGATACTGATCAGTATAACTTCCTGTATAATCAAACATATCTGATAATTATATGCAAGGCGTATCTTCGGGAATCTTTACTGATAAAATCATATAAATCTTTTAAATCCTGTTTTGATATCTCAGTCCAGATTAACTTGACCATCTGTCAATCATTAACTTAATATCTTCATTTGAAATTACTTTACCCTCTTCTGATTGTTTTATGCCTTCTTCTATTTTTTCCATAAAAATCAGCTGTTCAATTAGCTGATCAATAGAAAAGGATTCAGGAAGATTTTCAATATACTTTTTGACTTTGTTTTTTGTCAGCATGGTTGAGACTCTCTTAAGTAAAAATAATAAGAAACCCTCAAAATTCCTATTAGATAAAGAAGCATTATTGTTCAATTTTTTTTCGATATGGCTTAAGAACGTTCTTCTCGCCATTTAGTGTGAACCGGGATAATCGCTCAATTTCCGATACCGCTTTCTTCCGCACATCATCAAAAGGAGATATTATTGGTCATAGCCTTATTAATTTAATAAGGCCTGGCCTTTTTTTTTATAAATTAGTGGTTTATAATCTGCCGGAATTTTAAAACCAAAACCGAATCCAGTTTAATGGAGAAACTCATCATTTACAAGGCTTCGGCCGGATCAGGAAAGACATACAAGCTTACAGAGGAATATCTGCGGCTTGCCTTTAAAATACCCTATAACCGGATACTTGCAGTTACTTTTACCAATAAGGCCACTGCCGAAATGAAAGACCGGATAACAGGGGTGCTCGATACGCTGGCAAAGGGCAATGACTCGCCTTATCTCCAGATCCTTATGGAGGATAACGGGATGGATGAATTTGCAGTGAGGGATAAGGCAGGGAAAGTGCTGGATGAAATTCTGCAAAACTATTCCCGGTTTTCAGTAGAGACAATTGACAGTTTTTTTCAGCAGGTTATTCGTGGGTTTGCGCGTGAAACAGGTCTGCAATCAGGCTTTGATCTGGAACTCGACAACAGAAGGGTACTTGAGAAGGTTATAGACCGGCTGATATTGGAAACAAGCACTAATGACGGTCTAAGGGACTGGATGATGAGATACACAGTTGAAAGAATCATGAATGGGCAGTCATGGAATTTCAGGAGGGATATTGGCCGTCTTGGTAATCAGGTTTTCAATGAGACTTTCATGGAATTCAGGAAGGAGATGTCTGAAAAACTTTCCGACCGGGAGTTCATGAATAATTATATGGCCTCACTTCATTCGGTGAGAAATGTTTTTGAAAAACAGATGAATGAATTTGGCACCTCCGGACTTGCCCTGATCGAACAGCGCGGTTTGTCTGTATCGGACTTTATATACGGAGCCAAGGGCGTTGCCGGTTACTTTGAAAAGATTACAACAGGCAAAAAGCAATACGAACCGGGAAAAAGAGTAGCTGAGGCCGCATCAGATACCAGTATCTGGTGTACAAAGAAGTCCCCGAACAAAAAAGAAATTGATAGTATCGTTGAGACTGGACTTTGCCCATTACTGAATCAGGCGATTGAATTTCTTAACGATCATTATCCGTCTTATGTAAGCAGTAAACTTGTACTTTCCAATATTTACACTCTGGGAATTCTTAATGATATAACCAGGCATATACGTGAGTATGCCAGTGAGAACAACCTTTTCCTGCTTTCGGATGTAGCTTCTCTCCTTGCCGGTGTTATTGGAACAAATGATGCTCCTTTCATTTACGAAAAAACAGGCCATTTCTACAGGCATTTTATGATAGATGAATTTCAGGATACCTCATCCATCCAGTGGAAGAACTTCGTTCCGCTGATAACCAACAGCCTCGCCGAAAACAACCGCAATATACTTGTAGGCGATGTTAAGCAATCCATTTACAGATGGCGTAACGGCGACTGGAGAATACTTGCATCCGGCATTCAGGAGGATATGAAGATATTCAGTCCCCGTGTCAGAACCCTTGAGATCAACTGGAGAAGCAAAAGGAATATAGTTGAGTTTAATAACTCTCTGTTTGAAAGCGGCCCGGAAATTATCAAAGATCAGTTTCACAGGGAATACATTGAAGCCGGTCTGCCTGAAGATTTTGCTTCCGATATGGTCGAGCAGATAGGCAGGGCATATGCAGATCAGTCCCAGGAATTACCTGCCGGCGAAGACAAGGAAGGCGGCTTCGTCAACATACGGTTTCAGGATAATGATGACGGGGACTGGAAGCAGGATGTTCTTGACAATTTACCGCAGATTCTGACTGGTATAAGATCGAGAGGGTATAAGCTCAGCGACATGGCTATCCTAGTAAGGAATAAAAGGGATGGCCGGGACATAGCCGGGGCCTTGCTTGACTGGCAGGCAGGCCAGAGTGAGAAGGAGGGTATGCGGCTGGACTTTATTTCTGAGGAGTTCCTGTTGATCCATGAATCAACTTCTGTAAGGCTTCTGGTTGCACTGATGACTTACCTGGTCGATTCGTCAGACAGGATAAACAGGGCAGTTATTTTAAGTGAATATTGCCGGTACCTGCAAGGGGTACCGCACGGGGGGGTATCCGATCACGACCTGTTTGGAAGCATCACAGCAGATGATGATAAAGTACTTGAGGAATTATTGCCGGCAGAATTTATTCCCCGAAAGGGATATTTAATGCAGTTATCCATTTATGAGCTGGTTGAGCAGTTGATAGATATTTTCGGACTTAAAAACCACAGGAATGAGATACCCTATTTGATGGGTTTTCAGGATGTTGTACTTGATTATTCCCGGAAGGAGGGTGGCGGTACGGGTCCGTTTCTGGAATACTGGCAGGAGCATTGCAGTAGTTTTTCGGTCAGCAGCAATGACAGTCAGGATGCCATGAGAATAATGACCATACATAAGGCTAAAGGGCTGCAGTTTAAGATTGTTCTTATCCCTTTCGGGGAATGGAATATAGATCATAATCCGCTTCATGATAACTTCCTTTGGTGCAGACCCACCGTCAAACCCTTCAACAAGCTTGATCTTGTGCCGGTGAAGTATAAGTCAGAGCTGGCAAAAAGTATTTTTGCCCGGGATTACTTCAACGAGAAGATGCAGGTCTTTGTCGATAACCTTAACCTGTTGTATGTGGCATTTACAAGGGCAGAGGAGGAGCTGTTTGCATTCATGCCCCTTCCTGCTGAGAAACAAAGGGAATCGGAAAATGTAAAATCAATATCAGCACTTTTATATAAAATTCTGGCAAGGCAGGGACAGCAAGCAGGGATGATGTCCGGAACCGGGCCGATGAATCGTGCCGGGTCAGAGCGAACTGATGAACCTGATATTGATCATCAGAATGCCGGAGAAAACGGAGTGCCCGGGCAAGGCAGCTGGAATGATGAGATGAAATTATTTTCCCTGGGCATGTCTGGTATTAAATCATATGCTGATTCGCTGGTGTCTGAAGATAAGATGGTGCCTGAGATATACCATGTGAATAATTTCAAGAATAAACTGCGACTTCGACCTTATAGCAACATGTTTTTCAGTGATGATCAGGAAATCGGAAAAAGGATAGATCATGGCAAGCTGATGCATGATATTTTCGAAAATATAATCACCTCTAAGGATATTGAGAAGGCGGTAATGAAAAGATTCAGTGATGGCATTATTACAAAAAGTGAGGCTGTAGGTCTTGTTGACACGATTTCCGGTATTACCGGCAGGAAAAATGTAGCACACTGGTTTAATGGTACCTGGAGGGTAAGGAATGAAACGGCTATACTTCTGAAGGGTGGTAAAACAATCAGGCCTGACAGGGTTATGATAAAAGATGACCAGGTTATTGTAGTAGACTACAAATTCGGCGAACAGATGCAGCCGCGCTACAGGAACCAGGTCCGCCGTTATATGGGTAAGTTGCGGGAAATGGGCTACAGTAATCTTAAAGGTTATATCTGGTACGCACTTAGCGGCACTATTGATGAGGTGGATATGATAAATCCGGAGCTGGAATTTGAAATGTAAAGCCGGTCCGGGTAATAAATGCTCAATATTGATCATTACCTTTGTAAAATCTTTATTTTGAAAAAATTAAATATTTAAGCAGGAACCGGTAAATCATAATGACTGAAAAACAAAAATATCAGTGGGGAACTTCCCGGAGATTTAACGCCCTGTCTGATTATTTTAAAAAGGAATTTGGAGGAAGGGTTCAAAAGGTATCTGTAAATGCAGGATTTACATGTCCTAACCGTGACGGTAAGACCGGAAACGGAGGCTGTACATATTGCAATAACAAAGCATTCAGTCCCAGTTACTGCCTGTCAGAAAAACCGTTAAGAATGCAAATAGAGGAAGGTATTGAGTTCCATAAAACACGTTACCGGCGCTCATATGGTTACCTTGTTTATTTCCAGTCCTATACCAATACCTACGCCGGTGTCGACCATTTGAGGAAGTTATATAATGAAGCTCTTTCATTCCCTGAGGTTAAAGGACTGGTTATCGGAACACGTCCTGATTGCGTTAATGATGAAGTGCTTAACCTGATAGCCGAGATTGCAAGGGACAATTATGTAATTGTTGAATACGGAATTGAGTCATGTTATAACAAGACGCTCAGGGAGATAAACAGGGGTCATGACTTTGAAACTTCCGTTTCGGCTATAAGGAAAACTGCCGGACTGGGGATCCGTACCGGAGGGCACATTATTTTCGGCCTGCCCGGTGAAACCCGCGAAGAAATGCTTGCTGAGGCAGATATACTATCATCTTTACCATTGAACACCATTAAATTCCATCAATTGCAAATTGTGAAAGGCACCATCGTGGCCGCACAGTATAAAGAGGATCCTGAAAAATTCAATCTTTTCGATCTTGAAGATTATTTTGAATTCCTTGTCGAATTTACAGGAAAGTTAAATCCTGCATTTGTGATTGAACGATTCGCCGGCGAAGTACCTTTAAGGTTTATTGCAGGGGGAGTGAGGTGGGGCCTTCGCTATGACCAGATCCTCGGCATGTTCGAGAAAAAACTTAAAGAGAAGGAAACCTGGCAGGGAAAATTCTTTACCACTGGCAATGAGATGCCTTCTTCAAATATACCAACCCTGCTTTAGCAAGAAAACAGATCAGCATCGCACCGTTAGCTGAGCAGCGAAAACTGACCAACAAAGTATTAATGGAAAGAGTTAGTGTGATGTTGACAAATGCAGATCTGCCTGTCAATGTTAATATATTCAAACAATTAGTCCCCGCTCCGAACTATTAACCGGGCGCGGACTTAATGAACAGAGGATATCAACACTTAGTTGGAAAAATTAATGACTGGCCAGGAAAATTGAAGTATCAGATTAAATTCCTTTGAATGTAGTTCCAATAGCCAGCACGATAAATCCAACCAACAGGAGAATGTAATTGTGTTCAGTCAAGATATCGACGTGTGCGTAGTGGCCTATTATGCCGAGAATACCGCAGATTAGACCGATAATCCAGGTGCTTTTCCTGCATTTCACCCGTGACTAAGGCCTGTTTAATAATATTCATTTCCCGTCTGTAAGGTATTGCCCGATATTAATTATTGATTGAGGAATATCTATGTTGTTAAAATGAAAGTAATAATAGGCAACTGTTATCCAATATTTATATCTTCATACTTTGTTTAAAATCATTAAGGACATGAAGAACCAGTTAAACTGCAGGGTAATGCGGGAAAACTTTTCCGTCCTGGGGAGGCGAAGGAGAATCTGAATATGTTCTTTTTAAGGTTCAGGCTGAGTTTTTAGAAAAATTATGTAGATTTATACTTGCCGGATAGCCAAAATAACTATAAGCAATTGTTTTATGACAGGTGAAAATTTGAAAGACAGTTTCGGGATAAATTATGAACTGAGACATTTCGAAATGAATAAGTTCGGGGAAGCCTCACCTGCCATTATGCTTGCCTTACTAGAGGAGGCAGCTGCAGAGCATTGTTATTCAATTAAATACGGCCTGTATGACCTTATTAAAGAGAATATAGGCTGGGTACTGCTCTCCGGTGTAATGAAAATTGACCGGTATCCGCGCTATAAAGAAAAAATACTCATCAGGACCTGGTTATCTAAATATTCAACTGTAAGGGGATTCCGGGAAAATATTATTTATGATGAAGGAGGGAATATCATAGGTCGGGCCAAAGGGCTTTGGATGTTTTTTGATATAAAACGCCGGCGGCCTGTTCCCGTTTTTGATGAAATTGTCAAAAGATGGTCATTTATTGATGAAGAGTCAATAGAACATAATATTTCCGGAAAAATCGATATGGTTCAGACGGGTGATTATACGAAAGAGTTCAAGGTCAGACGGTCAGAAATTGACATGTATCTTCATGTGAATAATATAAAATACCTTCAATGGCTGCTCGATTCCATTCCTGATGAGGTAATTGAGAATAATTTCCTGCATTTTATTGACGGTCGCTTTATATCTGAAATTAAATATGGAGATGAGGTTGTTATGCTATCTGAGAAGAACAGCACAGACAATTCATTTCACCATACAATAAAAACAAAAGATACAGGACGCGTTTGTGCCTGCGCAACAACCAGGTGGAAACCAAGAAGGTGAGAAGAACGGATTAAGCTTAAGGCAATTGTAGAATATAAATTAAAAAGTGATTATACTATGAAATATTCCAGGTCAGTTCTTCTGACAATTCCTGCAATGATAATATCATGTCAGCCAGAACAAGGTAATGTTCCCGAAAGGCCCAATATAATATTTA
Source organism: uncultured Bacteroidales bacterium (assembly GCA_964421595.1). Classification (GTDB taxonomy): domain Bacteria; phylum Bacteroidota; class Bacteroidia; order Bacteroidales; family PUMT01; genus PXAP01. The sequence goes on along the minus strand of CAYQXY010000027.1, from coordinate 17,796 downwards.
TCTTCAGTGATGATCATGCCACACATGCCATTGGTGCTTATGGTCCCAAAAGCAACAACCCTGGCCTGCATCAGCATGTTGTCACACCGGCACTCGACCGTCTTGCCGCCGAGGGGATGCTTTTTTCGAATACTTTCTGTACCAATTCCATCTGCGGGCCAAGCAGAGCCGCTATCCTTACGGGTAAGCACAGCCATTTCAACGGGATGCTGAGAAATGACACTATTTTTGACGGGTCCCAGCAGACCTTCCCGAAGCTTTTGCAGGATGGTGGATACAAGACCGCCTGGATAGGTAAATGGCATCTTTTTTCTGATCCTACCGGTTTCGATGACTGGGCGATTCTGACACAATCGGGACAACAGGGCACCTATTATAATCCTGTGTTCGGGACCAGCGAAGGACTTGAACCTGAGACAGGCTATACTGCCACTCTCATAACTGACAGGGCAATTAACTGGCTCGACAATAATAAAGATTCTGACCAGCCTTTTTTCCTTGCCTATTCTCATAAAACACCTCATCGCGAATGGGTGCCTGGTCCTGATGAATATGATCTTTATAAGGGTATTGACCTGCCGCTGCCTTCGAACTTTTATGATGATTACTCCAACCGGACCAGTGCTGCAAAAGAGCAGGAGATGGAAATTGCAAGGCATATGAATGAAAGGGACCTGAAACTGATTCCTCCTGGTTACCTTAATGAACAACAGCTTTCAAGATTTTTGGAGTCTTACGGACCGGAGAATGAAGCCTTCAACGAAGCGAACCTTCAGGGCAATGAACTTGCCGAATGGAAATACCAGAGATATGTAAAGGATTTCTTAAGGTCGGTAACATCGATGGACAAGGAGATTGGCAGAGTGCTTGATTACCTTGAAGAATCAGGGCTTGCCGAAAACACTGTAGTAATCTACAGCTCAGACCAGGGTTTTTATCTTGGCGATCATGGCTGGTATGACAAAAGGTGGATGTACGAGGAATCACTCCGCATGCCCTTTATTGTAAAATGGCCGGGAGTTACAGAGCCGGGTTCCATAAACTCCCATATAGTTCAGAATATTGATTTTGCCAGCATGTTTCTTGATATGGCCGGGCTAACTATACCAGAAGACATTCAGGGAATGAGTCCGGTTCCGCTCCTAAAGGGTGAAGAACCCGAAAACTGGAGGGAATATGCCTATTACCATTATTATGCATATCCTGATTGGCACATGGTCAGGCCTCATTACGGGATCAGGTCGGACAAGTACAAACTTATCCATTACTACACCATTGAAGAGTGGGAGCTATTTGACCTGGAAAAAGACCCGGATGAAATGAGAAGTGTATATTCTGAGCCTGAATACACGGATCTGTTAACCTTTATGAAAAAGGAACTGGAAAAGACCAGGATTGCTGAAGGTGATACAGTAGAGATGAGTGCTCCGTCACAACATTTCAGGTAGAGTTTACACTAATCCATAAACTGAGCTTAAGTGCACCAAAAATAATCAATTTCCACCGCTTTCAGATAAGGCTTTTTCAGAGGCAGTATCTTCTATAGGGAATGATTTCAAGGGACTGGAGGTGTTATTTTCCGATATAGCGAGGGGGGAAAGGTATCTGGAAGGTGCCTTTAAAAGTTCCAGCGATGCAGAACAGAAAATCAATATTGCTATCGCCCTGGGGGTTATCGGGAATGATGCCGGCTGGAAACTTTTGGCTGAAACTGTAGAGTCTTATGAGAAATGGGATGATGGCTGGAATTTTACGGGAATGCATCAATTCGGGCACTCCCTCAGCAGGCTTGATATTATTATTATTGCACTGGGAAGGTGTAAAAGGGAAGAAGCTCTGCCTGTGATTATTTCCATGGCAAAACAACTTACCATTGACCATTATTTTTCTCACTTTAGATCGGTTTCAGTCGCATTTGAAAGTATTGGCAACGCAAAGGCGGCTCCTGTTCTGTTTAATATTCTTAGCATGCCAGGTTTAACCGGGCATCATGTTATATCAAAAACTGATGCTGTCAGGGCTACTGTCCAGAACACAAATGATGTAACACTCAGGAATAATGTTCTGAGGGAACTTCATCTGGCCAGGGCTCTATACCGGTGCGGTGATTATTACGGGCTGGGAAAACAGATCCTTAAAAATTATTCAAACGATCTTCATGGCCACTATTTCAGGCATGCAGCAGGTGTAATGGATATGGGTTTTATGATGTAACCACATTCTCAGCCACCTGATAATCTTGATGCTTACCGGGAACAGGTTTATCTTTTTAAGTTAAAAAAGATCAGAGCCATACGCAGTCTGATATAATGTATACTTATTTATTTACTTTTTGAATAGTTCTTCGAAATTCAGTCTCTTTATATAATCAAAGAATGTGATAATTCTGATTTTGTTCTCTTTTTTCATCAGGAAAAGAGATATTTCATTTTCTTTTTCTTTGATATCCGTTTCCGCCTCTTTTTGAAGGATCATTTTCTTAAGCGTTTCTGGTGAGTTGATGTTGAATCCTCTCAGTTTTAATTCATTTTGTATGTATTTAAAATCAAGTCTTGATTTGCTGCTGAGGAAACTGAAGTCGTACATATCCCTTGCTTCCATTCTTGATACAAGTGCAACTGCCTTCATCGAAAAGAGAAAGTTCTTTTCGGGCAGTATTATGGGGTAGTAGTATCCGAAACGGTTAATAAAAAAATTCTCTTTTGTATAGTATATTATTTCTTATAGTAGTCAAAAACAACAACAATAAGAAATGATGTATGAACTGTAAATGTCAATAATTGCATAATATTCATTATTATTGAATATTCTAATTTCAAATAAATAAACTAGTTTTGGTAATTATCATGCACCGGTTCTTTTTCAATTACCGGGCACAATATATTTCTATAGATTCGATACCTTACTGTCAATTTCATCAGGTTTAAATCAATTATGTTATGAACAGACGAAAATTCATTAAAAATGGGGTTGCTTCAGCAGCTGCATTCACTATTGTTCCAGCCTGGGTATTAGGAGGGAGAAATCATATTGCGCCATCAGACCAGCTTACAAAGGCTATAATAGGAGTAGGAGGTATGGGTAGGGGACATATCGGGTATGAAAACACCCGGGTAGTTGCTATATGCGATGTAGACACCAACCATCTTAATAAGGCAAAAGATATGATTCCGAATTCTGTAAAAACATACAGAGATTATCGTGAACTGCTCCTTAATCCTGATATTGATATAGTCCATATAGTCACTCCACCGCACTGGCATGGTGTCATGAGCGTTGATGCAGCCAAAGCAGGAAAAGATGTATGGTGCGAAAAGCCTATGACACGTACTATCGGTGAAGGTATTCGGGTAAAAGAGGCAATCAGGCAATACAATCGGGTTTTCAGACTTAATACATGGTTCCGTTTTCAGGGTAATTTTTATGGCATGGGAACCAGCGTAAAACCAATAAAGAAACTTGTTCAAAGCGGATTACTGGGATGGCCCCTGACAGTTACAGTAAATGCAGCTACCGGATTTGACTGGAAGTTTTTCTGGATCGGACGAACCGATCTTGATGTTCAGCAAGTACCTAAAGAACTGGATTATGATATGTGGCTTGGACCTGCGCCATTTAAACCCTACCATCCTCATCGCACACATGGCACTTTCAGGGGGTACTGGGATTATGACGGGGGTGGACTGGGAGATATGGGCCAGCATTATCTTGATCCCGTTCAATACTTCCTGGGGAAAGATAACACCAGCCCTGTCAGGGTCAACGTAGACGCACCTCAGCAACATCCTGATGCGGCAGGAACCTGGAACAGGGTAGAATTAATTTATGAAGATGGATGTAAGATAATTCTCGATGGCGAAAACAAAGACACCAAAGCTGCATATATCGAAGGACCGAATGGCAAACTTTATCCGAAATTCCAGTCAGATATACCAAATTTAATGAAAAAACTGGAAGAGTTTCCTGAACCTGATCCACAGGTGACAAATTTTTCAGAAGCAGTTAGAGAAAGAAAGATATTTGCCCTTAATGAACAGAATGGATTCCGGTCATGTACTTTGGTGAATATGGCTATCATAGCCGTCAGGCTTGGTCGTTCATTACAGTTTGACCCTGAAAAATGCGAATTCATAAATGATATGGCCGCAAACCTTATGATAGACCAGCCTATGAGGGCTCCATGGAATATTTAATTAAAACTGCAAAAATGAAACTTATTAAATATACTTTAATCGTCTTTATGTTGTCAGGAAATGTATTCGGATACCAGCTATCTGCAAATATTTCTGAAGATACAAGATTGAAAGAGCTGGTTAATATGTTGCCAGCCGGCAATTCTGAAGAATTGCACCAGATCATGGAAGAACTGGCCTATTATGAAGGTGCCGCCATTATGAGTATTTCAGAAAATCTCGTTCCTCCGGGTAAGGGAGATGACAGTAAGCAACGATTTGCTATAAGCGGTATTGTTAAATATGTTTCTCAGAACAATGATCCGTTTCTCAGATTAAAAATATCAAATGCTATATGCAATGCAATTGATGCTGCTGATGAAGATGAAGTTAAAGATTTTTTATTACAGGAGTTGCAATTTGTTGCAGGAGATGAAGCTGTGCTCACAGCAGCTTCCTGTCTTTCGAATAAGAGGTTGTCTGATCCTGCTGCCAGGGTTTTGATAAGGATCAATTCTGAAGCATCTGAAGGAGCACTGTTTCATGGATTGAAATCTGAAGATTTCCAGGAAAAAATATCTGTTGTCCAGGCAATCAGTAATACCGGAAGTCATGGTGTTTCTTCACTACTGCGGGAATTATTAAAATTCTCCGAAAAAGATTTAAGAAAGGTAATATTACGATCACTGGCCGAATCGGCTGATTTATTATCTTCTGAACTTTTGGCCGCGGAAGCAGAGAATGTCGGTTATATGTATGAAGAAACTGATGCTGTCGGATCTTATCTTCTTTATTTGAAACGTATAGCAGAAGACGGAAATAGTTTTTTGGCCGAAGAGAAACTCAATAAATTGATCGAAAACGATCAGGTTCCTGAACATACTAAAAATGCTGCAAAATTCATTATGGAGCAGGAGGATTTTTATAGATTTTCTCCTGATAAAGAAGAACAACTGCAGGGATTTGAACCCTTGTTTAACGGTATAAACCTTGAAGGATGGACTGGAAATACAGTAGATTATTATGTAGAAAAAGGCATGATAGTATGTCAGCCGACCGGCCAGGGCAGTGGTAATTTATATACGACAGAGGAATACAGTAATTTTGTTTTGCGCTTCGAATTTAAACTTACTCCGGGTGCAAATAATGGGTTGGGTATAAGAACGCCTATGACCGGAGATGCCGCTTATGCAGGAATGGAATTGCAAATACTCGACAATGATGCAGAAAGGTATAAAAATCTTGCCCCGTATCAGTATCATGGTTCAGTTTATGGTGTTATTCCTGCAAAACGAGGTTCACTAAAACCTGTCGGAGAGTGGAATTACCAGGAAGTTTATGCAAACGGGAATCATATCAAAATAGTTCTGAATGGTAATGTAATCCTGGATGGAGATATTGCCGAAGCCAGCAATAATGGCACACAGACAATTGATAATCGTGAACATCCGGGTTTGCTGAATAAGAGCGGACATATAGGATTTCTGGGACACGGATCGTTTGTGCAGTTCAGGAAAATTATGATTAAGGAGCTTTCGAATTAGAATGATATTTCATGATTTTGTGGCCCTGACTGCTTTAATTCTGGCTGCAAATTTATGCGGTAAAATTCAAGAGCCAGTGGAAACTGAAATTGAAGAAATTGTGTATGATGAAACGGGTTGTCTTTACACATCATACACAGGTTTGGTAATGGCCGGTTATCAGGGCTGGTTTACAGACTCAATAACTTCTTTATTGGGCTCCTGGCAGTATGATCCTGCCTGAAAGACCGGCAGGCGAATAGCAAAAAAACTATTAATATTTAAAGTATTATTGATCTGAATTCTAAAGAAAAAATATTTGTTAATTACATATGTATATATACTTATAAAAATATAATTCATTTATGTAACTTAACTTTTTATTTTATGGAAAATGAAGAAAAACAATCAGTTACAGGAAGACGCAATGCTCTCAAGATTCTCGGTCTTAGTTCAGCAGGAGTATTTGCCGGGAATATAGGCGAAATGTCCCCTTTATTTGCAGGAGAGGTTCAAAAACAATCAAAAGGATTGCCTCCACTTAAAATTAAGAACGTAAAAGCCATCGGAACAAGACCCGGTAATAGAGGTTCAAACCTTGTTGTTATCAAAGTCGAGACTTCTGAACCTGGTTTATATGGGTTGGGATGCGCAACGTTCACACAAAGGGCTTTAGCTGTTGTGGAAGCTGCAAACGAATATCTTCCCGATTTGTGTATAGGCCGTGACGCCGAAAATATTGAAGACATGTGGCGTGTGGGATATTATAGTTCATACTGGCGAAATGGACCTGTTTTAAACAATGCATTAAGTGGTTTGTGTGATGCTCTATGGGATATTAAGGCAAAACGAGCGAACATGCCTTTGTATCAGCTGTTGGGTGGTAAATCCCGCTTTGCTGTCGATTGCTATGCTCACGCTAGTGGTCGGACACCTGAAGAAACAGCTGATCGTGCTCAGCAGTTTATCGAGGAGGGTTACCGTCACGTAAGGATCCAGCAAGGTGGATATGGAGGCGTCGGTACATTAGGAGGCAATCCTGACTTTCAAGATGCTGATTTCGGTATGCCTGGCGATGGTTTCATGGATCAGGGGGCGTATATCAGATCGGTTCCGAGACTATTTGAAGTGGTAAGAAAAAGATGCGGAGAAGAAGTTGAATTGTTGCATGATGTTCATGAACGCATTGAACCCAGGGATGCAATAAATATGTGCCGGGCACTTGAGCAATATCATCCCTTCTTTATTGAAGATCCTATGTCTCCTGAGAATACGCATTGGTGGAAGCATTTCCGGGAAAGTACAAGCGTTCCCATTTCTATGGGAGAATTATTTAATAATGTCAATGAATATCTGGAACCAATGAGCAATCGTCTTTTTGATTTTATCCGTTGCCATGTTTCGCAGATTGGGGGTATCACACAGGCAATGAAAATTGCCCATTTGGGTGAATTGCATAATATAAAAACGGCATGGCATGGTCCGGGGGACACCTCTCCTGTCGGACATGCAGCCAACGCTCATATGGAACTGGTGCACTGGAATTTCGGAATACATGAAGGCGGAAGACATTTGGAAGATGAGCTCCTTCGTGAAGTTTTCCCCGGAAGTCCAACCATGAAGAATGGTTACATGCATGTTAACGAAGCCCCTGGCCATGGAGTCGATTTAAATGAAAAACTGGCAGCCAAATATCCGGCAACTAATAATGCAGGACGCTGGACAGTTCGTAAATATGATGGGACTATTATATCACCATAATTATTATTATCAATTTAAAGTGAGTTCGACATAGCAAAGCAAGTTCTTAAATTGTTGACCGAAGGAAATATTAATTTTGCTTACAGGAAGTTATATGCCTCTTAATCAGATATTAAAGCTGATAACATATACGATGATTTATGGAAAAATGTTCACAACATATTTGTCTGGCCGATAATATAATGTTAATTTGGGGCTAATTCTAGATAGTTTCCTGCACCTAATCGAGATTGTGTTAATTAATGAATTAACAACTCATAAAGTATCCATTTTCAGGTAAACGTACATGTTATATGTTTACGTGTGCTGCATGTTTAGTTGGCTTCACAAATTAACTAATATTCGTAATAATACATAATGTCTATATGAAAAATCGCAGAAAATTTATCAAAGATACAGCCACTCTTGCGGTATTTAGTTTAATTTCTGACTGGGCATCTGCAATTTCGGCTACTGACAAGTTGGGTGAAATTTTACCTCAACGACAATTGACAAGGGACGGTCAAAAAGTAACAGCTTTTTGCCTTGGCGGCTACCATTTGGGATTCATCGATAACCCGGCAGATGCCGAGAGAATGGTTGAGCGATCCATTGAGTTGGGAGTGCGGTTTTACGATAATGCACGAAGATATGTCAATGGTCGCGCGGAAGAATACATGGGCAAATTTCTCACTCCCAAATACCGTGACCAGATTTTCCTGATGACCAAAGCACCCGGCAGAACAGGGGACGAAGTGCGGCAGATGTTGGACGAATCATTAACAGCTTTAAAAACCGATTATGTCGATTTGTGGCAAATTCATAACCTGACAACTCCTGAAGAAGTGGATCGAAGATTAGAAGCAGGTGTTTTTGATGCTTTCCTTGAGGCTAAACAAAACGGCAAGGCTCGTTATATTGGTTTTACCGGCCACCAAAACCCTGTAACATTTTTATATTTTTTGAAAAAGCTTGACGAATTGGGTGTTGAAATGGATACTTGCCAAATGCCATTAAATGTTTGCGACCCGTCGTTTGAATCATTTCAACAACTCGTTCTTCCGGTTTTGCTTGAAAAAGAATATGGCATTATTGCTATGAAAACCATGGCAGGAGGCAGTATGATGGGGAAACGGATAGACACTACTCCAAGAAATATCGAAACCAAAGATATTCCTGATGTTGTAGGCAAAACTCAACTTACTTATGCCAACCTTCACCAGTATGTTTATTCACTGCCGGTTTCCAGTTTATGCAGCGGATGCCTGTATATGCATGAATTAGAAGCTAATGTTAAGGTACTGCGAGACTTGAAAAAGCTTTCAGTAACGGACATGAAAAAATTGGTGGATTATGCAGCTCCTTATGCAGGTCTGTTTGTCGAGAATTATAAAAGGGTATTTTAAAGATTTTATTCATAATTATACCTTATTCTGAAAAGTGATGTTTTTTGTTTACGTTTTTTGATTTAACACCTTAAATATATACAAGTAACAATCTGGCAAAAGCAGCCGGATTTATTTGAATATTAACTTAATTTACTATAGTTTGCATTTAGCAGGGATCAGGATAAAATGCTTGTGACAGAGTACCAGGATAAAAATCATAAACGGTTCGGTAACTGAAACCATTCCATAATGTTTGATGGATCCGGTAATCACCGGAGAACAGGTGGCCGAAAAATAAGTAAAACGGCAGAGGGAAGATGAATGATTTAGTATCTGGACCAAAAAAATGCAGATCAATAATTATTTAAGTTATCGATAATAAATTAGTCTTATTTTAATCAAGCTGACATGAAAAAAATTCTGGTATTATTTTCCATCGCTCTTATGTGTCCCCTGCTATCAGGTCAAAGCCAGGAAAGACGCTGGCAGGCTTCTGAAACGGAATGGTATCACCCCGTGCCCCCTGTTGTCACCCCGGGTGATGGGGTAGTAGGTTCAAAACCTCCCTCTGATGCCATCATACTTTTTGACGGAACTGATTTTTCAGCCTGGACAGGCAGTGATGGTGAAGAGGTTAAATGGAAAATTGTGGACGACGCAATGGTAGTGGAACCAAAAACCGGAGACATCTGGACAAGAGAGTCTTTTGGTGACTGCCAGTTGTATATTGAATGGAGGACCCCGGCTGTCATCGAGGGAGATGGCCAGAACAGGGGTAACAGCGGTGTTTTTCTTCAAAACACTTATGAGGTGCAGATTCTTGATTCCTATAATAATTCAACATATGTCAACGGTCAGGCAGGAAGTATATATAAACAGAAGGCCCCGAAGGTAAATGCCAGTAAACCGCCGGGAGAATGGCAGGTATTCGAGATAATATGGAGGGCACCCAGATTCGGCACGGATGGCGTGCTGGAAGAACCAGCCAGGATTACTGTGATGCATAATGGTATCCTTATCCATGATAATTATGAATTGAAGGGCCATACGCCTCATGGGGGATTGCCCCGGTATACCCCGCATGGCAGGCTGCCGATCAGACTGCAGGATCATAGCACCCCTAACGAATTCCGTAATATCTGGGTCAGAAACCTCTAACCGGTTATGCCTCATCCTGAGCAGTTGAATGCGCCGAAAATGTTGTTTATTTATGGATATGTAATTCCAGTGCCGCTGGATAGATTTACCGGTCGGGAAGAAGTTCGTGAAGCACAAAGAAATGTGGACCAGAATTCTGGTCATAACCTGGCTACAAAAAGAGCTTTTGTAGTTGAAACAGACGATTTACCTCTGCGGTGCGATGAACCAGATTCTCCTTACCCGGATGATAAAGTTCACTTTAATACTTATGGTATTTTAGAGTTGGGAGAACGTTTTGCAAACAAAATTTATCAGGAATTACAATGAGAATAAAATCTATTATTTCGGAATCCCCACTATATAGGGCACAGGTAAAGATGGATTCAGGGGGCAAAAATAAAATATTTCAAAACCATGCGATATTTTAAATCAATTAAAATCAAGTTAATACTTTTCTTCATAGCTGTTAACCTTATTTCCACCAGCCTTCATTCCCAGGAGCTATGGTACGATAAGCCGGCTGAACAGTGGATCGAAGCCCTGCCTTTAGGAAACGGGAGAATCGGAGCGATGGTTTTCGGTGACCCGGTAAATGAACGTATTCAGTTGAACGAGGATTCATTGTGGCCGGGTGGTCCTGACTGGGCAGATAAAAACAGTGGTTCTCCTGAAGACCTGGAAAATATCCGGAAATTACTTCGTGAGGGCAGGCATGTTGAAGCAGATAAAATGCTGGTTGAAAGTTTCTCAAACAAATCGGTAAAACTATCCCATCAAACCCTGGGCGATCTTTCAATTTCTTATAATGGTCATGAGAATTACCGGGAATACAGGAGGTGGCTTAGTCTCGATTCTGCAATGGTTACAACAGTTTTTAAAACTGAAAGGGGCAGGGTTACCCAACGGGTATTCACATCCAATCCCGACAATGTTCTGGTGGTGAACCTTAAATCTGACTCTGCAGAAGGGTTAACATGTGATATTGAACTTTCCCGTCCGGAAGATGAAGGTCGTCCGACAGTAGAGGCAACCTCTTTTGAGAACGGATTATCCATGGATGGAATGGTAACACAATATGGTGGTGAACTATATTCAGAGCCCAATCCTGTTGATTATGGTGTTAAGTTCCAGGGACAGTTGAAAGCTGATGCGGAAGGTGGAAGAGTAATCAGTGAGAATGGCAGGTTGAGGCTGGAAAATGTTAAAGAGGTAACCCTGTTATTTATTGTCAACACCTCATTTTATCACGGTGATTATAAGAAAATAAATTCAGAACAATGGCAAACACTGGCTAACAGATCATTCGACCGTATTCTAGATGATCATGTAAAAGATTATAAGGAGTTATACGACAGGGTTGAGTTGGATCTCGGCGGTCAACCGGAAGCTGAATTGTTACCGGTAGATAAAAGGCTGCAGAGGATCAGGGAGGGGAATAATGATCCTGCCCTGGAGGCTATGTTATTTCAGTATGGCAGGTATCTGCTTATTTCTTCTTCGAGGCCGGGTACCAATCCTGCTAATTTACAGGGTTTATGGAATGAACATATTCATGCTCCATGGAACGCAGATTATCATCTCAATATTAACCTGCAAATGAACTACTGGCCTGCAGAGGTAACCAATCTTAGTGAGTGTCATGAACCATTATTTGATTTTATTGACAGGCTGGTTGAAAACGGCAAAAAAACAGCCATGGTGCAATATGGGTTTGAAGGTGCTGTGGTGCATCATGCAACTGATCTCTGGGCTCCGGCATGGATGCGGGCTGCACAAGCCTATTGGGGCTCATGGGTACATGGGGGTGGCTGGATAGCCCAGCATCTGTGGACTCACTACGAATTTACCCGGGATAAGGAATTTCTGAAAGAGAGGGCATACCCTGCAATGAGGGAATTTGCCCTGTTTTATTCAAACTGGTTGAGTGAAGATCCCAGAGATGGTAAATTGATTTCATATCCCTCAACATCTCCGGAAAACTCATTTATTACCCCTTACGGGGAGAGCGCAGCTTCATGCATGGGTGCAGCGATGTCTCAGCAGATCATTGCGGAGTTATTTGATAATGTGATTAAGGCCTCTGAAATAACAGGAATGGATGACGACTTTATTGAAGTGGTAAAAGAGAAGCGTGGAAGGCTCAGGTCGGGGACTGTCATCGGTCCGGACGGCAGATTACTGGAATGGGACAGGCCTTATGATGAGCCGGAAAAAGGGCACAGGCATATGTCGCACCTTTATGCGTTTCATCCCTCCAGTCAAATTACTGCTGAACATACACCTGAATTACTGCAGGCAGCAATAAAATCGATAGATTATCGTGCTGAGCATGGAGGGGGAGGGGGAGTTGGATGGTACAGGGCATGGATGATAAATTTTGCTGCCAGGTTAAAAGACCCTGAAATGGTAAGGGAGAATGTTGACCAGTTTCTTATGTCATCCCTGGCCGATAATCTGTTCGATCTTGTATTTCCCCTGAGGCCTCCCTTTCAGATTGACGGCAATTTTGGCTACACTGCCGGTATTGCGGAGATACTGATTCAGAGTCATCAGGGTTTTATTGAATTACTTCCTGCTTTGCCTGAGGAATGGAGTGAGGGTAATGTAAAGGGGCTTCGTGCAAGAGGAGGATTTGAGGTGGATATGGAATGGAAAGGGGGAAATCTGGTTAATGCCGTTGTTACATCACTTGCAGGTGAAAAAGGATTATTAAGATACCGGGACAGGGATGTTCTTCTTGAATTAAAAGCGGGGGAATCACAAACGGTAGTCTTTACAGGCGGGTTATAGAAATTTTATGTTTTAAATGGTTTATCCTCAATTTGAATGGGAGTCTGTAAATATCGTTTAACGATTTGTTAAGCGTATCACTTTATAATCAAATTTATTATGCATCAATCATATTTAGGAATTGGGTTTTTGGGACTGACCTTCGGGCTCGGCTCTTGTGCCGGATCAGTTACTGATCATCAAAATCAGGGTCCGAATATTATTTATATTCTTGCAGACGATCTTGGTTATGGAGATCTGGGATGTTACGGTCAGACTAAAATTGAGACACCCAATATTGACAGGCTGGCTGCGACCGGCATGATATTTACTGATCACTACACCGGTTCGCCGGTTTGTGCACCGGCACGGGCAGTATTACTTACCGGCCTGCACAGTGGACAGTCCCAGGTTCGCGGAAATGACGAATGGGGGCAAAGGGGAGATGTATGGAACTACCGGGCCATGATTGCCGATTCAACCCTCGAGGGCCAGCGGCCCCTTAAAGCCGGAACTGTTACAATAGGCACGCTCCTTCAATCTGCAGGATACAAAACTGCTGTGGTTGGTAAATGGGGCCTTGGTGCTCCTCATACTGAAGGGGTTCCTAATAAGCAGGGATTTGATTACTTTTTCGGATACAACTGTCAGCGCCAGGCCCATACATATTATCCTTTACATTTATGGGAAAATGACAGGCGGGTTTATCTGGAGAATGATACAGTTGCACCTCACACTGTTTTAAATGAGGAAGATGATCCTTACGAAATGAGCAGCTATGCGCCTTTCGAACTTAACAGTTATGCACCTGATTTGATGTTTGATGCCATTACAGGATTTGTGCAAGATAATAAAGACAATCAGTTTTTTCTTTACTGGGCCACCCCGATACCCCATGTGCCGTTGCAGGCTCCACGTGAATGGGTGGATTACTATGTGGAAAAATTCGGAGATGAAGAACCCTACCTTGGTGAAAGGAACTATTTTCCACACCGGTATCCAAGAGCAGCATATGCAGCTATGGTAAGTTATCTTGACCATAATGTCGGCATACTGGTTCAGCAACTAAAAGATCTGGATATATATGACAACACACTTATCATCTTTACCAGCGACAACGGACCGTCTTTTAACGGAGGCACTGACTCTCCCTGGTTTAACAGTGGTGGTCTATTTAACGAAGAGCGTGGTTATGGCAAAGGTTATTTGCATGAAGGAGGAATAAGGGTTCCTATGATCGCATCATGGCCGGCAGTTATTAAGCAAGGTTCTGTTACCGGTCATATATCAGTGTTTTATGATGTTTTACCCACATTAACTGATATTACCGGCATTGATACACCTGAATTTACAAGCGGAACAAGTTTCTTTCCCACCATGATTGGAGAAAAGCAACCTCAGCCTGAATACCTTTACTGGGAATTTCCAGCTAATGGCGGACAGATGGCGGTAAGGATGGGAAAATGGAAAGCACTCCGCAAGGATATGCACAGGGGAAACATTGAATGGGAATTGTTTGATCTGGAAAGTGACCAGGCAGAGACAAAAGATATTTCGTCAGAACATCCTGAAGTGATTGCGGAAGTGGAAGAAATTGTGAAACGTGAACATACGGTTCCTGACAATAACAACTGGAAATATGAATTTTATACCCCAATTACAAAGGATTAGAATTATGTTAGAAGCGAATTCAAAAGAGAACTTGTTCTTTTTGATGATTGACATCACAAAATATAGGGAGTAAAACATTTCTGACTGTTGTTAAATCAAATTGACCACGATAATATAACTTTTGTCTAATAGCCGAAGTAAAATTCTGCTTATGAATCAATATGATCCGGATAAGAGATATAATCTGATTAATCTAAACTTATGAAACGAAAGGTTTTGTGGTTATTTCTATCCGCTTTGTTAATCTCACACTTAGCTGTTCCTGCCAAATCGACAAAAACAAATGATAAATCTTTACAGGGAGAAAAAACCGATTGGGAACAAATAAAAAAAGCATATGGCTTTTCTTCAGGCCACCAATCCCCCATTGAAACTCCTCGTTTGGTAGCTGATTTTATTAAGGACTTTACTGAATTGCCGGGGGAGCTTATTAAGTCTGCCGATTATCATATTCATCGCAGGGGCATTCGAAACAGTCTTTTAAAGTTTCAGCGGGAGAAAAAAGGACGCGTGGCCTTCCTTGGAGGTTCCATAACCTATAATGGTGGCTGGCGGGACAGCATTTCCTGTTATCTTCAGAATCGTTTTCCTGATACTGAATTCGAATTTATTGCAGCAGGTATTCCCTCGATGGGAACTACTCCTGCTGCTTTCCGCCTGGAGCGTGATGTGCTGGCAGGCGGCCCGGTTGATTTGCTTTTTGAGGAGGCTGCTGTAAACGATGCTGCCAATGGCAGAAGCAGCCTGGAGCAAATCCGGGCAATGGAAGGAATCGTTCGGCATGTACGCAGGAATAATCCGGCAACAGATATTGTTATCATGCATTTTGCTGATCCTCAAAAAATGGAAATCTACCGTTCGGGGAAGGTACCGGAAGTCATCCAGAACCATGAGAAAGTTGCCGGCCATTATGATATTCCAACTATTAATCTGGCCAAAGAGGTAACTGAACGCATAGATGCCGGTGAATTTACCTGGGAAAATGATTTTAAGGACCTGCACCCTTCGCCTTTTGGGCAGGAGGTTTATTTTCATTCTATGAAAGCTTTTCTTGAAAAAGCCTGGTCCGGAACGATAGCAGAGGATGACAAACTTGAAAATCATCATCAACCTGAACCAATAGATGCTGCGAATTATGATAATGGAGCACTGATTGAAGCAAAAAATGTCCTGATACTTGATGGCTGGCAGTTGGTTGGAAACTGGAAGCCTGACGATGGAAAGGGAACACGTGCGAATTATGTGAATGTAGCCATGCTGGTTGGTCAGGATGAGGGAAGCACGCTGGAATTTAAGTTTAAAGGAAATGCGGTTGGCATAGCTGTGGCTGCCGGTCCCGATGCCGGAGCCATTGAATACAGAATAGATGAGGGGAACTGGCAAAAGCAGGATTTGTTTACAAAGTGGAGCTTAAACCTGCATCTTCCATGGTATTATACACTGGCGGCAGGATTATCAGACGGTGAGCATAGTTTGCAGATACGAATATCAGGTGAAAAGAATCCGCAAAGCATGGGAACAGCTTGCAGGATACGCTATTTTTACGTAAACAGATAATCACAAAACTGTCAATAGATAATGTCCTTTCCGGCTGGCAAAAATTTTACTTAATCACCGTCTCTATCTTTCAGAGAAAGAACAGTACCATTTGTCAATAACAATTTAAATGCATCGGGTGAGCGTTCATCATAGTTATAAGAACGGAATTTTCATCATATCGCACCATTGATATTGGATATTAACATGCTGTTTGAACGGGTTCAGCTTCTTTTTTATCCCCGAAAGGGGGAAATATGTACTTGCTTACTGATACATAATTACTGGCATATATTATTAATTGCATTTTAGCCTTTGCTGGAACAAAGCCAAAATATAGAAAGGTGACAAAAAATAATGCCCTATACGAATGGTGTATGGGGAAAATACATTAAATTTAGGCTCAGGAAAAGTTAAACTCAGTGGTATTTGTGCCAAATGGAGATTGCCCTTAACAGCGGATTTATCCGAATAATTTATAAGTATTAATCTAAATATAAGTAAGTTACAGTTGCTAATTACGTGGTCACCATAGAGTGATCAACCATGTACAATTCGTTTCTTTTTGTGTGCCCTGGTTCGTGGGAAATTCATCCCTGCCAGAAGGGCCTTACGATTAATTAACCTTTGCTCAAAAACCGGGTTAATACCGGTCTAAAATATTCATTACCAGATGCTTTTTTTAAACCGGCAAAATCCTAAAATTATGAAAAGACGAAATTTTATTCAATCATCAGCAACAGCTGGAGCAGGTCTGTTGATTCTTCCCGGCTATATGCAATCAATCAAAGGTGCAAATGACAGGCTTAATATTGCACTGATTGGCGCTCATGGCAGGGCAAGTCAGCTCTATCAACATATTAAAACTGAAAATATAGTAGCAATTTGCGATGTACATGCCGAAAAGATGTCGCTGGCTGCCGTTGAGTTTCCCCGGGCAAAGCAATATACCGACTGGCGGAAGTGTCTGGATCAAAAAGACATTGATGCGGTATTTATATGTACTCCCGACCATCATCATGCTTTTATTAACATTTGGGCCATGAACCGCGGATTACATGTATTTTGTGAGAAACCTCTTGCTGATAGTGTAATGGAAGCACGTGAAGTACGTAAGACTTACCTGGCAAACAGGAATAAGCTTGCAACACAGCATGGTACACAACGACATGCACATGAAAATTTTGCACGGGTCTCTGAGCTGGTACGTAATGGAGCTATTGGAGATCTGAAAGTTGTCCAGGCCTGGGGTAGTCGTACTCACAATGAAAAAGGATATCGGCCCTCCGGGGGTCCTCCTCCTTCAACCATTGACTGGGAACAATGGATAGGACCTGTCAGGATGCATCCATATAATCCCGGATATTTTGGAGGAGGCCCAGGGGCAAACTGCCTTAGATGGAACATGTTCCTTGATTTTGGTGCCTGGCAGATAGGAGATATGGGTGCCCATACTATGGACCTGGCCTGGCAAGCCATAGATGCAGATCTACCCATAACAGCTGAAGCAACCGGGGATCCCTGGAATCCGGAGGTTGCTCCATCAGATCATCACGCCACATTTACTTTCCCTGCCAACAACTGGCGGGGGAAAATTACCCTTGAATGGTTCCAGGGTAATATAAAGCCCGAAATACCTCATTCTGCCTTGGATATTACGAAAATTGGTCATGGGGTAATGTTTAGGGGGACGAAAGGAACCCTTATCGCTGATTTCACAAGTCGGATCCTTATTCCTGATCGCGAAGGGGCTGATATGACTTACTACAATGCTCCGGTCAAGAATCAGGTAGCTCCTGAATTTGGAAATTTCTGGGCTCAATGGATCAATGCCTGCAAAGGTGATCCAATGAAAAC
>CAYQXY010000026.1:0-79722 GCA_964421595.1 uncultured Bacteroidales bacterium | reverse complement strand
TTATGTTTAGCTGGTAATTCATATTCAGTGTTTCAATTCCGATGGATCACCCATGCTTTTTACATTTCTTATTGTGTGCCCTGGCTCATGGGAGATTCAGAAACCGCTAACCTGATAAAATTGGTTTTTCAGTTAGTGATGAATAACCCGGTCTGCATCTGTTTGAAAAAAATACTTCAAACACCATGTGATTCGATATGGGGTTGCTTCTCAGGCAGTTGTTAGTTCAGAATGTTTCGACTGCCAGAATTCGATGACACCAGTGGTAGCTTACTCCTGATCAAATTAACCAAATGATGGTGATTCATATCACCAGCAAATGACAAACGTCAAGCAAAATCATTCGTTTATTTGTATAGAGCTAACGTTAATATCTGTAATCAACGCGTTCATCCGATTAAAGTGTTGTGATATTCATCTTAAAAATTACAAAAATGTCAACAATTACATTAAGAAAAATGTCAACAATTACATTAAGAAACCTGATCTTCAGTATTGCAATCCTTATGGTTGCCTGTGAAAAAGAATCTGTTGAGCTGAACATGGACAAAGGCGGGGATGATACTTTCCCGGTAACAGAAAGTACATTGCATTTAACCTGTACAAATATGATTGAAGCAGGAGCAGATGAGACCTTATTCTCTTTTACCCTTGCTTCAGATGCAAAAGATGCTGTTATTTATTACAGTGTTGATGATATGAGTTTCAGCAAGAGTATTTTTCTCTCATCGGGTTATAACATCATTGAAGAATCAATGGATGCTGGTCCAGCTGATAAGGGGGTTAAAGTTGTATTGCCTTCAGTCAATATCAAGGGAAAGACTGAGTTGCGATATTATTTTAAGATTGTACGCCAGAATACAGATGAAAAAATCCTTCATTTCGGCTTTGAAAAACTTACAGATGACAAGTATTATATAACCGACTCCAACAGGATTGAGAGTGAACAGGAATTCTGCTATTATATAAAAGCCGATGAAGCAGGCAATCCCTGTTATATAAATGTCAAGTTTAACTGATTGCTGACTGACAGATCAGGAAGGATCTGACAGGTCATCCTAAGGAAACTCAACTTAGTTTCTTTTAGGTTTTTTCCCTCCTTGAGAATAGTTCACTTTAAAGACTCTCTTTTGGAATTTAACTGAATTGATTTTTTAGTTTAAGTCTGATATGTGTAATTATCATTAAAACCGATGACTTTGGAAATAGATGGAACGATTAATACCCCCGGGGTACACTTCAGTTGCGGGAAGATAAGTATATCGGGAAGAAGCATCCTTGCTGATTCAACTCTTTTCTACCGGCCATTATGTGATCTGCTGGAAGATTATGCCCGGCGCAATGGTAAGTTTACCCAGATAGATCTGAGCTTCGAATATCTGAATTGCAGCTCGACACGGTGCATAGCAGCGATGCTGAGAAAACTCGAAAAAGTATATAAGGGGGGCAATATTTTCGTAATAAACTGGTATTATCCTGGCGATGATGAATCAATGCGGGAGATGGGCACTATAATGAAATCATTAACCAAAATACCTTTTAATGTAATAGAGACGAGCAACAGTAAACAACCGGTACACAATTAGTAACTGGTTTGGTACTGTTTAACGATCCTCACTTTATTGAATTCTGAAAATTGCCTTTTATGAAAGCCGGGCCGATTTATAACCGGTATTCTGTCAATGATCCTCCCTGATATTATCTTTAAGAATATGGATCTTGTTTTTACGTGGCATGAAGTAACACTGCTTGTCGTCACATGATCTTTCCGGAGATATCCTGATAACCACCTCCTCACTGTTTCCATTACCTGTATGAACTTCGCAAACAAGTTCATTATATTCGCCCATAAAGTTACTATCTACTATATTGCCACAAATACAGTTTTCATCGTTTTCCTTCATTATAAAACTCTCCGGCCTTATCGACAACAGTACTCTCTCTCCGGGTTTTCTAAGCTCACCCTCGTAGGGGAGCAGGCCCAGGGCAGTCATTAATCCGCGTTCTGTCACCTGGGCCGGTATCAGGTTTGTCTTACCGAAGAAATTTGCAACGTAGGCGTTGCGCGGACTGTTATACAGATCGCCCGGTGTACTTGTCTGTATGTTTTTACCTTTTCTGAGCATGCATATCCGGTCGGCCATGGCCATTGCATCTCTTGTGTCATGGGTTACAAAGACTGCGGTTGAACCTGCTGTTTTCAATATTTTCCTTATCTCTTTTCGCATCTGCATCTTGATCATGCTGTCTATGCTGCTGAATGGTTCATCGAACAGTATGAGAGCTGGTCCGGGTGCCAGTGCACGTGCCAGTGCAATCCTCTGTTTCTGTCCCCCTGACAACTCATGGGGGTATCTTTCTTCCAGCGAAACCGTTTCCGTTAGCTCCATCATCTCCTTGATTCGTCCAGCTTTAGCCGACCTGTCAAGGCCTTTTAGTCCGAATGCCATATTCTCTTTTACCTTCAGGTGAGGGAAGAGGGCATAATCCTGGAAAACAACCCCAACACCTCTTTTTTCAGGCTCTATGAAAACACCATTTCCGGCTACCATTTGCCCGTCAATAAATATTTCACCCGATGTTGGCCGCTCAAAACCCGCTATCAGTCTAAGCATCGTAGTCTTGCCGCTGCCGCTTTCTCCCAGCAGGGCCAGTACCTCTCCGGTAGAGACTTTCAGTGTTACATCTTCAACGGCATAACCGTCGGCAGAAGCAAAGCTTTTTGAAACCAGGTTCAACTCGAGTATATATGTGTTCATTTGAATTATTTTTTAGTATAACGCCATTGTCCGGGAAAAAATTCCCATCCTGATTGCATGATCATGCGGCTGTACTTTTTCTGGAACTCACCAGTCTCCAAAGTATTCAATCCAGTTGCCCGGTTACTTTTATATGCTGTAAAAATATGCCGTCACATAAAAAGCATCTGGCAGGTGCAGCAATTGCTAAGAAGGCCCTTTCATTGTTTATGTTTTTTTGGTTAACCCGGAACCCGGGATATTCTTAATATTTTTCCTGCCTGTCAGTATCCTGTTCATCATAAAAGCCGGCACCATTGCTGTAATTATGATAATAAGAGCTGCAGGAGCCGACTGTGCCACTCTTTCGTCGCTTGCATATTCAAATGCCCTGATGGCAAGGGTATCGAAATTAAAAGGCCTGAGAATTAAAGTCAGCGGCAGTTCCTTAAGCACATCAACAAAGATCAGCAGTCCGCCACCAAGTAATGTCCCTCTCAACAGTGGCAGGTGCAGCTCCCTCAGGGTGCGCCCCTTGCTGCTGCCCAGGGAAGCAGCTGATTCATCAATGCTCATCGAGATTCTTTCATATCCTGCCTCAAGGCTGTTGTATCCAATTGCCAGAAACCGCACCAGGTATGCATATATCAGGGCAAACACAGAGCCGCTCAACATAAACCTTCCGCTGCTGCCAGTTAGCAAAATCTGCCCGTACCTTAACCAGTCATCAACCATAAGCAAGGGTATCAGAATACCAATTGCCACAACGGCACCGGGAATAGCATACCCCACTGTTGCTGTTTTTGAAAGCAGATATGCAGCTTTTGAACGGCTTACCCGTATTGAAAAGAGAATAAGAAATGCCACGGCCATCCCTGTGATGGCTGCCGAAGCTGCAAGAAGAAAACTGTTTGCGGCCAGCCTGAAGAATGAAGGATCTACCACTATTGACGCTGTTTTAATAGTCCACAGTATAAGGGTTATAAACGGAAAAAGAAATCCAAGAAGAAAAGGAACAGAACAAAATGCAGTGGCCATGACTGCTACCGGTTTAATTGGGTCCCTTCTTCTCAGAGGCCTGTAACTGCTTCCGAGAATATCGAAACGGGCCCTGCCACGCTGAAGCTTTTCAGCCAAAATGATTCCAATGACGATCACTACCAGCCAGCCGGCCAGCCTCAAAGCCGTGCTCCTGTCACCAAACGCGAACCATGCCGAAAAGATACCCGTTGTAAATGTATCGACACCGAAATAGCGAACCAGTCCGTAATCATTCAACACCTCCATCAACACAAGCGTTACACCGGCTGCAATTGCCGGCCTTGCCATTGGCAGGGCAATCCTGAAAAAAGATTCAAAGGTTGACCGGCCCATGGAAGCCGCTGTTTCGAGCATGGCGGCCGACTGGTTCATGAAGAATGCACGGCATATAAGGTAAACATAGGGGTAAAGGGAGAGGGAAAATATAACTATGGCCCCTTCCGGCGAAAGCAGGTCAAAAAAAAGGTAAGCTCCCGTTTCCACCGCATACCTGTCCCTTAAAAAAGTATAAAGCGGCGAGGTATAATCAAGCATGCCAGCCCATGTAAAACCAAGTATCCATGAAGGAATTGTAATTGGCAAAACCAGTGCCCAGGCAAAAAATTTCCTGCCGGGGAAACTGTACATGCTGACCAGCCATGCGGTACCGGTACCAAGTATAAATGTGCATATCCCTGCACCGGCAAGCAGTAACAGGCTGTTCTTAAGGTATCCGGGAATCAGTGAAGAGATAAAGTGCTGCCATATGGCAGATGAGGGATAAAAAAACTCGAGAATGACTATAAAAAGCGGCACAAGGATAACCAGCGTTATTATGAGGGTCGAAATTATCCATTTGCCTCCGGACAAAGCGCCTCTAAGCTTTTTCCCGGGCCGGTTTATTTCCATCCTGAATTGTTAAAGATCATAATCGACTCTTCCCTGTATTTTCCGAGAGTTTCCAGGGAAACAGTATCCTCCTTAAACTTTCCCCACTCCATGAGCAGATCCGGCCATCCGGCTTCTTCAATAACCGGATATTCATAATTCTCTGCAGCAATCAGTTCCTGTACTTTTCTGCTGAGCATGAACTCTATCAGTCTGATACCGTTTTCTTTGTTTGAAGCCGAAGCGGTAAGAGCAGCACCGCTAATATTTACATGCGCCCCCCTGTTGCCCTGATTTGGGAAAAACACCTCCATCTGCCCGGCAACATTGCGTTCCTCTGCATTTTGTGAATTGTGCAGAAGTCCCATATAGTAAGAATTAACAATTGCCACATCGCCAATACCTGCTGCAATAAACTTTACCTGGTCACGATCATTACCACGCGGTTCCTGTGCCATGTTTGCAGTGATGCCTGATGCCCAATCCAGAGCTTTACTCTCGCCAAGGGCTGCAATGACTGAGGCAAGCAAGGTCTGATTATAATTACTGTTTGAAGACCTGACGAGAACCCTGCCTTTCCATTGAGGAAGTACAAGAGATTCATAATCTGAGAGCTCATCCCTGGTAACTCTTTCCGGGTCATATACCAGTAGCCGGACCCTCCTGGTCAGTCCAGTCCAGTACATTTCCCCATCCCTGAACTGAGATGGCACAGCCGATTTCACTATATCTGAATCTATACCCTGCAACAGACCGAGTTCCTTAGCCTGTACAAGCCGGCTGGCATCAGCCGTTATAAGCACATCGGCTCGTGAACGCTCACCTTCGAGGCCAAGCCGGGTAACAAGCTGGTCGCTGTCAGCCTTCACCAGATTGACGCTTATGCCGGTTTCTTCGGTAAACAACTCAAGTATCCGGTCATCGACATCATAGTGTCGTGATGAGTAAACATTGACAACCTCATGGTCGGAACATGAAGCAGCAAAAATCAGAATTACAACGAATACTGAAATTAGATGGCGCATATGAAATTGGTTTTAAATATTGAGCCGGTAAATTTATTTAATCCTGATCTAAATAGCAAATCTGATAATGTCAGACCTGAAGGATAGAAAAACTGACATTTTGAAGTTTCATTATTACTTATTTACTTTGCACCGGTCATTTCAGCAGCAGGGGCCTTCGCAGACAAGCAAAAAAGGCTTGCAAACCCGAAAAAAAAGGGTCTGCGCTTTTGTTGCGAAACTCACGGCCATGCTTCATCTGGTAAGCCCGGAACGTAAATCCATTATATTCACATACATTTAACAAATAAACCGATCAGCCATGTATCCCGACAAACAATACATCCGCCCCATTGCCTGGGCCTTTTTCCGTGTAATATTTTATGGAGCTATTATGTTTGGCATAAGCCAGCTGATATATCTTGATTCCATTACTGTTACTGATACCGGCAAGTTTGGTGAAAATTCATATACAGAATGGACACAGGAAGCCATGCTTTTACTAAGCTCGATATTGTTTTTTGTACTTGGCAGGTATGACCGCACAATTACCGGTTTTTCCGGGTTACTCTCCGGAATGATGTTCATGGCGCTCATTCGTGAGTTCAATAACTATTTCCACACCTGGTTCAGCGGAGCATGGCAATTGTTTGTGCTGGTTGCTCTTGTAATTACTGTAATATACGTGTACCGCAACAGGGAGACGTTTATCAAACCTTTTTATGAATACTTTAATCTGCCTGCCTTCGGAGTAAGTTTAGCAGGATTTGTTACCCTGATGGTATATTCCCGCCTGTTTGGCCGGGGAAAAATGTGGCGCAACATTCTGGGGCTCGAAGAACTTGAGGGGCCTTCCCGCTGGGTGAAAAACGCTGCAGAAGAAGGAACCGAATTACTTGGCTATGCCCTCCTGTTACTGGCAGCACTCGAGTACGGCTGGTACATATTCGAAAAAAAGAGACAGGAAAAGAAGCTGGCCGTTTAAAGGATACAATTATCCATTTAAATATTTTTCTGTTAATCCCTTTGAAAGCTCCTTTTTATAATCAAAATTTTTGGGAGCTTTAAATGAACCTTTTAATGACTTGATCAGCGGGGTTATTTCAATATCAGATATATCCTGGTCTCTTGTAATTGCTTTTAAGTAATTTTCAACGATATCTGATAAACTATTATCTTTCTCTTTAGCATATTTCTTAGCCTTTTCTATAACTGTCTTTTCAATAGTCAATGTTAGTTTTGTATTCATTGCACTCCATATTTTTCATTAAAATATACGTGTAATTTTTTACATAAAATTATTATCCCGTACAAATAATTAAAAAATTATACGTGTCCGCCTGTTTACTCTACGATTAAGTTTCTATTACGTGGGGACCTTACAGAGTTGACCTGAGAAACTTCCTTCAGAATGGAGAACACTATTCGTATTTAAGTACTGTTGATGGATTCTGGTTTGCCACCTTTAAAATGTTGGTTAATGTTATAACCACTGATATCAGAATTGCAAATACAGTCGCGCCAATAAAGGGCCACAAGGGTATTTGTATACGGTAGGCAAATGAGTTTAACCAGTTTTGTGCCAGGTACCACGATAAGGGCCAGGATATAAGCGCTGATAGTATAATCCATTTGGTAAAGCCAAGCGAAATAACAATAACCCTCGATATGGATGCACCCAGAACCCGTCTGACAGCGATTTCACGTTGCCTCGATTGTGCAATAAACAGGGTTAATCCGAGCAGTCCGGCGCAGGCAATTACAATAGCCATAATGGTAAAAACTCCCAGAATATTGCCGAGCCTGTTATCGCTTATGTAAAGTTCGCTTAATTTGTCGTCAATGAACTGATAGCTGAAAGGTTCTCCCCCTGCTACTTCTTCCCATACATTCCTTATATCGAGCAAAGTTGCAGGGATATCACCTGGATTTAGTCTGACAGAAAGATGATTTAACGGATCGTGCCATGTTAGAAAAACTATGGATTCAATATCTCTGTGTAACGAACTGTAATTAAAGTTGTCTACCACTCCAATTATAGTATTCTCCTTATGTGTCGGGTCGTTGGGTAGAAATATTTTTCGTCCAATCGGATTATCGTACCCATGGTTTTTGACAAAGGCTTCGTTTACAACAACATATCCCCCTTCATTTTCGACAGGGTATTGGAAAACCCTGCCCTGGTTGAGTTCAATCTGGTATGTGTCAAAGAAACTTTCATCAACTGTCATATATGCAATGTTTTGAGCTTCAGTCGTTCCCTCAAGTACAAAGTCGCGGGCAAGAATGGTATGGCCAAGAATAAAGGAATGCCCCGATACGGATTGAATGGAAGGTTTTTCTAAAAGCTTCTGCTTTAGAACTTCGAGTTTACCTTCCAGGTTTGGGGTGTTTATCCGGGTAATTAACAAGTTGTCGGGGTTAAACCCAAGTTCTTTTGTTTTGATATGTTGAAGTTGAAGAAAAACTATCAGAGTGCAAATGGTAAGCAGCTGAAGAATGGTAAATTGAAAAAAGGAAAGAACATTTCTAAAGCCCGCTTGTCCGTGAGAACTTAGGCCTGCCTGTTTAAAAACCAGTGTAGGGTTAAACCTTGAAAGGAATAGTGCCGGGTACCAGCCTGCGCCAATCCCCACAATAAATATAATAATTGGTATTATAGTAATTATAGCCCTAAGATTATGAGAGAAAACATTTACAGTTTTTCCCGAGAAGTGCGTTAAAAGCGGCGATGCAACCTCTGCGAATACCAATGCTAAAAACATCGCGAATACGACAAGAAGCATTGATTCGCCAATATGCTGAGTAATTAGTTGTTTTCTGAAAGCTCCAAAAACCTTCCTGATTCCTATCTCCTTTACCCTGCGAAGAGCTTGCGCTGTGCTCAGGTTTATAAAGTTAAAACAAGCTATCAGGAGTATGATGAGCGCAGAAGCAATAAGGATAGCAATGGTCTTCCTGTCGCCTTTGATTGTTTGCCTCTCTACTTGTGAGTTTAAATATATGTTGTTTAATGGTTCAAGAAAACCATAAATTCTTGCATTAATAGACTTAAAAAGCTCGTTAACAGTATCGTCCATCAACTTTGTGATCTTATTTTCCAGAGTATAAGGATCTGTGCCACTTTCCAGAAGTAACCATGTTTCGAAACCCATACCATGACCCCATGAGAACTCTCCCCTTTGGCTGGTCGGGGTTGCCATTGGCTCAAGGGCGCTGAACTGAATGGAAGAGTTTAAAGGCAGATCCTCCAAAACCCCCGTAACGGTGTACACTTCACCGTCTGACTCCAACAGTTTGCCAAGTGCGTTTTCCCCTCCAAAGAATTGTTCCGCCACCTTTCGGGTCAACACTATGCTGTTGGGTTTTGTTAAGGCTGTGGTTCCATTGCCCTCGGGCAGGTCAAAGGTGAAAATGTCGAAGAAACTGCTATCAACAAAAACGATGTTTTCGACAAGCAGCAGGTTTTCATTATGCTTAAACATTCTGCTATGAGGGCGTCCTATGCGGGTCATCTGCTCAACTTCGGGAAAGGCATCGGCAACTAAACTGCCCACAGGGGCATGTTGTGTTGGGTATCGCGTCTCAGCACCCGACATATAAAGTTTTGATGATAACCGGTAGATTCTTGATGAATTGTGATGAAAACTGTTATAGCTAAGTTCGAACGAAACCCAGGCTGCAATTAAAATTACACAGGCCAGACCGACAGACAATCCCAAAAGGTTGATCGTTGTAAAGGTTTTGTTTCTTACAAAATATCTGAATGCAGTAACGAAGTAGTTTTTCAGCATAAAAGACATTGACAGTTTTTTGAAGACACTCGCTGGTGCACAACTCGCCGGAACAGGGAGACCTCAGACAGCGGACACTTTATAATAATTCATCAGGCCTGATTATCCTCTTCGCTTGTGAATAATTGAATCTCCCATGAAACGAAGGTACACAACAATTAACAAAAAATGCATGGGTGTAATCCATCCGTGGCGACCACGTGATTGGCAATTGTAACTTACTTATATTTAGATTAGTACTTAAAAATTATTCGGATGAAATTAAAATAATTAGTAAGCATGATATACCTTACTTACAATCTTCCAGTCATTACCGATCTTGTAAAGATAAAGGTAGTCGGTGAAAAGTAACCTGCCTCCACGATTTAATTCGAGCTTGACCGAGGCCACATTTTGTGTAACATCAACTGATATATACTTCGCGCTGGCCTTTTCGGAAGGAGAATTTTGATTTCTGTTACGGCCATTCTCAATACGCTGGATCCAATCGTTAATTGAAACTTTTGAAAGAGTTCCGTTTCGCAATACAAACATCTGGAATTCGGGATGAAATCCGTTTCGGGCATCATTTAAATCGCCGTTATTATGGATTGCCTCCACATAAGCTTTATTAACCACATCTTTAATTCGTTCAGAGTCCTGGCCTTTGACTGTGAGTGTCGATAAACCCATCAGAACTGCAAATAGAGCAGATAGAAGTTTCATGTCATTGAATTTAGTTTAACATGGCTTTCAAGCAATAAAAATTATGCCATCAGACTTATATGTCAGACTATCAGTAAATAATATTAATTGTAGGGGTTCTTAATATTTGTAGGACAATATCTAAAGTGTTCGAATTCGAACAGGCAATGTTCATCTTTGAACACTATTGGAAATAACGGTTATTATGAATGAATTTCAATATATCTCATTCTTTCAGTTTGTTATGATATTTGGCGTAAAAGTTGCAAATTAAAAGCAACCAGAAAAGCCATCTATTGGTAGTCATGGTAAACTGGAAAGTTATTACAAACAGGTAAAGTTTTACATAATGCAATAGAAAATTTATACTATCCTAAAGTTTGTTACAGAATGCTTATAAGCTATCTTAAAATTGCGGTTCGTTACCTCTTAAGGCAAAAGGTGATTTCCTTTATTAATATTTTCGGGCTTTCTGTTAGTCTGGCTGTTTCGCTGCTGCTTTTTCTTTTTATAAGTTTTGAGTTCAGTTATGATAGTTTCCACGCAAATAAAAATAGAATTTATCGTTTTGTATCATCTATTGACATCCCCGATGGGGAAATTCTCCAGGCTCCACTGACAACTGCAGCTGTTCCTGAAGAGATTTCCCATAAGGTGGTTCATATAGACAGAATCACGAAACTTGAACAAATACCATCTTTCCTGAGGTACAACGAGAACACCTTTAAAGAGATTAGAATATTTCGTGCCGATAACAGCTTTTTCCAGATTTTCTCTTTCAAAACTATCGAAGGTGATCCATACAGCACATTGAGCAGGCCAAACGAAGTTGTTATTACCCGGTCAGCTGCCAGAAAAACATTTGGTAATGATAATCCAATAGGAAAAATTGTTACTCTCGATAATGAACATTTCGAGGTAACTGCTTTAATTGATGATATTCCGGAAAATTCACACATTAAATTCGATTTAATTACATCATTTCTGGATATAAAGGACGTTAATCACTATCTGAATCATAGAGGGATCTCATTTCACTGCTATTTTACTACCCATAGCCCGATTAGTGATAAGTCAGTTGAGATGGACATAGTTGAGTCAGCAGAACAGATAACGAATGAGAGAATGAAACAGTATGGAGTAACAGTGTCGCTCTCCATCCAGAAACTTCCTGACATCCACCTTAAATCACAGGGTTTCCAGTTCGATTTTGAAGGAACTGGCGATATGGCCCGGATTTATCTGTTTGGGTTCATTGCATTGCTATTGTTTGTTATTGCTGTTATCAATTTTATTAACCTTATTGTTGCCAAATCTGATACACGTAGCCGTGAAATTGGTCTTCGCAAAGTTTGTGGAGCATTCAGAAAGCACATTATTACCCAGTTTTTAGGTGAATCCATTTTGATTAGTTTGATTTCTGTCCTTTTTGCCATCGTGATAGCAGAGGTTTTACTACCTCATTTCAGCAATTTGGTTGAGAGGCAAATACCCGCGTCAGTAATTAATCCGTTAAATATTCTCCTTGTTATTGGGCTGGGAATTATAACGGGTTTGCTGGCAGGAATTTATCCGTCTCTTTTCATGTCATCATTTTCATTCCAGCGTGCATTAAAAGGCAATATCAGTAAAAAACGAGGGCTAAGCCATTTACAGTTATCTCTAGTTGTGGCTCAATTTGTTATTACTGTTTTCCTGTTATACGGCGTTATTACCCTGCACAGGCAAGTTAATTATTTAAGGTCTAAAGATTTAGGTTTCGACAATAAAAACTATGTAGTAAGTAATTTAACCGGAAAAATTGTTGACGGCTATCAGAGCATTAAGTTTGAACTGGAAAAAATTCATGGTGTAATATTTGTTTCGGGTTCTGAGAGTATTCCAGGCCAACAGTCAACAATACAAAATGTTATTGTAGAAGGCTGGGACCAGGGGCAGGCAATGCTCATTCAGGAGAATAAGGTTCAGGACGGCTATTTACAAACCCTCGGGGTCCCTCTGATTGCGGGGAGGGACTTCAATCCGGAACTGTCAAGTGATAGTGCAGCATTTATCCTGAATCAAACTGCTATTATCAAGCTAGGATTAACTAACCCGGTAGGGGCTGTAATTACAGTTCATAACCTCAGGGGAAAAGTTATTGGTGTTACTCCCGATTATCATACACGAAGCCTGCACAGCGCAATTGAGCCTCTTGCCCTGAGCAGGGAAAGCACTTATCCAAATTTTATTCTTGTAAATATCTCAAATCATGAATATGGAGATGTTGTTAATGAAATAAACACAACTATTCAAAATTACGATCCCTCATGGGAGATTAGCGGCAGGTTTATAAATGAGTTTTTTGATGGTCAATACCGGAAAGAAGAAAAGTTGAACACGCTTTTCGCTCTTTCATCTCTTCTTTCAGTAATAATAGCCGTTATGGGACTTTTTGCCCTGGCCTTATTTATTACATCCCTAAAAACAAAGGAAGTAGGTATCAGGAAAGCATTAGGTGCAGGCATGGGAACCATATCTGCCGGAATTGCATGGAGCATAATTCGCTGGGTAATTCTATCATGCTTAATTGCTTTGCCAATTGCATGGTATGCGATGGATAAGTTTTTGCAAAACTTTGCATACAGAGTAGATCAGGATTCCTGGGTTTTTGTACTTTCTGCCTTTACAGGAATTCTGTTGGCGTTGATAACGGTAATTGGTCAAACTTTAAAGGTTGCCAGCGAAAATCCTGTCAAGGCACTACGATATGAATAACTTGATGATAAGCTGTTATGGCCGGAATAATGGAAGCACTGGCAAAGCATAATTACCACCTTACGGTATCACAAAATCATTATATAGTAATTACGGGGTGAATTTATCATTAATGAACTTCAAAAACACCAGTTCAGAAGGTAAATCAGGACAGCAATAAAAATTTTGCAACAATAATCAATGAAGAATTATACAACACAAACCAACTGGAAGGAAATTGTAAGGAGATTACCGGAAAACAATAGAATTACCAGTGAAATAAAACCAAAAGAATCATTTTTAGACTTGGAAGAGTGTAAAATTCATATTGACTCTTATAGAAACCCCAGTGCTGAGGCTAAAATAATTTTACTTCACGGAGTTGGGGGGAATGGCAGGTTACTTTCATTTATTGGAGTACCTCTTTTTAAACGGGGATACGAAATAATAGCACCTGATTTACCAGGATATGGGTACTCAGAAGTTCCTGTAACTGCAATAACTTTCCCTGCCTGGGTAAGACTTGTCGATTTTATTATTAACAATGAACAAGAGGCTGACAACAGGCCCATATTCCTTTTTGGACTGAGTGCCGGGGGAATGCTTGCATATCAGGCTGCAGCTCTCAATAAAAAAGTTTCTGGAGTTATTGCCACTAATATTCTGGACCAGAGAATTCAATATGTCAGAGACAAATCTTCTGGTAATTTAATTATTAGTCGATTAGGGAAACCTTTACTTAGTGCCCTGGCAAGGGTTAACCCTCACATAAGGCTGCCTATGAAGGCTTTGGCAAATATTAAGGCAATTGTTAACAACACGGAAATCCAAAAGATTTTACTTAAGGATAAAACCTCTTCCGGGGCAAGTGTACCCATTGCATTTGTTTTGTCATTACTTACTGCTAATCCAGTCGTGGAACCTTATGACTTTGATATTTGTCCGGTCTTACTGGCCCATCCGGAAAAAGACAACTGGACACCATTAGAGCTGAGCTCCATATTTTTTAATCAGATTAAATCTCCCAAAGAGTTGGTGATTCTCCAGAACGCGGGACACTTTCCTGTCGAATACCCTGGTATCAGGCAACTGGAAGATAGCGTTGTTGAATTCGTTGTTGAAACGATCAATAAGATTCCACGATTGATTTCAAACTAAATGAATAACTATTAATTAAAAAGAAATGAAAATCATAACTATTATTGTTGTCGTTGTAGTTATACTACTCGCGCTGATTATTGGCTTTGCTGCCTACTGGGGTGCCTTTAAACGGATCGAATTTCGCATCGTTGAAGAGGGGGGAGAAACCCTTGTTTACGAGGTTATGAACGGAGATTACCGACAAAGTGGGAAGGTCATGGATAAGGTTTACTATTCCCTGCTAAATGATTACAAGGTTGAAACCTTTAAAGGTTTTGGAATTTACTATGATAATCCCCGGAAGGTCGAAACAAGTAAGCTGCGATCAGAGGTTGGATGTATTCTTGAAGAGTCTGATATCCTTAAAGTTGGTCAACTTGACGGAAAGTTCAAAATTAAAACCTACCCCAAAACCACCTGTATTGTTGCAGAGTTTTCCTATAAGGGAAAGTTGTCGGTATTATTTGGAATGATGAAAGTCTACCCGGCTCTTAACAAGTTTTTAATTCAGGAGGGATACAATGAGGAGGGTGCAGTTATGGAGATTTATGATATCCCCGCTAAAATGATAGTTTACAGGAAAGAAATGGGAGAGAAGAAGTCAATTTTTAAATAGGTGTTATTTTGATAATGAAAGTAATAAAATAGTTTTTTAGCTTTTTATTACATTTTAAAAACAACCTCTTTTAGTGATGATAATGTTTTAAAGTTATTACCTTTAAAAATACTGATATTCCGTACCTTGTAGTGTTCACAATGGTTGCACCAGGAATAAAAAGTATGACTGAATATCCTGTATTTACGTAACTTTACCAAAAGACAAAAATTTCAGTGTAAATTGTATCTTATTGTCAAATTAAAAGCCAGAAAAGCTAATATACGATGAAAACACAATATATAACAGACAAAAACCTGGACACAGAAGAGATATTTACTGAAAAAGCCCATGCTTTAAAGCCCGGGCTTCTCTCTGTTAAAACTTCAGAACCTGTTATTATTTACAGCGGTTCCTAACCTAGTTGAAGAACTTTCTGTAGAAGACAAGTGTGATGGCAACACCGGTTGTTATTGCAGTATCGGCAAGATTGAATACCGGCCTGAAGAATATAAAATTCTGACCGCCCCTGAATGGCATCCAGTCAGGATAATGACCCTGGAGAACAGGAAAATAGAGCATGTCAACAACCCTGCCATGCAGGAAAGTTGCATAACCACCTTCCGGCGGAAGGAATGTGGCAGGAGTAAAATAACTTTCGTTGAAGATTATACCATAAAAGGCACTGTCCAGCACATTGCCGATAGCACCCGCCAGTATAAGCGAGATACTAAGAACCAGTCCACGCGGCGCCCTTAGTTTTATCAGATGGTTCAGATACCATATAATACCGAAAATAGCAATAATCCTGAACAGGCTGAGGATTATCTTGCCATACTCACCACCAAGTTCATACCCGAATGCCATTCCATTATTCTCAGTGAAATGCAGTATGATCCTGTTGCCTATAAGCGGGATCTCCTGGCCCAGGACCATAGTGGTCTTAACCCAGATCTTCAGAACCTGGTCTGCAGCCAGCACCAGAACAATTAAGGCAAGCGAGATCCAGGTAATATTTGTTTTTCTTGATGACATTTCTTATAATTTACAATTGTGCAATTCCGGTCAAAAATAATATACAATTTAAAATAACCTGCAATATTTTGATCTTTCATAGCCGAAAACCTGAAATGAAGCAATACCGGCAGGGTCTGCATGTCTGAGGTTACGAGTATTATTTTCTCGTTAAATGTCCGCTTTCTGAGGGAAAACCATTACTCAACATGACCGTCTTAAAAGCAAAATGACCGGGAGAATGTTCTCTCTCCCAATCATCAGCAATTATTTTTTTTTAATTGTCAGCGCTGCTTCTGTTTTGCTTCCATGCTAAGGGTAGCATGAGGCACGGCTCTAAGGCGATCTTTGGAAATCAGCTTGCCGGTTTCCCGGCAAATACCATACGTCTTGTGCTCAATACGAACCAGGGCAGCCTGGAGATGCTGGATAAATTTCTGTTGCCTCTGGGCCAGGTTTCCTGCTTCTTCTTTTGAAAGGGTTGATGCACCCTCTTCAAGAACCTTGAAAGTAGGTGACGTATCCTGAATATCGTTACTGTCGCCCTGTGTGATAGTGCTTTTAAGAATATCATAATCTTGTTTTGCCTTTTCCAGCTTATCAAGAATAATTGACTTAAATTCTGCCAGTTCCGCATCTGAGAATCTGGTCTTCTCTATTTCTGCCATAACTCTAATTTTTTATAAATGTACATAATTTATTCATTACAAAACCAAACAAAACTTAGTCAAGCCTCTGAATGTTTATCAAGGTCTCCACACCTTCATCGATCTCCACTGTTTTAGCGCTGTTCCCGTTAACTTCCCCTACAAGTTCTATACTGGAGGCAAGGGTTTGCGAGCCTATATATTCCCTGTGATTTTCGACAGCATCATTCAGCGCTTCATGCTTTCTGATTGTGATCCTGATCTTGTCGGTCACATCGAAACCATTTTCCTTCCTGATATTCTGGATCCTGTTTATAAATTCCCTGGCAATCCCTTCTTCCTTTAGCTCTTTGCTTATTGTTATATCAAGAGCCACCGTTATATTGCCTTCATTGGCAACCAGCCATCCGGGTATATCTTCCGAAACTATTTCCACATCATCACGTTGCAGGTTGATCAGTGTGCTACCTGCCGTTATCTCCCTGCTGCCGGTAGACTCAAGCCTGCTGATATCGTCCTGTGTAAAACTGAGAATTACTTCAGATATTGCTTTCATCAGTTTCCCGTACTTTGGCCCCAGTTTTTTAAAGTCGGGCCTTATCCTTTTCACAAGTATGCCTGAGGTATCGGAAATAAACTCTATTTCCCTTATGTTTGTTTCAGAGAGAATCAGATTTTTTACTCCCTCTATCTGTTTTACCATTGTTATTCCTGGTGCCGGAATAATAATCCTGCTCAGGGGCTGCCTCACCTTGATGTTTACTTTCCGTCGCAGGCTGAGGATCATTGAAGAGATCCTCTGGGCGACCTCCATCCTCTCTTCAAGGTCATGGTCAATCCTTTCATCATCGTAAGAGCAAAAAGATGCCAGGTGCACTGAAGAAACCTTCTGTTTCCCTGCCACTGAATTCAAGTCGCGAAAGAGCTTATCGCAAAAAAACGGAGCAACAGGCGATGCGAGAATTGCAACTTTTTCAAGACATTCATAAAGGGTCTGGTAGGCCGCCAGTTTATCGTCGGAAGCAACACCGCCCCAGAAACGTTTCCTGTTCAGGCGAACGTACCAGTTACTGAGATGCTCAGTCACAAATTCCTGAATTGCCCTGCCGGCTTTTGTAGGCTCATAATTTTCATAAGCTTCGCCTACAGTCCTGACCAGCGAATTCAGAAGTGAAATAATCCACCTGTCAATCTCGGTCCTTTCACTAAGCGGCACTTCTTTTTCTTTACCGGTAAAACCATCTACATTGGCATACAATGCAAAGAAGTTATAGGTATTATATAGCGTGCCAAAAAATTTCCTCCTGACCTCTTCAACACCCGACTCATCAAATTTGAGGTTATCCCATGGCTGGGCATTTGTTATCAGGTACCAGCGCAGCGGATCTGAACCGAACTTTTCGATTATGGAAAAGGGGTCGGCTGCATTTCCCAGCCTCTTCGACATTTTGTTCCCGTTCTTGTCAAGAACAAGTCCGTTAGAAATAATATTTTTAAATGCCACAGAATCAAAAAGCAGTCCGGCGATGGCATGAAGAGTGAAAAACCAACCCCTGGTCTGGTCCACTCCCTCGGCAATAAAGTCGGCCGGAAAATTATTCTCAAACCACTCTTTGTTGTTGAACGGATAATGCATCTGGGCATAAGGCATCGCGCCGGAATCAAACCAAACGTCAATCAGGTCCTCTTCACGGGTCATTTTTTTCCCGGTTTCACTAACAAGGAAGATATCATCCACAAAAGGCCTGTGCAGGTCAAACAAACCATAGTTACTGTCTGAAAAGTCATCCTCCCTGTAATCCTTTAGCGGGTTCTCATTCATGTAGCCTGCTTCCATCGCCTTTTCAATCTCCGATTTGAGCTGAGAAACAGAACTGATGCATATTTGTTCACTACCATCTTCGGTGGCCCATATCGGAAGGGGAGTTCCCCAGTATCTCGAACGAGACAAGTTCCAGTCGACTAAATTCTCCAGCCATTTCCCAAACCTTCCTGAACCCGTTGAAGCCGGTTTCCAGTTAATGGTGTTATTCAGTTCAATCAGCCTCTCTTTCAAGGCAGTGGTTCGGACGAACCAGGAATCGAGAGGATAATACAATACCGGTTTATCGGTACGCCAGCAATGCGGGTACGAGTGAACATACTTTTCAATCCGGAAGGCCCTGTTCTCATTTTTCAGATGTACGGCAATTTCCACGTCAGTGGTCTCGGTCCCCTCAGGAATGCTTTCATCATATTCGTTCTTCACATATTTGCCGGCAAGCCAACCTGCCTCATCAACAAATTTCCCTTTCCTGTCAACCAGGGTAAGTGACCCTACGCCGTATTCCTTGCCAATCCGGAAGTCATCGGCACCAAAAGAAGGGGCAATATGCACAATCCCGGTACCTTCGGCCGTAGTGACGAAGTCGCCGGTCAGCACCACGAAAGCATCCCCTTCGGCCGGCTGCTGCAGAGGAAGCAGCTGCTCATACCTCAACAGGTGAAACTGCTCACCCTTATGCTCACCCAGAAGTCTCCACGGGATATTCTTGTCGCCCGTTTTATAATCTTCCATGGGAATGGACCTGTTTTCCTCCTTGAAAAAGGAACCGGTAAGTTCACTGGCAAGTATAACAGTTACAGGCTTCCCGGTATAGGGATTGAATGTAAGTATCCTTGAATAGTCTATATCGCCGCCCACTGCCAGAGCAGTATTGCTGGGCAGTGTCCATGGTGTTGTTGTCCATGCCAGGAAAAACACTTCCGTGGAAGCATTGTCAAACAGGAATTCCGATTTCTCGCTCCGTACTAACTTAAACTGTGCCACCACCGTGGTATCCTTAACATCGCGGTAACAACCCGGCTGATTAAGCTCATGCGTTGACAGTCCCGTACCTGCTGCCGGCGAATAAGGCTGAATTGAGTACCCCTTGTAAAGCAGGTTTTTTTTGTACAGTTCGCCCAGCAGATGCCAGAGGGTCTCTATATAACGGTTATCATAGGTAATATATGGTTTGTCCATATCAACCCAGTAGCCCATTTTTTTCGTCAGATTCTCCCAGAGGTCAGTGTACTTCATCACCTCCTTTTTGCAGGCTTTGTTATAATCGGCAATCGAAATGGTTTTGCCTATATCTTCCTTTGTAATGCCGAGTGTCTTTTCCACGCCAAGCTCAACCGGCAGTCCGTGAGTATCCCACCCGGCCTTGCGTTCCACCCTGAAGCCCTTGAGAGTCTTATAACGGCAGAAGAGATCTTTGATCGTACGGCCTGTTACATGATGAATTCCGGGAATACCGTTGGCAGAAGGAGGGCCTTCATAGAATACAAAAGGCGGATGGCCATCACGTGATGTTATACTTTCGTGGAAGGTATTTTCCCTCT
This sequence comes from uncultured Bacteroidales bacterium, assembly GCA_964421595.1. Taxonomy (GTDB): domain Bacteria; phylum Bacteroidota; class Bacteroidia; order Bacteroidales; family PUMT01; genus PXAP01. The sequence continues at coordinate 60,096 of CAYQXY010000026.1, read as the reverse complement.
CCCACAACTCCAGTATCTCATTGTTTATTCTGGATAAATCAAGCTCTTTATATTCAGGAAATTTGATGCTCATTACTATTAATTCTGCTTATTTACTAAAAAGTCCACAAAGATAGAAAAAAACCCGATACCATAACACTAAAATGCACCGGTTCATACGATAACCTTAAAACGAAGCAAACAAATACCGGGAAAAATTATCTCTGGCAGCCCATCCATACCGGGTGGACAATCATTATCAGTGAGGGGATCTATATTCCGCAGTGGAAAACAGGTTAAGCGCCCTCTGAGTAAAACCGGGTCAGGACCATTTTTTCAGGGTGAAAGTAAAAGAAGTGCCCTTTTTTTCGGTGCTGCGCACATTAATTTTCTGGTTGTGAGCCTCGATGATATGCTTTACAATAGCCAAGCCCAGGCCCGTTCCACCCTGGTTCCGTGAACGGCTTTTATCTACCCTGTAAAACCTTTCAAAAATACGCGGCAGGTCGGCATGCGGAATCCCGACTCCATTATCGGCAACCTCAACCATGACGTTATCATCCATATCATGAAAATCGATAGTTGTTACACCGTTTTTACTGCTGTATTTAATTGAATTAATTACCAGGTTGATTAATACTTCCTGTATCCTTTTTCTGTCGGCAAGTACCATTATGGCATTATCGAAATTGTTCTTTAGTTTTAATTTAACGCTCTGCTTCTGGGCTCTCATATCCTGCAGATCAAGAACTTCCCTTGCAAGCTCAACAATATCAAAGGCTTCGAATTGAATTTTTACCTCTCCGGTATCCAGCCTTGAAATTGTATCAAGATCGCCTACAATATTGATCAGCCTGTTTATACTTCTTTCTGCTCTCTGGAGGTAGAGCTTGTTTATGGCGGGATCGTCTATACCGCCATCAAGAAGCGTAAGAATATATCCCTGAACATTGAAAATAGGGGTTTTCATTTCGTGAGAAACATTACCAAGGAATTCCCTGCGGTAGTCCGCCATCTCCCTGAGCTGTTCCACTTCCTTGGTCTTTCCTTTTGCCCAGTCGACAACCTCCCTGTTGAGATCTTCAATCAAATTCTCCTTGTCGAGGTCTTTCCTGATATTTGCAGCAGGCAGGTTAAGGTTGTTAATCGTTTTATATATCGGGTTTATTTTCTGAAAAATAAATTCACTAAGCAGGTAGTACACCATATAGTAAACTGCAGCAAATACTACCAGGATAGATGTTATTAAAACCGGAAGCTGCCTTTCCAGTGCAGAATAGATAAATACCATTTCCACCAGACCTGTAATGACTGCAGTGAAAAAAGCAACATAAGCTGCCATTTTTTTTGGATTCGATACCTTCATTGCCCGAATTTTTTTGAGATTTTAAGCTTATCCGCTATACCATTGCACAATACAGGGGGGCGGATAATCTGCTGCGAAATTACTAAATATCTCCATAACTTCAGAAAAAAACCGGCACATGTAAATTGCTCATCTTCTTAGGAATAACTATTTTTCATTATGTTGCTGAATACTTCCCGATCATTAAAAACATTTCCGATCACTGTCACGTATAACCAAATCAGTGAACCCATTTATAAACCGCATGTGTTTTGGAAGTGAGTGCAAAGCATATGATTATATTTGCAAATAATTATATGATATACAGGACTAGTTTGGATAAAGACCTTTACTGCATTAATAGTCAAAAACCTATTCAGTTTAAGATGCCTCGATTTTCAGGGAACAGGTTGATTCTAATGATTTGTATCACCCTCGGCACTTTAATGATGGCGTCCTCCTGTTCCGGGTGGCTCTCGCCACGTAAAGCTGACAGGAACACTGAGAAACCCGCCGACAGGTCAGGTAGTGGAAGAATACCTTCGGCCAGAAATGACACAAAATCAGATAGAACTGCCGTGAAGACCAGAGCTGTGCCCTCCAGTATTAAAAATGAGATTCCTGAAGTATTCTGGACCAGGGGAGCAGAAAAAAGGCTGGACACGGGCAGTGCCAATGCTCTGTCAATAATTGAGACAGCACTTGACTACCTCGGTGTGCCTCATTGCATGGGTGGTAAAACACGAAGTTGCATGGACTGTTCGGGACTACTGCTGACTGTTTTTGCAGCCCATGGTATCAATCTTCCCCACAACTCTGAAGAGCAGGCCAGGTACGGTACAATTGTTTTTGAAACAGATCAGCTTAAAAAAGGTGATCTGGTGTTTTTTACCAGGTCCTACAGGACAAACCGGTTTATTACACATTCAGGTATCTATGCCGGGAATAACGAGTTTATCCATACCTCATCTTCCAGGGGTGTAACTGTCACCTCCATATACGACCGCTGGTGGAACGAAAAGTTTGTATTTGGCACCAGGATTTTTGACAACTGATTTTGACCAATGGTTTTTGAATTATAATTTTACATCATTTCATAATAAAGGGATTAATTTTGCATTTCAAGACACAGAAAAAAGATGGCAAAGGAAAAGTTACAATGGTATGCTGCCTATACAAATTCCAGGGCAGAGAAGAAGGTGTTGAAAGAACTGCAGAAACAGGGTATAGAAGCTTACCTGCCGCTTCAGAAAAAGCTCAGGCAGTGGAGCGACCGGCGTAAATGGGTAGAGGAGCCGCTTATCAGGTGTTACATTTTTGTTCGTATCGATATTGGCAACTATTACCAGGTTCTTAATACCAACGGAATAGTACGCTATATTTCGTTCGAAGGGAAAGCAGTACCCATTCCGGAGAATCAGATTGAAGTACTCAGGAAGCTTGTTGCCAATGAGGCCGATGTTGAAGTCACAACTGAGAACTTTACCCCGGGCGACAGGGTGAAAGTCGTTAGCGGGCCCATGCATGGGCTTGAAGGAGAGCTGGTCGATTTTCGCGGCAACCGCCGGGTTATGATCAGGATTGATCATATCGGACAACAGCTTCTGGTCTCAATTCCTGCTGGTTTCCTTGAAGTTATAAGTTAGGAGGAAGTAAGATTTATACTAAGGTGGCCCGGATGCTCCCCTGCCCAGGAGAGACATATGCAGCATTTTCAGGATCAGCTTTATAACTCAACATTATTCCCGGTTGTTTGTTTAGTTAAAAAACTACCTGGTATATTATGAAAACACATATCTTCCGATTTTTTAAAGTATTTCTCTCAGTTACGTCCCTTATATTGATCATTCATGGTTGTCAAAGAGAAAATCCTGTCGAGCTGCCCGAGGTTAGCACCCTGCCGGCAACATCCGTTACAATGACTTCAGCCAGCACCGGAGGTAATGTCACTTTAAGCGGAATTGCTCCTGTAACCTCCAGGGGGGTAGTCTATGATACAATAGCAAATCCGACGATAGAGAAACACTATGGTATAACACAGGACGGAGAGGGGAGCGGCCCGTTTGTGAGTATCCTTTCTGACCTGTCGCCAGGCACAGATTACTTTGTCAGGTCATATGCAACTACTATTTTCGGTACTTCATACGGTAATGAGGTTGAATTTTCCACTGAGGGTGCAACAGCCACGGTAAGCACTTCCGAGGTAACCAATATTTCTTCTGTATCTGCCACCTCCGGAGGAAATGTAATAGACGAAGGAGGTTCCGGCGTAATTGCCCGGGGGGTGGTATGGCATAATTCTGAGACAATGTCGCTTGAAGCGAATACAGGGTTTACCGAAAACGGACAGGGGGCAGGGACATTTATAAGCGATATAAGCGGATTGTCTGCCGGCACCAGATATTATCTGCGTGCATATGCAACAAATGGTACAGGAACCTCCTACGGAAACATTGTTGAGTTTGAAACATCCGCACAAGCCGCCACTGTCAGTGATGTCAGCGGTAACCGATATGGAATAGTAACCATTGGCAATCAGGTATGGATGGCCGAGAACCTTCGGACAAAAAGATATGCCGATGGTACCCTGATAGCCGGGGGACTGGCTAATGATTCATGGCAGAATACAACACAAGGGGCATATACTATATATCCCCACAGTATCAGCAGCCTTGAAGGGGAAGAGGAAGTTCTTGCTGCCTACGGGGCTTTGTATAACTGGTATGCCGTGCAGGATGAACGCCGACTCTGTCCTGCCGGCTGGAAAGTTCCATCTGACGAGGACTGGACAGAGCTTACAGAATACCTGTCCGAGCAGTTTGGGCTCAATAATGAACCCGATGCCGGCAATGGTTTGGCCAATTCACTAAAATCGTGCCATCAGGTTTCCTCGCCCCTCGGCGGTGATTGCTCTACCAATGAACATCCGCGATGGAATTCACACAATGTTCATTACGGGACCAACAGCTTTGGCTTTGCCGCATTACCGGGCAGCAACCGCGATGCCAATGGTTCGTACGGCCTTATAGGATCGGCAGGATTATGGTGGACATCAACAGGTGATAGCGGACAGAACGCATTTAACCGTTCTATAATGGTGAATGCCGGAAACCTGCAGCGTGCAGCTGATTCCCGCAATATGGGATTATCGGTTCGTTGCATCAAACAGTAAAAGTCCTGCGATCCATTGACCGCATTAAAAAATTAATGTATTGATATGCCTGAAGATAAAAATGTAGAAGAGTTTTTTTCACATTTTGACAAACATGTGTTTGAATTGGCGATGAAGCTCCGGGAGGTGCTGCTTGCCAGTCTTCCAGGTGTTGTTGAGGTAATTGACATCCCTGCAAAGATGGTGGCCTACAGCTTTGGACAGAAATATTCAGAATTGATATGTTTGGTAATTCCTTCAAGGAAAGGAGTTAAACTAGGATTTAACAGGGGTCTGGATCTGCCCGATCCTCATGGCCAGCTTGAAGGGGCGGGTAAACTTTCCCGTTATGTAAAAATCAGATCAGAAGAGCAGATTAAATCGCCGGAATTAAAGAAGTTGCTGCAAGATGCATTGGCTTTATATATCCTTAATAAATCGGAGAAATTAAACTGAATCAAATGGTTAATAATTCACTGATTTTCATTTACAGCTGTTACATATCAACAGAAAATGCAAAAGAAAGCCGGCGCGCATTTCTGACAAGTCAATCACCTGCAAAAACTAACCGAAAATAATACTAAAGATTTTTTGTAATTTTATAATAACTAAAAACTTATACAGCTATGGCAATTAAAAAAGTTTGGATCGAAGATGGGTGCACTTCATGTGGTATTTGTGAAAGTATTTGTCCTGATGTATTTGAAATGCCTGATGAGGCGAAGGTAATTCCCGGCGCCGATCTTGAAGCAAACGAAGAGGGCATAAAAGAAGCAGCCGACAGCTGTCCCGTTGAGGTGATAAAATACGAAGAGGATTAATCTTCAACTGGCTCGCCAGGTTAAACACCTGAAACCTTAACTTACATATTTTTGCAAAAGATCCAGTATTTGCCCGGGCAAATACAATGAGATTGTTATGTGCTGTGGTGATCTCTCAATGGAGACTGCCCGGGAATAGTCCGTTTTAAATTGGTGGACACTTCGGATATTTTCTAATGCACTCATTAGAACTGATATCCTGCCAGGGATAACGGGAGAGTTTTCAGTTTTGGTATTTCAAAATATATTATATCCCAGTCCTATAAATATAAGCATCTTCAATAAAGACACCATTTATTGTGTTTCTTGAAAACCGTATTCCGGAAATTCCACCATTAGTTTTTATTGCCATAGTAAATAATTGGACCATTTGATTCTCTGTTCCGGTTACGGTAATATCATTAAGGGAAATAAATGCCTCGTCCGTATCTGCTTTTTCATTCTCTTCTACAATACGTTTGTAGAAGCTTCTTGGTCCTTCGGAAACAGCAATTGGTGAAGCAATAATTAACTTCCATGAATTACTTTCCGGAATATACAACCAGAATGCACTCCTAATATCAGACATTGCATAGTCAAGCCGTTTAATTAGCCTGGCACCTGCGGTTATCATTTGATCTGTGAGCGATTCTTTTACCAAAATGTCTTCAGCCATACTAAAACTCCTGATTTATTGTCTGTAATTGCATTTAAAAGATCATTTGCCTTTGTCTTTTCTATACATTCATATCTCGATGTTTCATTCCAAATATTCGCAACAGCCCAGTTAAGTTTAAATTCTTTATCTTTTTTAATTTGAGCATTTAGTTCATCCCTTAGGCCAGCAACCCCAACCAATTCATCCAAATCATGTGAATAACTTTTACTTGCGAGTTTCTTGTCTGGAAAATCATACTTGTTTACCTTTTTAGCAATACAAGCTTTTAAAGCACACTCTATAGCATATCCGGCTAAATAGTAAGCCCCCGAATATTTTTCTGATGAAAGAAGAACATTAGATTCTGACAATCTGATATCAACTATCTTTTCTAAATCAGATTTGTTCATTTCGTTCAGTTTTCGATGACACCAATAAATTCCATTCCAAATTAAGTTTGGATATTTTTTGAATAGCCATGTAATATTAACCTAATTTAAAAAAAAAATATTGAATCTGACAAGAATTAAAATTGCGCAAAACCTGACCCGGAACGAATCAATCTTACTTCCTCTCGGCCATTATCTGCCTTACTATCCTGGTAATGTATTTGCCTATGATGTCAAACTCGAGGTTCACCACGGTGCCCGGCTTGAATTCATGGAAATTGGTCACATCGTAGGTATAGGGGATGATAGCCACCTCAAAGGAGTTGTCGCGCGAATTTACAACTGTCAGGCTGACACCGTTAACCGAGACAGAGCCCTTTTCGACAGTTATATTGTCGCCCACCGGCTCATACTCAAACCTGAAGTACCAGCTTCCGTCGGCCTCCCTGACTTCGGTGCAAACCGCCGTCTGGTCAACATGGCCCTGCACGAAGTGCCCGTCAACCATTGAGTCAGCCCTCAGGCTTCGCTCGAGGTTAACCTTTGACCCAACCTCCAGACGACCGAGATTCGATTTCTCGAGGGTCTCCCTTATGGCAGTTACGGTGTATGTTTTATCTGTCTTGCGCACAACCGTCAGGCATACCCCGTTGTGTGAGACGCTCTGGTCAATTTTCAACTCATTTACAAAAGAGCACTCCATTGTAATATGAAGGTTACCCTTGTCTTTTTCCAGTGCAACCACCGGAGCAGCTTCTTCAACAATTCCAGAGAACATAATATCTATGGTTTTAATTTTTCAAAGCGCTAAGATAAATAATTATTCACAGTCCATAAAGCGTATAACCTTCTCCACTTTTATCCAGCTTTCCGGTGATGCCGGTTTGCAAGGAACATGGCAGCTTTTCAATTCTCTCATGTTCATCGATTTCCAGCGGTCATATTCTGCAGAGGTATTTCATTGAGTTAACCATGTGTTACAATTTCGTTGAATCCTCATGATGTCCAGATTCTTTGTTGTTCATTTAGATGATAAGGATCTCCTGAATTTCCGACCAGTTGAAAACAAATCAATTTTTTCATCCGTTTGTGTGTAATTAAGGATAAAAAAATTTGACCTGAAGGTCGGTTACCCATGCAAGTCCTGATCTCTGATGGATTTTCAAATGATGTGAAATTCACTTATATTTGAGGCAATTATGATACTGGTAACAGGAGGAACAGGACTTGTCGGGTCTCATCTGATCTGGCATCTTCTTCAAAAGGGAGAGAAGGTAAGAGCTATTCACCGCTTTGGTTCACACCTTGAGCAGGTGATTGAGGTTTTTGGTTATTATGACAACCCTGTCGGGGAAAAAAAAGCAACTCCGGTCGAACTATTTGGAAAAGTGGAATGGTTTGAGGCCGACCTGATGGATGCCGACACTATGGCCGAAGCCTTTGACGGAGTTGAAAAGGTATACCACTGTGCAGCAATTGTATCTTTTGACCCCGAAGAAAGGCAAAAGATGATAACCCGCAATATTGAAACCACTGCCACGATTGTCAATCTCTGCCTGGAGCATAATGTTAAAAAGCTGTGTCATGTCAGCTCCGTTTCCGCCCTCGGCAGCAGGTATGACGGCGAACCCGTATCCGAAACAGACCTTTGGAAACCATCCAGGAAACGCACATCCTATTCTATCAGCAAGTTCCAGTCGGAGATGGAAGTATGGCGCGGCATCAACGAGGGCCTGAAGGCTGTCATTGTAAATCCCTCAATAATACTGGGCCCCGGCAACTGGAACAGAGGAACGGCAGGTTTTTTTACCCGCATAAAAAGCGGCCTTGATTACTATACCGAAGGAATGACCGGATTTGTTGATGTACGTGATGTATGCCAGTGCATGATTGCCCTCATGGATTCTGAAATTGATGAACAGCGTTTTATCCTTAACGGAGAAAACCTTCCCTATCGCGAACTCTTCAACCAGATTGCCGATTCCATTGGTGGCAAAAGGCCTTCGAAGCATGCCACGAGAAGACTTGCCGAACTGGGGTGGAGGGCCGATTGGCTCCGCAGCAAGCTTACATTCAGCAAACCAATGCTTACCCGTGAGACAGCCCGCAGTGGCCGCGGATCTACACGTTACAGCACCCGTAAGATTGAGGAGGCACTGGGCCATGAATTTATTCCCATCTCAGAAACCATTCGCTGGACTGCTTCAAAATTCCTGGATCGAAAATAAATAAAATAACATTCAGCCTAAAGAGGAGAATACTGTGGGCTGATCACCTGATAATGGGGGAGTGATCAGGTTTAAGCGGTAAGAGTAAACCTTCGGGGGTGTCGGGAACTAATTGTTGAATTCATGGCTGCCCCGACGTGCAGACCAGGGGGTAATAAACGAATTAGTTTCCGAAATCGGGGACTAACACTTCAATCCTGCAAAGTTAGGATCTGAACCATTCCGGAATACCGGGAATATTAATTTATAAAGGTTCCGATCAGAACATGTAGATAAATCCGATTGAGGTATTCAGCAGGTAGTTCTGTATTGTATAGCCGTCATTAAAGCCAAGCTTGTATGAAGAACTGCCGTCACTGCTTGTAAAATTTATCACCGGAGGCATAAGCATTTTGAAGCCCCATCTTTCGCTGAACAGGTATGAAATACCAGGGCGTATCCTGAAACCTACAGCAGTGGTCCCATCCATGGAAGAGCCGTCATAGTGCTTTCCGCCGGTAAAGGTAAGAGGCAGTTCACCCTGTCCGAATACACTGATGCCTGCAAGTTTTCCAAAGTTATACTTGGCAAATGGCATAATTGAAAACGCGTTTTCACTTCGTACATTATTATCAATTTTTGTTCTTGAAGTTGAGAATCCGGCCTTTACCCCGGCCGACCAGGAATCAGATAAATAAAATCCTATCTCGGGCATTATTGTGGTAGCTGACTGTCTCTGTCCGTTTGACTGTCCGGAAAAACTTACTGTGCCACTAAGCCATCTGCCGTAATGCTCCTCGGCAGGCAATGTGAATATAAATGCTGTAAGCATAATCACTGTAAAAAATGTTCTTTTCATTGGTAGGGTTTTATTAGGAAATCTGAAGTGAAAATAAAAATATGGATACGACGCATGAAAATATAAGTTTCATCGCGGGATGTAAAAAAACTTTCGCTCAACAAGTAAGTAAACACCCCCGCCTCACTGGAAGAACATCTCTTTTATGAACGATTTCCCGCTTACCCGCAGCACAAAAATAATGCCTTTACAGTTTTGACAGTCTGTTGTTTCCTTCTGCAGTTTCCCCTGAAAGAAAGGTCTGCAGCGCGGAAATTATTTCTAATGAATATTTTAGTGAAAAACTGGAATTTTGGTAATTCTTGCAATAACTTGCTTATTATTAAAAAGATTAATTAAAAATAAGCTTTTTGCCTTATTATCATATCAGTTTTACGCCGGCATCTCCCAATGGCTGGTTTCAAATATTTTATTTCAGTTTTCTCTCAGGTTAACTTCTTTTTCTCTCAGGATCACAAAATTCTAAACTCTCAGTCCTCTAAACTCTCAAATTACGGTTTATTACCAGAAATCTCTTGATTGAAAAATTTTCCATGGGTTTAAGATAGATTTCACAATTGAGAAGGCCCGGTTTATTGACTAAAATACGCAAGTGATCTCCTTGTATTGTTCTCAGAGTATGAACTGGTGATCACTCATAATTATTAAAATAAATAACCTGCAAAATATAATTAACTGATTATTAATTTGATTAATCTGCAGATGAAAACTAATAAAGTTGCCCAAATACTGTCAAGCCTTACTTCAAACATGGCTTCACCAGATCCCGGATCAGGAAAACAACTGGATTCTCTGCGTCGGATCATCAGTTACAACCTTCGCAGCGACCAGCAGGACATTCAGGCAGTAAGCCACATGAATTTAAAATATAGTCCGCCAGAAGAAAAGATTGCCGGGTTTGAAAAATATGCTGTATCAGAACTTTCCGGAGATGATAAGTTTCTAATCCGGAGAGTAGAAGGTAAAGATGTAGTTCCTGCTGTCGGGGTTACGAGAGGCGATATTAGAATTCCTGTTAATCCGGCGGAAATATCGGGTGAGTTGCGGTGGAATCAGAAGCCGGGTGAAAAATTGGGCCCATTTTTATCAGGTGAAGGCAGGTCCATATGGTTTGACTTGTTTTACTACGAAGATAAGCTTACCGTAAGATCACAAAACGGGAACATTCCACATTTTTTATTTTCAAAGGCTCGCAAAACTACCTGGTTACAATCATTAAAAGCATCACAAACAGTCAAATTAACGGCAGGTCATGTATGGATAGCCGGCAAATTATTCACAAATAAGGCAGGTGCCGGCGAATATGTTGGGTTTAACATTAAAAAGGGGAGTTTCACATTAACAAACAAAAGAAAATGGAGCGGAAAGTACCTTGATTATGAAGGTGATTTCAGTGGAAGCCTGACTATCCAGTTAGTGCAGCCGGATATTGGCACACCCGCATACAGCGGGTGTTATGCTGCCCAAAGCATCAGTTTCAAATACCCTGATGAAGTCACTTTTGACTGGAAAAACGGGAAATTGTCAGACATAACCGCAGGTGACGGTAAATATAGTAATTCCAGTAATTCCTGTACTTTCAGCAATTTTAAGGCACCGGTAGTCTATGAGAACGGACTGAATCATATCTTTATTCCCTGCCAGTCCGACCCAGACAAATGGGTAACCGGCTTTTCCCAAAGCAGGATATTCAGCGCATCGGGAGAGCAGGACATTAAAAAGAGCTTCTGGGCTTTACCGGTAGCCCGGGTAAGTAACCCCTCAACACTCACAGAACCTGACAACAACGGTGCATGGGGCCTAAGATTGTCAGCCGGTATTACCGCCCGCTGGAAAGGATCTGACAAAAATCAGTCCGATGCAGTTTTGAACGAGCCCCTGATTCTGCTTTATCCCCAGGCACTATTCCTTTACAGTGATAAGACATCAGGCGGTGATGCTTCAGTGAAGAATATAAACCAGAAATACTTATGCTGGGAAATCTCTGAAGAAAATTCTTCCCGTATCCCCGTCAATGTTGAATATCAGAATGATTTTTTGCTGGCATATTACTGCCATGCAACAGAGGGAGAAACACTTGTTGCCGGCTGCAAAGGCGAGATTCATCCCGATCGGCCTGTATTTGCTGACAACACTCATATTGAACTTGAAAACCTGGCAGGATGGATAATGTTTAAATCGCAGGGGTCGCAGGTCAGCATAAGTTTACATCTAACCAATCCCGATGCACTCAGGAATTCCGCCAGACTGATTGCACTGGAGAATTCACTCATCGTTGTATCAGAGCCTGCAGGGATTATTCTGGAAGGTACATTATCTGCAACCCTGCCAGGGTGGATCGATGAGGGGAAAATAACATTCCTGCATGGCATTTTTCGCTGGAAGCCGATACTTCCCGATCCATATGTCAGCAATATTCGTGGTGGATGGGACATTCGTTCATGGGGCAGAAACCTGGAAAATGCAACAAACATCCAATCGTTCGAATCGCTGTTGTTTGCTCAGGTGGAATGGGGTCAATCCGGGAAACCCGGCGTTATATTCAACGGCGATTTGCCACTTAAACTGGGTGTTGGGATCAAACCTCCTGAAAATCCAAAGATCAGTTCCCTCCCGGTTAATGTTGACCCACGTTACAGAGAAATTGTAAGGTCCAACAAACCAAATCCTGAAAAATTAAAGGAGAAGCAGAGGCTGGACAGTGTTTTTGACCAGCTTGAAAAGCGGATAACAGGATGGAAACTCCTTGATGTTTCCACTAATATGGATTTGATCGGAGTTTCTGTCGCGCCCTCCCTGTTTTATCGGCGGAGCAATATCTCCTCCAGTCAACTTTCTCCGGGGAATATCTTCACAATTAAACAGATGGCTGTTAATACTCCATTAGACCTGGTCCATGTGTTTACTGTGCCCCAGGTACAGTGGGAGCCAGTCAGGACATTGCCGGAAGATCACGATAGCGCTTTACTCGGCTGGTTCCCCGAGTTTTTATCTTCAGCATCGGACGGAGGCCCGACAAGGCTTTTCGGCAATAGCCAGGAATTGTCGCCAATAATACCTGATATTGTGGTATCTCACATCCGGGAATCTTTTAACACAGGAAGGCCTGCTGTCGCAATGACGACACTCTCTTTCGGACTCAAAACCATAGTCTCACTCCAGCCCCTGAATACTACATCGCGGAATGCCGACTCCCTGAATATAGTAAGACCTGAGTTTCCGCAGAAGCTCATGAAGGGGGGCATTCAGATCAATCTTATGGCAGAGTCAGGCAATCCGAAGTTTGACAGCCGCTCACCTGGTTTTGAGGGATTTATTGCGCAGACACTCAATGGTTATGAGCTCTTTACCGGAACAGAACTGGGATTAAGTGTTCTCGGAGCAACCCTGCAGTCTGATGCATCGGTGGAAACCCAATTCAATAAAGAGTTTGCACCGGGAGGGACTAACCCGTATGTCCCGGTAACACGATTCGATCTTTCAGGTTATGGAGCATCAAATTTCAGTGAGTGGGATAACCCGGGTGCACTGGCTTCCATAGGAAAGGTCCAGTTCAGGATCATGGTTGGGCGAACAGCCTTTGAAGTGGTCAAATTTGTTTCAAAAATATATCCCTGGGGTACTACAGTTACCAGGTCAGTTACGATAGAACGCAGGAGTGGCGGTGGTGTGGTGCGGAAAGACAGCGGATGGCAGGCAACCCAGTCTGCTCTATTTGATTTCAGGCTTCCTGATACCAATAGCCCCGGACAATTTACACCAAATCCCTATCAGTTTAAGCCCGGTATCTTCAGAGGGTGCTACGGCATAAAGAACATCAGGCCAGCATCAAATGATATCATCAAATTCGCTGATCCGGATAATGGAAATAATGTTGAGCTGGCACCGGTATATTTTGATGCCATGGTTGAACTTGAGGGTATGGCAACAGAAAACAATTTTTCACGGGGTATACTTGGATTTATCCAGCTATCACCCAAGCCTAAAGTAAATGTAGAGCCCTGGGAACCGCAACTGCTGTCAGTTGAAGCTCTGAAAAAACTTATTGAAGATCAGGGTGCAATTGGCGGGCCGGTAGATGCTGCATTGGATATCGGAGAGTCCGGATTCCTTATGAGAGCCACCAGGTTTGAAGTTGACCTTGCTGACAATGGAACACTCAGTTTTGCCGGTATTGTCAGGGGGCAGCCTGTTCTTCCTAACAACGGTGCCTGGTCGGTTGTTAAAATGGCTGCACCCGGCAACACTGATGATCCGCAGGAAGCAGTATCGGCCGATGTATCAAGAGGGACTCCTTTGTTTATTGATAACACATGGGAGCCTCCATCAGGAGATAAAATGAACATCAGTGGACAGACCGGACCATACAGATTTGCAGATCCTGTTGATCTTTTTGCCCCCGGTCCCCGATATGATTATGGATTCCTTCAGAATACCGGCTCACAGGCATTTCTGTTCCGCCGACCGGTTATAATACCCGGATCTAATGAACTGTCTTCTGCCCTGAAACCTGCTTTCGCCGACCCCTTTGCATTACTTACCAGTAAAGGAGTATTCCCGCCAATTTCAAATGCAATTGAATTACCCTCATCCGGTTTCAAGCTCAAAATCCAGTCCGCGACCGGAAAGCTGAGTCTCCATCCCAGTGTAAACTATAACAATCTTCGTCCACCTCTGATTGTGGCACAAAATGGAGGCGACCTGATTGCAATTGAATATGACCAGTCTGATCTGCTGATTGACCTGAATGAAGATAACTGGAATATAGAGATCAGGAACTTCTTTATCTGGACCACCGTAGCAGGCATTTCAAAAGTCTCCGGCACACGTTTCAGTCTCCGGGCCGGCACTACAAAGCAGGCGAAGCTTGTAAATGTAATTTCGCTTCTCAAACCCGAGATACAGGATGCACTTAATTTTTTGCCGGGCATGGGAAGCCCTTCTGAAATTGGCGATATTGACCTTGGAATGACTAATGCGAAACATGAAGTTAAGGTCCATACATTTTATAAAACACCTAACCTGATCCCGAAGCCACTTGGTGACGATGTTAAACTGAAACTCAAGGCCAGTGTGGGTGTAGATTCCAAAATGGACACTTCCAAGGGGATCTGGGAAGCTTACTTCGGTGCGAAGGCCGGTGGTGAACTGCAGGGTAAAGTTGCCATATTAGGAGGCGGAGCAGGGGGAAGCGGCTTAAAGGTATTTGTTGTACTTGGACTGGAACTGGAAGCAGCTTTTGGCACAAATGTCAGTGAAACCGGGAGTGATGTCTCGTTAGGCTTCAAGTCCTTCAGCATTATAGCGTATGTTGGTCTTGGAGTATCAGGGAAAATTGGCGGCTTTGGAGCCGAGGCATTTTTAGCCGTGGGAGTAGTTTTTATTTATCAGGATGATACTGCCAAACTTGGTGGTTTAGTGAGGCTGCAGGCAGAAGTAGATTTAAAGATAGTGGTCATTAATCTGTCAGCCGAACTAAAAGGAGTGATTTATAAAGAGAGCGGCACAACCTATTGTGATGCTACCGGACAGGTGGCGATCAATGTGACTATTGTATTCTTTAGTATAAGCGGTTCATATGCTTATACTACCACTGAAGAACTCTGATTTGCCGGTAATATATTTATAGGACAGAAGCATTGTTCCGGCCACCTGAGAATTAATGTAAGTAAGTTAAAAGTCATATAAACTAAAAAATCATGGCAACACCTCCTAAACTTACACTTGCTCCCTATTTGCAAAACTGGGATGCCAACACAAATACCCTGTCTGTCAATCTCCTGGTAATGCCAACGGGAAGCCCTTTTATTCCTTTGGGTACAGATTTGCCTGTGCCCGATGCCGGGCCTCCGTTCGCTGATTGCAGTCTGGTTTTCAAAGCCTTTCTTTCTCAAAACTTTCAGCAAATGCCCGGATTCAGTGAGGTTGACAGCGAAGAAGTACTGGCGCCCCTGGTCCCCGTCAACCGCAATGCCCTGTTCAATGAACTGGCCTTACAATTCAAGATAACCAGAAAGGAGGCGGTCCAGGAACATAAAGCTGCACTGATGGTGCGAAAACATCTGATGACCACCTACACACAATCATTTGCATTTGTTTCTCCAAAAACCAGACTGGCATTTGCAGACGATACATACGCCTGCCTTGTAAATTGTCCGCCTGATGGTCCGCCTGTCCCAAAACCCATTGATGATTCTGTAAGCTGGGCTGAAGCATTATCATTTACATTGCGTCAACCCACACTTGCGAGGGCATTGGGAATTGTTTATGAACTTAATTTGCAGGTCAATCCAGCAGACCTGTATAAAGATGGCGGATGGTTGTTCTTTAGTCTTGATGACTCTGGCGACTATGGGAACCTGACCATGACAGACGGGTTTCTGAAAATATTCGGAACCCGGATACCTGCTTTGAGTGAATCAAGGCAGTTATTTACCCCGGTATTGTTCCCGGTGGTTGATGATCCTGCAATTACTGTGCTTTCGGGAAATTTTGATGAAGCTTTTTTTGAATTCGCCCGTTTTAATGACGGTTTTGCAAAAATTGTTCATGGAGGCCAGGCAAAGTTTAGAAATCATCTTGAAGAAAAAGGTAATGGGCCGGCTCCGGTTCGTGACGAAGGAATCCAGCTTGGCTGGGACGATGAAGAGATTCTTATTGCCCAGAACCGTCAAATGGGACTTGACCCTGATACTATGGGTCAGCCGGCGGAAGCACCTATGGGAGTTGTGGGTTACAGGGCAGACGTCCGCAAGGATGGAGAAGCTGCATGGCATTCACTGAGTCAGGTCACAACCGGTCAGTTTGTATTCGGAGGTATAGATTTTGGCCCGTTAAGCTGGGAGTCAAGAACCGAAGTTTTCCCGTCAACAATCCGTGATCAGTTCTGGCTGCCAACATATTTTACCAGCTGGCGGGGGGGCTCGCTTGTTGTAACCGATCCGGAAGATATGATCCTCCTTATGGGCAGGGAGCGTGTAAACTCATTGTATTACAGGTCGGAAAATGCTGATAAGATCTTGCTGAAGTACGGAGAGAAGTACGAATTCCGTGTCCGTCTGGTCGATACTACGAACGGTGGGCCGGATTTAGAAAAGGAAATATTGTTGCCAGGTGACTCACCGGTAACCGGAATTCATTTCAGGAGATATGTTCCACCCGGACCTGTAAACTGGCCCGAATCTGATCCCGATCCGCAAGATGCTTCTCTCACGAGGTACACGATATCGCGACCCAGAATTGATCTGCCCCAGGCACTTTACACTGCATATCCCAATGTCAGGGATATATTGCTTGCAATTCAGCAGGATAACAAAAGTCTGGCAGATGCTGATAAAAATGATCCTTCAGTACCTGATGTTGACGCAACTATCCTGTCTCTCCGTGTACTGGTAGGGACACCTGATTTTGATCCGCGTCCAGCCGATGCAGGAGCTGAGGGATTCATTGAGTGGTATCATACTACAAGAAAATTTCCGTCCAATCTTGACGATGCGTATGAACTTGACCTGAATTTCATTGATTGCGCATTGTTATCAGATATAGATATCAGCTTGCAAACAATACCCGATCCGGAAGGAGAGCTGCCGGTACCAACTGCCAGAGATGTAATTATAGAATTAAGGGCAGTCGGAGAGGAAGACTATAACTACTTTGGAAACGAAAGAGCCCGGCTGGGTGTAATCTCAACTATACAGATATACAAGAAGGCAGATTCTGAAGATGATTTCTTTCTTCCCCAGACACCTCAGGATAACATTCGGTCAGTTTATCTTCAGCCCACTGATCTGGAACAGGATATCCAGCCAACAGCAGTTGTACTGCAAAACGATGCATTACCTGTCCTTGTTCAGCGTCTGGCCGGGGCAGCAGGTTTATTTGCCAATGACAATACCCTGTTAATGCCCCCCGGAGAAAGAGGCATATTTGGTTGCTCCAAAGGGTTAAAGCATTATTTGCCTGCAAATAACAGCAGCCTTGTTTTCATGGCCGTTAGCGAGCTTGCTAATCAATGGATTAATGTTCTGAGATGGAAAATAAACCGGGACTGGACATGGAAAGGCTTCGGAGCTCCTACTTTCATTATAGAGAGGGAGATCTCTCTTAATGGCAACTCCTATGCTGAATCCCGTCAACTGGCAGGGGAAGTCCGCATGATGCATGCAGTAACACCCCTGATTGGAGAAGAAGCAGATCCGGACCGCGATACTTTACACTTTGTATTTATTGATGCATTTCAACCACCATTAGGGACCGACGATAAACCCTACGAGGTTAATCTTGAATATTATCTTACGGTACAATTTGAAAATGGTGAAACACTTACAGTCGATTGTAAGAATAAACTGCCGGTAACAATTCCTCCGCGTCAGATACCCCGGGTATTATCAGCAGGAATTGCCCAGAGTCCCTACACTATCGATGAGGATTATGCAGGGACTGGTGAAAGAAGAAAAATGCTCTGGCTTGAATTTGATAAACCACCTGAAGATGAGCGTGATATATATTTCGTTCGCGTTCTGGCACATACGGCTGATCCGATGTTATTGCAGAACAATCAGCCATTACCTGAACCATCAGGTTATCAGCAATGGTCGCTTGATCCTGAGCTTATAAGAGTAATTTCCCCGGGCCAGTCAGATGACTTTGCAGGCATTACAGCGATGCAGCGCCTGATACCGGCCTATGATTCTGACAGGCATTTCCTCGTCCCGCTGCCTCCGGGAACTTATCCTGACTCTCCGGAACTCCTGGGTTTTTACACCTACGAAATACGGACAGGACATGATAAGGGTAGTCCTGCAAAACCTTTCTGGAGTACAGCTCAGGCCAGGTTTGGACCAGCGGTATTACTTGAAGGAGTACAACACCCGTGTGCTCCGCTTGAATGCAGAATATTCCGTGTCAAATACGGGATACTTGCATCGGCTTCATTTGCAAATGCTTTCCACCAGGGTGCCAATATACAGTCGCTGCCACCAAATACTCAAATATGGTTCGTATTATATGCCCGTGTTTATCAGGCTGACGGAGCTACAATGAGAAATGTTGAGCTGGATAAAAAGGAGGGGATTCTCTTCGGCAGAAAAGAACTAACTAATCTTAAAGAGATGACGGGAATAAACCTGATAAATGCAGCCACAGGTACCGGCAGGGAAGTGACACAAAATATTAAAACTCCTTTACAGGGACATATTCTCTGGCAGCAATCTGAGATTGTTTCCCTTTTAAAGGATATGGGATTGCCGGAAGATACACCTCTGAGTATTCTGGGAGTAGAACTTCTCCCTGAACCTACCGGCAATTTTAGTGATGCCCTTGGAGCGAATCTCGGTGAGGTCAGGATATTGCGAACCTCTCCCTTATATCCGGTTACCGGAATATGCTGTAAGTAAACCATTTTTCAGTATCCACTTCAACACTTCTGAAAGTAGTAGCACATAAGGACCCCATGGGAAGAGACCATTACTGGTTTACTGTCATACCCCTCGAGCCTGAAGACGAGGGGTCTGACCGGTGGGCTGTCAGGCATGGAAAAACAAGCATCACGCCAATGATACTTGATCTTACTGATAAGGAGTATCTTTTACAGAGGTCAGAAAAACAGGTCTGATGAATCTGCCATGAACCTGGGCATAAATAAATAGAAATAATCGGGTGATCCTTCGGGGGCAACCAAATAAAGTGGTGTGCAACCGACCTTTTTCACAAGCCACAAACCTTCGAATACCGCTGAAACCCGCATGCAATATGCCATGGGTGTATACTGGTGTTTTTACAATTTTATTTTTTTACTTCTTCAAGTGTCTCAATCAAAATATATACATTAGTTGAAGGATTTTTAAATAACTCTAGTTGTTTTGAACGATTACAGGCGTCAATACACTTTTCCTTTAATTTTGACTTTAGAGGATTGTCAATTATCCCTTTTTTATAATTGTTTCTATTCCGATTGCTTAATTCTCTTATACAATTATCTCCTGACAATGCCGCTGTCTGATTTTTGTAATGAAGTAAAAACCACAATTCAATTGCAGGATTTGAAACGACAAGAATAGTATTATCTATCTTTTTTAATTTATCAATAATTTCAGGGACATCCGCATCATATATTAAAAAATCCTTGTCTTTTTCGTGAACAGGTTTTCCTTTTTTATATGAGTTAATAAAACGCTCAGTAATACTCGAACCAGCAACTTTAGGGATTATTTCAACCGGTAGTCTATATTCGGAACGCAAAAACCTAATATAGGCTTCTTCTGTTTCTCCTTCACAAAAAACCCAAAAATGTGGATTTATTTTTTTTCCTTTCGATGCTTGACGTTTACTTTTCATTCAACAAACTTTTAAGCTGTTTGTAAGAATCATTAACTATCGGAATTGCATCGAAGCGCCCTTGCAAGTAGGCTTTTTCTAAATCCATTGTATCCCTGAAATCACTATAATCATATAGTGAATATAAATCAGTAGCACCACTTATACTTTTATTGACAAAATAAATCTGGTCCTTGCGAAATTTTTTAAGGTCAAGAAATTGAGTATTGTGTGTAGTACAAAGTAATTGAGCTTTATCACCAGCTCTGAATAAATTAAAGATGTATTCGATAATCTTTGGATGTAAACTATCCTCAATCTCATCAATCAACAATACCTTATTATTCTTAATAACGTCCAAAAGAGTAAGCATTATAAAAAATAGTTTTATTGTTCCCTGAGACTCTTCAGTAAGAAAATCAAAAGCTACCCCGGGATTTGTTTTGTGATAGGTTTTAATTTGCAAATGGTCTTGCACCACATCTTCAACTTTTAGAGTCATACTAGTCAAATCAGCATGAATGTTTTTTCCTGATTTTTTTAGTACTTTAATTTTCACCTCTTCAATATCACTGTCCGCTATTTTAAGTGCATCTATTAATTGCTGTTTATTAATATTTGTAATATTTTCAATTGCTGAAATCCCAAATCCTAAATAATTTAATATGAAGGTTTTATTAAAATAATTAAATATTTCTTTAGCTAAATCTCTATCCATTTGACTTGCTCGAGAAATATATAATGTCTTATCAGATGTGTTTTCTGCAACATCAAAAGGTCTCTTAATAACATCAGTAAAGGTGTATTTTTCTTTCTTAGTTTTCCCCCGTTTCTCATCACGAGTAAAAATCTCTTTTATACGACCTTTTGGGTAATAATATAAACTTTCCTTGATTATAGAGGTACGGGACATAGAAAATGAATATTCATATTCTATATCATTCAAGACAAACCTTATAAAATAGGTGCTTGGTTTGTTGTTATAGTTTTCAAATTTAAAAGGAATAAAATTGTAAATGGTATTTTCATTATGATTGTGAGATTCAAATACCATAGCGTTACAAAAGCGAATTGCTTTAATGATATTACTTTTCCCAGAGGCATTGGCGCCATATATTATCAGAGTTTTTAAAATGTCAGTTTTATCCTGTTCGAATACATTAGTCTTTAATGCTTTTACATTAGCAGATTTTATATTGGCTGCCCTAAAGTCTATTGTAACTTCATCTTTTATTGAGAAAAAATTACTAAGGCGAATTTCTAGTATCATTTTAGTCTTTTAATTTGTAAATTTTTTACAAATATAAGCGCTAAAATTGGAATTAGACTTATTTGCTGAAAAAAATTAGTTGCAGGATGGTTTCTCACACTTGCGTACAACTTTATCAAAATATCACTAATATTTTTAAAGAATTCGGATTTAATCTAACAATTCGGCATTTTTCACGTTATATATTTTCGCCTCTAAAACGCCAAAAAATTATTAATGCTAAAAAACCTGCTACCCCTGTTGCTGGTTCTCATGTCTGGTTTTTCTGCATCAGCCCAAAGCTGGCGCAGCATGACCTGGGAGGTACATCTCGGAATCGGATCGGCGAAATATTTCGGCGATATCGGGGGGACGCCCCATGAAAACAACTGGTATGGCATAAGAGATCTGGACATATTGCGTACCCGGCCTTCTGCCGTCGGTGGCATACGCTACAATTACAACAGGTATATATCCTTCAATGGCACAGCTGCACTTGGATGGCTCAGTGGCAGCGATACCGGAGGCAAGAACCATTCAAGGGATTACATATTCAATACAATAATTTTTGAACCAACAGCAAGGCTTGAATTTTACCCCTTAAGGGACCTTTCGGTTGGATCGGGGGTGGATCGCCAGGGGCTGGTAAGGAATTATGTAACACTATCGGCCTTTCTTTTTGGCGGGGCCGGGGCCGTCTTATACCATGTAAACCCCAATGATAAGCTGCAGGCCCGGCAGGAGCGGGACAATATCAGTTACAGTCCCCTCACGATGGTAATTCCCGCCGGCATAGGCGTGCAAATAGGAATTAGAAACTTCATTGACATTGGCTTTGAGATAGGGGGAAGGTATGCCTTCAATGATTTTCTCGATGGCTTTACCAGTCCCACTTCAACCGCAAATGACATCTACTATATTTCAAGTATCACACTGGTATACAGGATAAGGAAAAATCTTCCCCCTGAATTGCCTGTGATCAGGTAGTACGCTCTCTCCTAAGTTTTCTCCGATAAATCCAGGACCGGCCGGTCAGTAGAGGGAATTAAAAATTAATCTTAATATTATTTGCTTTTTTTAATTATCCGCTTTAACTTGCTTCTATTTAATTAGATTAAATATAAACAATATTTTATCAGATTATCTAACCGGGGACTTCTCAGGTAATTTACCCTGGATCACATTCAGGTAACCTAACCAGGGAAATTTTCAGGTTATTTAATCAAGGTTGTTCTCAGGAAATCAATCGGGGATTTCTCTCAGGTAATTGATCCAGGGTCTTTCTCAGCATTTTATCCAGGGCCGTTCTCAAATAATTTATCCAGGGTGATCTCAGGTAATCAATCCGGAATCTTTGTCAGGTAATCTGTCCAGTTCGTTCTCAGAGGTTATTTAAACGGTATCGCTCTCAGGTATTTATCCCGGATATTCAACATTGACAGGTTTTCGGTCATTTCTCCGGAAACCGATCTCGCGGGTTGCAATTAAGTTATGTGTACCCGGTCTCATATGTAATGATTCTTTAGTCATTTTATGTTGGTTCTCTTTTAAAGTTAGTATTTGTTCTGAATTTCTGCAGCCATCCTTCAGGATTCTCTTTTCAGCACCTGGGTTCCCGCGCGGGAAAGGTGTAGATTCTTATGATATGTGCCAGTTAGTCATAACCAATTAAATAATTCATTATGAGAAAAACAGATCAAAACTTCATCGTGCAGGTGCTTGATGGAAACAGTAAAGCCGTCGCCGATGCACAGGTTATACTTAAATCCGCCAAAGATGAATTCCACCTGGAGTGCACTAATGAAACGGGATTTTATACTTATGATAATGTTATTCCCCGGGGAGGATACCTGGTAACTGTAAGCAGAAAACCATTTGAAGAAGAGAGCAGGAAAATTTTTGTAAAGGGAAGCGGGCAGGGCGGACAGAGTTGGAGGGGCGGTCCAGGTAGCCATAGCGGAAAGGGCGATCAGAGCGGGAAGGGTGCACAGGGCGGCCAATTTGGGGAAGGTGGACAGGGGCCAGGTCGACCGTGGGCGCAAGGAGAGAATGGCGGGCAAGGCGGACAAGGTGTGCCAGGGAGTAATGTAGGGCGAAACTGGCCAGGCGAGCAAAGGGAGCTGTTTATTTTGCGTAAAAAGGGGGCACCTTATTATTACCGTGGAAAAGTAAAAGTCCCATATGAGCCCGATGAAGAGCGGCTGGCGCTGGTTATACCCGAACAGCAGGAACCTCCCCGGAAGGGAAGGGGCAGGAAGAAGGCACAACCTCCCGGGAGGGAGCAGCTGGCTCAGACCATTGCCGGAAAATTCAAGCTGAAGCTTGAAGAGCACCATGAGATTTACCTTGAGAACGGGATCTTTATCTCCAGTTTCCCGAAAGGAACGCCCAAAAGCGAGAGGCTCAGGATCATGGCAGAGATTGAAAGGGAAAAAATGGTGATGGCGCTGCCTGTGCTGAAGCTCACCGAAAAGCATGCCACTCTGCTTACCTCAGAGATTATGGTAAAGCTCGATGATCATGCAGGGGAGGAGGTGATACAGAATATAACAAAAGAATTCGGGCTGAAGATAAAACGCAGGATCTCGGCACTCGGTAATTTCTATCATCTCACAACAGGCAAGCCATCCACCTATGAGGTTATTGAGATATCGAACAAGGTCTCGGAAATGGAGTGGGTCGAGTTTGCCGAACCAAATGTTGTATTCACTGTCGAGGAAGATGCCATCACGCCGACCGACTTCCTGTTTCCCGAGCAGTGGGACCACCAGATACTCAATACGCCCGATGCCTGGCAGTTTTTGAGGAATATCAATGTCAACCGAACCTTTGGCCGTGCCAATGTTATAATTGCCGTGGTCGACTCTGGAGTTGATCCGAATAATCCCGAATTCACGGGCAATGTGAATAACGGCACAAGCAAGATATACAGATCGTTCGATTTCCAGAACATGGTGGCCAACAATAACAGCCGCAGCAGTGGCCACGGAACCTCCTGTGCAAGTGCCGCGGCGGCTCTTACCAATAATGCGTCGGCAGTAGCGGGAACAAATGAGGGAGTTGCAGGGGTGGCCGGCAACTGCCGGATACTGGCAATCCGCAGGGCATGGCCCGGATCGGAAGCCGGCTATGCCGATATGTACCTGTGGGCTGCCGGGCTGGATCCTGAAAACGATGACGACAACTTCCCCGATACTATCAGCCCTGGCGCAGATGTTATATCAAGCAGCATAGGACATCCTTCAACCGGCAGCGCTATATCGGGTACCATGAGTACCGTTTTCGACACGCTGACAGACAGCGGAAGGGGTGGAAGGGGTGTGTTACTCTTTTTCTCTGCCGCCAATAACAACAGCAATAACGACACTGTATTTGACCGTCCCTGGGGCATGTACGAGCGGTGCTTCTCTGTAGCAGCCTCATCACTGGGCAATGACGGGGTTACCGAGGTCAGGGCGAACTACAGTAACTTCGGGGCAGCCACTGAATTTTGTGCACCCAGCCACGATGCATTTGTTGGCACGGCGCCTCTTCATAACCCGCCCGCCAATTACGGTACATTCGCTGCCACTGACACATGTGCCCCCGAGGGGCACGGCACCCCGGGACGCCCCGCCGTGCAGACAACCCTGTCGGCCAACGCCAATGCCGGGACAAACACTGTAACCGTGAACAACACAGCCGGTATGGCAAACGGACAGGCACTCATGCTCAGAAACCCGGGCAGCGGGGCTACAGAGTCACACCTCATAAATGCCATAAACAATGCAACAGGTGTGGTTACCCTGAACAGGAACCTTTTCAACAATCATCTTGCCGGCAACAATGTTATTGTTGCACCGCATGACTACCGGAGCAATTTCGGCGGCACCTCGCATGCCACGCCGCTGTGTGCAGGAACGGCAGCCCTGATGCTGTCGGCCAATCCGCAATTGACGTGGACCCAGGTACGCGATATCATGCGCAATACAGCCATCAAAATAAATCCGGGTGAAAACAATGCCAACGGCCGCTGGCAGGATATAAACGGCAATGCCAGCAACTCGGCAGTATATGACGGCACCCCGGTGTTCAGCGATTTCTACGGGTTTGGACGGATAGACACTGCCGTGGCGGTGCGCATAGCCGGGTGGGATATAGAGCTGGTCACCACAAACCTCGATTTCAATGATGTGCCTGAGGGAGAGACCGCCGCAAGGGCGATCCGCTTCAATGTGAAAAGCCTCTGGCCGGCAAATTTCAATATGACACCCCCCGGTGGCACCTTCGGCACACCATTTGGATTGTCACGGTCGATAGGTCCGTCACCTGATGCAAACCTTGTAAGGGAAGTTTACCTGTGGGTAACCTATACCGGTACCAGTGATGGAGATACCATAACAATGGCCGACGGCTTCTCTGTTACCGTTTCCAATCCCGAGACCGAGCAGGAATGGACCATACCCATCACGGCCAATACCATCGGGAGGGAAACGGCTGCCGTCATGCTGTCGCTGGACCAGTCCGGCAGCATGGACGCCCCATCAGGAATAGGATCATCAAAGAGGATCGATGTGCTGAGGTTCTCGGCTAATATCCTTGCAGATATCATTCAGGAAGGGAACGGACTGGGAATTGTGTCGTTCGATCATAACGCCCATGACGTGCTCACCTTTACCGGTCCCCTGGGACCATCAACACCCTTTGACACCGACAGGGCAACTATCAGATCGGCTATATCCGGCTTTACCCCCAATCCTGACGGACTGACCTCCATCGGAAACGGAATTGAGAGGGCACAGCTAAGGCTGAACCCGGTAGCAGGATATGATTCCAAATCGATCATAGTATTTACCGATGGCAAGGAGAACCGGCCCAAGTCGATTGAAGAGGTTGAAGACCAGATAAACGACAGGGTGTTTGCAATAGGAATGGGGAAGGCACACAACATACGTCCCGAAGCACTCGAGGCGATAACAAATAACAACAGGGGATACCTGCTGCTCACCGACGAACTTGACGAGGACAGCATCTACAAACTGGCCAAGTATTTTCTTCAAATCCTCGCAGGCGTAAACAACGAGGAGGTTGTGGTCGATCCCGACGGGAAACTGTTTGTGGGACAGGAACACAGGATACCCTTCACTCTCAATGAGGCTGATATCACCAGCGATATAATACTCATGCTGCCCGCTCCCCATTTGATCGACTTCCACCTTGAAACACCAGGCGGCCATCTGCTAAGCCCGTCAGACAATGCTACCATGCCCGGACTGACTTACAGTTACGGGAGCAATGTCTCCTTCTACAGGCTTACTTTGCCCCTGCCTCTCGGTGCAGGAGAGCGCGACGGCAAGTGGCATGCCATTTTACGTATCAACGAAAAGTATCACCATGAGCTCAGTCGCCATACAGGGATGACAGTAAGCCACGGGAACATAGACCCCTCCTCTGCATATTATGGCGGAGTGCCCTACACCCTGCTGGTCCACGCCCTGTCTGGCGTTAAAATGAAAGCCCGGCTCAGCCAGAACCACTATGAGCCCGGTGCAGAAATCAACCTTGCCGTCATGCTGACCCAGTATGGCATACCTCTTGAAACCGTTGCCTCAGTAACCGCCGGGCTTACCAGTCCCCAGGGAACCACGGGCACCATCAACTTTACAATGACAGGGCCCGGCGAGTATGCCGCAAAGACAACAGCCATGCAGAGCGGCATATATAGATTCCTCATAAAGGCCTCCGGCACAACAATACGCGGCAGGAGTTATACCCGCGAGCTTGTCCGCACAGCCGCCGTCTTTACAGCCTCCGACCCGTGGTATGGCGACAGGCCACCCACCACACCCGGCGATCGCCCCGGAGGGTTCGGCAAAGAGGATATCTGCAGACTGCTAAGCTGCATATTGGGAGGCAAGGCTTTTACCGGCGAATTCAGGGAGCGGATGCACAAACAGGGAATAGATATCGATAGCATCACCGAGTGCCTGACAAGGTACTGCAGGGAAGAGAAGAGAGCCACCCTTTCGGGGAATGAGCTAACCCATCTGAAGCTGCAGTATGACACATTGCTGAGAGCCTATGACAATTTTCTGAAAAGTGTTTAAACATGGAAACAGGATGTAACAGGAATAAGCCGAAAATCCGAAACAGAGTAGGCAGGAATCAAACACTTCTAATGCTATGAAAGAAACGAAAGCAGGCAAGGATTTAGCCATCCAGCCTGAGAGGATCAATTTTCTTAATATGCTGGCAATAAGTCCGAACTATTTCGGCAATATTCCCGGCAGTAATATCAAGCCAACTGTTGAGATGGTTAAGCAGCAGCCCTATGAAGAGCTTACCTGCGTCGGTTATAACCCTGACACAGGCAAGATGGATGCCACCTTTATCATAAAGCGTTCCAACGGTTATTCCGGCAGCCTTTGCCAGACAGGCTCAATTGAGTATGTAAGGTTTTATATTGACTTCAATGACGGAGCCGGGTTTATCGATCAGGGAGTTACCGGCGTCAATGTACATAACATCCCTGCTCATAACGACTGCACGGGAAAACCGGTTTTCCCGATAGCCTATGCAGCAACATTGCCAAAGAAGACCTTTAAACACTCCCTCTGCACTTCACCGGCAATGCCCAGGTTAAGAGCTATACTTTCGTGGAATATGCAGCCGCCGGCCAACATGCCGGAATGGAACCCCGTCTGGGGCGACGTTAAGGAGTGTGATATACAGTTGAAACCCTCCTTCAAGCTTGATATACTAGGTACTGTAGATTTCTCAAAGTTCCTGACACTTGCCTCGGCCATGCCGGATATTTCTGTCAAGCAACTGGAAGAAATATCGGGCATAAATGTAGCAGAGCTGGTACCCCAGCCTGAGCAACCGCAGTATTTAGAGCTGGCAGAGAGTTACCGAAAGCTCAATATTCCACCTACGCGGTTTGCCTACAAGGCTGCCCTGAACATGATCAATCACCCGGGAACCGAATTAACCGGACTTAACAAGAACATTCTCGAATCATTTAAAGTTGATATTTCATCACTTATAAAGGACCTGAGCATATTCATACCTGTCGACAAGACAAAGGCCAATGTCGATTATGAAGAGCTTGAGTGTGTGGCCCTCGATTACAACACCGAAAGCCTTGTCGCCACCATCAAGGTCAAGAAGAAGGCGGGCTACAGCGGTAATCTCTGCTCTGCCGGCAGTAAGGAGTACGTTGCTTTCTGGGTCGACTGGGGAGACCCTTGCAGCTGGCAATACATCAATACGGTCCAGCTGAACGTACACGACCTCGATATGCCGGGCGACCACCTGTGCTATACGTTAACCCTTCCACTGGATGCAACCTTCCACCGGAAGCTCTGTGATACCCCGAATGTGATAAGGGTGCGCGGGGTACTGTCGTGGAACACCCCTCCCTCAACCACCGATCCGGGCAAGCTTGAGTATTACGGCAACAGGGTCGACACCCATGTCCAGATCAAACCCGGTATTGAACTGGAACCGGGAGATGCTATGCCGCTTTTCGTTGTAATAGGAGGCATTGATGTTGATCATGTAGACGATGCAACGGGAAGGACTAAACCAGGCTCGATCTTCGCATACAATGCACATCCAGTGCCAGCCAATGCACCTTTTGGCGGTACTATTGTGATAAACGGGCCATCCTTCCCGGGTCACCGGTACCGTATCAAGGTAACAAACCTGTCGACCGGCATATCAAGCTACCTGGGCAACACCCTGGCAACTGTCGGATGGTCGCCTGTACCGCCCTATGCACCGTGGACTACCCAGATGCCCGATATAGACGGCTATTACAATTATCTGCCGGCCAGCCAGAATATCCTCAACGTGCTTGCACGGTTCAGTCCGGGAACAGAAGACAGGCTACTTGTAGAGCTGGAGGTTGAGAGCGTGTTCGGCACCTTCGGCAAGGTGATACAGATGGACCATACACCGCCGAAAATTGAACTTAAGGTAAACGATAACGGCGATTGTACACATTATAAGAAAGGTGATACCATTACCGGGAACTATTATGTGTACGACCTT
Organism: uncultured Bacteroidales bacterium; assembly: GCA_964421595.1. Classification (GTDB taxonomy): domain Bacteria; phylum Bacteroidota; class Bacteroidia; order Bacteroidales; family PUMT01; genus PXAP01. The sequence goes on along the minus strand of CAYQXY010000026.1, from coordinate 31,111 downwards.
AACATCTGGACCTGGAGCTTCGGAAGTACCTACGGAGGTGGTGCAAGCGGAACGACAAACACACCAGCTATGCCGGGAGCATCCTTCAGCATCCCGACAAATGCAGGATCACACCCCTGCGGCAGCTTCTCCCTGTGGGCCAGGGACAAGACCATAGTCAACAGCCAGTCAGTGGGCCGCGAGGTGAAGACCTCCTATAATGTTTGCCTGAAGTGACATTTTGGTTATATAATATTAGTTGCCGGTTAAATACCGGCAACTATATTTTTATCAACACTTTAATACTAAAAATCCATTATTATAATGTTCATAATCAAATGCTTACAAAGACATATCAGAGATTTTTGAAAAATGCCGGACGGAATACAGGGAAGCCGAAAACTGTACAGAGTAGGCAAATTAAAATAATCTTTTGATCATGGAAAGAAAGCTTAAGGAATCATTAGCAAACATGCACCTGTTAAACAGGTCAGAACGAACATCTTTGTCAAAAGAGCTTCTGGCAGTGAAACCTGATTTTTTGAAGGATTTTGCTCCAAAATGGTGGTGGTTCAAACCCTGTGTCGTGAACGTGCTGCTTGTGTGTGATGGCGGACTTAATTTTGGACCCGGAGGATTTGGCCTGTCTGAGTTCATTACAAGCTTTAATAAACTTGAACAGCAAAGTTTCGTCAATATTAAATACAAAGTAACCCTGGCGCACAGATCGGTGAACCCGACAGGGACCGATCCGATGCATCTGCTTAATCCAAATCCCGTCATAAGTGGCAGGGAAACAGGATTTCACTTTGTGACCAGCGTGAATCTGAAAAGCTTCGATCAGGTATGGCTGTTTGGTATCAATGGTGGCAATTCATACCTTCAGGCTGCAGAGGTCGCTGCCATCGAGGAGTACATGGACGGAGGCGGCGGAGTTTTTGCCACAGGTGACCATGGCAGTCTGGGTCGCGGATTGTGTGGCAATATCCCAAGAGTAAAAGACATGAGGCTATGGGATAATACTTCACCTAATAATGATATTAATGAGGTTAGTATGAGCGGTGGCAGAAGGAATGACACGAATCGCCCCGGCGCAGGCCAGGTTGTTTCAAATTCATTTAATAACCAGTCTGATAATATTCCCCAGACTATTGCCGTAAGGACATTCGGGGCAGGGATGCCTCACCCTCTGCTTTCAATCAGGACATCACTGAGGCCATCAGGCATCATAGATATTATGCCCGATCACCCACATGAAGGAGAATGTGCCGAGGAAACTGTTTTCACTGTTAAAGGGCAGTCAATATCAACCCAGGTGATAGCTACATCCTTTGTACTGGGAGGAAGCACAACACCCGGAAAAATAGGAACAAGTCCGCACTGTTTCCCCTCCATAGCAGTATTCGACGGCCGGCCGGCCAAGGTAGGAAGGATAGCGATAGACTCTACCTGGCATCACTTTGTAAACATAAACCTGAATGGAGTTGGCACCCCTTTTTCAGGACTTGATAATGGCGATTTTGAAGTTGTCCGCCAATACTTTATGAATATCTCCAGATGGATCAGCAGAAGCAAAGCCATGCTCTGCAAACATAAATACATTGTGGCCGACCTGCTCAAAAATTCACAGCTTATCGAAGCAAGTCTTAACAATCCTGTCGATAATCTTAAAGACATTAGTCTGGCCGACCTGAACAGTATCGGAATGCTGGCCGTTGAGATATTGTCTGATACTTACACACCTGCTTTTGCGAGAGAATTCATGATTGATATGATAGAACCTTCCATGCCTGCACTGGCCGATCACCTCGATATATGGAAGCCTGCAAGCAGGCAGTCCAACAGGAAAAAAGACGATTATTACCAGGACTGGATAAACTTTGAGCTGATAACAGGAACGGCTTTAGGAGCAGGCTTTATTGCATTAAGAGATGCAAAGGAGATAGCTTCTGAGGAGATGGATGAAAGGTCATTTGATAAGATAACAGATATCTTTCAGAAAGGAGTAGATTACGGTCTCGATATTTCAATAAAAAGTCTGAACACTGATTTTAAAAGGGTGAATAAAATACTTTCACGCCGGTAAACAAATTTTGGCCCATATTCCTTTGAAGACAAGGTTGCGGCCACACCGCATGCCGGGTTCACAGTTGATCTGCCGGTGCAGATGTTCCCGGCCTGAACGGTGGACTATGCCAATCTTGAATCTTTCTTCATTGCAGGGTTCAAAACGCTGCTGAGATAAGATGAATTTCACCTGTCAGTCGGCCGGCATAAAACCGGCTATACGGGATGCCCGGTAACCGTTACGATCGCTTCGGTTGCCGGGTTTTTGCAATCAGATAAGCCTTCTGGTTTCAGGCGTCATAATTGTTAAAATCAACCATTTTTTGCCTGATCATATCTTCATGAATCGGGCAGGTCTCTCAGATATTTCCTGACTCATTTCTCCCAATGGACGATAACGGACTGCCTGTCAGCAGGCTATTTTTCACTGATTATCAATTTTTGCTTTTTACCCTTTGACTATGTTCTTGCAGAATGGGATTGATTATCTCACTTTTAAAGCAGCGCGCGCACGCCGTTTATGCATTACAGCATTTTCGATGTTTCCTTTTTCTGCGGCAGCAGCAAGAATCTGGTTTAAATAAAGGTTAAGTGAAATATCCATTTCCTTTGCCTGATTTACCAAATTTGCATGAATTGAAGGCGAAGTTCTGACATTAAAAACTCCACTGTATCTTTCTGCCTGACCCTTCTTAGGCTCAGGGATAGATTGACCTTCATTAAACAAATATTCAATAAAGACTTCCTTTTCTTCGGTTAAACTGTTTAAAGCTTCTGCCTGAGTTTCTCCACGGCCATAGCAAGCAAATTTTCCTAATTCATTGGTGTAAGCTATATACCAACTTTCACCATTCTCTTCCTCTTTCTCAATAATTATATTATACTCCAGAGCTTTATAATATTTTAAATCTTTATTTGACATAGCTATTTATTTTAGTTTTTTCTCTTCAATGATTGTAATCAATGCTGGATATAAATATTTTTTATAGTCGATCATCCGGATTTCATTTTTGGCGCCACCTTTGCCTTTTTCATTCAGGTTTTATCAATTTAGCAATATTTTTGCAAAATCGCAATGGACTCTTCCATAAAAGTTATTGAAACCTGCTTATTCTGACCTGATCTATAAAGATTTTTGTCAGTAGCATCCACGAAGGAAGCAAAACTTACAGGAAGACTTAACGCCTTTTATTACCCGGGATTTCAGCAAGTTTTTTTGGCTCATCATCCACTGGCCGGGATTTTCTTTCTCCGGGATCTGAAATTCCAAAAATTTCTGTCAGTCAGGTAGCTATGTATATTTTTTTTTAAAATAATTTGGAATAAAATAATTCTTGTCATAACTTGCGTAGAATTAGTCCAAATAAAAATAGCGACCTGTACAGGATCAAACGAATTACCTGCACAGTATCAGGAGTTATCTGCACAGCATCATGAGTATCTTAATAAGTTCAGGGGTTACCCGTAACAAAGATTGATAGCAGCAAGGTTGAGTCAGGCAAGCCCCACAAAGGTTCATTCGCAAAGTTTCGCCATCAGGATTAAAAACAGTGTGAATTATTGCCTGACAGTATATGGAAGAAAATCCGACTACCAGGGATGGCTCTGATTTCCTTAAGACTGACAAAGGGAAAACCAGATCGGCCTCAATAGAAATACCGTCTATTTCACTTCCGGGCGGAGGTGGTGCCATAAAAGGCATCGACGAAAAGTTCACGGTTAATGCCGTTAACGGGACATCTTCTTTTTCGGTACCTCTGCCTGTTTCTGCCGCCAGAGGAGTTACTCCCACATTAAGTCTTTCTTATAGTTCAGGAGAGGGTAATGGCACTTTCGGTCTGGGTTGGAATCTAAGGTTAGGCTCCATTAAAAGAAAAACCGATAAAGGTTTGCCCCAATATCTTGATACCATTGATTCAGATTCTTTTTTATTTTCTGAAGCAGAGGACCTGGTTCCTGAATTTAAAAAGAACCCGCAAGGAAGTTTTCTACAAAATGCAAATGGTGAATACATCATTAACGAAAGGGATTCTGCTGACGGGCTATTTACCATCAGAAATTACAGGCCTCGCATTGAGGGACTCTTTGCCCGTATCGAACGGTGGACAGATAAAGTAAGTGGTAGAACCAAATGGAGGGTTATTACTAAAGAAAACAGTACTACTCTTTTTGGGTGGACTGATGGAGCTATCATTGCAAACCCTGGTGATAATGCTGAAATTTATGAGTGGATGCCCGAATTTGTATTCGACGATAAAGGGAACTGCACTCAGTATATTTACAAAAAGGAAAACGAGACTGGTTTTGACGAATTGTTGTTGCACAACCGAAATAGACTGAGAAATGGGCTAATCACCTATACCAATCTTTATATCGATAAAGTTTTGTATGGCAATAAAACTCCATACAAACTATTCGGTGATGCATTTCCTGTTGAAACAGATTACATGTTTCAAACTGTTTTTGATTACGGAACTTTATTACCCAATGATTCATTCGAAACAATCAATGACTGGGATTTCAGACCAGACGCTTTTTCGAATTATAAAGCCGGCTTTGAAATCAGAACTACAAGATTGTGCAAGAGAGTATTGCTGTTCCATGTATTTGAGGAATTGGCAGTAAAACCTGATAAATCAGATAAAAAAACACTCATAAAATCTCTAAATTTTGATTATGACTCTGCTGTTGAGCAAGATTTTACTTTTTTAAAAGCGATTACCTCATATGGTTATATCAAAAAGCCTGATGAAACCTATTCGCATAAAAAGCTCCCACCTATGGAGTTTGAATACCAACAACATGACTGGAGCACTGAGGTAAAACAAATATCTGCCGATGATTTAGTTCATGCCCCTTCCGGCATAGATGAACAGCAGTATCAATTCACTGATTTATTTAACGAAGGCTTATCCGGAATACTAACCGAACAAGCCACAGGATGGTACTATAAGCACAATCTGGGAGGCGGGGAATTTGAGCGGGCAAAGTTAGTTTCGCCTAAACCCTCCTTTAGAGGACTTGGAGCACAATTGCAGCTGGTCGACCTTGATGCTGACGGGGGGAAGCAACTGGTAAATTTTGGAGCCGAACCCAAAGGCTATTTTGAATTGGATGAAGATAACAAATGGCATGGACTCAGGTCTTTTAAGTTTATGCCAAACATCGATTTTGGGAATGCGAATACACGAATGCTCGATTTGAATGGTGATGGCAAGCCGGAGGTAGTTATTTCTGAAGATCAGGTTTTTACATGGTATGCTTCTGAAGGGAGAGAAGGATTTGCACCCCAGAGAAAAACCGCCAGACCATTCGATGAAGAAGCCGGGCCATACCTGGTTTTTGCTGATGCAAAACATACTATCTATTTAGCCGATATGTCTGGCGATGGCATGACAGATATTTTAAGAATCAGAAATGGAGAGGTCTGCTTCTGGCCAAATTTAGGCTACGGAAGATTTGGCTCAAAAGTAAGTATAGACAATGCCCCGTTATTTGATCATCATGATTCATTTAATCCGGCATATATACGATTGGCAGATATCGATGGCTCAGGCACGACGGATATTATCTATCTGGGAAAAAATAAATTCACCTGCTGGAAAAACCTGAGCGGCAATCGCTTCAGCACCATTCCTTTTGAAATTGACCCATTTCCGGAAGTTCATTCTCAATCAAAAATAACGGTAGCCGATTTGTTAGGCAACGGCATTGCCTGTATTGTCTGGTCAAGCCCATTGTCTAAGGACACAAACGCTCCGTTAAAATATATTGATCTGATGAATAGCAAGAAACCTCATATCATGGTTTCTTATAAAAATAATTTTGGGAAAGAAGTATCATTAGAATATACGCCCTCAACCAGATTCTATCTTGATGATAAGAAACTGGGTAAACCATGGGTTACCAGGTTACATTTTCCGGTTCATTGTGTTTCAAAAACCACAACGGAAGATAAAATATCAGGCTACAAATTTGTAAGCGAATACAAATACCATCACGGCTATTATGACCATGCAGAAAGGGAATTCAGGGGCTTTGGCATGGTTGAACAAATAGATGCGGAAACATTTGAGCACTGGAAAAAACAAGATGCTACCAACATCACCGAAGAAACATTACATCAGGAACCGGTTATATCAAAGTCATGGCATCATACCGGGGCTTTTTTACAGAGAGATAAAATACTCAATCAGTATGAAAAAGAGTATTGGTATGAGGAAATGCAGCGAGAGGGATTTCCTGTAACACATCATGAAGTGAAATTGCCGGATGCCCGATTGATAGCTGCACCTGGCATGGATCCTGCAATTCTTGGTCACCTTTCCATACATGAATGGCAGGAGGCATTAAGAGCCTGCAAAGGCATGGCTTTACGTTCGGAAACTTTTGCAAAGGATGCGGTAAAATCTCTCAACACAGATGAAGCCCGGAAAAAGGAACTTACTCCCTATTCAGTAGCCACCCATAATTGTGTCATTGAATTACTTCAGCCCAAAGGTAAAAACAAGCATGCTGTTTTTGTGGTGAAAGAAAGCGAAGCAATTACATATAGCTACGAACGCAACCCGGAAGATTTCAGAGTAGCCCATAGTCTGAATATTAAACTGGATGAGTACGGTAATGTTCTGGAATCTGCTTCGGTGGTTTATCCGAGATTAGTCGCAGATGCTTCACTTCCTGCTGAAACACAGCAAGAGCAAAGTAAAACAGTCATAATTTACACACAAAATCAATTTACCAACGATGTTTTTGGCGAAGATACACACCGCTTGCGATTGCCCTCAGAGGTGAAAAATTTCGAACTAAAAGGGGTTGCAAAGTCAGCCGACTTGTATAAACCTATAGATTTTACTGATATACTTTCTGATACAATTTCAGACACCGCTTTATACCACGAAACAGAAAAACCCATAGATGCCGGCAGAGCACAAAGAAGACTCATCGAGCATGTTCGATTCACTTATTATGGCAACAATCTTTCAGGTGCATTGCCTTTGCATCAGTTGGAGTCGCTGGCTGTACCATTTGAAAGCTATCAACTGGCATATACTCCCGAATTAGTTACAGATATTTTTGGAACCAAAGTTAATGCAGCTCATTTAACGGAAGGCAAATTCACTCATAGCGAAGGAGATAATAATTGGTGGATTCGCTCCGGTTCTACCCAGTTTTTAAGGGGCACTGAAAATGCCTCTGATGCCGGAAATCGTTTCTACAGCCCGGTTTCATATACAGACCCTTACGGTGCCATTACAAGAGTAAAATACTACGGCTCTTATTTTCTTTTTTTAAAAGAAACCGAAGATGTTCTGGGAAATAAAACATCAGTTGACCATTTCAATTTCCGGACTTTTGCCCCACAACGGATGAAGGACATAAACGGAAATTTATCCGAAGTCATAAGCGATGAACTGGGCCTGGTAAAAGCGATGGCGGTAATGGGCAAAGGCAATGAAGCGGATGAACTGACAGGATTATCAGAGATTACCGATGCCGCAGAGTCTGCTCTGATCACCAGTTTTTTTCAGGCTCCTGATTCCATTCAACTTACCAGCATCGGAAAGAATTTATTAAACCGGGCAACTGCAAGATTTATCTGTGATTTAGAGGCCTATGCAACTTCCGGAAAACCCGCCGCAATTGTTGCCATTGCACGGGAACAACATTTCCGGCAGTTAGCAGATTCACCTGTTCAGATTGGCTTTGAATATTCCAACGGCATTGGTGAAGTAGTTATGAAGAAGATACAGGCTGAACCGGGACTGGCAAAATATGTGACGGTAAATCCGGACGATTCTGTTTCCATTACCGAAATTAACACTGCATCCTTGAGTCCGGGACAACTACGATGGATTGGAAATGGACGAACAATCAAAAACAATAAGGGCAATGCGGTAAAACAATACGAACCTTATTTTTCTGTCAACTGGCATTACGAAGACTACAAAGAACTGGTGGAAACAGGCGTGACGCCTATCATGTATTATGACGCAGCCGGCCGGTTGATAAAAACTGAAATGCCCGATGGCACATTCTCAAAAGTAGAATTTGATTCATGGACACAAAGGGTGTTTGATGCCAATGATACAATTTTGGAATCTTCCTGGTTTATCAATCGAACCAACCGTCTGATTGATGTTCAGCTTTTAGCGGAAGGTAAAGATCCGGGAAATGAAAAGCTGGCAGCCGATAAAGCCGCCAAACATGCAGAAACCGGGAATGTCCTGCATTTCGATATGCTTGGCCGGCCGGTATTGTATATCAGCCATAATAGAAACGTTGCCACCGGGGCGGATGAGTATTATCATACTAAAGTAAAACTCGATGCGGAAGGTAATTTGCGAAGTGTAACCGACGCCAGGGGTAATACTGTTATGCAATATAAGTACGATATGCTGGGCAATCTGGTCTGGCAAAACAGTATGGATGCCGGACAGCGTTGGTTATTGACTAATATTTTAAGTAAACCCCTGCGCACCTGGGATGAACGCAGCCATGAATTTCAATATTTCTATGACCTTGCTCAAAGACCTGCCTATAGCAAGGTAACTGGTGGTGACGGACCGGTTCAACTTGACAATATTTTTGATAAAATTATCTACGGCGAAAGCGAATTAATCTATGATGCATCCGGATTAATCCGTCAGAATGAAAATGCCCTGCAAGCCCGGAACATATTGGGACAAGTCATTCAGCATTATGATACTGGTGGACTGGTCGATACACCCGATTATAATTTTAAAGGGCAACCTCTTGCAAACACCCGGAAAATGTTCAGCAAATACAAAGAAGTAGCCAACTGGACAGATGCCAGGTTGTCAAATGATTTAGAGCCGGGCCCCGGATTTAAATTTGAAACCACAACGGATGCTTTAGGCAGGATCGCTGAACAAACTACACCTGATGGCAGCATTATTACCCCAACCTATAACGATACCGGGCTCATGAAAGGGGAAGGTGTATTGCATCAGGGGGCACCTGCTGCCTCCATATACATTAAAAATATTGAATACAACGAAAAAGGACAACGTGAAAGAATAGTATACGGCAATGATGTAAGCATTAAATTCTATTACGATAAAGAAACATTCCGGGTTAAAAGATCAGAAAGCAAGCGGCTGAATGGTGATCCGTTGCAAGACTGGTATTACACCTACGATCCGTCTGGGAACATCACCCATATAGTAGATAAGAATAAACCGGTAGTATTTTTTGATAACCAGAAAGTCACCGGAGTAAGCGCATATACTTACGATGCTCTATACCGGTTAGTGGAAGCATCGGGCATGGAAAACAATTCTGCGTTGAGTTTTGGCAATTCTGACAACTGGAACGATCATGCGTTTATGCACGAACTTAATCAGGGTGACCCTATGGCAGTACGAAATTACACCCAGCGATACCAATACGATGCTGTGGGCAATATTCTGCAAATGCAACACCAGGCAGCAGGGAATAACTGGACCAGAAACTATCAGTATCAAAACCAGAATAACCGGTTGATCAGCAGCCAGACTGGCAGCCAAACCTATTTGTATCCACACCATGCTAAACATGGGTATATTACAGAAATGCCCCATTTGGATGAGATGGGCTGGAATTTTAAGGAGGAACTGGTTCTTAGCATACGCCAGAGACGTACCGATGGTGGCATCCCCGAAACCACCTGGTACCAATATGATGGAAGTGGACAACGTATCAGAAAGGTTACTGAAAACCAGGCTGCTCCAAACACTACTCCTAACAAAAAAGAGGAACGGATTTACATAGCCGGGTATGAATGGTATAAAAAACACAGTGGGAGCAATAGCGGAATTGAAAGAGTAAGCCTGAGCCTGATGGACGAGGGACACCGCTTTGTAATGGTAGAAACACGAAACGATGTGGATGATGGTACAGAAAAACAGCTGGTGCGATACCAGCTTCATAACCACCTGGGCTCCTCCACCCTGGAGGTGGATGGTACCGCACGTGTGATCAGTTATGAAGAATACCATCCTTTTGGAACCACCGCCTACCAGGCCAAAAACGCCTCCATCAAAGCAGTAGCCAAACGCTACCGCTACACCGGTAAGGAGCGTGATGAAGAAACAGGCCTGGAATATCACAGTGCCAGGTATTATTTGCCCTGGCTGGGAAGGTGGTTGAGCATTGATCCGACTGGCATCGGCGACGGGGTAAATGTTTATGCCTACGTCACCAACAACCCGATGAGGTTGAAAGATCCAAATGGGACGAGTGGAGAAGAAACCAAGGTTGTAACGCCCTTTGTGAGATCAGTACTTGATAACTATGGTCTTCCGTATGCTGAACAGGTTAAATTTAAAATGACATCTGCCAACGGCGAAGTTATAACCGGGTTTTTTGATCTGGTTTTCATTGATAATAAGGGAAATCCAATTGCTTTGGAGCTAAAAGGGGTTGATGCCCATGCATTTTCAACCATGGGTCAGGCTGAATATGTTAAAGCTTTCGAAACTCCGAAAGGTTCAACTATCGAGATAACCGGAACTAAAGGCAATGCAATTGGGTTTGGCAAAGGCAGTACCCTAAATATTAATGAGTCAAATTTTACAAGAGTATTTTTAGCAAATCAAGGAGATTTTGCTGATGCTGCAGCGGAAATAACCGGAGGGAAACCGATAAAACATAAATTTTATTCAGCTGATGGCGGGTGGCAAATGTTTGATGACACTCAAAAGTTTAATTCATTTCTGGAGTCAAAAGGAATAGATCCTGCTACCGGAAGAAAATTATTGAAATCTGCAAAATCAGGATTATCAGGCGGTAAGGCACTTGCTGTAATTGGAGGAATGGCATACGTTCTCAAGCCGGCAGCAGCATTTGCAGGACCAATCGGTGATGTTATTGAAATCGGGTTTGCTGTCAGCACTGTTGCAGAGGCAGAACCTGAACAACGTGCACAAGTTGCCCGTGAAGAAACGGCAGGATTTGTAGGAGGAGCTGTCGGAGCCACTGTTGGAATTGGAGCAGGTGGAATGGGAGCAGCTATGATTGCGGGTGGCCTGGGACTTTCCGGGCCTCCAGGCTGGCTTGTTTTAGGTATGGGTGTTTTAGGAGCCGGATTGTTTGGATATGCAGGAGATAAGATGGGGAGGTCTATGGTCCAGCCCTCTCAAAATTCAGCCGGTTCCAGCGGTAAAAGTTCCGCTCAGCAAACAGAACTTGATGCTTATTGTACAAATAGCCCGAATAGTATTGAATGCATTGGTTATACTCCTTCCAATAAGGAACCATTTTTACCGTAACTGAAAATCAAAGTATTTAATGAGCAATTTATAACTGATCTTCATCTTAAAATAACACCAATATGAAACTTGAAATCAAACTCTTCGACGATAAGCAGAATGCCCTGGGAGGTGCACGGCTTACTTTATTTCTTCATCCAAAAAGGGGACGTGAACGTACTCTGGGTCCGGCAGATGCGAATGTTCGTGGCGAAGTTCGTTTCGAAGACGTCGATCCGGCATATTTCAAACAGGTTGATTATAGCAAGAGCAGCTATGTGATCAGTTATCGAGGCATGAAAACGGCCCGTTTGCCTCTTGACAAACCGAAACGGGTGACCGATAAACACTACCGCTTTGTATTGGTCGCAGACAAGTTTAGTCCGGTTGGCGATAATCCTGTAATCGGCACCGATCCGCAAAATGATAATCTGAAGAGGATAAAAAACCCGTCTTTCCTGTTAAAGTCATCTTTATTTACAGGTACCGGACTGGAACCCGGCAATCTGACCGGTGAAGAGGCTAAGATCGTTGAGGGCAGGTTTAATGAGGTTCTTAAAACCAGGATTAACAGTATTCGCGATAGTATAGCCGGAAAACTCCCTGAAAAAAAGCAGGAAGTAAACAAGATATTTGCCCGGCTGCAGAAGCTGAAGGTTGAAGAAGTTGCCGGCATGGAGCTCGCAGAGGTAATTTTATCTGAATTCACCGACGAGGAGAGGAGGCTTCTCAAAAAGGATGAGATAAAGGTGATCGAAGAAATAACAGGCAGTATGGCAGGTATGAGTGTGGAAAACTTGCTTAACCTCGACAGGCCGCTGAGGGACAACCCCCTCTTTTCAAAGGATATAGAACGTGCTAAGACACTGGAGTATGCAAAAATTATCGGACTAAAGGGCGACAAACCGCAGAAGCTGGCCGACCGGGAGATTGATATTATCAACGTTGACGAGGTGAAACTTGATGGCCTGGTAAAGGATAATATACTTACAAAGAAACAAAAAGATGACCTGCTGGTTACCACAAAGCTTAGCCGGCTTACCGGCGAGAATTTTGAGCTTGTGGCTCATATCACCAAAGACAAGATGCCTGCCCATACCGACCTTATTGCCATGGATGAGGCCGACTGGCTTAAGATTATCAAGGACAAGAAAATCACCTTGCCCGACGGGGAAGACAGTCCCGAATCCTATGCCCGGAACCTGAATGAAACAATAGAGGCATCTTTTCCTACCGAATATTTCCTTGGCAGGACCATTAAAAGAGAAACTGCCGGCGCCATGGGTCCGCTCTCTTCCACCATCGAACCCCTGCTGAAAAATAAGGTGAATCCCTTTAGCAGGGAAATATCTTCACTTGACGAACTAGGCGACGATGCATGGAAAAACATAAGTGCAGCAAAGCAAAAAGAGATAAAGAAGAATTTCGAAGAGCTGAGGCCGATGGTAAACACATACAGGCACCTGGGAGTAGGTGATGTAATAGCCAGCGACACTACCCCACAGCAGAAGCAGAAGGAGATTTCAAGGAGGGTAGATACACTCGATAAGTTCTGGAAGAACAACCCCGAACTGGACATCACCCGTTCCGGCCTGGCTGCCAGTCCGGGCTCAGAAAAAGATGATGGCTACAACTGGCAGGGAATAAACCAGACTGACAGGCCAATGGTAAAAAGACAGATGGCTGCCTATCAGCGCACCTATATATTGGGCACCAGCCAGGAAGTGGCCGGCAGCCTTCTCAAGGGCGGCTTCGATTCAGCATACAGCATTATCTCCATGCCCGAAGAGACATTTATCAGAAAATCAGGACTCGGGGTTGAAAAGGGACGGGGAGCATACAACAAGGCGATAGACCTTGCCCTCGGCGCATCACATTATTTCGAGGCCATCAGGGACGGGATAAAAGGCAATTTCAAAGATATCAAGGTTTCAAACCAGCACCCCCTGGTTAACGACCTGAAGGAGCTCGACGGGTTCGACAAGCTATTCGGCAGCCAGGATTTTTGCGACTGTGAGCACTGCCGCTCAATATTCAGTCCCGCCGCATACTTTGCCGATCTGATGTTCTTCATACAGGAGAATATTACCAAAAATGTATTCACCGGCAGCAGGGCCAGCCATCCGCTGAACCTGAAGAGGCGAAGGCCCGACCTGTGGAAGCTTCCCATGAGCTGTCAGAACACAACCACAGAGATTCCCTATCTCGATGTTGTAAACGAGGTGCTCGAAGATTTTCTCAAGACCGTCCTCGCCGTGGGCGATCCATACAAATTCCTTAAGTCGGCCGACCGGTCAGTCAGCCAGCCCTTCAACCTGCAACTCGAAGAGGTAAGGACCTATCTCGGCCATTTCGACACTGACCTTCACGGACTTTACAGGACTTTGGGTCTCGATATTGCCAGGCAATACAGTGAGAAGCTCAGACTCTCCGAAGATGAGCTAAAAATCATTACGAAAGCCGATACGGCGGGAGTGAAAAAGCGGTTCGGCAACCGGTCGCTCAATAAATTTGATGTAATCGATTTTGTTGGATACGCGGGAATAACCCGTGCAAACCTCGACGACCTGCTCAAAACGAAGTTTCTGCCGGAAATAGGCAAGGTGAAGGTAGTCCGGGAGCCCGGCACTGACGTTCAGCAATTCACCGAAGTGCTGTCGTCACTTACAGAGGCCCGGCTCGACCTGATACACCGCTACCTGAGGCTATGGAAAAAGACCCCCTGGAGCCTGAGGGAATTTGACATGTTGCTGGTCTCATTCAAATCGGCCGGCATGATCGCCAACCTCGGGGCTTCATCAGGCGGGTTCAGGGACATACTCCACCTGGGCAGGGCCGTTGAACTATGGGAAAACCTTAAACTCTCCGTTGAGGAGCTTGCTACCATAATATACCGGTTGCCCCAGGTATCTCTGTCCGACAACCAGGACCCCTTCCCCGAAAGGATCTTTGACCTTGAAAAAATTAATGACAACACGGTAGCCGATAAGACACCACACCTTCTCGCCGGACTCGCCATAACGGAGTCGGAGCTGCTGATACTTGGCGGACTGCTGTCGGCCGACCTGACACAGCCCATCGGCAATAAACTCTTGTCAGATCTCTACAGGCATGCGCGTATTGCCAAGTCCCTCAAAATGACTATCGACGATCTTAAAAATGCCCTGTTACTTGTTAATAACGGCAATCAGCTTAATAGCCTTGATGATATTGAGAAGCTCGCGGACTTTTCAGTGTGGCTGAAAAAATCGCCTCTCAAGGTGGGAGAGATGGTGTTTATCTTAACAGGGGATGAGACCACCGGCACACGTTACAACACCACTTCCGAAACCCTGTCGGCCAAAATCCTGGAGATACAAAATCATGAAACGGTGACCGACAAGTCCGATCCGTCAGAAAAGCTCATCAGCGGCCGGATATTGCTGGAGAGTTACCTGAGGGAAACATTCAACCTCACTGAGTTTCAGCTCACTGAGGAGTACCTTAAGGAGTTCACAACGGCCGATTATGCTGCTTCCTCTGAAAAGGCACTCGGCACAACCTTCACCAGCGAAGTGCCCGATACGCCGGCCGACCTTGATGACCTCCTGGCGCTGATACACGACCTGGAGAGGTACCATCTCCTGCTGGCCGGCCACCAGCTCGGACCGGCAAATATCACCTGGCTCATTGCCAACAGGAGCCTGTTCGGCATAGCCGATATGAAAGTGCTGACGCTTGAGAATATACGCAACATAAGCCATTACAGGGAACTGAGGAACAAAAAAGAAGATTTCGACGAGAAGCTGCATACGGCGCTTGCCACATTCCAGCCGGCGACAGGCTTCAGCGGTGCAGAAGATGTTCTTGGAGAGCTCTGGGAACAGCCACTGAGCCTTATAGGCTCCCTTACGGGGAACCTCACGCTCACGGTCCCCGCCATGAAAGCCATCAGGCATTTCGGGGAGATAACGGAGATTTGCGTCAGGCTGGGCATCCAGGGCGACTCCCTTCAAAAGCTGGTTTCGGGCGATTATGAAGTCGCCACGGGGATCGTCGCCGGAGCCCTGAAATCGAGGTATGCCGATGAGGAGGAGAGAAAGCTGAAGCTTGAACCATACACAGACAGCCTCAACACCCTGAAAAGAGATGCCCTGTGCGACTATATAATATCCAGGGAGGACAAGTTTAAGTTCCGTGACCGGGGCGACCTGTATGCCTTCTTCCTGCTGAGCGTCGAGATGAGCGGTTGCGCCCGTACCTCAAAGCTGGTGGCTGCAATATCCAGTCTCCAGCTTTACATCCACCGTTGCCTGATCAACCTCGAACAGTCCGATCCATTTATGAACCCGGGCATAGAAAATATAAAAGTGCCCCCGACGCTCATACCTGCCGACGAGTGGGAATGGCGAAAAAACTACAGGGTGTGGGAGGCCAACCGCAAGGTATTCCTTTACCCGGAAAACTATATAGACCCAACGCTAAGAGATACGAAAAGCCATTTATTCAAAGAGCTTGAAGATGAGCTGCTGCAGCAGAAGATCACCATACAATCGGCCGAAGATGCTTATAAGAAGTATATGGCCGGGTTCTCCGAACTTACCAGGCTGCGTTATGCAGGAGGATATTTTCACCGCGTTTATGACAACCACGGTTACCTGCCCATGACCTCCCGGGTCAGCAAGCCTGTAGTGACGGCAGCCGGCTCACCATCGACGGCAGGCGGAAGTGTATCGTCAGGCATCGGTAACATAGCAGGCTCGATAGCATCTGCCATAGGGTCGGTAACAGCTGCCGCCAATGCATTCTTTATGGTAAACACCATCTATTTCCCAAAAGAATCGGACGACAGTTTCTTCTACCTGTTTGCCCGCACCAACGTGCAGCCCTACCAGTATTATTACCGGACCTACAATGACAACCGGAAAATCTGGGGAAACTGGCAGAAAATTGAACTCGGGATAGAGGCCAGGGAGATATCTTCGCTGGTACACCTGGGGAGGTTGTACATATTCTGGACAGAAGCAAAATCTAAAGAAAACAGTAAAATGGAGGAAGGAACCTCCAGCTCGCCGGGATTTATCTTTACGGCATATGTCAAATATTCAATTTTAGATGAAAACGGCAGGTGGAGTGCACCGCAGAGGTTATTGGTCGGACAGGATTTTGCGACCAGAGATACAATATATAAACGTATCAGGGGAGGGACATTTATAGAGGATAGCTGGGAGAAAGGAAAAGATGCAATTGTAGAAAAGTTTGAAGAGCTTGTCTTCAGGAAGCCCTATGCCTTTAGTAACCTGAATAACAAGGCCGCCCCTGTCGGACTGGGTTTTATATGGACTCCCGAGATGAAAAACAAGGTAGTAACATATGAGACGATGCCTGTGAATTACAACCAGGATTTTGGATCCTTCAAAATAAAATTCAAAATTCCATCCGAGGAGTTTAACGTAACAAACAATCAATTCGATGGTAAGGTAAAGAAACTCACGGTTTCGATTTCACTGGAAACAAAGTCTCCAAAAATGAAATTCTCGGTTTCGGCCAGTGCAGATCTTGCGCTCGTTCCCGGAGTGTGCACGTTTGCAGCAAACCCGTTATTTAATCTTAAGGTCGGGATAGTTACAATCCCCATCCTTATTCCCCTGCTTGTCCCGGTACCTTATAAAATTACCGATCAACCCCTCTCTGCAAAGGAAAATACCTTCAATCTTTCCCTTTCGCGGAGCACCATTACTAACCCATCGCCGAAACGGGTTTTCGGTTTAAGTACTGTAAACTCCTATAAAAAAGAGTACGAGGAAGCATATGCAGAAAACGGCGATTTCGTGACACATATTGAACACGGCATCAAAACCCTTTCAGATCATAAGCTTATACAGGATAAAACCGGGCTTGCCAGCATACTGGTTTCCCGCAGCAGCGGGTCAGATAATATCCCGGTCACCACCATCCTCACCGATGAAATTACAGATGTTCTTTACTCAAAAGGCCTCGAACATTTTCTTTCGCTGCCCACCCAGAAGATGACCGATGCTTACGGACAGATGTTTGACTTTGAAGGGCCTTACGGAGAATACTACTGGGAGATTTTTTTCCATATTCCCTACCTGATAGGCAATCATTTTAACGCCAACCAGAAATTCAAAGAGGCAAAGTGGTGGTACGAGCGCATCTTCAACCCCACAACCGATGAAGCCCCGTCAGAAACCAGTCCCACTGACCACAACTGGCAGTTCAGGGAGTTCCGCGGCCTCACCCCACAGAAGCTGAGGGATATCCTTACCGACACGAAAGCTCTTGAGGTTTACAAAAAAGACCCTTTCGATCCGCATGCCATAGCCAGGCTGAGGATAAGCTCATACCAGAAATCCATCGTGATGAAATATATTGATAATCTATTGGACTGGGGCGATTATCTTTTCACCATCGATACACGCGAATCTATTGGCGAGGCGGAGATGCTCTACCAGATGGCATCAGACATACTTGGAAGAAGGCCGGTAAAGATGGGCAAGTGTGAGACTGCCGATGAAAGTACACTCACCTGGGAGCAGATATCCGGGGCTGTATCAGACGGCTCGGAGTTCCTTATCACCCTTGAAAATTATTTCTGGACCGAGAAGCAGGTATATGAAGTTGGAACAGGCTTCATAAAGGGATCGAAGAGCCTGCTTGCCAAAGCCTACCCTGCCACGACAAGCCTGAATTTTGAAACACTCAGCACAATGGCGTCGATAGACAGGGCAAGCGACATGGTGCCACTCTTTACCAGCATTGCCGGCGCCAACACTAATCCACTAGAGCACACGCTTGAGAAATATGACAACCTGGTTAATTACCGTGACGTATCGGCGAAAAGAAAGGTACAAAAGGAGAGCCGGAAAAAGTGGGAGCCGCCAGTCAGGGAAGAGCGAGACAGGAGGAAGAACGATGAAACCGATATGCTCAAGTTCCGTCCGCATAGAAGACTGCCATCGTTCGACCTGGTAAGGCAAAGCAGCCTTGTATTCTGTGTTCCGGAGAACAAAGACCTGGAAGCTTACTGGGACAGGGTAGAAGACCGCCGCTTCAAGATATGGAACTGCATGAACATAATGGGAATCAGGCGCAGCCTTTCGCTGTTCCAGCCGCCTATTGACCCCATGATGCTTGTCCGCGCCCGAGCCTCCGGCCTCAGCCTGGAAGACGCCATAGCGATGGCATCGCCGGGTACATTGCCACATTACCGGTTTGTTTACCTGATAGAAAAATCGAGGCAGTTTGCCCAGGTTGCCCAGAATTTCGGATCGGCCCTGCTGAGCGCGCTCGAAAAGAAGGATGGGGAGGAGCTTTTGAGGCTCAGGTCGGTGCATGAAAAGAATATACTGCGAATGACCACCCAGGCCAGAAAGAACCAGATAAAAGAAGCCGAAGCCCTGGTTAAGTCGGCCGAAGAAGGCCTGAAAAATGTCGAAAACAGGGTTGAATATTATGACTCACTCATAAGCGGGGGACTGTCGGGCTGGGAGACTGCCCAGCAGATAACAAAGCACTCTGCCGTTGCCCTTCGTACCATAAGCAGTGTCTTTTATGCAACAAGCGGAATAACTTCGCTGCTGCCACAGCTGGGAAGCCCCTTCTCAATGAAATGGGGAGGTGCAGAGCTGGGAAGGAGTACCGACGAGTGGGGGAAATTCATGAACACCGTAGCATCAATACTCGACGATATTTCAGCCTCGGCCGGACTCGAGGCCGGTCACCAGAGAAGGGAGCAGGAGTGGAAGCAGCAGCTTAAGCTGTCGTCGCAGGAGCTGAAGCAGTCCACTCAGCAGCTGGTAGCCGCCGAGATACGGCACCAGATATCTGAGCATGAACTGGCGATACATGAAAGGAATATCGAACAGACAGAT
This sequence comes from uncultured Bacteroidales bacterium, assembly GCA_964421595.1. Classification (GTDB taxonomy): domain Bacteria; phylum Bacteroidota; class Bacteroidia; order Bacteroidales; family PUMT01; genus PXAP01. The sequence goes on along the minus strand of CAYQXY010000026.1, from coordinate 11,940 downwards.
GAGCTGGACGAGTTCTATAAAAACAAGTTCACCAATCTCGGACTCTATAACTATATGGCTTCCGGACTCAGCCGTGTATACCGGTCGGCCTATAACCTTTCCCTTGAGATGGCCAGGCTTGCCGAGAGGGCATACCAGTTCGAGACTTTCAACACCGATTTTTTCATCCAGAACGATAACTGGCAGTTCGACCGGGCGGGACTCCTGGCCGGTGAGAAACTCTTGCAGCAGCTGCAGCAACTCGAGAGGGCATATATAAACAGCAATGTCAGGGTACCCGAGATATCGCAGAATTTCTCGCTTGCCATGCTCGACTCATCGCAGCTGGTGCAGCTTCGGCAGACCGGCAGCTGTAATATTGAGATACCTGAAGTAGCGTTCGAGGTTTTATATCCCGGCCAGTATCGCAGGGTAATAAGATCTGTCAGCCTTTCCATGCCATGCATAGCAGGCCCGTTCACAAACATCAGCGGACGGCTGACACTGCTGGAAGGAAAAATTGAGAGAGAGGACAAATCACCGCTCGAAGAGGTGGCAGTGGCCAAAAACACCTCTATCACCACCAGCAGTGCCAATAACGATCCCGGGATTTTCGAACTCAACTTCAGGGATGAAAGGTATCTCCCCTTCGAGGGAGCAGGGGCCATCAGCAAGTGGCGGCTCGAACTCCCTTCCAGGATCCGGTCATTCGATTACGATACCATATCTGATGTTATTATACATATGAGCTATACGGCCCTTAACGGCGACCATGCTGATGCGGAGAACAAGCTGGGCGATATGATCGAAGACCATGCAACAACCAGCGGACTATACCGGTTGCTGAGTCTGCGTTACGATTTCCCCTCCTCCTTTAACCAGCTGTTCGGCCAGGCCCAGCAGCAGACAAGCTTCGCAGTTGAAAAAATGCATTTTCCCTATCTGCTGTCGGGTATGGATCTGGTAATTGATCAGACAAAGATCTGGCTCAAGCCGGTCAGGGGCTTGCCGGTAACAGTTCCGGCATCGCTGAAGGTCAACGGCAACAATTCTGTAAGCTTCTCTGCTTCAGAAGATATTGCCCTGCCCGGAACAACAGGAAACCAGGATAAATTAAAGGGCGGGACGGTCAGCCTCAGCGGCAGTCCACTAAAAACATGGACGCTCGATGCCGGAACAAGCGGCCTCGACAAGAGCAACCTCGATGATATCCTGATCCTTATAAGGTATAAGATATAAACCGAGATAACAGGGCGGCATCCGAAAAGCCATATGAGTAGGAAAAATCAACAAAAAACAATATCATGACACAAGAACAGGAAAAAGAATTGTTACAGGCAATTTACGACAGGCTGTTTGATGCCATTACCTACCAGCCAGCAGGTAGTGAAAATCCATTTACTGAAGCAGAAACATTCATTCATTTCTCAAAAAATGCTGCATTGGATAAAAAATCCTTTGCAAACCCAAGAACTCCTTCAAATCCTCTTGGCGATTTAAAAGCTTCTGAAGAATTTTCAAGAATGGTAGATCAGGTTTCACCTATGTCTCTGGAATGGCAAAATTCAAACAATCCACTTTCTAAGAATTATGAAGACGTAGTGACAGGAGCCAATGCAAATACCACTCCTGATCCCAAACAAGTTGACATCTACAACAAGGCTTATGATTATCTTCATCCCTTAAAGGAAGAAAAAAATCCTTTTACAGATGAAACGGTAACAACAAGAACAGATGGTGAGGATTATGTTAATTATGAGACAAACATGGGTGACTATGTTACGTCAATTATCACCTATAGAAGTGCTTACAATTTATATTTAGATGATTTGGATTCTAAAGATGCTGCCATAAAAGCTGCAGCCGACAGAAACTGGCAAGCCAAGGCTCCTCTGCTGGAGAACAATATTAAAGTAGCGTACAGAAAATTAACTGCCGGTAATGCAAAATATGTAGAACAGGCATTGGCTATATTAAATACTACTATTAATGACGGAATCAGACAGGCACTTTTAAGAGCACAGGAAGCTGTGGGTGATGATAGAAAATTCAGTTCTTCTTTAGGCCTTGACGACAAATGGCTGTTTAGTTATCCTTCACCTGCCGACTGGACAGATGATAACAACCCAAATTTTACAGAACTGAAAATCAGCGGAGGCAACACTAAGTTAAGATCGAAATCTACTGAACACAGTTTTAGTGTAGATACTAACATAAACTATGGATTGTGGCGGGTAAAAGCAAGTGTCGGGGGCGATTTTCAACATTCAAACAGCAGTGCAGATAAAGACAGTATAGAAATTTCTGCAAAGATTGCCAAGGTGAACGTTATGCGCCCCTGGTTTTCAGAGTCATTATTCCGCCTGGGAAGCTGGTCAAACAATCAGTTCCCGGAAGAAGGAGGTGTATCAAATGGAAAAATTGATTCGTCAAATGCTTCAAGCTATATTCCAATGTATCCCGTAGCATTTATTGTAGCAAAAGATATTACCATTAAAGCCGATTTTAGCCACGAAGAAGAAGAGCATATTAAACAATCACTTAAGACAAGTGTATCAGTAGGTTTCGGGCCATTTTCAATAGGAGGCAGTTATGGATATGGAAAATCAGAAGATAATCTTGACTCCGATTTTCAGAATGGCGAAATAAAAGTTCCGGGTATGCAAATTATTGGCTGGGTAAGCAGGGTTGTTCCTTTTTCTCCCAAAGTCGGGGCGAAGGCATCACAAGGTAATCCGCAATCAATAGAAACGAATTAATACCAGCATGGCCAGATTATCTTGTTTCGCATAATAGTCTGTGAGATTATAAATAAGGCCGGTTTCGTTTTTCAGAACCTTACGCTGTGAGGTATGAGAGGTCGGAAAATAAAATAGGACAGAAACTATTTTATTTTCCTCTTTCCCTATGAAACAAAATAAAGTATGATTATGCAAAATTTAAGCACCCTTTTTGCCGCGCAATTGGCAAAAAAAACATCAAAAGAAATATCAGGTGATAAGAAACGCGGAATGCTTTCTTCCGGAAGTGCTGATTCGCCGAAAAGTATCCTGCAGCTCAATTCTATTCCTTTAAAAATAGACATTAATAAATATAAAAATGCACATTCAGCTGATAATCCGACAGGCGATTATAAAGCAGCCTATCTTTTTTCCATTCTGGCCAATACAATTCCGGAACTAACTGCATATTATAACAACAGCCCATATCTGATAACAGATATATGGGATAATATTATCAACTCAGCTAATTCAAATGTATCATATACAAAGAGTCTGCTAAATAAAGCAAGGGAGAAATTTAATAATTCGGCATTGTCAGGCATGGGGGGCATACCGGATAACTGGTATCCGGTATATGCCAATCCTTCAAATTGGTATGATATAGTTCAGGATGAGTCGGAGTTGATTAAACTGGAACTGGATTTGCAAAGTGACGAAACAGACAGCAGCAGTATTATAGTCATCAATGAGAGTGATAAACTAAAGTGGAAAGCCACAAATTCAAACAATGAAACAAGTCATTTAAACATAGATTCTGATACGAAAATAAAAAAGATTTATTTAAGTGTTTTACGGGTTGATTTCATCAGGCCCTGGTTTGGTTTTGAAATACTGGATCTGCAAAACTGGGAAATTGAAGGTTTAAATCAGTGTTATTATTCAAATGGAAAACTGGATAAAAATAAGGGCATATTCCCATTATTAACTCAATCAATCTTAATAGGCACAAAAGTTTCGATGGAAAGTGCCTTTTCACCCGAAGATATAAGTTTATTGACTAATCATAATAAATCAGGTAGTGAGATATCTTTTGGTCCCTTCTTATTTAATACCCCTGACCAGAATGTTAATATCAATCAATCAGAAGGTAAAACGACAATATCTTCAAATATTAAGCAGGTTGTTGGATATCTAAGCCATTTAATTCCGGTTTCACCGGGCCTTCCTGCTGTTTAATGGTTTTTAACCTTACAAAAAAAGTATCGGTTCTTCCCTTGATTTTACTTCATATTTTTTGCATTTATAAATAATCGGGTTTAACTTGCCAAGCTTAATTAAGATTAAATAAATACTAAATTTTCCCGGTTTATTTATCCGGTATCTTTTCCAGGTAATTTCTCCAGCGTCGTTCTACTCTAATTTATTCCTGGATGTATCAAATTATTAATCCTGAATCTTTCTCAGGCCACGCCTGTTAACACTTACATGGATTATTAAAACTATTATGTAACCGTCCGTTCACCCGGCATCGACCGGTTTGATCAGGTTCTGATTTATTTAGACTGTTCGCTGTCGGCGAATCTTAAAGCCTCATTAATTTCAGAAAAAACTTGTAACTCCTTATTTATCTGAAAGTTTTTCGGGATTCTTTTGTATAAAAAAGAATCTTGCAATAACTTGTTTTATTGTTTTAGACTAAATAAAAATAGCCTGATTCCTGGCATTCCTTCTGTATAAATATACGATTCTGCCGGTGAGGCAATTTAAAAAGAAAGATTATGAGCCAGAGAATGACAGGAGGCTATGACGCCTTCGTTGCTCTTACCCAGAGCGGACTGAATCGACTTGTTGCATCCACCTACATGGAAGAATTTGCAAACCTGGGGTTGCCTTACCCTTTTAGTGAATCAAACCAGTTTCACCTGTTAACTCATTTACCCCGGGTACAGATATTACCGAACCGTAATGCCCTGGAATTTATCCTGCCGTTTACTGAAAGCAGACTCAATAATGTGACCGGCCTCAACGGGTCGCTGTTTTTTATTCTCCCGTTCACCGGGACAGCAGATGACGGCACATTCGGGTTTAACCTTGCTTTGCTTGAAGCCGGTTTGGAACTGGATGCTGATGATGCGGGAAGTAACCCGACTGACATGCGGCCATCATCCGAAAGAATAGCAGCCCTGGATTTAATAAATGGCCAGTTGACAAATGAATTCAGTCAGAATCCGCCGGAAGCGCTGCAAACCCTGACAGATCATCCGGCTCTTGCTTTCCTGCTTCAACCGGCACGATGCCCTGCCACCCCTGACAATGCCGAACTCTCTGCAATTCCGGTGTTTCTTCCTCCGGCACTGGTCGGTTTCTCATGTCTGGACGCCGAGATAAGAACAAACACGGAGCGGCTGATATTGATGAAGGCAAAACTTTCCGACCGCTCTGCGGGTACCGGTATCGTCTCTCCTCCCGGTGCGGCTCCTGTCAACTGGGTCACGGCCGGCACAGAGTTGGGCCTTATGATTGGCAACAGGTTCCTGCTTGAAGAGATACTTCCATCACCTCTGATGGACTTCCTGCTGCAGATTGACCGTCCCACCCTTCTTGCACAAGCCGAAAGCGAGGTAAACAACGACACCATATTCACAGAGAATGTTCGCACCGATATCCGCGCCGAAGTGTTACAGGAGGCAGGAAACCGGGGTCAGACTATTTCTGAAACCGAGATCAGCAGGAGAGTTAACCGGCTCTTTAAAGACCGGATAAAACAGTTGCGCCAGGATGAGGCATCACGGAGGTTTGAAGAGACGCTGGAGGCGACTGTAACAGCGTACTTTGCCTTTCCCTTTGTACAACTGGCGCCCATCGGAATGCGCCTGCCCCTGCCAACCCTTAAGGCTATGGTGGCGAATCCCGATAACCCGGTTCTTACCGTCCCGGGACCTGATGACCCGCCCAACATCACTGTATTCAGCAGTAACCTGGGCATACCCACCGGTGCAAACCATGTAACGCTGCAATTGCATGTTTCGGTTAGAATGTCTGACTACTCTTTCACTGCAGATATTGAAATTGGGCTGTGGTTTACGCACCATCACGACCGGCTCAGGGTTGCCCCGGAAATAAAGAAATTTGAAATGGGATGGACCTCCTTTTCCAACATCATATCAAATGGTCTCCGTCATTTAGCAGGAAGTATAATTCTGACCGGCCTTTCTAAAGTTTTCTCCGAGCCTGTTGCAGCAGAATCCATGGCAGAGACGACCTCAACTGCTATGGCGGGGATAAGGTTCCGTGAGCTGGAAGATCTGATGTTTATGAACCAGGTCTTCCTCGACGATCTTCAGTTGAATGGTGCCATAAGGATAGGGCATACAACGCAGCAATCACGGGGTATGGTGACAGAAGGCAACTGCATCGACCGGGAAGAGGAGTTTGTGACTGCAAGCGGATCAGTTTCATTAACGTTAACAGATGGGGGCCCTGTTGTGGCTCTTGTAGAGAATGGCCGAATCAAGCCCACGGGCTCTGCCTTGCTTCTCAACCTGGGGCCGCTTCCCCGATACCAGGCTGCGAATCTCTCTCAGGCAGATTTGAGGGCTCCTGAATCAGCAACCTTATTCACCGATGCAGAGATACCCCTTCCAGGTATAAATCCCCTGAATGATCACATGGAAACTCAGGTGGCAGTCGTGGCCCTGCGCACAGAGGCCGGCCAGCACGCTCTTATAAATGCTAACCGGGACTTGTCAGGCCACCTGGTCATCCTGTGGCGCGTGTACCGTCAGATAATTCCCGGCCTCTACCTGACACTGCATCCCCTGCAGGCACAAACGGTGTCAGCAATTGACATTGAGTCTTTCTATGACGGGCCCGAAGCACTTGTCCACCGTCCGGTAGGGGACTGTGAGGTGGATCTGGCCAACTCCAGGTCTGAGAACGTTGATGTGCCCAGTCTGGTGGGGCCGGGAGAGGTAGTAACAGGAAGTATTAAAGTAGGTGTTGATGCCAGTGAGTGCACTTTTTCAGCTACTGCGATCGCTGTCCCTGTTCTCCTCCGTCAACCGCTTGGCCAGTATGTGTGGTCTGTTATACTGGAAAACGGCACAGTAACCCCAATACAGTCCGGCGTTCCCCTTAACATCGATGTTTCACCCGCCGGGCAGCCGGCAAATACTGTGATTTTTACAATTGATGCCCAGCAGCCGCACCTTTGTCATATTCAGGGCCAAAAGGGAAGAAGTGTAAGCTGCAAGGTGAAAGTTACATTAAATGAAAGGGAATATCCCGGGCATCCCGCCCATGCTGTAGGGCACGAGGCTGAGGTTCAGATTAATTATCGTGGCCGCATCCTCAAGTCCTACGGGTACGACCAGTGGCTCGATATTTTTAATCACAGCATGAAAAATCTTGGTATAGGACTGGATCCGGACCTGACCAACCCCGGCCATGAAATTGACCCGTCTCCGGTCGCTGATCACGGCCGGATAGTCAATGTAGTCAATCTCAGGGAGCCGGCAGGTGAAATCATACGGCTGGACCCCTCGGGCCGAAGGGGTGTGCTGACACGTGACCTTGAAAGCAGCCGGACAGTGCCTTACGAACTTTCAGGAACATCTGCCCGTGAATACCTGGAGTCATATGTAACAACCGTTTTAGGCAGTATCCCTGCCTCTCAGCGCAGGCAGGCCGGTATAGCCCAATGGGAGCAAAGGGTAACGAAATGGCTGGGTGACCTGCCTGATCCGGGAAAGATCTGATACCCCTTTTTCCTTCTGAAAATTAATTTCTTAAAAAAATGACAACAGGAAATCAAAAAATTACCAGATCAGTTTCACGTCGCGAATTTATTAGAAGTGTGATGTTTGCAACAGCTGCGGCAGCATAGGTAAGCGGATGCAAAAGACCGGCCTGGCAACTGGGTTGTTTTACCCGCCCCTGGGGCAGGGTCGATTACCGCGTAGCGTTTGACGGAATCGCCGAAGCAGGTTTTAGCTATGTCAGCCTCATGGGGGCTATCGTAACACGTGAAACCAATTTTGAGCAAAACTTTCGCCTCTGGTACGATCCCGGTAACATCTACTATTACTCTGACATGGCTCTGGATCCTGTCGATGATGCCGCCACGGTTAACGGTATCGTGACATCACTATTGATCCGAAGGAATCAGGGACGGACCGGTGGAAGCTATATAAAGCTGAAACCTCTGTAGTGAGCAGACATAATTTCAGGGATTTTATAACCGGGCAAACTGGACATCATAGAGTATAGATTAGAAAACCCGGCAATCTGAGGCAAAGTTCAGAATTGCCGGGTTTTCCGGGTAAGCCCGTCAGCCGGCCGGTGAAGGCCTGGCTGACGGGAAGGTAGTTGGAGGTGCTATCTTTAGATCATTTCACTGTTACCTTAAGAGAGTTATATTGCCGGCCATTACAAAGGCTTCGCCATCTGAATACTTGCCGGTAACTTTCCAGATATAGACATCCTGCTTGGCTTTCACACCCTTCACGAAGCCATCCCAGCCAACATTAATCTCAAACGACTCGAAGAGAAGCTCGCCCCAGCGGTTATGGATACTCAGGTGGTAATCATCCACTTTCTCACTTAAACCAGGCACAAACACCTTGTTCCTCTCATACTCATCGGCACCCTGATCAATACGTCCGCCGGTAGGCTCGTTACCCGGACGGAAACCGGTAGGATATGAAATTACACCCGCGGGTTCAACCTCTACGGCCTGTTCCCTGGTAAAGGTATCATAGCAGCCATCATCAGTCCACACCTCCAGCGTCACATCATACGTTCCCGATTCGGTGTAGATATGGATAGGTTCAAACTCATTCGAGAAGTTACCATCGCCAAAGTCCCATAGATAAACATCGGCATTGTGCGAAAGATTGAAGTAAGCCACATGCTGGTCGTTCACATATACATAAGACGGAGCAAGGTTCATGTACGAGACAGGCGACACGAACGCAGTAACAAAATTGTTGCTCTCATCCTCGCCACCGTCACCATAAGCTATAAGCCTGACCAGGTAAGTGCCGGGAGTATGATAAGTATGCATCGGATTTTCCTCAATCGACATTCTGCCATCGCCAAAGTCCCAGCGATAGCCGGTGGCATATTCAGACCTGTTCCGGAAATTGACAGTCATCGGAGCACATAGAGGAGCAACCTCATCGAAAGCCGACACCGGCGGAGCAGGACGAACTATCACCTTGTGGGTGACCGTTGTCACACAATTGTCATTCGAAACCGTAAAACTTACCTCGTACTCACCATGATCGCCGTAGGTATGCTCAGGATTTTGAACACTGGAGGTATGCCCGTCGCCAAAATCCCACAGGTAATCAAAACTGCTGTCAGAAGAGCCCAGGTTGGTAAAGTTCACCGTCGAAGCGGGGAACACCTGGTTGACCGGATCGGCGCTGAACTCGGCACGCGGAGTGGAGTAAACAAGCACCTCCATCTCACTCTCATCAATACAACCATAGAAAGAAGTAGTACGTAGCTTCACGTTGAACACCATATCGTTGTCAGTAGGATTATTGAACTCGTGAACCACCAACGGCCCGGCAATACCCTGTGTTCCGTCATCAAAGTTCCAGTAATACTCAAGAGCACCGGGCAATGCACCAAAAGTTATCTTTCCGGGCGAACAGGTAGCCTCATCAGAAACCGTGAACTCAGAACTAACCGCCGGATACACAGTAATTACGCGGGTAATCGAATGCTCGCAGCCATTTTCAGAGAAGGCGGTAAGCGTTACGGTATAATACTGAATAGTGGTAGTCAGGTTCTCGAATATATGAGACGGGTTGGTTGTGGTAACCACATCAGAACCATCGCCAAAGTCCCACTCATACGCCACGGCATCGAGCGAGTTATTGGTAAAGTTCACCATCATAGGTGTACAGCCCGGTAAGGCATCGGAGCTGAATCCCGCCTGGGGAATCTCATTAGTAACCACTGTCTCGACAATGTCGGAGCTGCAACCATTAGAATCAATCACCCGGTACCTTAGCGTATAATTACCCGGTACCATGGTATTGAAAACCGGATTGTGAATATTGCCCGCAGAAAGCGGCATTGTCTGTCCCGTCCACTGATGAGTAGTATATGTGCCCGATCCCCCCGAAGGATTGCCATTAAGCTGCAAATCAGCACCACCACAAACCCTTGGGAAGTCACCATCACCGGTAATCAACCCAACAGGCCTCTCGAAGACAGTCACCGAAATAGTCTCCTCACCAACCGTACCATAATCGTCGGTCACCCGGTAAGTAAGAGAATAAACACCCGGAACAGCAGAATGGAAAACAGGGTTGCGTATAGCAACATCAGAAAGGTAGCCTGCACCATCGCCAGTCCACTCATGGCTCACATAGACAGTCGAACCACCCGAGGGATTAGCCGTAAGCTGCAGATCAGAGTCGGCACAAACCGTCTCATCATCCATGGAAATTACAATACCCGAGGTAACAGTCACCGTTACCACATCCTCACCCCAGCAACCCTTATCGTCGGTCACCCGGTATGTCAGCTGAAAATCACCCATTGCCGAAGGAGTAAAGATCGGCGACTGCACATTGACATCATCAAGATGCGATACCGCGCCGGTCCACAAATGAGTGGAATAAGTCCCCGATCCACCAAGCGGATTGCCATCAAGCGTAAGAACATTCTCGACAGAAACAGCAGCCGGATCGGGCAGAATTGATGGAGTAGGTTTAGCATTAACTATCAGCGTTACCACATCGGAAATAACCTCTGTCCCGCATCTTGTATTCACTACCCGCATCCTGTAGCTGTTTCCGCTGAGGCTGACAGCAGCATCAAACACAGTAAGTTCTGGAGTTGAGGCACCCGAGTAGCCTCCAAGACCGGAAACCAGCATCCATGAAGAACCACCCGAAGGCATATACTGCCACTGGTAGATCATCTCGGCAGGATTACCGTCGACAACAGTCATAAAGACAGTCGAACCATCCTCACAAATTTCATCACTGAGAGGCTGGGTAGTTATAACCGGGTCGATGCTCAGTGAGAGCGCAACCACAGAAGAGAATACTATATTACCGCACATGTCGGTAATGCGGAGCTGGAACAGATGACCTGCCATTCCCGTTGTATTGACCACGGTAAGCTGCCTTGTAGCGGCACCCTGGTATATGCCCGGTGTGTTGACCACCTCAACAAGGCCCATACCGTCGTTGCGATCGGTAAACCACCTGTATTCAAGGGAAGAACCGGTTGCCATCACCTCGAAGATAGCCTGGTTGCTTTCGCAAACCTCAATATCAACGGCATCTATTACAACAACAGGTTCCGGATATATATTAAGAATTGCCTCATCAGAATAAACCGTATTGCAACCGGTCATCTCCACCCTGTAACGGTTCCCGTCGTGCCCGAAACCAGCACCGGTAATGGTGAATGAGGAGCCGGTTTCGCCGGTTATATCTTCCCATACAGAGGAGCCGGTATTGAACAACTGCCACTGGTAGGAATCAACCTCATTTGCGGTGACGCTGAAGGTTGCATTACCTCCATTGCAGATGATTAAGGGCTGTGGATGGGAAACGATGCTTACCTCCGGCCTCACGACAACCTCGGCGGTAATCGTGGCACCCGGGCAACCATCATATGAAGGAGTGATCTCAAAGGTAACCGTAACCGGGAAATTGGTAGTGTTTATAAGCGTTCCGGAAATATTTCCGTTACCCGAGTCACCAATAGTCCCCGTTACAGAAGGATTATTTCTCGTCCACGAGAAGGTAGTCCCCGCCACGCCATTGCTGGTCCCCAGTACTATCTCATCAATCAGTTCACCCGTACAGACGGTCTGTGTCAGAGGAGTAGCCTCAGCCACAGGCTCAGGCCTGACTGTAAGAGATGCCGTAAAATCAGGACCGGTACAACCTGCCCCGCTGACCGGGATAATTGTAAAGGTAGCAGTAACCGGGCCATTCGTCTGATTCACCGGTACACCCGAAATATTTCCAGATCCGCTGGCAGCTATCCCAGTCACCGCAACAGTCTCATTTCTGGTCCATGAATAAGACGTACCAAATAAGCCATTAGATGTGCTAAACACTATCTGATCCATTGGAGAATTCGAGCAAATAGCCTGGCTAGCAGGCGTTGCCACGCCCACAGGTTCAGGGTTCACCGTCACCATAGCCGTAATTGGCTGTCCGCTGCATAACGCACCACTTTGCGGAGTGATCGTGAAGGT